>NZ_JABSNO010000016.1 GCF_013294015.1 Frigoriflavimonas asaccharolytica
ACTTTATCTGGGAATACAAAAATGGTTATTGCGATATCACAACAGAAGTCATCAAGGAATTAAACTCAAAAAGCCATTGGAAATGTATAAATTAGCAGCATAAAAACAATTAAGAAACAACTAATTGTGGTCTAAAGAAATGAGGGTAGAATAAGGCGAGAACATTTTTTCCTCTGATAGAAGAATTATTTGGAAGCATAAAGTTAAAGAAGGACATTTTCCAAATACTGGTCTGACTAAAATAAAGTCTATTACTGAATCTTTTCGTAAAAAAAGTGGAAAATGGAAAAAATTTAGAACTTCAATTTCTTCGGGATATAATGGTAACATAACTGATTACTATTCGTGTGCACCTGGAGGCACACTATCAAGTAATAAACAAAAAAATAGAAAAAGGTTAAAGAAAATTGAAACATCATTACCATTTGGGTTTAAACAAAATAGTTTTTTTAGCACTCATAGTCAAGACAGTAATATATTTAATAAAGATATTTTCCAGTAAATAATAATAAAAATTCCTCTTAATATTAAGAGGAATTTTTAAATTGTGTAATACTAAAAACCAATTTTTAAAATATAATATGAAAAAGTTAACATTATTAACTACATCTTTATCAATGTTCGTTGGAACGATATTCAGCGGACAAATTCAAACCGAAAAATATTGGAAGTTTGGGCTTAAAGGTGGTTTAAATCAGTCAAATATTAGAGCATTAGATAATATGGGTGATAAATCTGGATATATTGGGACTGAACTATATGGAGGTTTTGTATCTGAATATCATTTTGATGATTCAAACGCTATACAAGGTTCAACCATTGTTTCATATACGCAAGCTGTTACTATTATAGAAATACCGATATATTACAAATATAAGTTGAAAAAGGACTTTTCTATATTCGCAGGACCAAAACTAAACTATATTCCGGATCCACAAGGAAATTCTTTTTATTTTTTTCCCAATCGCTTAGGAATTTCTGCAGATATTGGTGTAGATTATCAAATCTTAAATAATTTTTTTGTTGAGGGAAGTTTTTCAAAAGGATTTACTGAACAAATAAACCAAAATGCGTTAGAATATTACAATGGAAAAAGAGATGTATTAAGACTTGGCCTTGTCTACTTTCTTAAATAATAGGCATAAAAATATGATAAAAATCTTTTTTTAATCCAATTGCAGAATTGGATAGTTTCCTTATATTTGCACCAAGAAAAATTGAAGCTATGGCAAACGAAATAAAAGGAAAAGTTTCTCAGATTATTGGACCAGTAATTGACGTTATTTTCTCTAGAGTAGAAGATTTACCAAACATCTATGATGCATTGGTAGTAACCAAAGAAAGTGGTGATAAAATTACTTTAGAAGTAGCGCAACATATTGGCGAAGATTCTGTAAGATGTATCGCAATGGATGCTACAGATGGACTACAAAGAGGTGCAAGTGTTGTAGGATACGGACTCCCAATCACAATGCCAGTTGGCGAAGATGTTTATGGAAGATTGTTCAACGTTGTTGGAGATGCTATTGATGGCTTGCCACAAGTATCGAAAGAAGGAGGATTGCCAATACACAGAGATGCACCTGCTTTTGATCAATTAACAACATCTGCGGAAGTACTTTTCACAGGAATTAAAGTTATCGATTTGGTAGAACCTTATTCTAAAGGTGGTAAAATTGGTTTATTTGGTGGAGCGGGAGTTGGTAAAACAGTTTTGATCCAGGAATTAATTAATAATATAGCAAAAGGACATGGTGGACTTTCCGTATTTGCGGGAGTTGGAGAAAGAACAAGAGAAGGAAATGACCTTTTGAGAGAGATGCTAGAATCTGGCATTATAAAATATGGTGATGAATTCATGCATTCTATGGAAAATGGAGGATGGGATTTATCTAAAATTGATTTAGAGGCAATGAAAGAATCGAAAGCAACTTTCGTATTCGGACAGATGAATGAGCCACCTGGAGCAAGAGCAAGAGTAGCACTTTCTGGTCTTACGATTGCAGAAAATTTCCGTGATGGAGATGGAGCAGGACAAGGTAGAGATATTTTATTCTTCGTAGATAATATCTTTAGATTTACACAGGCTGGTTCTGAGGTATCTGCACTTTTGGGTAGAATGCCATCTGCAGTAGGTTATCAACCAACTTTGGCATCAGAAATGGGTGCGATGCAAGAAAGAATTACTTCTACAAAAAATGGATCTATTACATCTGTACAAGCGGTTTACGTACCTGCGGATGATTTAACCGATCCTGCACCAGCAACAACCTTTGCTCACTTAGATGCAACAACGGTATTGGATAGAAAAATTGCTTCATTAGGAATTTATCCAGCGGTAGATCCTTTGGCTTCTACTTCTAGAATTTTGACCCCTGAAATTTTGGGTGATGAGCATTATGATTGTGCACAAAGAGTGAAAGAAATTTTACAAAAATACAAAGCATTACAAGATATTATCGCGATTCTTGGGATGGAAGAACTTTCTGAAGAAGATAAATTATCTGTTTATAGAGCAAGAAAAGTACAACGTTTCTTATCTCAACCGTTCCACGTTGCAGAGCAATTTACAGGTTTGAAAGGATCTTTGGTAGATATAAAAGATACCATCAAAGGATTTAATATGATCATGGATGGAGAGTTAGATCACCTTCCAGAAGCAGCTTTCAACTTGAAAGGAACTATAGAAGAAGCTATAGCAGCAGGTGAAAAAATGGCAGCAGAAAACGCTTAAAAAAGAATATAGACGGATAGATGATAGACTTTTAGACTTTTTAAGAAGTTACAACCTATTATCTATCCATCTTTTATCTATTATCTAAAAAAAAATGAATATAAAAATTTTAACTCCAGAACACGTTATTTTTGAAGGCGAAGTGAAATCAGTTTTGCTTCCTGGTAAAAATGGAGATTTTCAGATAATGAAAGATCACGCTGCTATTGTAGCATCTTTGGTTGGTGGAGATATTAAATTGTACACCAATTCTATCGATGAGCAATTTTCTAAAAATTTCAAAAAAGAAAGTGAAAAAGAAAGTGTTTTTTCTTTCAAAGTAAAAAGCGGAGTTATAGAATTTGCAGGCAATAAAGGAATTATCCTTGCTGAGTAAATTTTAAATTTTCAAAATATATAATTCCCAGACTTTTGTTTGGGATTTTTTTTTGGTAAATAAGTTAAATTCCAAATTTTAGACAAAATTTATCAAAGACGAACTTCCTGTTCTTAATTCCTTTACCAAATTTATTAGTAAAATCACAAACTCAAAATCACCCCATTTTCCTTCAAAGATTGCATCGGTTTAGAAAACCAAAATAATTCAAAATTTTCAAACTGATTTTCAAAATCGGTTTTCAACTGTTGAAGTGTGAGTTTATTTGAATTTTGTAAAGTGTTTGTTTTAAAGCTTTTAATTAGCCAATTTGCTCTTTCTACTTCTAGTTCAATTTCTACAATGTTTGTATTTAGATGAAAAATTAATTTAGATAAATTGATTGAATTTCCTTTTTTTGTTTTAGTGAAATTCTCGCAGATAGGATTTTTAGCAACAAAAAGAATTTTAGAATTTCCTTTGAATTTAAAATCTTCCTCTTCCAAAAGACAATCATGTATATAATCAGGATGTATGCTGGTTTTTGGCGTTTTAAAATCAAACCAATCTTGCAAGCGCAACTCAAAATGAACTCCGTGCATGTAATTAAACAAAGATTTTTTTAATCCATCACTAAATTTATTGTGATCTATACCTGTTTTGTCTATAAAATCTATATCGTTATGCGCGAATTGTATGTCTTGAAGGATTGGCGTCACCCCAAATTCTTCAGGATTTTTTCCAACTGGCGAATGTGCCGTCATTGCAAATTGATGCCAAAAACCACTTTGCAAAATTCCCATTTCAAAAAGTTGACGCACCATTTCTAAAGAATCTACAGTCTCTTGGATTGTTTGAGTAGGGTAGCCATACATCAAATAAGCATGCACCATAATTCCTGCTTCCGTTAAATTTCGGGTCACTTTGGCAACTTGTTCTACGGAAACTCCTTTGTCAATTAGTTTTAAAAGCCGATCGCTTGCCACTTCCAATCCACCAGAAACGGCGATGCAACCAGATAATTTTAGCAAAACACATAAATCTTTGCTGAAACTTTTTTCAAATCGAATATTCGTCCACCAAGAAACTACTAAATTTCTACGTAGAATTTCTAAGGCAACTTCTCGCATCAATGCTGGTGGTGCTGCCTCATCTACAAAATGAAATCCAGATTCTCCAGTTTGAGCCATCAATTCTTCCATTCTATCTACCAAAATCTTGGCAGAAATGGGCTCGTATAATCGGATATAATCCAAAGAAATATCGCAAAAAGTACATTTTCCCCAATAGCAACCATGCGCCATCGTGAGTTTGTTCCATCTACCATCACTCCACAAACTGTGCATGGGATTGGCAATTTCTATAACGGAAATATAATTATTTAAAAGTAAATCTGTATAATCTGGTGTTCCAATTTCTGCCTGTTTGTAATCCTGTTTTGTTGAATTATTTTTATAAATAACTTCTCCATTTTCAAGAATAAATGTGCGTTTTAAAATCCTGTCCTTCGTACAACTCTCCAAAGTTGGAGAATTTAATATAGCAATACAAATTAATTCTAAAGGCAGTTCCCCATCATCTAATGTGATGAAATCAAAAAATTCGAAGACTCTACTATCTTTTAATTCTCGCAGTTCTGTGTTCGGAAAACCTCCTCCCATTGCAATTTTTATGTGGGGATAGTTTAATTTAATAAATTGAGCACATTTAAAAGCAGCATACAAATTCCCTGGAAATGGTACGGAAAAACAAACTAATTTTGGTTGAACTGCGTCAAGTTTTTCATTTAAAATTTTTAAAGTAAATTCATCGATGAAACTTTGCTCATTATTTAGTTTAGTATATAATTCATCAAAAGAATTGGCACTTTGTCCTATTCTTTCCGCGTAACGGCTAAAACCGAAATCTGCATCTACGTTTTCTACAATATAATCTGATATATCTTCTAAATAAAGGGTTGCAAGATGCTTTGCTTTGTCTTGTAAACCCATATTTCCGAAGGCATATTCTATATCGTCCAAATTATTGAACCGAGATGCTTCTGGCAAAAAATTCATACTAGAAATTTGCCTTGCTAAGGTAGGATTTCGGTTTTGAAGAAATAAAATAACTTGATCTATAGTTTTTATATAATCATATTTTAAAGCAAATATCCGTTGAGAATTTTCTGAAACATTTTGTAAATTAATTTCTTTTTCAAAAATTTTTTCTAGACCAGTTTTAGAAAAAATTTTTAAAATAACTTCTATCCCCAAATCCATTTGAAAACTCGAAATATTTTTCGTGTTTAGAAATCCTTTTATATAAGCAGTTGCCGGATAAGGTGTGTTGAGCTGCGTGAAAGGTGGAGTAATAAGAAGGGTATCTTTCAAGAAATATTTTTTGTAAAATTATTTATTTTAAATGAAAAAACCGCTGAAAATTCAACGGTTTAAATTTATTTTAGAGATTAATTTAGCTTTCTTTGTAAACCAAATTCATTTCTTCTTCCATTTTTTTGTAGTGTCCGCTAGAAAGTTTTTCACTAATAGCATCAAATGCCTCCAAAGTTTCATCAATTTCTGCGTCTGTATGCGATGCTGTAGGTATTAATCTTAGCAAGATATTTCCTTTTGGTATTACAGGATAGATAACTACAGATGTGAAAATACCGTAATTTTCTCTTAAATCTTTCACTAAAAGTGTAGCTTCTACGGTTGTTCCTTTCATAAAAACTGGAGTTACACAAGTATTGGTGTTTCCCAAATTATAACCTCTTGCTTTCAATCCGTTTTGTAATTTACCAACGTTTTCCCACAATTTTGCTTTTATTTCTGGCCTTGTTCTTAAAAGTTCTAATCTTTTTCTTCCACCAATTACCATTGGCATCGTGAGAGATTTAGCATAAATTTGAGAACGAAGATTGTATTTTAAAATTCTTATAATATCTGCATCTCCTGCTATGAAAGCACCAAAACCTGCCATAGATTTTGCAAACGTAGAGAAATAAACATCTATTTTGTCTTGGCAACCTTGCTCTTCTCCAGCTCCAGCTCCAGTTTTACCTAGAGTTCCGAAACCATGCGCATCATCTACAAGTAAACGGAAATTATACTTATCTTTTAAATCGGTAATTTCTTTCACTTTTCCTTGCATTCCACTCATCCCGAAAACACCTTCCGTGATTACTAAAATTCCACCGCCACTTGCTTCTGCAACTTTCGTAGCTCTTATCAAGTTTTTTTCTAGACTTTCTAAATCATTATGACGGTACATAAAGCTTTTTCCCACGTGCAAACGTACACCATCTACAATACATGCGTGAGCATCAGAATCATATACGATGACATCGTGACGACTTGTTAGTGCATCCACAGTGGAAACCATTCCTTGGTATCCAAAATTCAATAAATATGCAGCTTCCATCTTTACGAAATCTGCTAATTCTTTTTCTAATAGTTGATGTTGATCTGTTTCTCCAGACATTGCTCTTGCTCCCATTGGATAGAACATACCATATTCTGCAGCAGCTTTTGCATCTGCTTCCAAAACTTCTGGGTGATTACACAAACCTAAGTAATCATTTGCACTCCAAAAAATTACTTCTTTACCTTGAAAAATCATTCTTGGTCCAATTTTACCTTCCAATTTTGGAAAAACAAAGTAACCTTCTGCATAATCTGCGAATTGACCTAATGGGCCAGGATTTTTTCTTAATCTGTCGAATATATCTACCATATTTCTGAAATCGTTTTAAGATGTAAAGTTAAGGAAAAAATCAATAATAAAAAACCCTTTTCAAATTTTGAAAAGGGTAGTATGTTAAAAATCATAAGGTTATTACTTTATGTGCTCAGTTTTAAAAACTTCATCATAGTTATGTACCAGATTATTGGTAAAACCTTGCTCTTTCATCCATTCATCACTGTATACTTTCGTGATATATCTAGAACCATGATCTGGAAATATTAAAACAACTAAATCTGTATCGTTAAATGGATTTTCTGCTGCATATTGTACAAGACCTTGTACTACAGCTCCAGTTGTGTAACCACCCATTATTGCTTCTTTCAAAGCAATTTCTCTGGTTTTGTAGGCTGCCAATTCATCATTTACACGTACAAATTCATCAATTTGATCAAAAAGAAGCGCTTTTGGAATTAAATTTTTGCCCATTCCTTCTATCTGATATGGATGAATGTCTGATTTATCTATCTCGCCAGTCTCATGGAAAGTTTTGAGTATAGAACCATCTGCATCTACTCCGATTACTTTTATATCAGGGTTTTTCTCTTTCAAAAATTTTGCAGAACCACTTAAAGTTCCACCTGTTCCTGTACAAGCAAATAAGTGCGTCACCTTTCCTTCGGTTTGTTTCCAAATTTCTGGTCCTGTAGTTTGGTAGTGCGCTTCTATATTTAATTCATTAAAATACTGATTGATGTATATAGAATTTGGAGTTTCTTCTGCCAATCTTTTTGCAACTTCATAGTAAGATCTTGGATCTTCCGCAGGTACATTTGCAGGGCAAATATAAACTACTGCTCCTAAAGCTTTCAAATAGGCTATTTTTTCAGCCTTAGTTTTATCGCTTACGGATAAAATACATTTGTAACCTTTGATGATACTCACCATCGCGATAGAGTATCCAGTATTACCAGAAGTTGTTTCTATTATCGTTGCGCCAGGTTTCAACAATCCCATCCGTTCTGCTTGCTCTATAATGTGCAAAGCAATTCTATCTTTTGTAGAATGTCCTGGATTAAAAGATTCTAATTTTGCAAGTATGGTTGCTGGTATATCTTTGGTAACTTCGTTGAGTCTTACCATTGGACTTTCTCCAATTAATCCCAGGATGTTATCAAATACGTTATTCATTTGTGTCATTTCTCTCTAAAAATTCCGTTTGCAAAAATACAAAAAAAAAAATTTATAATTATAATTATAAAGTAAAACTTCGTTGTGTATTAGCTTTCAGTTGTTTATACGAAATAAAGAGTGGTTTGGTTGTAATTAACGTTAATATTTAAAATTTGTTAAATTGCCATAAGAATCAACTAAAATCATTATTTTCGCACAATTGATTTAAATTTATGAAAAATTGGACATTTAAAAGATGGAATACCGTCTTAGGTTGGGGAGTTTTTGCAATTGCATTCATTACTTACCTTTCTACCATAGAACCAAATTTTAGCTTTTGGGACTGTGGGGAATACATATCTTCTGCTGTAAAACTGGAAGTTACCCATGCTCCAGGAGCAGCACTTTTTCAATTGGTAGGTGCAGTTGCTGCGATGTTTGCCTTTGGAGATGGCGGAAATTATTCTATCGTTATCAATGGAATGTCTGCACTTTTTAGTGCGCTTACTATTTTATTTTTATTTTGGACAATTACGCATTTAGTAAGACGGCTTTTAAATAAGGAATTCGAAGATGTTAGTTTAAATCAGGAAATTGCAATTTTATTTTCTGGTGTTATTGGTGCATTAGCTTTCACATTTTCAGATACTTTTTGGTTTTCTGCGGTAGAAGGGGAAGTTTATTCTATGACGTCTATGTTTATAGCAATGATTGTTTGGCTCATAACAAAATGGGAAAATGAATATCATGCAATAGATAATGAACGTTGGATTATCCTAATATTCTTCGTTATTGGTCTTTCTGTGGGTGTTCACATGATGTGCATGTTGGCAATTCCGGCGGTTTGTTTTATTTATTATGCAAGAAATTACGAATTTTCTTGGAAAAGTTTTATTCTGGCAAATTTTTTCACATTAATAATTTTAGCAATCGTTTTTAAAGGAATATTTCCTTTTATAATGACACTATTTGGAAAATTAGAAATTCTAGCGGTAAATGAATTGGGAATGCCTTTCCATTCTGGGACTATTATCGCCTTTGTTTTGTTGGTTTCAATTTGTGTTTTAATCATTAAATATGCTCAAAAATACAAGAAAAATTTATTTATCACGATGGCATTGTCCGTTGTTTATATGTTAATAGGATTCTCTTGTTGGATGGTAATTCCTATTCGAGCCAACGCAAATCCACCGATGAACTTGAACAATCCAGATAATGCAATCGGCATGAAAGATTATTATAATCGTGTTCAATATGGAGATTGGCCAACAAGCTACGGGCAAAATTATACAGCATACTTAGATGCAAACGGAATTCAGAAAAATGAAGATGGTAGTTTTAAAACAAATAAAACAGACGATGTTTACGAAAAAGATGAAAAATCTGGATTGTACAGAAAAGTAGGCGAAAGATTTGATTATGTTTACGCACCAGAACATGTAGGTTTTATGCCAAGAATGTTTAATGAAGATAAGGATGTAATGCAGAATTACATTTCTATGTATGGAGCGCCAGATTTTAGTTTCAATTATGAGAATAAAGATATAGCTGAAAGTCCAGAAGCGATGAAAATTTTTGATGAATTGCGTGCAAAATATGAAGACAAAACGATAAAAGCGAGCGATTATCTTCAAGTTCGAGAATATAATTTATTAAAGGTTCAAAAACCAAGTTTATCTCAAAACCTAGATTATTTCTTTAGTTTTCAAAATGGGTATTATTTTGTAAGATATCTAATGTGGAATTTTGTTGGTCGTCAAAATGATTTGGAGGGTCACATGGAAAATACCAACGGAAATTGGATTTCTGGTTTTTCTTTTATAGATGATGCAATGTATGGAAATCAGGATAAAATGCCTGCAAAATTTAAAAACGAAAGTACTGTTGCCTTCTTTTTCTTACCATTATTGCTGGGAATTTTTGGTTTCTTTTTCCAACTAAATAAAGATTTCGGTAGATTTTACGCAATTTTATCCTTGTTTATATTAACCAGTATTGGTATTGTATTTTACACCGGTGTAAAGCCTTTTGAACCACGAGAAAGAGATTACGCAATGGTTGGTTCTTTCTATGTATTCGCCATCTGGATTGGAATTGGAGCAGCTGCAATCTTCATGTTTCTACAACAAAAAGTAAAATCAAGAGTTGCAAGTATTATCACTGGAATTGTACTTCTGGGAATTCCATTGATGATGGGTTTTCAAAATTATAATGCGCATGATAGAAGCAATCATTACACAGCACATGATTATGCACATTCTATGTTGGCTTCTTTGCCAAAGGATAATATTTTGTTTGTATATGGAGACAATGATACCTATCCTGTTTGGGCAATGCAAGAGACAGAAAATTTTCGAGATGATGTGAAAGTTGTGAATTTTACGTTACTTTCTACACCTTGGAATATAGATCAGGTGAAACGCCGAACCTATAATGCACCAGGAATTCCTTCTAGTTTGGTTCACGAAGATTACAGAGAAGGTAGCAATGATCAAATTGTGATTTTTGATACAGAAACTTTAGGTAGAATTATTAAAAATTATACAGAACAAGGTTATCCTGCATCTACATTCGCACCATTTACGAAATATCTTACCCAAGATTCTATGACCGTGCAAGAAGCAATGAAATTCATTAGAACAAAATCACCTGAAAAAGATGAAATGGTGAAGATTTTATTTGGAGAAGATCGTTACGAAAAATTTAATTTTTTACCAGTTTCTAAATTTACAATTCCTGTAAATAAAGCAAACGCTATAAAATCTGGAACTGTAAAACCTGCTGATGCAGATAAAATGGAAGACAATTTGACCATCAATTATACCAGTGGAACAATGTATAAGAACAATTTGATGCTATTGGATATTCTTGCAAATTTTGATTGGAAAAGAACGATCAATTTTTCTTCGGGTGGAGTTTATGATGATGAAAATTTATTCTATCTTCAAAATTATCTACAATTTGATGGTTTTAGTTATCGTTTAGTTCCTATTAAAACAGAACAAAGAGCAGATGGAGAAATGGGTAGAGTAGATGCCGACGAACTGTACAAAGTTGTGAAAAACTTTAAATGGGGGAATTTTAAAAATTTAAAAAATCATTTTGATGAAACTGCAACATCAAATATAATGAGCTACAGAAATACAACAGGTAGAGCAGCAGAAGCACTTTCTTTGGCAGGAAAAAAACAACAAGCTATAGAAATTTTAGATCTTGCATCCAAAGAAATTCCTGTAGAGAAGTACAATGATGCCAGATCTTTAAGCAGTATTGTGTACGCCTACATCGTTTCTGGCCAAGAGCAAAAAGGATTGAAATTAGCAGAAGAATTGAAGAAAGGAATATTTGAGGAGTATGATTATTATGCAACCTTATCAGATGCAGATCAAAGATATGCAAGAAGGCAAATGGGAGCAAAACCAATGGAATACTCTCTTGTGGTTGCTGCAGTATCAGACAGTTATAAAAAAATTGGCCAATCAAATAAAGGTTATGCTTATCTCGTAAAATCTTTGTCTGTGATTGATAAAAGATTAAATAATTTCTTAGGAGATCTAAAAGCAATGGGAAAAGAAAAAGCACGTAATGAAACGGATAAAGTTCAAATTATTACGCCTTTCTACACCTATTTATTTGATGTGATGAAACCCTATGATTCCACTTACGCAGACGAAAAGGAGGCACAAATAACGAAAGCAATAATGGAGGCAAATAATTAATTTTAGCTTTCAATAACAAAAAAACCACGAAATTTTTCGTGGTTTTTTTGTATAAATTAAAAAATTTAGAAATTTAGAAATAGTTTCTACTAATTTTATAAAAAAAGAAAATTAAATATTCTTAATTTTGCCACGTAAATATAATTTATGCGAGATTTATTACCCTATTATCTACAAACCAGACTCTTTACAATCAATCTATGCGCACCGCTGCAGTTAGAAGATTATATACCACAACCTGTAGATTTTGCAAGTCCACCAAAGTGGCATTTAGCTCATTCTACATGGTTCTTTGAAGAAATGATTCTAAAAAAATTCTATCCAGAATATCAAATTTTTCATCCGGATTTTTCTTTTTTATTTAATAGCTATTATCAAACAATTGGCAAAAGAGCGGTAAGAAATCAACGTGGTTTGATCACGAGACCAAGTGTGGAAGAAGTGTATAAATATAGAAAATATGTGGATGCTAAAATAGAAGAATTGCTTACTGACGAAGATAACTTGGAAATCCGAGAGCTTATAATTCTAGGGATCAATCACGAGCAACAACATCAAGAATTACTAATTACAGATCTTAAACATACATTTTCTTTTAATCCAATAAATCCTGTTTATAAAGAAAATTTTGACTTAATTAATCAAGATAATGAGGAAACAGGCTGGCTAGAAATAGAAAAAGGATTGTATCAAATAGGTTTTGAAGGGGAAGGTTTTCATTTTGATAATGAAGTAGGTAGACATCAAGTATATTTAAATGATTTTCAAATCTCGAAAGCATTGGTTACTAATGGAGAATATATTGAATTTATTGAGGCGGGAGGTTATCAAAATTTTAAATTTTGGCTAGACGAAGGTTGGAGTTGGGTAGAAGAAAATAAAATTGATGCACCTTTATATTGGGAAAATATAGATGGAGTTTGGCATCAATACACTTTGGGCGGATTAAAAATTGTAGAAAAAGATAAAATTCTTGCACACATTTCTTTTTATGAAGCTCAAGCTTTTGCAAATTGGAAAGGTTGCAGATTGCCCACAGAATTTGAATGGGAAGCAGCATCTGCAAAATTTAAATGGGGAAAAAGATGGGAGTGGACTTATTCTGCATACCTTCCTTATCCAAAATTTGAAATTGCAGAAGGCGCAGTTGGAGAATACAATGGCAAATTTATGATCAGCCAAATGGTTTTGAGAGGAGCTTCTACAGCTACACCAAAAGGACATGAAAGATCAACATACAGAAACTTTTTCCATCCAAAATATAGATGGCAATTAACAGGAATAAGATTAGCAAAATAAAATATGGAATATAATGCACAGTTTCTAGAAGACACACAAAACGGACTAAGCGATAGTCCAAAAAGATTGCCTTCTAGATATTTTTATGATAAAATTGGTGATAAAATTTTTCAAGAAATAATGGCGATGCCAGAATATTATCTTACAAATAGTGAAACAGAAATTTTCAAAATTCAAGCAAAAGAGATTATAAATTCTTGGAAAATTGACAAAGACATTCCTTTTGAATTGATAGAATTAGGAGCTGGAGATGGCACGAAAACTATATTTCTTTTGGAAGAATTGCTACATCAAAATTATAACTTCAGTTATTTACCGATTGATATTTCTCAAAACGTTTTGGACGATTTGGTGAATAATTTATCTGAGAAACTACCAGATTTAAAAATTGAACCAAAACAAGGTGATTATTTTATGATTTTGGATGAGCTTTCCCAAGATGATAAGCAAAAGATTGTTCTATTTATTGGTTCAAATTTGGGTAACTTAGAAGATAAAATTGCTGCAGAATTTTTGAAGAATGTGACTGCAAGTTTTAGAAATAAAGATAAATTGCTTCTTGGTGTAGATTTAAAAAAAGATTTTAAAACAATTTTGCAAGCTTATAATGATGAGAGCAAAATTACAGCAAGATTTAATCTTAATCTCTTGCAAAGAATGAACAATGAATTAGGCGCAAATTTTATTGTTGAAAATTTTCTGCACGATCCAGAATATGACGAAGAAGAAGGTGCTGCAAAAAGTTACTTGAAAAGTCTAACCAATCAAAGTGTTCATTTTTCCATTAATGATAAAGTATTCCATTTTGAAAAAGATGAAAAGATTCTAATGGAAATTTCTAGGAAATATGATGACGATGTTTTAAATAATCTTTTAATAGATTCAGGAGTTCAAATTAAAGCGAAGTTTGTAGATTCTCGAAGCTATTTTGCAGATTACATTTTAGAAAAGAAGTAAGGTGAAAAAAGGAATTTTAGGTCTGGGAAATGCTTCCACAATTTTTTATATTGATGAAATAAATTCTCAGTACAACAAAATGAATGGTGGTTTTTCTACCTGTCCTTTTCTTTTATATCAAACAAACTTTGACGAAATTAATCCATATTTGCCTAATCAATTCGATATTTTAATTCCAAAAATTGAGAATTATTTTTCAGAAATTAAATCTTTAGGTATTCAAAAACTACTGATTCCAAATATAACTTTGCACGAGACGATTGATAAAATTTCAAGTGATGTGGAAATTATTCATGCAGTAGATTTCACAATAAAGAAATTGAAGAAATATGAAATTGATGAAATCGTAATTTTCGGAACTATTTTCACTATGAATTCACTATATTTAAAAAAGAAATTTGGTGAAGTAGGTATTGCATTTAATCTTCCTAGTAAAGAGCATCAAATTTCTATAGACGATTTTAGGAAAAAAGTGTACGAAAAGAGAGAAACTCCGGAAGAAGTTTCTCAATTTCAAAATTTATGCTATCTTTATTCGCAACATAGCCATGTGATTTTGGCGTGTACTGAATTATCTATTCATGCGGAGAAATCTCCTCATATACTAGATATGGCTCAAATTCAAATTGAAGAATTTTTAAAATAAATAAATGAAAACAATCTTAAAATTACTAGTAACTGCGGGAGTTGCGTTTGGTTTAACGAAAATTTTGACAGGCGTTCATATAGACAATTTTATGACCGCAATTGTATTCGCATTGGTGTTAGGTTTGCTCAATTTTTTTGTAAAACCAGTTCTAAAAATTATTGGTTTGCCATTTACAATTATTACTTTAGGATTATTTACTTTTGTGATAAATGCTGCTATCATACTTATTGCAGCCCATTTTATAGATGAAATGTCTGTAGATGGCTTCTTTTGGGCGTTAATTTTTAGTATCGCATTATCTTTAATATCATCTTTAATTAATGGTATTTTTCTTTCAGACGACAAAGATTAACATTCCATTTTTTATAAAAAACTTGCATCAAAAGTAAAAGGTAAGAGAGATCTTATAGATTTTACCTTGCAAATTTCGTCGTCCATATTTGCGAAATATATTTCTATTTCCGAACTCTGTTTGTTTTCGTATTCAGAAATTACTTGTCTACAAGCTCCACAAGGTGGAGTTGGTACGGCTTTATTTAGATTTTCAAGAGAAGCACCAAGTACAAATAATTTTAGAATCTTCACATCTGGAAAATTTGCAGATGCATAAAATATAGCCGTTCTTTCTGCGCAAATTCCTGATGGATAAGCTGCATTTTCTTGATTGTTTCCGGAGATAATTTCTCCATTTTCTAACAAAATTGCGCATCCTACCAAAAATTTTGAATAAGGCGCATAAGCTTTCAGACGCGAAGATTTTGCAAGATTAAACAATGTTTTTTCAATCTCGGAAAGATTGTTAGAATTTTCAAAATAGTCGTAATCTATACTGATGTTTTTGGTCATAATTTCTGCTTAATACTAAGTAAAGATAAATGTTTTCATCAAATTATCAAAATTGAATTTATGCTAAAAAATAATTATGTTTAATATTTTAAAATCATTTCTATTCATTTATCTTTGTGATAGCAATACCTCTGTCATTATATATAGAAGAAACATTGATAGAGTTTAAATGACAATAACATTTATTTAAGTAAATTAAAAATTTAAAAATGAAAGATAGTATTTTATATTCCCCTATAAAATTTAGAAATTTAGAGCTTAAAAACCGTTGGGTAATGTCGCCAATGTGTATGTATTCTGCAACAGAAGGATTTCCAAATGATTTTCATTTTGTTCACTATGGGAGTAGAGCGCAAGGTGGAACAGGATTGATAATAGTAGAAGCAAGTGGTGTAGTTCCTGAAGGTAGAATTACCAATAAATGCACCGGAATTTGGAATGATGAGCAAGCCAAATTTTTCTCAAAAATAAATAAATTTATACACGATAATTCGGAATCCAAAACTGGAATTCAACTATCTCATGCAGGTAGAAAATCGTCTACTTGGAAAAGTGAACAATTATCATTAGAAAATGGAGGTTGGGAAACTTTTTCTGCATCTAATATACCTTATAATGAAGAGGAAAGATCGCCGACTGCTTTATCTATTTTAGAAATTAAAAATTTAGTTCAAGAATTTAAAAATTCAGCGAAAAGATCTATTGATGCAGGCTTTGATTTAATTGAAATACATGCGGCACATGGCTATTTAATACATCAATTTCTTTCTCCGCTTTCTAATGTAAGAACCGATGAATACGGTGGAAGTTTTGAAAATAGAATACGTTTTCTAGTGGAGATTGTAGATGCTATTAATGAAGTTTTAGACGAAAATCATCCACTTTTTGTTAGGATTTCTGCCACAGAATATTCTGAAAATGGTTGGGATTTGGAAGAGAGTGTAGCTTTGTCTCAAATTTTGAAAACTAAAAACGTAGATTTGGTAGATGTTTCTAGTGGCGGAAACATTCACGGTGCAAAAATTTCTGTTTTTGATGGGTATCAAGTTCCATTTTCTGCAAAGATAAAATCAGAATCTAGCATCAATACTGGAGCCGTAGGTTTAATTACAAATGCTGAACAAGCAGAAGAAATTTTGCAGAAAAACGAAGCAGATCTTATTTTTGTAGCAAGAGAATTACTAAGAAATCCATATCTTGCGATTGAAGCTGCTTTTGAAAACGAAGCATCATGCTTTTTTCCGAAACAATACTCTCGTGCAAAAATTTAATTTAAAATTTAACTAAAATGGTTCTGGAAGAATATATGTTACCTTGTCTAAGCAAATCATTATTTGGTATAGAATGCTTTGGTTGCGGTATGCAACGTTCCGTAGTAATGGTTTTCCAAGGTAGATTTTTAGATGCTTGGAAACTTTTTCCAGCAGTTTATCCTTTTTTTTTCTTTGCAGCATTTTTGGCAATAGATTATTTTGATAAATCTAAAAGTTATGGCAAAATGATTATTATTTCTGCAGTCATAATGTCTTTTACGATGGTCATTTCCTATTTTTTTCGTCATCCATTGTTTTAAATTATTATATTTGCTGTAGAAAAATAAAAAACTATGAACGAACAAAATTTTCAACCACTTGGGCAAAAATTGCCGAATGCAACAGCAAGTTTGGTACTTGGTATACTAGGAATTTTAGGAACCTGCTGCTACGTTGTTCCTGGATTAATAATGGGAATCATCGGCTTGATATTAGCAGGAATGGATACCAAAAAATACAAAGCAAATCCAGCAATGTATGATAACTATAGCACTGTGAAGACTGGAAAAATTCTTTCCATTATTGCAATTGTTATTTCATTTATTTTCATTGCCTTCGTCGTTTGGATGTTCGCTTACATTGGTTGGGAAAATATGCAAAATGAAGAATTAATGAATCAAAGAATAGAGGAATTATTTGGACAATAAAATAATAACTGATAATTAAAAAGACCGCAAATTTTGCGGTCTTTTTCTTTTAATAAATTTAAATGCTATCTTTTTGGAGGAAAGTTCAACATTATTTTTTCTATAATTGCAGGTATTTGTTTTTGTTTTGCTTTTGGTGCATCCACGGAAATTCCACTTCCTACACCTTGCCAAACTAATTTCTGTGTTCTCGCATCTATCAAATCTAAGATCAACGCACCTTGGTTGTAATTAGAAGACCATGTTCTCTGCATTCCCATTCCCCAGCCAAATGATCCTCCCCAACCAAATCCGCCACCAAAATTTCCACCTTGGTTGATGTCTGTTATTTTCTTATGATTCGCTTTCACATTCACGATTAAATCGGGAGTATCGCTCACAGTTAAGCCTTTCATTTGTAGTTGTTTAGAAACCTCGTTCAACACTCTATCTTGGTCCAGATCATTCAACTTCAAATCATCAACTCTTAGTTTGTAGGTTTTGTACATATTAAAATTGGTAGATTCGGCATAATCTGTTCTTACATTAAAAGGACTGCAAGAAGATAATCCTAAAGCAGCACATATTAAAATCGGGAAAATATACTTTGTACTCATATTGTTATTTTTATGTTAAAAATTATTTTTTATAAATTTTACTCCGGACTATTAACTTCCGACTTCGGAATTTTCTTGAAAGAATCCGTATTTTTATCGTATCCAAAGGGACAATGTTTGCATCCACTTTTGCAGCAATAACCACGTTTTAAATGATATTTTTCTGTGAAAACCTTATAGCCTTGCTCATTATAATAGAAATCTACATTTTCTTGTAATAATATTTTTTCCATTAATTGTTTTTTAATAAACTTTTCTACTTTTGTAAAATGATAATTGTGTGCCAAACTCTTCTGAAAAATACAAAAATTAATGGAATTACACTATTTCCTTTTATAATTTTAAGTAATAAGTTGGATAAAGATAATAAAGTATTATTAAATCATGAAAAAATTCACATTCGTCAGCAATTGGAATTGCTGATTATTTTCTTTTATATTTGGTACGTTGTTGAGTATTTCTACCATTTTGTAAAATTAAAAAATGGAAATTTAGCATATAGATCTATTTCTTTCGAAAAAGAAGCTTATGCAAATGAAAATAATTTTGATTATTTAGATCGTAGAAATTTATGGACTTTTTGGAAATATATTTAAAATTTTACTAATCGCGATAATCTGCCTTGTGTCTTTAATAACTAAAAATGAGTTTTAAAGTTTCTTATCAATAATAAAATGATGCGTTAATCTTTACTTTTTAAGAAAAAAATACTTTTTCAAGTCCAAGCGCAAAGTCTTGGAATTAAAAACGAGTATCTACAATTATAAATTTATTTTAAATAAAATGAAATTTCCCCAAAATTCTGCTCCACTTATTCATTTATATTCCAGGAATGGAGTACAAGTCCATATGAAAAGAGAAGATCTTGTACATCCAGAAATTTCTGGAAACAAATTTTGGAAACTTTTTTATACTATTCAAAATTATCAAAATGAAAAGAAGGAAAAACCATTGATAATAACTTTTGGCGGAGCTTTTTCTAATCATATTGCAGCCGTTGCAAAAGTTGGACAATTAGAAAATATTCCAACTTTAGGAATTATAAGAGGAGATGAATTAGAAAAAAATTGGCAAAAAAATCCAACATTGAAATTAGCCCATGAAAATGGCATGAATTTTCGTTTTGTAAATCGTGAAACTTATAGAAATAAAGAAAGTTTAAGTGAAAAATTACTTGCAGAATTTCCACAATCTTGCATCATTCCAGAAGGTGGAACCAATGATTTTGCGGTAAAAGGAATTCAACACATGTTGAATTTTGAAACCGAACAATTTGATTATCTTTGCAGTGCAGTAGGAACTGGTGGAACATTGGCAGGAATTTCAAAGTTTTGCAAAGAAAATCAGCAAGTTTTAGGATTTTCTGTGGTGAAAGATTTAGAGCAAAAAAAATTGATCTCACAACTTTCTGGTAAGCGTAATTTTGAATTAGTAGATGCAACATTTGGAGGATATGGAAAAATAAATGAAGATTTAATTTATTTTATCAATAGCTTTAAAAAAGAATTTAAAATTCAGTTAGACGCCATTTACACAGGAAAAATGATGCAAAAATTGCAAATGATGATCGACGAAAATTATTTTCCTCAGAACACAAAAATTGTAGCTTTTCATACGGGAGGTTTGCAAGGAAATTTTGGCGTAAATCTGCAATTGACAAAGAAAAAGAAAGTATTACTAAACTTAGAGCACTAAATTCGTAATCTGTATTACGCGATATGTAGGCAAAAGTGAACGAAGATTACGTAATAAAATTTAAATAAAAAAATAAATATCTTCATATGAATAGATTTTTTATAATCGCCGGTTTGATTATTATTTCAAATTTTAAAGCACAAGGTTGGAAAACAGACGAGCAATATATCCAAAAATTTGCGCCTTATGCTGTGGAAGAAATGGAAAAATATAAAATTCCAGCTTCTATCACGCTTGCGCAAGGTTTGCTAGAAACTGCAGGTGGACAAAGTAGATTGGCGCAAGAAGGAAACAATCATTTTGGAATTAAATGCAAAGAAGATTGGACAGGCAAGACCATGAAACATACGGATGATGCTCCAAATGAATGTTTTCGAGTATATGATGATCCGAAAGATTCTTACGAAGATCATTCGAAATTTTTAGCTTTTCGTAAATTTTACGTGAAGCTTTTTACTTTAGAAATGAAAGACTACAAAAGTTGGGCACATGGATTGAAAAAGGCTGGATATGCTACAAATCCTAGATATGCTTACATCTTGATAGATAAAATTGAAAAAAATAATTTGCAAGAGTTTGATAACGCCAACTCTAAAGAAGTGATGTACACCATTTTGAAAATGTACCCAGCTTTGAAAGAAGATAAACTTTTCATGGCGAAAGTGATGCAAGAAAAAGCTGTACCAGAACCAAAAACAATAAAAGTACCGTATAAACCAACATCTTATAAAAAACAACAAGAGACGGTAGAAAAAATAAGAACAAAATCTAAATACGAAGTTTTAGCTACAATTTTGGTGAAAAATCATCCTAATGATCAGCTTAAATATTTTGTTGTGCCAGATGATTTGGAATTGAAATTGATTTCTCAGAAATTTGGAATTAGCGAAAAACGATTGGAAAAATACAATGAATTAGACGGTTCTGATTTGAAAAAAAATGAAATCATCTTTCTAGAATCTAAAAATTCTAAAGGAAATGTAGCAATTTACACGGCAGAAGTTGGTGAAAATATGCACGATATTTCTCAGAAATTTGGAATAAAATTGTCCTCGCTTTTATCTAAAAATAGAATGAGTGAAAGTGAAAATCCGAAAGTTGGTCAATTAATTTATTTACAGGATAAGAAACCAAGATAAATGTAAGTTTTTTGCTTTTATTTTTAGGTCTTAGAAATTTTCTTGGTAAAAAAATAATTTCGTAAAACAGCAAAAATCTTCTAGCCCCGATTGTAACGGCATCCTTTTCTGCTGTTCAAAAATTTTTCTACTTCAAAATTGCTTTCTAGCAGAAAAGATATAGTGGAAAGCGGGATTAAGCTTCAAAAAAAAATCATCAAAATTTGAAAAATTAAAAATATATAATGAAATACGAGAGAAGTTCGGCTTTGTTTGAAGAGGCCAAAAAATATATTCCAGGAGGCGTAAATTCACCAGTGAGAGCTTTTAAATCTGTTGGTGGAACTCCAATTTTTGTAAAATCTGCGAAAGGAGCTTACTTGCATGATGAGGACGGAAATTCTTATGTGGAATATATCAATTCTTGGGGACCTGCGATTCTCGGCCATACACATCCAGAAGTTTTGGAAGCGATAAAACTGCAAGCTGAAAAAGGATTTTCTTTTGGCACGCCCACAGAATTGGAATCTGAAATGGCGAAATTTATCATCGATAATGTACCAAATGTAGATCAAATCAGGATGGTTTCTTCGGGTACAGAAGCTTGTATGAGTGCTATTCGCGTTGCGAGAGGTTTTACCAAAAGGGAAAAAATCATCAAATTTGAAGGTTGTTATCATGGTCATTCGGATTCATTTTTGATAAAGGCAGGAAGTGGTGCCGCAACATTTGGTACGCCAAGTTCTGCAGGAGTTACGCAAGGAACTGCGAAAGATACCTTGAATGCAAAGTATAATGATATAGAAGACGTTGTAGAATTATTTGCTAAAAATGAGGGTGAAATTGCTGCCGTAATTATAGAGCCAGTTGCAGGAAATATGGGTTGCGTGTTGCCAGAAAATAATTTTCTACAAAAATTGAGAAAATTGTGCACAGAAAATGGTGCGGTTCTTATTTTTGATGAAGTGATGACGGGTTTTCGTCTTGCTTTTGGTGGTGCACAAGAAATGTATGGAGTAGATGCAGATATGGTTACATATGGTAAAATAATTGGTGGCGGATTGCCTGTTGGCGCTTTTGGTGGAAAGCAGGAAATTATGGATTGTTTGGCACCCAATGGAGATGTATATCAAGCTGGAACTTTGAGTGGAAATCCTTTGGCGATGCGTGCTGGTTTATCGACTTTGCAACTCATAAAAAAAGATGAAAATTTCTACAAAAATTTAGAAAAAAATACAGAAACTCTGGATTTCGAAATTGCTAAGATTTTGAATGAGAAAGATATAGTGCATAGAATTAATAGAAAAGGCTCCATGATGAGTATCTTTTTTCATACGAATGCAGTTTCTAATTTTGATGAAGCAGCAAAAGCCAACCATCCTTTATTCAATAATTTTTTTCATCACTGTTTACGAAATGGTGTTTATTTGCCACCAAGTGGATATGAAAGTTGGTTTATTTCTCAAGATATTAAGGAAATTGAGATTGAGAAAACTTTGGAAGTTGTGAAGAAATTTGAGTATTCTAATAAATAAAATAGAGTAGAAAAGAAATTAAAGTTAAAAATTGTGACAAAACAAAAATCCTTCGAAAATAAATTCGAAGGATTTTTCATTATAAATAAAAAATTATTGAAAAATTAAAATTAATTATAATGTTGTTAAATCTAAACCATTAACTGTAGACCAATTTCCACCTGGGATAGAAACTTTGGTAACTGTAGCAGTTTGAGAAATTGTTTTTGGTGCTGTAGATGTAAATCCTACATAATACCAAGCTAAATCGTTATCAGAATTTACCGTTCTGATTGGTGAAACTGTTACTTTCCCTCCTAAAACCTGAGACACATCTGTTGGAGAGTCTTGAATTACAATTGGATAAGCACTTTTGCCACCTGTATTTTTGTAACCTTCTATATATACATTGCTAAATTTTCCACTACCATGTTTTTTAAATTGTATTGCAGAAATTTCTGTAGAACCTGCAACTTCTGGATTTGTACCGGCTGCTCTAATCAAAGTAATTCCAACAACTTTTGGTGCATTAGCAGAAGCATTATTAGAGGATTCAATTTCCATTCCAAAATTACCTGTTCCTGTTTGATATGCGAACCAATTGCTATTATCTTGTCCGTACCAACCATCTTGCCAGTCAAAAGAATCATCAAAATTTCCGTAAGAAATGAAGTTTTTTGCACTTACAGTTCCTCCAAAAAATTCTACACCATCATCTGTTCCTTTGTAAGATACGATATTTTCTAAGATAGTTCCTGCTCCTACGGCATAAAATGTTAATCCATTAAATTCTGAACTTCCATCTCCAATTTTTTTACCACCATATTCTACTCTTATGTAGCGAAAAATACCAGAGTTAGAGCCGATATCAGATCCACCGTATATTTGGTTCAATCCATCTTCAGATGTTGCAGTAGTTCCGCCACCATTTGCAAGAATTGGTGCATCTCCGTATACTGTAATACCACACCAACCTCCAGGAATTTTGTCTGCAGTAGTAAATACAATTGGTTTTGAAGCTGTACCGTCTAATGCTGCTTTAGATCCTTTTAGAAATATTAAACCACTTGTAGTAGTAGTGCTTGCTGTAAAAGTTGCACCTGGCTCTATAGTTAATTTTACTCCGTCTGCAATTTTCACAAGACCTACCAAATTGTAGTTTCCTTCTTTTATCAATAAATCTTTGGTGATTGTACCAGATAGAGTGCCACTGCCGCTTAATTCATTTCCTACAATAGTAGTTCCAGATTGAGAAGTTGGAGAATCCGAATCTTCACGTATTTCTATGCTACAAGATTGTAAAGCAAAGGCGAAAATTGCCGATAATGAAAGTAATTTTAAAGTTCTTGTTTTCATTTTAATAATTTTTTTGATTTAATTAAATTGTAATTTATATAGATATTTATGTTTTATATTAAAAAGTGTATGCTACACTAAAATTGAAAGAAGTTCCACGTTTATAATCTTCCATTAGCAAAGTATTTGATAGGATATCCACCTTACTATTTTCACCTAATTCTAATCTGTAAGTAGAATCTAGAATATTTAATATTCCCAATTTTGCAGTTACATTTTTAGAAATTTCTGTTTGTAGAACAAGATCTAATTGATGGAAAGGTAATTCTATCACATTGTCCAAATTCCCAAAACCTACACCGTATATTTTTTTACCAGAAACATTATAAACTAAAGATGCTGTACTTTTCAATCTGCTTGCATTTTTAAATTCATACTTCAAATCTGCATTCACAATCCAAGGAGCTGCACCTTGTAGTGTTCTTTTGTCGTTAAAGTTTGTCTCGTTTATCTGATCAATAGAGCGTTCTACATCAGAATATAATACAGTTGCATTGGCGCCTAAAGAAAAATTGCTTAAACTTTCTGAAATTCTATCTAAGCCAACATTTACTTCTGCTTCTGCACCAAATAAGGTTGCCGATTTAGCATTAAAAAATGTAATTACCGTTCCAGTAGAATTTCCAGATGCGATGTAACTTCTTTCTATTGCTTTATCTATTTTTTTACCAAATATATTTAAAGCGATAAGTTCATTATTTTTCGGAAAGTATTCAATCTTCAAATCTACATTGTAGTTTTGGCTATTGTCTATATTTGGATTTCCTACAATATTGTTGTTATCTGGACTGATATATTCTATCGGCAAAGTTTCGATTAATATAGGTCTGGTAATAGTTTTACTTCCTGCAAATCTTAAATTCAATTTAGAATTAAGAGATTTTTTCACCGCTAAAGATGGAAGGAAATAGGTTCTGTTTTTTTCAATATTTCTAAAGCTGCCATTAATATCATCAGAAATAGATTTGTACCTGATAATCGACATATCATTCTCTGCACGCAAACCTGCAAGTACATCCCAAGAATTATCTGGTTTGTAGTTGATGCTTGTGTATCCTGCATTTACAAATTGATATAAAAAGTTCTTATAATTTGGTTGGTCACTTTCTTGAAATGTGAATAAACCAGCATTGTTTTGTTGTTGCAAAAGTGCATCTGGTTGATCTATATTTAAAGTATATGGCGAAGAATTTTGCGTTCTAGAGAAAACAAATCTATAAGACATGTCTCTTTTGTCTGCAAAACCATTGTAGCCAGCTTTTACAGTAATAGGATAGTAATTATCATCTTCATTCTTTTTGCCCAAAGAAAGTTGGTATTCCGCATTTCCAGAGAAATAATTATCACCTTTTAAATCTAGGTATTGACGGATGAAATTGTTTCCACCATAGCTGAAAAGTATCGTGTTGTCGCCATTTGGAACTCCGTAGATTGTTTTTCTATCTGGTTGTGAAAAATAATTGTTCACCCAACTTCCACCTGCTTTTAATAATTGTCTTTCACCAATTTTTTGGCTTACCAATACTTGTATATCTGTCAAGCGAGAAATATCTTGCTGATTGGTGCGAAAAAACTGAATATTATCTTGCAAATTATCCTTAAAACCTAAATTATCTTGAATTTGATTTTCAGAATTTTGTAGAAAAGAACCAATAATATCTACTTTGGTGCTTTTATTTTTAAAATTTAGACCAAGAAGCGCATTAGATTGCAAATTATAATTGTATTCTGTTTTTCTCAATTTATTTTTATACTGCCCACCATTATCAAAAAGGTTGTCATTTCCTTCTCTGTATTGGTACTCGCTGCTTTGGTTTAAATTAAAAAGAAAACCAAATTTATCATTATTCTCTGCACGGAAAGTCCTTGCAACCGTTAAACCTATCGCTGTATTTGGCAAAGATTTTACGCTATTTACATTCCAAGTATCTTGGAAAGATGAGAATGGTATTGTAGTAGAACTTGGTCGGAAACCTTTGATTTCAGCAGGCAGTTGTCTGTCTTCACTATTTAAACCAACGTAACCTTCCATGGTGTAAGCGTTTTCGTTAATTTTAAAATTATTTCGAAAACTGCTTAGCGTATTTACTCCTACAGAAAATTCTATTTTTGTGATGTCTTTTTCTGGTACCAAAGTTTGGATATCAAAAGTTGCACCAGCAAAATCTCCAAACAAATCTGGTTGATATGTTTTGTAAATATCTAGTTTGCTCACAATATCTGTAGGAAATTGATTGAGCGCTATAATTTTTTGGAAAGGATTGTTGGATGGGGTTGCCAAACCATTTAAAAGTAGATTGTTGTATCTTTCTTCCAAACCTCTCACAAATAAACCTCTAGATTCTACAGTATTTATACCTGTAATTTTCGTAAGTCCTTGTTCTAAATTTGAAATCCCTTTACGAGATATTTCTTCAGATCCAATAGATTGTTTTTGAATGATGGCTTTCTTTTGATCTAGCAGAATAGCAGTTTCTGTAGATTTATTTCTGCTGCCTTGTATCAAAACACCTTCTACATTCTGTTCTTTTCTTATGGTATCTTTTTGCGTATTCTGTGCAAATACTACCGTTGTAGCACCAAATAAAAATAAAACGCCTATACTTAATTTCCTTAGTTTCATTGCTTATTATATCTGAATATTTATAAGTGCAAAGAAATAGACTTCAAGATTAAAATAGATTGATACAAGTTTAACAATGTATGAACGTTGTTTGAACAAATCCGTACCAATGTTACATTAAGGTTAATAATCTTAAATTTGTAAAAAGACCATCATTTTTTTGTAATTTTGATAGTTGAAACTAAAACATGGGAAACAAGAAAATTTTGCTGATAGATGATGAACAAGATATCTTGGAGATTCTTTCTTATAATTTGAAAAAAGAAGGATATGATGTGTATACTGCTATCAATGGTACGCAAGGAATTAATATGGCAATAGAAATAGAACCAGATTTAATACTTTTAGATGTCATGATGCCAGAGAAAGATGGCATAGAAACTTGCCAAGAATTAAGACAAATAAAAAAATTGCAAAAAACCTTAATCGTGTTTTTATCTGCAAGAAGCGAAGAATTTTCTCAATTAGCTGGTTTTGATGCAGGCGCGAATGATTATGTCGTAAAACTCATCAAACCAAAAATTTTAATTTCCAAAGTAAATGCACTCTTCCAATTAACGGCGCAAGTGTATGATGATGCTAAAAAAATAGTAATTGGTAATTTAACAATAGATAAGGATAACTTCAAAGTTTTGCAAAATGGAAAAAGTTTTCTTTTGCCCAAAAAAGAATTTGATTTGCTATTTTTACTAGCTTCAAACACAGAAAAAGTTTTCAAAAGAGAGGAGATTTTAGAAAAAGTTTGGGGAAATGATGTTGTAGTTGGAGAGCGAACCATAGATGTTCACATCCGAAGATTACGCGAAAAATTGGGAATACAATCCATTCAAACGCTAAAAGGAATTGGCTACAAATTAATTTCTCAATAATTCTCATCCTTAAATTTTTTATTATTGAAATCTAAAAAATTAACTTTCGCCGCTGCATTTTTCCTAACATTGGTGATGATGTTGGTTGTGTTTACTTTTAGATGGGTTTCGAATTCAATTATATTTTCTGATCAAGATTATTGGTTGACAGTCACTTTTTCTATCAGCATTTTATTTGTCATTAATTATATCGTTCTCAATTTTTTGTTAAATTATTACGGCAATAAACAAATCAACGAAATTTCTACCATTCTTCCTTTTGAACTTTATGAAAATGACAATGAAACTTTAACTTTCAAATCTTTTAATGAAAAAGTTTCCGAATTAAGTGAAAAAAGAGCATCCGAAATGGATACAATGCGAGAAATGGAGACCTACCGAAAAGAATATGTTGGCAATGTATCTCATGAATTAAAAACGCCATTATTTTCTATTCAAGGTTATGTAGAAACATTGATAGAAGGTGGAGTAGAAGATTTAAGTATCAGAGATAAATATTTGGACAGAATTGATAAATCTGTAGAAAGATTATTAAATATTGTGAAAGATTTAGACATGATTAACCAATATGAAGCTGGAGAAATTAATCTGAATATTTCTAATTTTGATATCAATCTGCTTATCAAGGAAATAAAAGAAATGCTAGAATTTGAAGCCGAACAGAGAAATACAATTGTGAAATTGCAGACCACGCAAACGCAAACATTTGTAGAGGCAGATAAGCAGAAAATAGCACAGGTTCTTATTAATTTAATCTCCAATGCAATATACTACAGCAATAGAGAAAAGGCCCAAATTACCATTACAACAAGTATTCTTCGCAACAAAGTCTTTGTAGAAGTGAAAGATAATGGAATGGGAATAAAACAGGAAATTTTGCCGAGAATATTCGAAAGATTTTACAGAGTAGAATCTAGTAGAAGCAGAAGAGAAGGTGGTTCTGGTTTAGGACTTGCCATCGTAAAACATATTTTGGAAGCACACAACCAAAACATTTCTGTGGAAAGTGTCTATTTAGAAGGAGCGAAATTCAGCTTTATGCTAGATAAATCCGTTAATTATTCATAAACTTTCTAAATTTTGAAAAAAAAGTGATAAAATTTTTTTTCAATTTTTCAATTATTCTATATTTGCAAAAGCAAACAATAATCAAATTTTTAAAAATTCAATTTTAAATGGTTTTCAAAATCAGAATAATTTTAGACTCAAAAGAAGATGTTTTCCGAGATGTGGAAATTAAAGGAAAACAAACACTTTGGAATCTACACAACGGAATAAAAAGCGCTTTCAGCTTAAGTGGAGAAGAACTTTCAACTTTTAATCTTTTAGAACCAGATGGTACGATTGTAAAATCTGTGCCTCTAGAAGATATGAGCGATGAAGGAGATGGCGAAATAATGAGCGACATCTACATTAGCGAAGCCTTTGAAAATGTAGGAGATAAAGCTCAATTTCAATACGGTTTTATAGATTTATGGGAGTTTTTCTGCGAATTGATAGAAATAAAAGACGATAAAAATGGAATAAACTATCCAATCACCATTTATCGATTTGGTAGTGTACCCATGAAAGCTCCAGGAAAACCAGCTGCTGGAAAAAAGAAACCTTCGATAATCGCGATAGACGACGATTTTGGAATGGATGAATTTACAGATGGCTACGATGATGAAGAAGACGATTTTGATGATGAAGAAGACTTCGCAGATGATTTTCCAGAAGAGGAAATATAAAATAATTTCAAACCCTGATTTTTTCAGGGTTTTTTTGTACTTTGTCATTGATTTTAAATCTAACATAAAATAGTAATGAACTGGAAACATACCACAAATATCTACGAAGTTAATATTCGTCAATATACTATTGAAGGTACTTTCAAGGCTTTTCAAGCACATCTTCCGAGGTTGAAAAAAATGGGTATAGAAACCATTTGGTTAATGCCGATCACCCCAATTGCCGAAAAAAATAAAAAAGGAACCTTAGGAAGTCCATACGCTTGCAAAGATTACAAAAGCATTAATCCAGAATTTGGGACTTTAGAGGATTTTAAAAATTTAGTAAATGAAATTCATCAATTAGATTTAAAAATAATCATAGACTGGGTTGCAAATCACACCGGTTGGGATCATATCTGGACAAAAACGCACCCAGAATATTATAAAATAGATCCTAAAACAAAAGATTTTCAAATCGCTTCTGGAATGGACGATATTATTGAATTGGATTTTAACAATTCAGCATTGCGAAATTCCATGATTAAAGCGATGAAATTCTGGGTGAAAGAATTCAATATAGATGGTTTTCGCTGTGATTTGGCAACTTGGGTAAAAGTTGATTTCTGGCAAGAAGCTAGACCAAAATTGGAAGAAATTAAGCCGCTTTTTTTCATTGGTGAGTATGATGAATTGGAAAATCCGGAATACGGAAATGTTTTTGATGCCAGTTACTCTTGGAAATGGATGCACAAAACCGAAGATTACTGCAAACAGAATTTGGCGCTGCAAGATTTGAGACATTTGCTAATACAATATTCCGCAATTGGAGACCAATCTATGCGAGCTTGGTTCACGAGCAATCACGACGAAAATTCTTGGAACGGTACAGAATATGAAAAATATGGGGAAATAGCGCTTCCATTAGCGGTTTTTTCTGCAACTTGGAATGGGATTCCATTGTTGTATTCTGGACAAGAATTGCCAAATAATAAGCGTTTAGAGTTTTTTGAAAAAAATGCTATAGAATGGAAAGCTTCCTTTAAATTAGAAAATTTTTATACAATTTTATTCAATTTAAAATCAAAAAATACCGCATTAAAGGGCGGAGATCAAGAAACTAAAACTTACTTTGTGAGTACTTCTGCAGATGATAAAATTCTAGCCTACTTGCGAAAAAATGGAAACGATGAAGTTTTGGTTTTGTTGAATTTTTCTAAAGAAGAGGTGGATTTTAGAATTAATGATGAAATGGTTTCTGGAAAATTCACAGAGATATTTAGCAAAAGTAAAATAGATTCTGACAAAGAGAAGGATTTCAATTTGAAAATTGGTGGATATTTAGTTTTTGAAAAAGAGCAATCAATTTAATAGGAATTGCTTATTTACCATATTTTAAAATATAATTCTTCAAGGGCTTTTGCCGACATCTATTAATTTAACCAATGAAAAAATCTGAAATTTTAAATATTGTACACGAAAAATTAGATTTAAAAATTAAAACTTTAGAAAATCTAATTGCAGAAACGCGTGCTTCCAACAACGAAACTAAATCTTCGATGGGAGATAAGTACGAAACTACGCGTGAAATGGTGCAACAAGAAATAAATAATCTTCAAGTTCAATTGAATGAAAATTTGCGTGCTAAAACTGTTTTAAAAAATGTGTCTACTGATTTACAAACGAAAGTAAAATTGGGTTCTTTGGTAGAAACAGAAAATGGTTTCTTTTACATTGCTATTTCTTTGGGTGATATACTATTTAATGGCAAAAAAATCTATCTAATTTCAGAGGAAAGTCCCTTGGCAAAAGCGATGATTGGCTTTAAATCTGGCGAAATATATGTTTTAAATAATGTGAAGCAGAAAATTTTAAAAATTTGGTAAAATGAAAGTAAACTTGACGCGATAAAAAAAATCTTTTTCTTCCTTTTTTTTCTACATATTTTTTCAAATGCAACAGCACAAAAAATTACTAAGCTAGTTGCAAACGTGAAAGGAAATTCGATTGATTATATTGAAATACATACAGAAGATTATTTATTTGTATTAAGTGGAAACGGTCAGATTTCTTCTATTTCTACCCCTATATTAAATGGGAATTTAGATTATTTTAATGATCCGCATTATCAAAAAGAAAAATTTGGACAATTGCAAAGTATCGACAATCAACAGATAGATTATTGGCTTACTGCTAATGAAGCAGATGCAAGATTTGGTAAAGTAAAGAGAATTGGCAACATTGATGTTGATTATTGGAACAGTTTAAATTACGAAAGAGATAAATTTGGTTAAGTAAAAACCATTGGAAACATTCCAATAGATTATTGGGAAAAGTTTGGAACCGACAGCAATGTCAATGGAAAAATAAAAAGTATTGGGAATATTTTCTTAGAATATTATCTAAATGAACCTTTGAATAGTGGTAAAACTGGTAAATTAAAAACTTTTGGACCAATAGAATTTGATTATTGGAATGATTCTTTTAATCAGCAAGGTAGATTTGGAAAATTAAAATCAATTACGGGAAATAGCGAAAAATTACTTGTGCAATTTAGAGATTTCACTATTTTTCAAAATGGCAAAGTAATATCCTATTAAATTTATTATTTTTACAAACAATATCATTTTTCAAATCATTAATTACAATTTTAATGCAAAATTATTTAGATCTTTTAAAACATATAAAACAAAACGGAACCGATAAAACCGATAGAACCGGAACCGGAACTCGCAGCGTTTTTGGCTATCAACTGCGCTATGATCTTTCCGAAGGTTTCCCGATGGTTACTACCAAAAAAGTGCATTTAAAATCTATTATTTATGAACTGCTTTGGTTTTTAAAAGGTGATACAAACGTAAAATATTTGCAAGATAATGAAGTGAAAATCTGGAACGAATGGGCAGATGAAAATGGAGATTTAGGACCAGTTTACGGTGCGCAATGGCGAAGTTGGGAAGGAGCAAATGGAAAAATGGTGGATCAAATTTCTGAAGTAATAGATCAAATTAAAAAAAATCCAGATTCTCGTAGACTCATCGTTTCTGCTTGGAATGTTGCAGAAATTCCAAACATGGCTTTAGCACCTTGTCACGCTTTATTTCAGTTTTACGTTGCAGATGGAAAATTGTCTTTGCAATTGTATCAAAGAAGTGCAGACGTGTTTCTCGGCGTTCCGTTTAATATTGCTAGTTATGCGCTTTTATTAATGATGGTTGCGCAAGTTTGCGATTTAGAAGTTGGAGATTATGTACATTCTTTTGGCGATGTTCATATTTATAACAATCATTTTGAGCAAGTCAACAAACAACTATCTCGAACGCCAAAATCCTTACCAACCATGAAATTGAATCCAGAAATAAAAGATATTTTCGATTTTGATTTTTCAGATTTTACTTTAGAAAATTACGAACCTTATCCTGGAATTAAAGCGCCAGTTGCAATTTAGAAAATTCATTAAATTATATATATTAATGAAGAATAAAATAAAAAAACCAAGTAAATTAAAGATTGATGGTCATCTAGACATCACCGTTCATAATAGAAAAATAAAATATTAAGGAAAAAAAATTACACAGAATCAAGTATTAATACACGGAGATTCAAAAGGGTTAAAATCTTTCTCTAAACTTTTGTTAAAATTATCAAAATTGAATCAGGAGAGTATTGAAGATAATATTTTACCAATTGGTGCAAGAGAACATCTTCATTTAATTCCAAACTTAGAAATATCAAAAAGTTCTGTAGAAGTGATTTTAGGAAGACTTGATGCAAAAGGAACTGGTAATTTTTATGAAGATTATAATCCAAAAAATAATAAAAAATGAAATCACTAAAAATAAACCTCGAAGAAAATACCGATTTCGGTAAATTAATGGAAGTTTTATACCAAATAAAAGGTATTAAATCAGTAGAAATATTAGATGAAGACAATTCTGAAAGTGATCTAAAAAAAGCCGTCAACAAAAGCAAAGAACAACTAAAAAGCGGAGATTACGAATCTTTTGTGAATGATCTTTTCGAAACTTTTGTTAACAGGGAATCCAATTCTAAACGATAGATTTTAGATACGATTAAAAATATTTATTTAAACGAAAAAACTCCTCATTGCTCTTGGATTCAAAAGATTATCCGGCGTAATATTTTTCCGTAAAAGGTGCTGCTAAAAATCTTGCAACTTTAAAAACTTTAGCTACAGCTTTGAAAAATCTATTTTTTAGAATTAAAAATGAGGCTCTAAATGCTTTAGATTTATCAAATTCAGAAGATGGAAAAATGTTTGACGTCCGAAAAAGGTTTCAATAAGAAACAAGTAGTTTTTACTTTAAGATTATTTATTTTCAAGCTTTGCCAACATTGGAAAGGTTATTTTTAATTAAATTTTCAGAAATTTAAATTTTATTTTAAAATATTTCCTCTTGGCTGGTTGCCTTGTATCAATACTTTTTCAGTATGAAGAAATTCGGCAGCATTTCTAGAATCTTCCACTTTAGTTGCCGATCTTTTTAGCATTTCTTCTTCAAACTGATTTAAAACGGAAGTTCTTATTCCATTTTTTCGCCAATCCGAGTTTTTACAATTTTTAAGTATCAACTTTGCCAAATTCAAAGCATCAAGCAGCGCCTGGTTTGCACCCTGACCTTTAAACGGACTCATTGGATGAGCAGCATCGCCCAAGAAAGTGATTGTTTTATTTTTTTGCAAAATTTCTATGTTTAATAATTCCCGATCATAAACTGGATATCCGGAAATAAGATCTTCCGAAGTTGCAGAAATAATTTCAGGAATTGGTGCGTGCCAATTTTTCACTCTTTCAAAAACATCTTTTTTCAATACTTTAGAACCTTTTTCGCTTAGAATTTTCGCATCTTTTTCAGAAATTTGATAACTGAATTGCCACATAATTTCGTCTTGAGAATAAGGCATCATATACATTCTTTCTATTCCATTTGCAGTTTGAAATACGGTTTCAGAATCTAATAATATATTATCTACATTTTTTATCTTATCTAAAGAGCAAATTCCTAATATTACGATACAATCCAAATATCTCAACGGAAATTCACTTTCATCTATCGTTAAACTACGAACGGTACTACGAATTCCATCTGCTCCAACTATTAAATCTGGCTTGGTAAAAACAGATTTTCCTTCGTTATTAAATTCTATTTCTATACTTCCGTCTTCACAATTTTTTAAATTTAACAATTGATGTCCCCATTTTACAGTATTATTTGCATCTAGTTGATTTAATAATTCTAATCTCAAATTTTGTCTGCCAATGTGAATGTTTTTTCGCCGAGAAATGTAGTTTGTATTTTCTCCCAACCATTTTCGCATTCCCCATTCACCAAGAATTTTACCCTCTTCATTGTGAACAACATGTCTGGTAGAAATTAATCCCTTAGATAATTTTGAAATTCCAAGAGCATTTATTGCTTTGCTGGCTTGCTGTAATGTTAAACCATATCCTTGCTTTCTTGAATCGAAACTTATATCTTTTTCATATAAAATAAATGGTATACCGCGATGCAAACATGCTGCTGCCAAAGCAATTCCACCAATTCCTCCGCCAATAATTGCTATTTTGGGTAGAGTTTCAAAATTTGGAGGTAGATTTTGGTCGGCGCGTAGAATTCCGGTTCCATCGCAAATTTCACATTTTAAAAGTGGGTTTTCTGGAGGAACTGGTTTTGCGCCTTGTTGATCAGAATCTTGGTAAAATTTCAATTGCTTTTCATAGCGCAATTTTATTTTCTTCCTAATACGAAGTCTGTTTTTTCCAATGCCATCGCAGTCTTCACAATATTTCCAGAAATTTTGACTTTCGTTTTTCACTTTTTTAATTGTTTCTACTTTCGTTTTAAAATTAATTATGGAACGGAAGATAACAATTTTGTTAATATATTCTTCTATTAAAATTGAAAATCTTCCTAAATTTCCGTAAATTTGGATAAAACAAAAACTGAGATGGCGTTTATAGATTATTATAAAATTTTAGAAATTGCTAAATCTGCCAAAGCAGACGAGATAAAAAAAGCGTACAGGAAATTAGCACGAAAATATCATCCCGATCTTAATCCCGATAACAAAGAAGCAGAAAGAAAATTTAAAGAAATAAACGAAGCCAACGAAGTGCTCTCAAATGTAGAAAATCGGAAAAAATACGATCAATACGGGGAAAATTGGAAGCATGGTGAAGAATATTCCAAAGCTCAAGAACAACAGAGAAAATACAATCAACAAAATCAACAGCATGATTTTGGACAAGGAGAAGATTTTTCAGATTTTTTCAGCAGCATGTTTGGCGGTAGTGGTGGACAAACTTCTGGTTCTGGTGGAAATTATAGAGGTAGTGCTTCTGGAAAATACAAAGGACAAGATGTTTCTGCAGAACTCAATTTAAGTTTAGAAGAAGCTTCAAAAACACACCAACAAACCTTTGATATCAATGGGAAAAAAGTGAGGATTACCATTCCTGCTGGAGTTGAAAATGGACAGAAAATACGTTTGAAAAACTATGGGAATCCTGGAGTAAACGGAGGTCCAAATGGAGACTTATTAATAACATTCCATATTCTTGCAGATGCGAAATTTACCAGAGTTGGGAATGATTTAAAAATGGAACAAGAGATAGATTTGTATTCTGCAATATTAGGTGGAGAAGTTATTATTAATACTTTTGATGGCGATTTGAAGTTGAAAATAAAACCGGAAACCCAAAATGGAACTGCAGTAAGATTGAAAAATAAAGGTTTTCCAAAATACAAAAAAGACAATGAATTTGGTGATCTATACATCACTTTTCAAGTGAAATTGCCTACTAATTTAACAGAAAAAGAGAAAGAACTTTTTCAACAACTTAAAAATTCTTAATCATGGAAAATAAAATTTCAAGAGAAGAACTCATAAAAATTTATAAGGTAGAAATTACTTTTTTTGATCGTCTAGAAGAGTGCGGCCTTTTGCAAACGATAGAAGAAAATAATACAAAATATTTGCTATTTGAAGAAATAAATAATTTTGAAAAATTTGCAAATTTCCATTATGATTTGGAAATAAATCTTCCAGGTTTAGAAGTGATCCATCAATTGCTGCAACAAATAAAACTTTTGCAATCTGAAAACATTAGCCTTCAAAATAGAGCCAATTTACCAGAATATTTTGAAGATTTCTAAAAATTAGTCATAAAAAAATCCTCAAATTTTGAGGATTTTTTTTTAAATAGTTTCTTATATTAATCTAGCCAACCTTGCTCTTTCATCCAATCATCATTATAGATTTTTGCTACATATCTGGATCCGTGATCGTGTAATAATACGACGATAATATCATCTTTTGTAAACGTGTCTTGCATTTGCTTCAAAGCACTAATAGCGCTACCTGCAGAATATCCACAGAAAATACCTTCTTCTTTTGCCAATTTTCTTGCCCAGATTGCACCGTCTTTATCAGTCACTTTTTCAAAATGATCGATAACAGTCATGTCGTAATTTTCTGGAATGATATCTTCCCCAATTCCTTCTGTGATATAACTATAGGCATTTTCAGGATTCAAAATTCCTGTTTCATGATATTCTTTTAAAATAGAACCGTAAGTGTCTATTGCTATATTTTTGATGTTAGGATTTTTTTCTTTCAAAAACGTTCCAACACCAGTAATGGTACCGCCAGTTCCTGCTCCTGCTACAAAATGCGTTAATTTTCCTTCCGTTTGTTCCCAAATTTCTGGCGCAGTTTGCTCGTAATGTGCAGTTCTGTTGGAGATATTATCATATTGGTTCACATACCAACCATTTTCTGTTTCTGCCGCCAATCTTTTGGAAACAGAATAGTAAGAACGTGGATCTGTAGGTTTAACATCTGTAGGACAAACAATTACTTCTGCACCAACTGCTCGCAAAATATCGCATTTTTCTTTAGATTGTTTCGCATTTGTAACGAAAATACATTTGTAGCCCTTCACAATTCCTGCAAGAGCAAGTCCCATTCCTGTATTTCCAGAAGTTCCTTCTATGATGACACCTCCAGGTTTTAAAATACCGCTTTTTTCCGCATCTTCCACCATTTTCACTGCCATTCTATCTTTTACAGAATTACCAGGATTAAAAGTTTCTACTTTTGCCAAAACTAAGGCTGGAAAGTCTTCTCCCAAAACCTTGTTTAATTTTACAAGTGGCGTGTTTCCAATTGTTTCTAATATATTTTCTGCGTACTTCATGAAATAATTTTTAAAAAAATAATCCCGAAACTATTCAGGATTGCAAATTTACAAAAAATTGATTGGTTTACTATGTAGAATAATATTCTCCTCAATGTTTTATTTTTTGAATTTAGATACTATAAAAATAATTAAACCAACAACTAACGCCATTAGTATAAATGCCCACCACATTCCTGCTTCAAATATAGTTCCAATAGCATCACAACTAGTTAATGTCAATAATAGAAAAATGGACAATGTAATAAAAGTATATTTTTTCATAATAAATTTTTTAATTAATTTTTGTTGATTTGAGTTAACGAAATTCAAACGCTTTTTCAAATGTAAATTAAAAAATTATTTCTGAATAAATATGGTGTAAATTTTATAAGAATTTTGAATAGAATTAAAAAATAGTAGGTTTTTACTCCTAATATTTTTTCCCTTTATTTATATTTTAAGGATTTTACAGGAGAAATTTTACTGATGTAATGGCTTGGTAAAATCATTGCGACCGCGGCAATAATTAGAATTCCTATTGTAATTCCCAAAATCATAAAAATATTTAAGTCTACGGGAACAACGCTTACATAATATTGCTCTGGATTTAAGGTAATGATACCAAAAATTTTCTGAAGACCCAACAAACCAAGACCAATTGCATTGCCAATAAAGATGCCGGGAATCATTATCAATAGCGTGTAATTAATAAAAATTGTTCGTATTTGTCGGTTCGTTGCACCAAGAGTTTTTAAAATTCCAATAGAATTTGTGCGTTCAATAATCATAAAAAACAGAACCATAATAATATTGATAATCACAACGATGACCATTAATAAAATAATAATTCCAATATTATTATCAAAAAGTTGAATCCAATCTACGATTTGCGGATATTTTTCAGTGGCTTTTTCTGCAAAATTTTTGATGCCAGAAAGTTGTTCAATTTTTGGAAAGACTTCGTCAATATCATTAATGTTATTAAGGAAAATATCTACGCCGCCAATTTCATTGTCCTTCATGTCCAAAATCTTACGAGCTTGGTTGATGTCTCCAAGTACATAATTATCATCAATCATCTTGATGTCGGTTTTATAAATACCTACAACCTCAAATTTTCGGTAAATTGGTTGTTGATTTTCTCTAGAAAATATGGAAACGATAGAATCTTTCACTTTCAGATTCAACTCTTTAGCTATCTTTTGAGAGATAGTAACTGTATTATTATAACCTTTTCCCGTCACTTTTGGAGTTGTACCTTCCAATAAAAATTTTTCAAATCTTTCGTGATCAAAATCTTTGTCAATACCTTTGTATACGATGCCTGCAAAATTATTCTCAGTCCGGAAGATACCAATTGCAGCTGTATAATTTTGTATTGTACTTACTTCTGGAAGCGCTTTTATTTTTTGTAAATCCAGACCTTTTACATCCAATACTGAAGAATTGTAAGAGGCATTGGATCTGGTAGATTTTACAGAAATGTGCCCACTAAAGTCTGCCATTCTCTCTTTGATGGCTTTTTTGGAACCCAAACCAACGGAAAACGTAATTAAGGAAACAATGATGCCCAAAGCTACAGAAAGCCTACCAATAAAGATAATAACCCGTGAGAGATTATTTTTATTATCTTTGGAACGTGCTATTTTATTAGAAAAATATAAAGGAAATTTCAAGATGAAGAATTTATCTGTCAAAATTAAATATTTAATGCTGTTCTGCCTAATTTTTTTAGGACTTCCGACCGCTTTTGCCCAAAATTTAGATAAAAATTGTTTTAAAACAGGAGCAGATCGTCCAGAATTGTATCTACCGCTCTTAAAAGGAAAGAAAATAGGAATTGTGACCAATCAAACTGGCTTGTTAAAAGATAAAACACATTTGGTAGATTTTTTGGTGAAAAACAATATTGAAATCACCAGAATTTTTGCTCCAGAGCATGGTTTTCGTGGTGATGCAGATGCAGGAGAGCATGTAAAAAATGGCGTTGATAAAAAGACGGGAATTTCTATTTTTTCTTTGTACGGTGCTAATAAAAAACCTACAGCGCTGCAAATGAAAGGTATAGATATTGTGCTTTTTGATATTCAAGATGTTGGTGTGAGATTCTATACCTATATTTCTACATTAAGTTATGTGATGGAAGCTGCAGCAGAAAATGGAGTAGAAGTGCTTGTATTAGACCGCCCAAATCCGCACGATGGATATATAGATGGACCAATTTTAGAAAAGAAATATACCACTTTTGTAGGTTTGCATCCAGTTCCAATTGTTTATGGATTGACGATTGGAGAATATGGCAATATGGTGAACGGCGAAAAATGGTTAAAAAATGGTATCAAGGCAAAATATTCTGTAATACCAATGCAAAATTATCATAAAAACCAACGCTACGAAACTTTGGAAAGACCATCTCCAAATTTACCAAATGATAAAGCTATAAATCTCTATCCTAGTTTATGTTTTTTTGAAGGAACAGAAGTTTCTGTAGGACGTGGAACAGATTTACCATTTCAGATTTATGGTTCGCCTTTCACAAAAAATCTACCCTATACGTTCATTCCAAAACCTAATTTCGGGGCGAAAGATCCGCCAATGAATGGGCAAATTTGTTTTGGTGAAGATCTGAGCACAAGCAAGGAAAATTTAAAAGAAATAAATTTAACCTATTTAATTAATGCATACAAAAACTACAAAAATCCTGCGAAAAGCTTTTTCTTATCAAATCTTTGGATAGATAAATTGGCAGGAACAGATCAATTGAGAAAGCAAATTATCGCGGGAAAATCTGCTACAGAAATCAAGGAATCTTGGGAACAAGGTTTGCAACAGTTTGAAAAAATTAGAGAAAAATATGTGATGTATGAAGATTAAATTGCGCTTGCAGATCGCAAATTATTAAAATCTTTTAATCAAATTTCTCTGGTGGAAAATCATCATCTTTATTCTTGTACAGAAACCAAACACCAATGGTTAAGCCTACAATTCCTGCGGTGGCATTCATCAAAGCGCTAGATAATTTGTCTTCATTTTCATTACCAATGTAATTCATCAAAAAAACTATCACAAAAGTAATAGCTGCGAAAATCCAATATTTTTTACTTTTTATGCTGATCATTTATCTTAATTTATAACTTATCATTATTCCACCTTTATAAGGCAAAAACTCGCCGCTTTTATTCAGTTTTTCAGCCGCATCATACCTTGTCAAAGTCGTAGGTGTCTCTTCGTATCCGCGGTAAAATGATTGAACTGTGCCGCCACCCAAAAATATATCTATATTCCAATTTTCTCGCCACTGGAATTGATAACCAACCGTAGCTCCAAATGTTAGGGCGATTCCTTTTTGATATCTACTCGTATCAAAATAATTATATTTTGTAACATCAAATAGACCTGAACCTGCATTTAAACCGACATACCAATGTTGGAAAGCTTCTTTAAAATAATATCTGCCTTCTACATTACCAAAATAAATTTGCGCATGATTGCCAGAAATAGATTTCCAAGGTGAAATAAGGAAATCTCCTTGCAGCGTATATTTTGAAGAAAGTTGATATTCCAAACCAACATTGATAACTCCAATAGGAGCCAGTAATAAATTACCTTTTACAAAAATAGAATTTTCTTTTTGTGAAAAACAAAACAAACTCGAAAAAGTGAGTATTAACAGTAATGTTTTTTTCATACATTACTGTATGCTTTGCAGTAGTTTCTCTGCAAGTGAAGAATCTTTTTGGCTAGATTTTGCCAACTGAATAGAATGTTTCGCATATATTTTCGCTTCTTGCTTTTTACCAGCTTTTAAATATAAATTTGCTAGAATATACGTGCTTTCAGAGGTTTCAGATTGCATTAAAATTTTTTCTGTCCACATTGTTGCCATTTTTATAGATTGTGGATCTGTTGCTTTCTCAGAGAAAATCCATGCTGCTTTTAATACTTCTGTTGGTGGAAAACCATCAGGATTTTCATATTGTTTCAATGCAGCTTTTTCATACAAAGGAAAATTATCAGAAAGCTCGTAATAATTTAACTTTAATTGATTTAAAGTTTCCAACGCCGCTTCTCTTCCAATAATTGGTGTGGCTTGAGCAAGAAATTGATCGTCTTTTATTAATTTAGATTTTTCGTCTATGGCTTCAGACGTTATTTTACTCATCAAAATTTGATTTCCAAAATCTGTGTAATCTTTTTCTGGGACAATCTTCAAAATCTCTGACTTATCGCTCACAAAATTTTTATAATTAACGTCCTTTTCATCCTTAATGAAGTATAAAAGAAAACCTACTTCATCTTTGGTATATTCTTTATTTATTTTGTTTTTAAAATACCTTTCCGATGCTCTCTTGGCTAATTCATAATCAGTATTTGCATACGTTTGAATCATTTTTGCAAGAAATTCTAGGTTTTTTTCACCTTTTTCAAATTTAGCTTTTAAAGTTTCACCAATACCAATATTTGCTTGAGCTTCTTGCCCAATTTGCAAAAAATTACTTTCAGATTGATAGCCCATATTTTTTGTAATCACTTGGCCATCTCCGTCTATAAAAAAATAGGAAGGGTAAGATCGCACCGCGTATTTTCTGGCAAATTCAAGACCTTCGCCTTTTTCCATATCCAATTTTGCATTGATGAAATTTGCATTATAGAAATCTCCTACAGATTTAAGTGGAAATATATCTCTATCCATCATTTTACACGGTCCACACCAAGATGCCATTGCATCCACAAAAATTAGTTTTTTTTCTTTTTTAGCTTTAGCTAATAATTCTGTAAAGCTTGAATTTTCAAATTTTAAACCTTCTTGTGCGAAAAAAGATATTGAAAAGAGAAGTGATAGTGCTAAAAATATATTTTTCATTAAAAATTTTTAAGATGGGTAAAGTTAATTATATTAAATTAATTTTTCGATTATCGAGCTTCAAAATTGATACCACAATTTTTTATCATTAATATAAAAACAAAAAACCCGAACTTTCATTCGGGTTTTGTGGTCTCTCCAGGGTTCGAACCAGGGACACATGGATTTTCAGTCCATTGCTCTACCAACTGAGCTAAGAAACCATTGGTTACTTGTTTAGAGTGGTGCAAAAGTAGTATCTTTTTCTATACAAACCAAATCTATCACGCATTTTTTTTAAAAAAAAATAGAACTTATTGATTATCAGAATTATTATTTTCTTCATTCCTTATTTTTTCACTCATTTCTTCCAAAACGGGTTTGATTGTACTCTCCGGAATATCACTAATTCTAATGTACATCAAGCCATCAATGGCATCATTAAAACTAGGGTCTACATTAAAGGCGATCATCTTTGCATTTTGTTTGATGTATTTCTTAATTAGTACAGGCAATCGTAAATGCGGTTCCAGATCATCTATCAATTTATCTAGTTTGTTAAGGTCTGCCTCCACTTCATTCAAGAAAATGCCTCGATCTCTTTCTTTTAGTTGTACTTTAAATTCATTTTTGGGATGCACATATTGTGCAACTGCAGAATCAAAATAATTTGATCTCATAAATTCTATCATCAATGATTTTGAAAAATCAGAAAATTCATTGGATATACTTACTCCGCCCATCAGAAATTTGTGTTCTGGATTTCTAAGGCAAACGTGAACTATACCGCGCCATAGAAGAAATAGTGGTAGTGGTTTTTGCTGATACTCGTTAGAAATATAAGCTCTACCCATCTCGATTACTTTTCGAAAAAATGGTTGCAGCTCTTGGTCAAATTCAAAAAGTGAACTGGTATAGAAGCCTTTAATTCCATGTTCCTTCATCACTTCTACTCCAAGCGCCATTCGGTATGCACCTACAAGTTTTTCTGCTTTATTGTCCCAAAGAAACAGATGTCTGTAATATTGATCATATTCATCCAAATCAAATGGCAAATTGGTACCTTCTCCTACATGTCGAAAAGTAATCTCTCTTTGCCTGCCAATTTCCCTCATTATCGATGGTATTTCGGCATAGTCTGCGAAGAAGATTTCATAATTACCATTAATAAATAAACATTTATCGTTGGTTTTCAAGGTTTCAATTTCTAATAAAATATCTTCTTTCGGAGTTTCATCAATAATATTTTGAATGATATTTTCTCCTTTTTGCGAAGGTAATTTTAAACCAAGGTTGGGCAATTTCAGCAAATCTTGGAGCGATTTTCTTTTTTCATAGTAAGATTTCATCAGATAGACTTTTCTCCTCAAAAATTCTCCCAATTCTGGTATCGTCTCTTGTTCTTCCAGAGATTTTACAGAAATATGTTTTCCTATTCTAATTCTAATTGGATCTTCTCGCTCATTCATCATTTCTGCAGGCAACAATAGCGTTTGCAAACCTGCATGAATTTTGGAAACTCTATAAAAAAAAGCGCTATTTTTCGCATGAAAATACATTGGCACTACTGGAACCTTTGCTTTTTTTATAAGTTTTAAAGCTGTTTTCTCCCATGGTCTGTCAAGAATTTCGCCATATTCGTTATTTTTATTAGAAACTTCGCCCGCAGGAAATATTCCCAAGCAACCTCCATTTTCTAGGTGTTTCAAGGTTTCTCGCATTCCGTTTGCGCTACTGTGTAATTCTTTTTTATCTTCAAATGGGTTCACAGAAATCACGAATGGTTCCATTGGTTTTATTTTTGCCAATAGAAAATTTCCCATCACTTTGAAATCTGGGCGTATCTCCATCAATATTTTTGTCATCAATACGCCATCTAAAGCTCCAAGTGGATGATTGGCAACTACAATAAAAGGCCCCGTTTTTGGAATTTTAGCAAGATCTTCGGCAAAGACGATGTATTTTAAGTTTAATTCGTGTAGGAATTTGTCAAAAAATTCTTTGCCTTCTTTATCTTTAAGCTTCTCATGCAAAGCATTGACTTGATTAATTTTGGTGAATTTCATGACCATCGCTGCAACGGGATTTTTCAGAAATCCAATCTTGCTCAAACCTGTAGCTTGTATTAAGTCTTGTTTAGAAATAAGGCTCATTTAGGATGGTGTTTTTAGTTTTTATTTTGCAACAATTTGCAACGTTCCTCTCGAAATCTGCTCCAAAAGTATATCTTTATTTTTATAAAACTTCTCTATATTCGTAAGATTTGTATTTCTAACCGTAAATAAAGATACATTTTCTATTTTTTCTAGTCTAAATTGTTCTTGCAATTCATCAATCAAAAAATTTTTATTTTTAAAAGGGTCATCAAAACACAGAGCTAAAGAAATTGCAGAATTTTGCATTAAAGAAACTTTAATCTTTAATTTGCTCAATATATTAAAAATCAAACTAATATGGTTTTCCGCGATAAAGGAAAAATCTTTCGTAGAAATATGTATTAAGTGTTGATTTTCTTTTAAGATATAGGTTTCTTCCTTTAAATTTATTTCGCTAACACTTACTTTTGTGCCTTTTTCCGAAGGTTTCAAAAATGATTTTACAAAAAAAGGAATATTTTTCTGTTTTAAAGGTTGCAATGTTTTCGGATGAATAATGGAAGCACCATAATAAGCCATTTCTATCGCTTCCTCGTAGGAAATATTAGAAAGTAGAGTAGTATCTTCAAATTTTCTTGGGTCGCCCGTCATTACACCCGGTACATCTTTCCAAATCGTCAAAGCTTCTGCATTTAAGCAATAAGCGAAAATTGCAGCAGAATAATCAGATCCTTCTCGTCCTAATGTAGTAGTATTTGCATTTAAATCTGAACCGATAAAACCTTGTGTCACAAAGTTTTGAGTTTTATTTAAAGTTGCAATACGCTCTTCTGTCTCAATCCAATTTACAATTCCGTCTCGAAAATTGCTATCAGTTTTTATGAAATTTTTGGCATCTAAATATTCATTTTTAAAACCTGCAACATTTAAATACAAACTTAAAATTTTTGACGAAATTATCTCACCAAAACTTACAATCTGATCGTAAATAAAATTATAGTCTGTTGAATTGTTCTCTCTAAAAAAATGTTCAATTTTATCGAAAATACCATCTAATTCGCTGAATGCTGAATGATTTTTCTCAAAGAGTTCGGAGCAAATTTGCACATGCTTTTCTTTAATTAGTGCAATTTCTACATTGAAATTTTCTTTATTGATGTATTTTTCTATAACTATTTCTAGCTCGTTGGTGGTTTTTCCCATTGCAGAAACGATGAGCATACAACCATCAAATCCTTCAGATTTCAATACTGTAGCTACATTTTTCACGCCATTTGCATCTTTTACGGATGCTCCTCCAAATTTAAAAACCTTCATAATATTTGTACAAAATTTAATTTTTCTGCAATTCTAATCTGTCAAATTTATTAATTCAATTTCACATAAAAAAATATGTGGTTTCATCTATTTTAACGAACTTTGTGAAAACCAAATAAATTTTTGCAAAATGGCAGATCAAACTTTTCAAACGCTGGGAGAATTTTTAATAGAAAAACAAGATGATTTTAAATATTCAAGTGGAGAACTTTCGCGACTTCTAAGTGCGATTCGTTTAGCCTCAAAAGTTGTAAACAGAGAAGTGAATAAAGCCGGAATTGCAGAAATAATAGGACAAGCCGGAATGGAAAACATACAAGGCGAACAGCAGCAGAAATTAGATGTGCTTGCAAACGATATTTTTATTGAAGCGCTTTCTCAACGAGAAGTAGTGTGTGGTATTGCTTCCGAAGAAAATGATGATTATATAGAGATTATTTCTAAAGAGAATGCACATTTAAGTAAATATGTAGTATTGATGGATCCTTTGGATGGTTCTTCAAATATTGATGTAAATGTATCTGTGGGAACTATTTTTTCTGTTTATAGACGCGTATCGGAACCGGGAACTCCAGTAGAATTACGAGATTTTCTGCAAAAAGGAGTAAACCAAGTTGCTGCAGGATATGTGGTGTATGGATCTTCTACAATGATTGTATACAGTACAGGAAATGGAGTAAATGGTTTTACATTAGATCCTTCCATCGGTACTTATTATCTTTCTCATCCGAATATGATGTTTTCAAAATCTGGTAAAATCTATTCTATAAATGAAGGGAATTATGCCAAATTTCCAAAAGGTGTAAAGGAATATTTAAAATATTGCCAAGAAGAAGAAGGTGATAGACCCTATACTTCTAGATATATCGGTAGTTTGGTTTCAGATTTTCATAGAAATATGATCAAAGGTGGAATCTATATTTATCCATCTACTTCGCAATCACCAAAAGGAAAATTGAGGCTTTTGTATGAGTGCAATCCGATGGCATATCTTACAGAACAAGCTGGTGGTAAATGCAGTGATGGTTTCCAAAGAATTATGGAAATTGAGCCAACAGAATTGCACCAACGTGTTCCATTTTTCTGTGGAAGCAGTGATATGGTAGAAAAAGCGGAGGAATTTATGCGTAATGCGCAGTAATTTTAGAGAATTATTTACAAAAAATTAAAATTTTATTTATTTTGCCAAAGCTTAAATCTTTGGCAATTTTTATTAATATCTACGCGTATAAAATATGAAAACGGCAAAATTTTCAAAATATATTCTCAATTTTAAAAACCCAAGTGGAACTTCTCGTGGCATTTTAAAAACAAAAGAAACTTTTTTTTTAGAAATATTTGAAGAAAATAAAAAAGGAGTAGGAGAATGTGCTCTTTTCCGAGGTTTGAGTTTTGATGATGTTCCAGAATATGAAGAAAAACTCCAGTGGTTGTGCAATAATATTAATGAGAATCCTGAAAAATTAAAAAATGAATTACTAAATTTTCCTTCTATTTGGTTTGGATATGAGCAAGCGTTTTTGAACTTAAACCTTCCCGAAAACATTTATTTTCCTAGTGAATTTAATAAAGGGAAATCATCAATAAAAATTAACGGACTGATTTGGATGGGCGATCCAGATTTTATGCAAACTCAAATTGAAGAAAAACTTGCGCAAGGTTTTGATTGTATAAAATTAAAAATTGGTGTTGATTGGAATTCGGAGTATGAAATTTTGAAAAATCTAAGACAAAAATTTCCTGCAAATATTTTGGAATTGCGGGTAGACGCAAATGGTGGCTTTACTTTTGACGAAGCCAAAATTGTATTGCAAGAGTTGGCAGATTTAAAAATTCATTCTATTGAGCAGCCCATCAAAGCAATGCATCCAAAGTCTCAGAATGACAAAGATTGCTTCGTTGCTCGCAATGACGATCGTTCACACATGGCGGAACTTTGTGCAGAAACTCCTACACCTATTGCTTTGGACGAAGAATTAATTGGTGTTGTAAATTTTGAAGAGAAAAAAGCACTTTTAGAAAAAATAAAACCACAATTTATCATCTTAAAACCAGCATTAGTTGGTGGGTTTTCTGGCTGCGATGAATGGATTTTTATAGCAGAAAAAATGAAAATAAAATGGTGGATTACTTCTGCTTTGGAAAGTAATATAGGTTTGAATGCAATTGCACAATATACATTTACCAAAAACAATACAATGCCACAAGGTTTGGGAACTGGCGGACTTTTTACCAATAATCTTAATTCTGCTTTAGATTTGCAAGGAGATCAATTGTCTTTCAAAACCTCTTAATAATTACCAAAAAACAGCCATTAATTTAAAATTAATGGCTGTTTCAATATTTTTATTTCTTAGATTACAATTTAAATTATTGTGCAGGATCTTTGAAATCTACTAATTTAATTTCGAAAATTAGCGTAGCTCCAGGTGGAATTACGGCACCACCACCTTGATCTCCGTATCCCATATCCGAAGGAACGTAAAATTTGTATTTTGCACCTTTACTCATTAATTGTACACCTTCTGTCCAACCTCTGATTACACTATTCAAGGGAATATCTAATGGTTTTCCACCTTGTTTTTCGCTAGAATCAAAAACGGTTCCGTCTAATAAAGTTCCCTTATAAATTACTGTTACTACATCTGTCGCTTTTGGTTTTGCACCAGCACCAGCTTTTAAAACTTCATATTGCAAGCCAGAAGCTGTGGTTTTCACAGAAGCATTGCTTTTGTTTTTAAGCATAAAAGCAGCACCTGCTTTTTTATTATCTTCCGCTTTTAGTTTAGCAGCTCCCATCGTTTTTTCTTGTTGCTTCTGACCAAAAGATTGCATAAAACTTTGCATTTCTTCTTTAGGCAAAAGTGTTTTTCCGCCAGCAATTTCTTCTTTCATTGCTTGGGCAAGTAAATCTACATCTACTGCGAAACCTTGTTGTTTCATATTTTCGGCGATATTGAGACCGATGTAGTAGGATGCTTTTTGATCTTCGGTTAATTTAGTAGCATCTTCCACTTTTTTCTGAGCGCATGTTAGGCTTATAAAGCATATAACAGGTAGTAATAGAATGTTTTTTTTCATTTTAATTTTTTCAAGCGACAAAATTACATTTTTTAAAAATATTTTGGATACCTGTTTTTAAAATTTATATAAAATTGTTTTACGCTAAAATATAGGAATTATTGTTTAACACTTTTCGGTTTGCAATCAAACTTTGATCTGTGCCACCCAAAACGGCGACGATATCTTTTTGAACTTCCGAACTGGATAAATAATTCCAATGATTGCCAAAATTATATTTGGCCGAAGTAAGCAAATTATTTTCAGAACCAGTAACATCAATTATCGAAACCGTTTCATACAATTTAGAAATTTGAGATGGTCCCATTTTTCCTAATCTTGGCGACAATATATTTTTTGAAAATTGCGAAATCCCCAAAATATTATCTTTCTTATTTACATAAATTGATATTCTATTGGCCAAAAGTGGCAGTTTAATGAAAGAATCTTCTGCTTCTTCAAAAACGCGGAAACTTACGTCTGCACTTAGCAATACAACTTGATCTATAACTCTAGAAATATTTTCTGTTTTTAAACTATACAACATGCTCTGCAAAAGTCTATTACCCATAGAATGTGCCATTAGATGTATATGTTGGTTGCAAGGTTTAAGATCTTTATCTGCAAAAATATCCTTCAAAAATTGAGTATAAAAATAAAAAAGTCTGAGCAATGAGTTTCCAGAATTTATGCTTGCCGCACGATCATCAAAATAGGTGAGCGGAAAAATGCTACTAGAAGCTGGCCAACTTATAAATAATATATGATTAATGGGCGAATCCTTATTATCTATGTACAACTTTTTAAGAGTCAAAATCGCTTTCAATTCATCGTCAAAAGTATAGGCAAAACCATGTATGAAAATTAAAACATCATTTTGAGATTTTGTGGTAGACATCTCTTTATACAAATCATAAAACATCTTTTGTGTACCACTCAAATTGCTGCTCGTAAGTTCCGAATCGTTTAATCCTTTTTCCTTTTTTAAAATATCCACCACTTCTTGATATCCAGTTTTATTGGGTTCTCCAAGAATTTTGCAGTCTAAAATGGCTCTTCCTTGGTAGTTTTTTGATTTTTCTTGCGCTTTTGTTGGTTCCTTAAAATTGTCAAAATTGCATTTGGCAATTCTAAAATTTGGGATAGACATTTCATCATTTGAGAAAGAATCTTTATCATCTTTATTTTTCTTCAAAATGATTTTCCTATTGCTTAAAATAAAAACAGCCATAATTTTTTTGATTTTTCGAATTAATAAGGGTAGGTATATTTTAAAAAAAATTAATTTTTCTCAACTGTTTTTGCTTTTTATAAAAACTAAAATTTTTCAGAACTAAAATAATTAATTTGATCGAAATTTTCAGGATATTGATGCAATAATTAAAGAAAATTTATTGATAAAAAAAGGCTTATATTGAGTTGAAATTTGTTTTATAGAAAAATAATCTCAATACATTATGAGATTATTTTCAAAATCTTTATCTTCCAAAAGAATCATATTTATCTTCGGCATATTTGGTAAAACGTGCAAGAAGTGCCACATTTTCTTTTTCCAAAGGTGTAATTTCTGCATCTACATTATCGGAAACGGGTATGTACCAATCTGTTTGCTCAAAGAAATAGCGGAATGTTTCTTTTTTAAAAGAATATCCGTGTCTTGCGAAAACAGAATTTTTTATAATTTCTAGATCAAGTTTTCTTAAATTTTTAAGATCTTTCTCTGTAAGTTTTTGTTTAGAAGCATTTATTTTAAAAACAGCATCAGAAGCAACTCTATTTTTCGAAGTGGTGTAAGATTCAGATTTGCCAGTTTCTTCATCCGTATATTTTTCTTTAAATTCTTTTGGGTTTGTCCAGTCTATGATATCAGAATCTTTGTCTATCATAAAATTTGGGTTGTACACAAACTCTTTTTTTATCAGTTTCAATTTTTTATTTGGTATTTTAACAGCAGATTTATTATAAACATTCCATTTTCCGGTTAGGCTGTCATTTTTTAATTTTAATTCAAATCTACCGTCGCTTTTATTATTTCCGGGTTCATCTAGTACAAAAGATTTGGCACTTTCGTTAAAAACTCCACGAAAAGGACGTTGGTTTCCGTTCACAATGCTTTGGCCGTAAACGCTATCCTGCGTGATTCTATTTATTTTTAATGACAATCTTTTTCTGCCGTAATAATCGTCAAAAATTTCATCTGAAATTTGATCTGCTTGCATTCCGGTTCCAGAAAATTCTCCGGTGTAAATACCATAATATTCCGTGTAAATTTCTGGAATAACTACAGAATCTTTCACCACTACCAAAGAATCATTGGTAGAAATTACTTCTTTTTTTTCGTTTTTTTTACAACTGATAATCAGCGCTGCAAATGCTGCGGCTGCAATTAAATTTTTTGTTTTCATACTTGGTTTTTTTAATGTTCGTGCTAAGGTTTTAAATTTTTACCAATAAATATTTTAGTAACGTGATTGAAAAACTAATAAATTAAACGCTGCAGTCCAAATTAAACTTATAAAATTATATGTCAATCTAACGCATTTGGAAAGATTAAATATACAATAATTACTTTTTACAATTTAAATTAAATTGTCTGTAAACCAAAAGCAAAATTGAGATGCTTTTCGGTATTTTTCAAACTAAATTTTTCGTTTTTAGTTAAATATAAATTGATAACAAGCGGAAAATTTTCTGAAGAAACTTTGGTTAAATTAGCTAAAAAATTCTGAATTATTAACTTCTAAATTTATTTTTGATTCAAATTATTGATTATAGCCAATGCGGCACTTTCTCCACAAAGCATTGCAGCATTTAGAGAGCCATTTGCCAAAGTATCTCCTGCCAAAAATATGGTTTCAGAAAATTGTGTCTCTTCGGGTTTTAAATTAGATTTAATATTTTGTAAATCGGGTAGGGCTTTTGGGATTTCGTAAGTTTTGATATGTCTTGAAACTTCAATTTTGAAATATTTTTTTAACTCTTCTTTTACTTTTTCTATCAAATTTGTGCCTTCCAATTCCTGATGATCTACAATCGTTACAGAAAGTAATTCTTTCCCGCCATTTTGTGTAGTTTCTAAACTGGTGTGGTAAAATATATTATTAATTAGAGCATTTTTCGAAGGTAAAAGTCCGATAATTGCTTTTTCCATCACCCGCTTTTCAGTTTCAAAATAGAGAGTAAAGCAAGATTTCCATTTTAAATTTTCTTGTTTAGAATTAGCAATTAAATTATTTGGGTCGGTAGCAATTATGGTAAAATCTGATTGCAAAATTTTTCCATTTTTTAAAGATATTTCGCCATCTTTTACAGAATCAACCTTTGTGTTAAATAAAATTTTAGTTGATTTTAAATTTTCAAATAGTTGATTTGGAATTGCTTGAATGCCTGCTTTTGGAAGCGCAGCATTTCCTTCGCCAAACATTTTGTACACAAATTCAAACATTCTGCTGGAAGTTTTTAATTGATTTTCCAGAAAAATGCCAGAAAAAAACGGACGAAAAAACTGTGAAATTGTTTTATCAGAAAATCCAAAATCTTTTAAATATTGTAAAGTGGAAATTTCTTTTTCATGGAAAATTTCCTCAATACTTTTAGTTTTCAATTTGAGATTTAATTTAAGAATTTTTATTTTATCTAAAATCGAAATATTATTTGCGAAAATAGTTGGGAATAGTAAAGAAAAATCTCGCAACGGATCTCCGATAGTTTGAGATTTACCATCATTAAAGATACTTGCACCTGGAAGAAAATTCTGTAATTCTAATTTTTTATAATCTAAAAATTTCTGTGCAGCCGGATAATTGGTCAGCAAAACTTGAAAACCGTGATCTAATTGATAACCATCTACTAGATCTGTTTTCACGCGACCACCTACAGAATTTGTAGCTTCTAAAATAATTGGCGAAAATCCGCTGTTTTCTAAAGTTTGCGCAGCAATCAGTCCGGAAACTTCGGCTCCAATGATGTGGATTTTGGGGTTGGTTTTGTTCATTAAATTTTAAATAAAAGATTTCATTAATACTTTTTTTCTATCCTGATATTTTATTTACCACCTTCATTTAAATTAGAAAATTTTTCACTCATTGTGGGATTTCCTTTTGTTAATTTTTTAATAGTTAAATCTTCAGCTTTAATATTTGCAAGTCGTAGATTGTTAACTGAGGATAAAAGCGCATCTTTCGTTTTTTGAAGGTGCAACATTGTTTTATCAATTTCATCGATGGCAGTTTTAAATTGTCTGCTTGCTAAATCGTAATTTTTAGCAAATCCTTCTTTAAAGGTATTGATGTTATCTTCGAAATTAGTGATATCAATATTTTGATTTTTCACCAATGCAAGTTCAGCTTTTGTAGCTAAAGAATTCATTGCTGCATTGCGAAGAAGCGTAATCATCGGCACAAAAAACTGCGGTCTAATCACATACATTTTGTTGAATCTGTGAGAAACATCCACAATTCCGGTATTATAAAGTTCATTATCTTCTTCTAATAAACTAACCAGAATTGCAAATTCACATTTTTTATCGTTTCTATCTTTGTCTAGTTTTGCGAAGAAAGTTTCATTTTTACTTTTCGTGGTAGAATTTTCTTCTTTATTTTTCATTTCAAACATGATGGAAATTATTTCATTCCCAAATTCGTCTGATTCTTTATAAATATAATCGCCTTTATTTCCACCTCTTGCATCATTATCTTTTTCAAAATAGGCATTTCCAAAACCTATGGTTCTTATTTTATTAAATTCAATTTCGCAGTGCTGTTCCAGTGTTTCACCCACTAATTTTGTAGATAATTTCGACCGTAAATCTTTTAACCGATCTATCATTTCATTTTTGGAACTAAGCTCAAAATCGTATTTTTCTTTTAAATTGTTTTTTTCATTTTTAAAATCATCTCTCTCTCTTTCAATTACTCTCACAGCTTTTGATATTGCTAATTCTTTTTCCGTTTCGAAACTTAAAATTTTTGAATTTAGTGCGGAAATGGATAAATTTTGAGAGTTTTTCAAGGCTGATAATTCTTTTTCTTTATCGCTTTTCAATTTTAAAATCTCAAATTCTTTAGTTGCTAATTCATCCTTAAATTTTTGTTGAATTTCTATTTTAGACAAATTAAATTCAGAATTTTTTAAATTATTCAAATTTTCCAGTTTTTCCCTTACGTCTTTATTAAATTCTTCATCACGAACTTGCTTTAGGATATTTGCGAAACCAGCTTCATCTATTTTAAAAGCTGTTTTGCAACTAGGACAAATTATATCATTCATGTTTTTTATTTTTGATTTTGAAACCAAATTTACAAATATTAAATTTCAATACATGAAAAAAAGCCCCAATTTCTTGGAGCTTTACTTTTACTTTTTAAAATAAGATTTAGAAAGGTTTATCTGGACTTGTAGTTCTTATCAATTTGGTATTTACAAATTCTAATAATCCTTCTTTTCCTTGTTCTCTACCATAACCAGAATTTTTTGTTCCGCCAAATGGTAGTTGTGGTGCAACACCAGTTGCATGATTGATGTAGATCATTCCAGAATCAATTTTACGAGCAACTTCCGCTGCTTTTTTTGTATCTGTGCCAAAAACTGTTCCGCCTAAACCAAACTCGGTTCCGTTGGCAATTTCTAGTGCATCTTCAATCGTTTCATAACGGTAAAGCATAAATACAGGGCCGAAAACTTCTTCAAAATACATGTCCATTTTTGGGGTGATATCGGTAATAAATGTTGGTTCTAAGAAAGCACCAGCTCTTTCCATTCTTTTACCGCCCAAAACAATATTTGCTCCTTGTTCTGCAGCTTTTTTAATCTGTGCGGCAACATCTTCTGCAGCTTTCTCTGAACTTAATGGTCCTAATGTAGTTCCTTTCTCCATCGGATCTCCCACAACAATTTTTGCAAAAGCCTCTTTTGTTTTAGCTAAAAATTCATCATAAATTTTTCCAGCAACGATAATTCTTTTTGGTGAAGTACACACTTGTCCACCATTTGCCATTCTACCATTTACTGCAGTGTCTACAGCTAATTGCACATCTGCATCTTCCAAAACAATAAATGGATCACTACCACCTAATTCTAATGTAGATTTTTTCACCACCTTTGCAGCAGCTTCAGCGATGCTTGCACCAGCAGGTTTGCTACCAGTTAAGGTTACTGCTTTAATTTTTGGATTGGCAACAATAGGTGCAATATCTTTTCCGGACACATACAAATTGGTGTAAACCCCTTCTGGTAAACCGGCTTCTTTAAAAATATCTTCCATCATTTGTGCACATTGCGGTACGTTGGATGCATGTTTTAAAACCATAGTATTTCCTGCAGTGATGTGTGCTGCAGCAGATCTTGTCATCTGATAAAAAGGAAAATTCCAAGGTTGAACGCTTAATATGACACCAATTGGTTCGTAAGTTAGGAATGCATCGCCATCTGGAACTTCAATAGGTTGATCTGCTAATAATTTTTCTGCATTCGTTGCATAATATTCGAAAATAGCGGCAGAGATTTTTACTTCTCCAATGGCTTGACCTAAAACTTTACCCATCTCCAAAGTCGCCAGTTTTCCTAAATCTACTTTTCTTTCCAGCATAATTGCTGAAACTTTGTGCATAATTTCTGCCCGGTCTTTTACAGAAGTATTCTTCCAAGTTTTAAAAGCTTCATCTGCATCATCAATTATTTTAGCAACCTGCTCCTCGGACATTGCTTTAAATTCTTTTACGACTTCATTATTAAATGGATTAACCGTTTTTATACTTGATATTTCTTTTGTAGTACTCATAATATTTTATTTAAAAGTGTTGATTCCAAAATTATTCCAATGAGCATTTAACAATTCAATTAAAAACAATCGCAGTGATTAATAAAAATGATGGAATTTTATTTGATACTATCTCGAGTTAATTAAATTGGAAATATTTTATTTTTAAAAATTGCCTAAAGTTTGAGAAGTAACCTTGTCAAGGTTTTAAACCTTGACAAGGTTTTTCATAAGGGAAGTTTAAATTATACAGCCGAGAAATCGGCTTGGTTCGGAAAATACTTGCACTAGAAGGTAAATTCTCTAAATAAAAATTTTTTAACCTAAAATTTCTTTGCAGTCGGTTATTTTCAGCAAAACTTGAAAACCGTGATCTAATTGATAACCATTTACTAGATTTGTTTTCATGCGATCGCCTACAAAATTTGTAGCTTCAAAAATAATTGGCGAAAATTCGTTGTTTTTTAAAGTATGCGCAACGATTAATCTGGAAGCTCCGGTCCGATGATGTGGATTTTGGGGTTGGTGTTTGTCATATCAATTAAAAATCAACAATAGTCTTAAATATTTTACGCAATTTCTAGTTGCATCAATTCTTTACCCAATTCTTTGACACCTGTTAAAATTCTACTAATCTGTTTTTCAGAAGGTTCTTTTTTACCAGTTACATATTGCGAAAGTAAAGATTCATTCATATTAATTCGTCTACTTAAAGCCTTGGCATTAATAACTGAATAAAAATCGAAAAAACTTGGCAAATCAATTTTAAATATAATTTGTTCTGTAGTTGCCAATGTTTCTTTTTTTTCTTTTAGATATAAATTGATAGCATCAAACATATTTATTTTTAATTCTGCTAAATTCTTCCCCGTTGTTGATACCATCAGATTATCATCTTCAGTAAATGCAGAATATCCTGTATTGGTTCTTTCTATAATAAATTTATATTTTTTCATTTTGATCTAATTTCTAATTTTAATATTCTTAAACAAATTTTTGATTAAATTCCCGCAATTTTCTTCTCTAAACCTTTTCCAATCTCTTGTGAACCATGATTTGGAATTACAAATTCTTTTTGCGTTATTGGGCTGTACCAAATTTCATGACTTCCCTTTCCTTGACGAGTTAAATAACAACCAGCTTTTGTAAGTTTTCTAATTAATTCACTGCTCTTCATTTTAGATGTGTTGTGTAACAAAGGTATATTATTATTTACTTCTAGCAAAATATAATGTAAATAATTATTTACCTTTTTCTACGTTTTTATCATTTTATAGTAAATGTTTTTATTAAAAATAAAAGAAAAACGCCCCAATTTCTTGAGGCGTTTAATTTAGTTGAAAAAGATTGCTTTTCCCTTTAGTTATCGGGATCGCAATAAATTTATTAGTATTTCCCTTTCTCTACAAAATGCGCTGCAATTTTTTCTGTCAATGCAACCACATTTGGTAAGTTGGTATATTTTGTAAATCTTCGTAAACCAGAAAGCATCATTCTTTGTTCGTCGCCTTCTGCAAAGGAAACAATGCCTTCTTTTGCGGCTGTATTTATGGCTTCTACAGCTTTATATAAATTAAGTTGTGCCATAGATGCTTCTACAGAATCTTTATCAAAATGCTTTTCTGCTCTCAAAATTGCAGATTCTGCCATGTAGATTTGGTTTAAGATTTCAGATGCATTTAATAATAAATGCTGCTGTTTTTCTATTTCCATCATGTATTTTTGAAGTGCTGCTCCTGCAACCATCAAGAATACTTTTTTCAAATTGTGAAGGATAGATTTTTCTTCAGACATATATTCTGAAAAATCTGGAACATCAAAAGAAGGAATTCCCATCAATTCTTTTCCGATTGCCATGGCTGGTTTTAGCAAATCGAGTTCGCCTTTCATTGTTTTTTTAATGAGCATTCCTACGGCAAGAAGTCGGTTGATTTCGTTGGTTCCTTCGTAGATTCTACCAATTCTGGCATCTCTCCAAGCCGCTTCCATTGGTGCATCTGCAGAGAATCCCATTCCACCATAAATCTGAATTCCTTCATCTGCAATATGTTGCGTCAAATCTGAAACAAAAACTTTTAAAATAGAACATTCTACAGCATATTCGCTGAGTGCTTTCAATTCTGCTTGTTCGTGCGTCATTCCACCTGAAGTCAGTTCCGTAATTTTATCTTCTACATTTTTAGCAGCTCTGTAAGAACCAGCTTCTGATACAAAAATTCCCGTGCTCATTTCTGCGATTTTCTTTCTGATAGCTCCAAAAGTAGAAATAGAAACGCCAAATTGTTTTCTTTCGTTTGCATAATTAATTGCTAACGAAGTGATTCTTCTTTGTCCGTCGATATTTGCTGCGGCCAATTTAATACGACCTGCATTTAAAGCATTAATTGCGATTTTAAATCCATTATTTCTTTCTCCTAAAAGATTTCCAACAGGCACTTTCATGTCATTAAAGAAAACCTGGCGTGTAGAAGAGGCGCGAATTCCCAATTTGTGCTCTTCTTCGCCCATTGTCATGCTTTCTGGGTTTTCCAATTCGGAACGGTTGATTACAAAACCAGTAATATTTTTATCGTCTTCAATTCTGGCGAAAAGGGTGAAAGTATCTGCAAATCCTGCGTTAGAAATCCACATTTTTTGTCCTGTGATGATGTAATGTTTTCCATCTTCGCTTAAAACTGCTTTAGTTTTTCCGGAATTTGCATCAGATCCTGCGTCTGGTTCTGTTAAACAATACGCTCCAAATTTTTCACCATTTGCTAAAGCTGGAAGATATTTTAATTTTAATTCTTCGGTACCGTATAATAAAATTGGTAATGTTCCAATACCTGTGTGTGCGCCATATGCCGTTGCTAATGAGCCATTTGCGCCAGAAACAATGTCGCAAGCAAGCATTGTGCTCACAAATCCCATTCCCAATCCGCCGTAAGCTTCTGGTACTGCGATTCCTAAGATTCCCATTTCGCCCAATTTGCGCATGGTTTCTTCGGTAAGAGCGTAATCTTTATTTTCAAAACGTTCTCTGTGAGGAATTACGTCTCTTTCTATAAATTCCGTGATGGATTCACGAAGCATTTTTTGTTCTTCAGTTAGTTCTTCTAAGCTGAATGATTCTGCTGCAGGAATATCTTTGATGATGAATTCACCGCCTTTTAGTGTTGTTTGTGTTGTATCGTTCATTTTGGTTGATTTTAATTAATTATTTTTTTTGGGCAGCATTTCCGCCTTCCGTTCCCAATCTTTTTTTTTCAAATGCAAAAAAAAAAGGATTTCCACTCAAGTCGGGCTGCAAGTAATTCTAAATTTTAATATTTTTATTCCTTATTCTCATTAGTTTGAAATTCATCTAGTTCCATTTTCAAAGCCTCTAAAAGTTGACTTTCTGTTGGTAAATACAATTCGTATTTGCTTGCAAGAACACTTTTATTATTTTCTGGTAAAGTAAATTTTACTAGAGAATTATTTTTATCGGCACATAAAAGAATTCCAATAGTTTTGTTTTCATGTTCTAATTTTTCCTTTCGGTCGAAGTAGTTAACATACATTTGCAATTGTCCCAAATCTTCATGATTCAATTTTTTTGTTTTGATTTCGAATAGCACAAAACATTGCATCAATCTATTATAGAAAACCAAATCAACAAAAAAATCATCTCCATCTAAATGAATTCTCTTTTGCCTAGCTACGAATGAAAAGCCGTTTCCAAGTTCAAGCAAAAAATCTTGTAAATGTGTAATAATGGCTTGCTCAAAATCTTTTTCATAATAAGCAGACTCTCTTTTTAATCCCAAAAATTCTAAAATCATCGGGTCTTTAATAATTTGTAATGGTTCTATTGGTAGCACGTCACCTTTCGCAATTGCTAAAACACTTTCTTTATCATTGCTGATCAACAATCTTTCGTATAAACTGCTATTTATTTGTCTTTCTAATTGTCTCGCCGACCAATTATTTTTTACGGATTCGGCAATATAGTATTCCCTTTTGTGCTCATCATCAATAGACGTTAGTAATTTATATTGAGTCCAGTTCAATTGTGTCCGCAGTGCGGACACAATTGGAAAAGTTTTATAAAATTGACGATACCAGTTCAATTGTCTATAAGAAAAACCGCTTCCAAATTCTGGTTGAAGTTCTTCTGAAAGAGATTTTATAAGGTAAGTTCCATATTCTGCGCGGTCTTCTCCGTGTTGCTCTTCTTCAAAAATTCTTTGTCCAATATGCCAATACATCAAAGTCCGTTGATTATCCACCGAGCGAACCGCCTTTTCTCTAGAATGAGAAATGATATTTTTGATTTCGGAAATTAATGTTTTGTTGGTAAGCATACTATTAATTCGAATCCATCAAGGATTTAAAATCCTTGATGGATTATTTGGTTTAAAGTAGTTCAAATATTGAAGCCGCTCCTTGTCCAGTTCCAACACACATGGTGACCATTCCGTATTTCATGTTGCCGCGTTTTTTCATTTCGTCTAATAATTGCACGGTTAATTTAGTTCCTGTACAACCAAGAGGATGTCCCATTGCGATGGCGCCACCATTAACATTTACGATGTCAGAATTTAATTTTAATTCATTCATCACTGCTACAGATTGAGAAGCAAATGCTTCGTTTAATTCTATAAGATCAATATCTTTTAGATCTAAACCTGCTTGTTTCAGCGCTTTTGGAACGGCATATAATGGTCCCATTCCCATTATTCTTGGTTCTAAACCTGCGGCTGCATAAGCTACTAATCTTGCTTGTGGTTCCAAACCTAATTCTTTCACCATGTCTTCACTCATCACGATTACGAAGGCAGCTCCATCACTCATTTGTGAGGAATTACCTGCTGTAACTGTTCCGCCATTTGCGAAAACTGGACGTAATTTTGCTAAAGCTTCTAGAGATGTTCCTAATCTTGGACCTTCATCTACAGAGAAATCAAATTTCTTAGTTTCTGATTTTTGATCTTCATTTAAAAAATTATATTCCACTGGAATCGGAACAATTTGATCTTTGAATCTACCTTCTGCATTAGCTTTTAAAGCTTTTTCGTGCGAGTAAAATGCAAATTCATCTTGTTGCTCTCTCGTGATATTGTATTGTTTTGCTACTTCTTCTGCAGTGTAACCCATTCCCCAATAATAATCTGGATTTGATTTGGCGTAATTAGGTTCTGGAACTGGTTTGTAACCTCCCATTGGAATGTAACTCATAGATTCTGTACCACCTGCAATGATGCAATCTGCCATTCCTGCTTGGATTTTTGCGGATGCAATTGCAATGGCTTCACTTCCAGAAGCGCAATATCTATTTACTGTAACACCAGGAACTTTGTCTGTATTTAATCCCATTAATGAGATTAATCTTGCAACATTTAGACCTTGTTCGGCTTCTGGCATTGCGTTTCCAACGATTAGATCGTCTATTCTATTTTTATCCAATTTTGGACAGTCTGCCATTAATTTTTCAATTACGGTGGCTGCCATCACGTCTGGACGCGTGAATCTTAAACTTCCTTTTGGCGCTTTGCCGACTGCGGTTCTGTAACCGGAAATTATATATGCTTGTTTTGACATTTTTTAATTTTTTTTTATTGATTTCATCGGGCTTTGCCCGACGCTACTTTATGTCGCCCTTTCAGGGCTTGACTTGTATGCTTTCGATTCTTACTAAAATCTTTATTTTATATCGATAATTGCAGCCCGACTTGAGTGGAAATCCTTTTTTTGCATTTGAAAAAAAGATTGGGAACGGAAGGCGGAAAATGCTGCCCAAACCTTACAATTAATTTCTCAATGGTTTTCCTTTCGTCAACATAAATTGAATTCTTTCCAAAGTCTTTCTTTCACCACACAGCTGTAAAAATGCTTCACGTTCTAGATTTAACAAGTATTGCTCTGTAACTAAAGTTGGTTCTGAAAGGTTTCCACCCACCATAACGTACGCTAGTTTGTCGGCAATTTTCTTATCGTGCTCAGAAATGTAATTTCCGGCGAGCATTTGGTCTGTTCCTACGTAAAACATTCCTAAAGCGTCTTTACCTACAACTTTTACTTTCTGCTCGATAGGTTGCGTATAGCCGTGAGATGCAAGACTCATAGCAAGCATTTTCGAAGTTTTTAATTGCGTTTTTTTATCTACAACAACGATATCTTTTCCGTGTTCCAAAATTCCCATATCGTAGGCTTCATAAGCAGAAGTAGCTACTTTTCCCATGGCAATATTCATAAAAGCATCACGTAAACGGTTGTTTTTTACATCGTCATTGTGGAAATCTCTGGAAGTTCTTAAAGTCATTTCTTTAGTTCCGCCACCACCAGGAATTACGCCGACACCAACTTCTACCAATCCTATGTAGGTTTCTGCTGCGGCAACAACTCTGTCTGCATGCATCGTCATTTCGCAACCACCACCTAAAGTCATCCCGAAAGGTGCAACTACAACTGGAATTGATGAATAACGAACGCGCATCATAGATTTTTGAAAATAAGCAATTGCCATATTGAGATCATCCCAATCTTGATCAACTGCCATCATCATGATCATTGCAAGATTTGCTCCTACAGAGAAATTTGTACCCTGATTGGCGATTACTAAACCGTCGTATTCTTTTTCGGCTAAATCTATTGCTCTATTCAAACCATCTAAAACACCACCACCAAGGGAATTCATTTTAGATTTGATTTCAAAATTGATGATTCCGTCTCCTAAATCTTGAATTTGCGCTTCAGAATTGCTCCAAAGCGTTTTATTTTTTCTGATATTATCTAAAATAATAAATGAATCCTGTCCTGGAATTTTAGAATATTCGCCAGAATCTTTGTTTACGAACGTGCTTTGACCTTCATTATTTACCTTATAGAAAGTTTGATTTTTCTCGGCTAAATTTTTCACCCAATCAGAAACTTCGTAACCTTCCGCTTTCGCAAGTTCTATACCTTTGTTTACACCAACTGCATCCCAAATTTCGAAAGGACCATTTTCCCAACCGAAACCGGCGCGAAGTGCGTCATCAATTTTATAAACTTCATCAGAAATTTCTGGTACTTTGTGAGAAACGTAAGCGAATAGGGAACCTAAAGATTTTCTGTAAAGTTCTCCAGCTTTGTCTTTTCCAGCAATTAACACCTTGAATCTATCAAGAGGCTTATCTATATTTTTGGTTAATTCTAATGTTGGGAAAGAGTTTTTGTCTTGCAATTCGTATTCTAAAGTTTCAAGATTTAATCCTTGAATTTCAGATTTTCCTGCTGCATTTTTTACTTTTTTGTAGAATCCGCCATCAGTTTTAGAACCTAGCATTTTCTTCTCCATCATAAAATCTATGTAGGATGGCATTGCAAAACCTTTTTGAAACATATCTTGCTCTGTTCCGCTACCTTCTACACCTTTTGCAACGTGTACCAAAGTATCTAAACCTACAACATCCGCAGTTCTGAAGGTTGCAGATTTTGGACGACCGATGACAGGACCAGTTAATTTATCTACATCAGAAACATTTAATCCAAGCTCTTTTACGCTGTGCAATAAATTCATCATAGAGAAAACTCCAATTCTATTGGCGATAAAAGCAGGCGTATCTTTAGCTAAAACAGTTGTTTTCCCTAAAAATTTAGCACCGTAAGACATATAGAAATCAATAATTTCTGGATCTGTATCATTGGTAGGAATAATTTCTAGCAATGGTAGGTATCTTACTGGATTAAAAAAGTGCGTTCCTGCGAAATACTTTTTAAAATCATCGCTTCTTCCTTCTACCAATTGATTGATAGGAATTCCAGAAGTATTAGAAGAAATTAAAGTTCCGTCTTTTCTTAGGGCTTCAATTTTTTCGTAAACCGATTTTTTGATGTCTAGTCTTTCCACTACAACTTCTATAATCCAATCTGTTTTTTTAATCTTTGCTAAATCATCATCAAAATTTCCAACAGTAATTCTATCTGCAAATTTTGGCGAATAGAGTAGTGCAGGACTAGATTTCTTCAGCTTCGCAAAATTTTCGTTAGCAATTCTATTCCTAACGATTTTATCTTCTTTCGTTAAACCTTTTTTGGTTTCAGCTTCAGTCAATTCAAAAGGTACAATATCCAGTAAAAGCACTTGTACACCAATATTGGCAAAATGTGCAGCAATTCCGGATCCCATAATTCCTGAACCGAGAACGGTTACGTGTTTTATGTGTCTTTTCATATTTTATTTTAAATTATTAATATTATTAGCCGTTTTAAGTATGGTTTCCATTACTTCTTTGAAAATTTCTAATTTCTGTGGATCTACTTTTTCGATGATTGTATGATTAAAATTTACAACCACATCTTTGGAAATCTCCCTGTGTTTCATTCCTTTTTCCGTGAGTTTAATTATGACTTCTCTTTTATCTGTTTCGGTTTTTACTTTATAAATGAATCCATTGTCTTCCAAAAGTTTGATAATTCTTGTGAGAGAAGTTGGTTCTATCGCCATTTTAGGACCTAAATTGGTACTTCTTGTTCCTTCTTTAGGATCTATTTTCAATAAAGTTAGTGCTTGCACAGCTGTAGAATCATAGGCGCTCGCCATTTCTGCGTACATTTTAGATACTGCTAACCAGGTACTTTTTAAAATCAAATCTATTTCAAATTTTTCTTTTTTAATTTTAGACATCGTGTTTTTTTTCTATACCATCAAAGTTAATAAATATTATGCATGCATAGTACTTTTAATTAGTTAATATTATTTAACTAATTGATAATCAATGATAATATTTATATGCATAGCATAAATAACGATCATATGTAAAGAAATAACGGAAAAACGAAATAGAAATTTGTTAAAGATTTGTTAAAATATCAATTATATCTTCAAATTTTTTAGCAATAATTTCTTGATTATTGGAAGAAATATTCCAATTGTTATTTAAGAAGGAAAAATGAATATGGGAAAGGTTTTTTTGATAGTTTTTTTGCAAAAAAGAATAGAGCAACTCTTTTTGCAAATCTGGTGCAGAAATTTTTGGTGGCACAAAATTTTTATGAATGTTGAATATTTGCGGTGCAGCCAATTCTGCATTAGAAAGAATAATATCTTCAGATATACCATGTTGCAAAATTTTATCTTTTACATACCAAATTTTATCTGCAAATTCTTTTGCTATTCGCCAATCGTGGGAAGAAAAAAATATTATTTTATCCTTGTTTTCCGCAAGATTTCTTAATAATTTAAGAATCATGATTTTATTTTCTTCATCCAAATGCGTGGTAGGTTCATCTAAAAATATGATGGGTGAATTCTGCGCTAAAGCTCTTCCTATAAATGCTTTCTGAAGATTTCCATCGGATAGTTGATGTAAGTAGGTGTTTTTAAATTCCGAAAGATGAAGATTTTCAATGATTTGATCAATTTCCTTTTTATCGTCATTATTTAATTTAAAATAGTAAGGATAATGAATGTATTTACCAAAAGCAATTAAATCGTAAACCGTGTATTGTGGCGGAATCTCACCCTTCGAGAAAACTACAGAAATTTGCTTGGCTAAATCTTCTTTAGAGAGATCTTTGATATTTTTATCTTTAATAAAAATTTCGCCTTTCAACAATGGAATTTGCCCCAGAAGAGATTTTATTAAAGTTGTTTTTCCTACGCCGTTGCTGCCAATTAATAAGCAAATTTCCCCTAATTTTAAGTTAGAATTTACTTCGGAAATGAGCGTTTTTTCATAACCGAATTCTGCATTACTTATGTGTAAATAATTTTTCATGCAGTTCTTTTTTTCATCATCATTGCCAAAATTACTGGAATTCCAAAAATTGAAGTAATGATATTTAAAGGAAAACTCGTCATCTCGGAAACGATGGAGAATATTTGCATGATAAGAATTCCTAAAACCATATTTAAAATCCACTGTTTCCACAATTCTGAAGGATTCCAAATGGCTCTGCAGAAATGCGGTACAACAATACCCACAAACAAAATTGGACCAAGAAATGCCGTGATAGAAGATGCTAGAAGTGAAGATGAAATGATGATCAAATATTTCAAACTTTGTAAATTTACACCAATACTTTGCGCATAATTGTTTCCTAAAACATTCCCAATCAACGGTTTTATACTTTTAAAGCTAATAAATAAACCAATGATTGTAAGAAGTGACAAAATTAAAATTTGTTGAGAATTTACCTGATTGTTTGCTCCAAAACTCCAAAGCATATAATTTTTTAAACTTTGATTGTCTGCATAAAATTGAAGGATGGAAACTATTGCACCCGCTAATGCAGAAATTAAAAACCCGAAAATAATGAGAAAGGTTTTATCTTTAAATTTACTAGAAAATGCTAATAAAATAAACATTAAAACTATACTTCCTATAAATGCTGCAATGCTTATAAATCCATTTTGTAAAAATTCTGGTAAAATAAAACTTTGCGAATAAAATATATAAAGCGCAACTGCTAAACTCGCCACAGATGTGATACCCAAAACGGACGGACCAGCTAAAGGATTTTGAAAATATTCTTGCAAAAGAAAACCCGAAGTTGGTATAGAAATTCCTGCAAGCACCATCACCAAAATTCTATTAACCCTAAAATTTGCAATCTGAAAATTATCCGAATCTGAGAAAAAATCTGAAAAATTTAAGCTTGAAAAACCAGTATTTAAATTGACGAAAATTGAAACAATAATCCCAAAAACCAGAATTGAAAGTAAGATTTTAAATTTCTTATACATCAATATTTTTCTAAAAGTGTGCTCAATTTTAAAAATTTATTTCTGCAAAATATTAATTCTTTGGTTCAAAGTTTCTTCGGATGTAAAACCGAAAATTTCTTCTCTTTTATTCCCTTTTTTGATGATAGTAAAAGGAATACCACTGCCATCCCAAGTTTGGAAATTATTTTTGAAAAAAGCTTCATCTAAATTTTGACCATCTAGTAAAACGATATTTTTTGCTAAATCATTCTTTGCCGCAAAATCTACAACCTTGGTTCCCCAATCTTTTTTCTCGTCAATACTAACAAATGTAAACTTCACGGGTTGATCTTTTAATTCTTTTTTCTTCGCAATGAAATGGGGTATTTCTTGCATGCATGGTCCGCACCAGGTTGCAAAAAAATTGGTTACATACAACGTATCATTCTTTTTATCTGCCAAATAATCTGCCATTTTTTCTGTAGAAAACTCAGGTAAATTGTTACTTTCTGTACTATTTTCAATTTCTGGTGCAGTATTTTCAACAAGCTCTGGAGTAGCATCAATGGTTTTATTTTCCTTTTTGCAGGATATTGCAAATACTAAAACTGCTACACCTAAAATTATTTTTTTCATATTTATATGTAATTTTGAATCTGATATGTGATCAAAAATTGAAATTAGTTTATATTTTTCAATTCTGAAGATAGCGATTTCATATATTTTTCATTAATTTTGAGAAATCTATGGAGAGAAAAGTATCAGAAATATTTAATCGGTTAAAAATAGTTAAAAAGGAACAAATTACCAAAAGCGTTTTCGTTTTAGAATTTGAAATTCCTCTGGATTTTGTAGAAAATTATCAATTTTTAGCTGGCCAATACGTTACCTTGAAATTTTTGCACAATGGAAATGTTGTAGAAAAAGATTTTTCTATGACGAATGCGCCGCAAGAAAAGAATATTTCTTTAGCCATAAAATTCTCAGACGAAAATAGTGCTTCTAGTTCCATATTTCAAAATTACAAAACCGAGGAATATTTAGAAGTAAGTTTACCAAAAGGAAGATTTACAATAAATTCTAAGCCACATGAATTTCGTACAATTGTTGCTTTGGCAAGTGGTATAGGGATTACACCAATCTTTAGTCACATAAAAAATTTGATAAATACAGAACCAAGGACAAGAATTTTTTTATTTTATGGTAATAAAAATTCCGAGGAAGCTGCTTTCAAAAATGAACTAGACTTGTTGGTTTCTGAAAATGAAAATCGTTTTGAAGTTCATTATTTTTATAGCCAAAAAAAAGGACACAATCCTTTTTACGAGGGAAGATTGACTGGTAAAAAAATGGCTTTAATCATCAACCAAATCATGATGTTGGACGATACAGACGAAGAAGCTACACTTTGGGATGCAGTAGATGAAGTGTTGATTTGTGGAAAGGGTGAAATGATAAAATCTTTGGCCAATGCTTGCTATCACCATGGAATACGAAAAGAAAATATTCATTTCGAGTTGTTCGAAGCATATAATGAAGATATTTATCCTGTAGAAAAAGAGTTTCCACTCTTAGAAAATATAGAAGTAGAATTTATTTTAAATAATAAAACCTACAAAACATTACTAGAAAATAATAATGAAAAACTTTTGCCGCAACTCTTGGAGCAAGGCTTTGATGTACCGTATTCTTGTAAATCCGGAATTTGCGGTACTTGTGAATGTCATCTAGAAAATGGACAAGTAGAACTTCTAGAAAATGAATACCTTACGGAAAAAGAAGTAGAAAAAGGGAATATTTTGACGTGTATGTCCATAGTTTTGAGCAAAGAATTAAAAATTAATTTTGATACCATTTGAAAAAAATTATAAACTTTTTTACAAAATTCAAAATACTGGTTGAGATGATGTTTTTGCTAATGATATTAGCAAACATTTGGGTTTTTTCTCTTACAGATGGTAGGTCTTATGAAAAAATTTCCAAAATTCCACCAAGAGAAACAGCTCTTGTTTTAGGTACTTCTCCAAAAATGATGTCTGGAGTTGCAAATCCCTATTTCACCTCTAGAATGGATGCTGTTTCTTTGCTTTATCATCATGGAAAAATAAAAAGCATCATCGTTTCTGGAGAAAAAAGCCAAGGTTATGATGAACCTGCGGCAATGAAAAAATTTCTTATTTATCAAGAAGGAATTCCAGAAGACATTATTGTAGAAGATCCAAAAGGTTTCAACACGCATGCAAGTATTCTGAGGTGTAAAAACGTTTACAAAAAGGAAAACGTGATCATCGTTACCCAAGGATATCACAATATTCGTGCTTTATTTTTCGCTAGAAATAATAAAATGAATGCACTCGGCTTCAACGCTCAAGAGATTGACAAGCCAGAAAGCTATTATAGAAATCAATTTCGAGAATTCTTCGCAAGATTGCAAGCTGTTACCTATTTTATAATTGGTTATTCTCCAGAATAAAAATCATTGATAAGAAATTGGTGATAAATGATTATCACCTTCATCAACTATTAATTATCATCCATCAATAATATTAAAACGGATATCCAAAAGCAAGGTTAAATGTTGGCTTCAAAGGTTGAATTTTACTAAATCTCCATCGCTCGCCCAAAGCTTGGTTGGGATCGTGAATTTTGTAGGCTAGATCTAATCTTAATGTAATGTAGGCAACATTTATTCTTAATCCAAAACCACTTCCTACTCCCATTTGCGATATGAATTTATTAAATTTAAATTGATCTCCAATTCCATTGTCTTTAAAGCTCCAGATATTACCAACATCTGTGAAAATTGCTGCTTCATACATGCTTGTCAAAGGAATCCTGTATTCTATATTGGTCGTCAATTTTACATTGTCCATTATGTATGTTCTCACTGCTTCATCTAACTGTGTATCTGCTGGTCCTAAACCTCCAAAAGCCGTCCATGCACGAATGTCATTACTACCACCATTGAAGTAGGATCGGATAAAAGGAATTGATGTAGAGTTTCCATAAGGAATACCAACTCCTGCAAACTGGCGCAGCGCTAAAGTATGATCTCCAAACTTGAAATATTTTCTAACGTCTACATCAAATTTTACAAACTGAGCAAAGGGAACACCCAAAAATGTTTTTTGTTCTCCCGTGGTGATACCTGTTGATGTATTTTTTGTATTAACAGCATTTAAAATGTTACCCGCAAATTCTACAGTTCCATTAAAGTAAAAAGGATTGTCATAGTCTTTTTTACCAATTTCATTGTACAAAAAATTGTAGATAAATGATGAAATAAAAACATCTTGAGTTTGGCGGTCTTTATTGATTAATGATTGCAAGAAAGTATTGTAAACATTAAGATTGTCCCCAGAAAGTGAATTTATAAAACCTGTATCTGCCAATATGATAGAAGTTAATTGCTCGCTTTTTATCAATCCATTTTGAAAATCTTGCACTAATGTTGGAGAATAAATATTAAATAATACATCTCTATTGGCTCTTTCTGCGGTGAAAAATTCGTAATATTTTTCCTTATTATTGGTCAAACTTAATTGGGTATTGAATAAGGTTAATCTGTGCGAAATAATATCATTAACGTTCGCAAAATAATTAAGACCTGTATTAAAATTCACCCTTCCCAAACCAATATTAGTCTGTTTAGAAATACCTAAATTAATACTAGAGGTGGGAGAATATCTCTTGGGCAAAAATTTGTAATAATTAAATGGCAGCAATAATCTGGGAAAATTTAAAGTAGTTTGTGCAGAAATTTCTGAAGCGAATAGCCGCTTTTCAATATTTCTTGGATTGACTACACTACCAAAAAGTCCAGAAATGCTTGAAGATAAATTTTCTGCTCCGCCAAATATATTTCTTGTGGTAAGATCTACTGAAGGCGAAATTCCAAAATTTAATATTTGAGAATAATTGATATCTGTAGCTAATTTAAAATCATATTTATCCAATGGTTTCAAAATATACACTACATCTACAATACTATCATTCGGAGAACCAACACCACCTCTTCTCAAGGAATCTCTGGATTTTACAATATTGAAATTGTTCATAGCCAATAGGTTTCTTTTCGTAAGATCAAGATTTTTTTGACTGTATGTTTCTCCAGATTTTAAAATGATGCCTCTCCAGAGAGATTGTATTTTATAATCGTCATTAGTATTATGGAATCTTATACCTCGTAAACTATCTTTTTTAGTTTTTTTCGGATAATCAAAATTATTTTTTATCACTGCTACATCTATATTTCCAATGGTAGCCTTTTTGTATGGAGAATCTACAGAATCTTTGTGAATAGCCATTGTTACAGGAACTTGCTTTCTACTATCTAAAGTATCTGCAGTGAAATATATTTCTTCGTTGCTATTATTAAATTGATAAAAACCATAGTCTTTCATCACCGAAGTAATTCTTTTCACTTCATTTTCCAATTTCGTTTGATCTAGTATTTCCTGAGATCGTAATAAACTTTTTTCTATTTTTTGTTGGTAAATATTTTTAATTGTAGGATCAGGAATATCATAATACAATTGGCTGATGTGTGTTGGATCTCTGTGCTTTATGAAATAATTTACCTGTGCTTTTTTGTTTGCAGAATCTAGTTTATTTTCAAAAGTTACATCTGTATCCCAATATCCTTTGTATATCAATCTACTTTTAATGATTTTAGCACTTGTTTCAGATTTATTTTCTTCTAATAGGATAGGAGCTTGACCAAGATTATGAAATTGACGATCTAAGAATAAACTTTTTCCAACGGATTCTGGTTTTTTATATTTAATAAAAAGTGAATCCCGAAGATTTTGATTTCTCATTTCACTAGGATAAGTGAAATATTCGACTAAAATAGAATCATATTTGGCATCTGCAAGATTGTATATCGTTAAAGGAATAGGCAGTATGAAGAGAGATTTTTTGTTTGGCTTTTGGCTTACATAAGTTTCTACTTCATCCTTAAAAATTGCACCATCTTCAAATTTAAAGTTGTTTTTGGTGAGCAGATATTCTCCATCGGGCACTTTTTTGGTAGCGTTGCATGCGTAGAATAGAAAAATTATGGTTGCGAAACCGAAAAATATATGATATTTTTGAAGATATTTTTTTAAATGCTTACAGCTCATCAAATTAAAATTTTACAGTCTTTAGATAAAAAGAAATTTCGGCAAAAATACAATCTCTTTCTGGTAGAAGGAAATAAAAATATTGTTGAAATCAAAAATTCAAGGTATAAAATTAAAGATTTATTTTCTATTAATCCATCGGAATTATCTTTTCTTAACGTTGAAACTACAGAAATAGTTGAAAATGAATTGAAAAAGATTAGTTTTCTACAAAATCCGAAGGATTCTATTGCAGTTTGTGAAATTCAGGACCAACAAAAAGTAAATAATATCCCTATCCAGATTTTTTTAGATGGGCTACAAGATCCTGGAAATTTAGGTACGATGATAAGATTAGCAGATTGGTTTGGTATAGAACAGATTATTTGTAGTGAAGATACGGTAGATTTCCACAATCCAAAAGTGATTCAGGCGAGTATGGGATCTTTCACAAGGGTAAATATATTTTATGAAAATTTAGAAAATTCTATTTCATCCTCAGAAAATCCAACATTCGGAACGGCAATGGAAGGTGAAAATTTATATAATTTTGAATTTCCAGAAAAATATAACATCGTTTTGGGCAATGAAGGTAATGGAATTCGTCCAGAGATAATGAAATTATTAAATAAAAACATCAGCATTCCACGTTTCGGAAAATCACAATCTACAGAAAGTCTAAATGTTTCAGTTGCCGCAAGTATTATTTTAGGGCAAGCATTTTCAAAAAAATAAAACGCTCGAGTAGAGCGTTTTATAGATTTTATTTAAATTAATTTTCCCATGCTAGAAATACTGCTTTTTCGCTGGTATTCTTCTAGTTTTGTTCGTGCATATTTTAAGCCTATTGGTAGCAAATAAATAAGTGCAGCACCAATAATTTTATTTTTCCAACTGGCATCGCTTATTTTTTTCTTAGCATATCCGCCAATTAATGCAACTACTCCAAGTTTGATGATATCATCCATCGCACCTCCAGAAATGGCACTTTCTGTGAAATTCATGATGGCATCTTTTCTAGAAGCTTTTGCAGTGAAAGTAGAAGAAACTTCTTTCATTATAGCACCAGTGTTTAAAGATAAACTCTGCTCACCATCAGAACTTCTTTTCTCTTTCAAATATTTATCTGTAAAACCATGTGTGATTGCACTTAAAGTTTCTTTCTTATTATCAAAAGTAATAAGGTTTTCTAAATCTGAAACTTCCTTGCGCAACAAATCTTTCTTCCTTCTCAACTCTTCTAAACTACTGTACTTCGCCATTTTATTTATTTAATGCATTAATAATTTTGTCTGCCACAGAGTTTTTCAACGATTTCTTGGCAGCGAAAAGAATTCCGATTGCCAGTAAATATATACCTGCCATTATTAAAACTCCAAAACCGTAGTTTCCGAGATAATAACCTATCAACAAGCCTAATCCTATGCTCAATAAAATTAAGAAAAATAAAATTAATACTAAAATTATTATCATAAATAAAATAGAACCAGCTGCAACAGAAGATTTTTCTGTAGCTTCCATTTTCAGCAATTCTATTTTTTTGGTAGAGTAGTCTTTTATTATATCCAGCATAGTTTTAAATTTAATTTAAAAAAAAAGGAACAAAATGTCCCTTTTTTATTTGATGAAAAATTAGATATTATTTCAATCCGTCTAGTTCAGATTCTACATCTTTCACAGCATCTGTAGTTTTTGCAATAATCTGATCTTTGTATTTTCCGTAACCTTCTTTCACGTTTTCGCTCAAGTTGTGTGCAGTTTCTTTGAATGTAGAAGATATATTCCCATATTGATCTTTTACTTTTTCAGAAACTTCGGCATATTTTTCTTTTGCTTTCTCAGAAGCTTTACTGTATTCATCTTGCGCCTGATCTTTCAAATCATTTGCTTTAGATTTTATTTTTTTTCTAGTTTCCACTCCTTCTTCTGGAGCATAAAGCATACCTAAAACTACACCTGCTGCTGCACCTGCAAGTAGACCTGCTAAAACTGCTCCTGCACTACTTCCGCTTTTTCCTTTTCCCATTTTATTGTTTTTTATTTGTTAAAAATATTATTCTAATGTTGATTATAAAGTACAAAAATAACGATAATAAATTAAAATTTCTTTACAATATATTATTTTTTCTTTATAATAATTGAGCAAATCAATGCTACAGTCTCTTCTTTCGTTAAATTAGTATTATCTATCAACATTGCATCGTCTGCTTTTTTCAATGGTGCAATTTCCCTTTCGCTATCTATTTTGTCCCGTTTTATGAGGTTTTGCAAAACTTCTTCTATGGTGATTTCGAAGCCAAGACTTATAAGCTCTAGATATCTTCTTTTCGCACGCTCTTCTTTAGTAGCGGTGAGAAAGAATTTAAAATCTGCATTCGGAAATATTACGGTTGCTATATCTCGTCCATCGACAATTATACCACCTTTTTCCCCAAAATTTTGTTGCAGTTTTAATAAAAAATCTCTTATTTCCTTTTGTTTTGCAATTAAACTTACGTTATCAGAGATTGCTGCCTTTCTAATTTCTGAATCTATATTTTTATTATTTAAGTATAAAGATAACGCTCCATTTTCTTGCCGAAACTCTAAATTGATCTTATCTAAATTTAAAAACAGCGAAGGTAGATCTATGAAATTGTCTTTCGTTGCAAAATTGTTTAACGCAAAATAGGTGACACCACGGTACAATGCACCAGTGTCTACATGAATTAATTCTAATCTATCTGCAACTAATTTAGAAATGGAACTTTTTCCGGTAGAAGAAAATCCATCAATGGCAATTATTGGTTTTCGCATGGGTTAAAGTTCGGGAAATTTAATTTATATTAAAAATTAATTCTGAAAAAATTTTTGATAAAGATTAATATCTGTTTCCAGATAAATCCAAGGTCAGTCCTAGTTGATTGACATTAGATGAATTGTGATATCTAATGTGCGCAAAATCAAATCTAAATTTAGAAAATTTAATGCCAAAACCAGCAGACAATCCTGTGAAAGATCTTTGGTCCAATACTGCCAATTCGTTTCCACGCTTTACATTATATCCTAATCTTATATTAAAAGAACTTTCTGGAAAAAATTCCGCTCCTAGAGAAATGTGATCTAAGACTTTGCGAGGTAATTTTACTTCTTGTCCGTTTACATCTTCAGTGGCAGATATATCTAGTTGTTGCAGATCATGTGCAGTGATGGTAACAGCCACGGGAAATTTTTCTAGTGTTTTGGTGTATCCAAGATCTACTCGAAAAGGCAATAACTCTCTTTGTACATCAAAAGCTTTTATTTGGTATCCAAAATTTCTAAATACTAATCCTACAGTTTCTTTGGTATTTTTGAAATTATAAGTAACTCCAGCAGTTCCAGCAATAGCCATAGAAGAGTAGGTATCAATATTAGAAGTAATAAATTGCACAGAAGCACCAATTGTCCATTCGTCTTCAAATTGTTTCGCATATCCAAGACCAATTGCTGCATCTGTAGCAGAAAAATCTCCATTTTGAAACCCAGCTTCATCTGTTCTTGGCGTTGTGCCATAGTCCATATATCTTGCGCTAACGAAAACGAGATTGCCATTTTCTAGATCTCTGGCATAGTTTACGGTTCCATATTTTGAATCTGCGAGGTACAATGCTGCGTTCACAGAAAGTTTGTTGTGCATTTCCACATTTAAAAGTGCAGGATTTACGGCTGCAAAATTTACATCGTAATCTCTGATAGAAACAGCATCTCCACCTAAAGCTGCCTGTCTTGCAGAGACGGGAATATTCAAAAATGGATACACATTGTTTCCACCTTGCCCAAAGCTGAAAAAGCTTGTAATCAATAAAAATAAAAGGTAAATTTTCTTCAAAATGGCATATATCTGTTGCAAAAATAATTCTTTTTAAAACTTATCAAAGCATTTACTAAAATATTTCTACTTTCGATAAGATATTAATAACGAAATTATTGTTGAATCCTTATATTTGCACAATTATTATTTAAAAAAAATTTTATAAAAAAAATTGCTACCTATGAAATATCAAAGAATTCTTTTAAAATTAAGCGGAGAAGCACTAATGGGAAACCGCCAATATGGGATTGATAATGACAGATTAAAAGAATATGCTTTAGAAATAAAAACAGTAGTAGATTTGGGTTGCCAAGTTGCCATTGTAATTGGTGGTGGCAATATTTTCCGCGGTTTAGCTGGTGCAGCAAAAGGGATGGATAGAGTGCAAGGAGATTATATGGGAATGCTTGCAACAGTGATAAATGGCATGGCTTTGCAAGGAGCTTTAGAAGATATCGGATTAAAAACCAGACTGCAAAGCGCCATAGAAATGGATAAAGTTGCAGAACCATTCATCAAAAGAAAAGCTACAAGACACCTGGAAAAAGGAAGAGTAGTAATTTTTGGTGCAGGAACAGGAAATCCTTATTTTACCACAGATACTGCAGCTACTTTGAGAGCCATAGAAATAGGTGCAGACGTAATATTGAAAGGAACTAGAGTAGATGGTATCTACGACAGCGACCCGGAAACGAATGCCAACGCGGTGAAATATAATTCGCTTACCTTCCAAGAGGTTTTTGATAAAAACCTGAAAGTAATGGATATGACGGCATTCACGCTAAGCCAAGAAAATAATCTACCCATCATCGTTTTTGATATGAACAAAGATGGCAATCTTCTAAAAATTGTAGAAGGTGAAATTATTGGAACACTCGTGAATTTTGGATAATATTTAATAAATTTGAAATTCATTTAAAAACAGTAATAAATAATTTAAGATATAATTTTATACAAATCATGGAAGAATTAAATATGATTACCGAAATGGTAAAACAAGAAATGGATGCAGCCATCAAACATTTGGAGCATGCCTTCGTGAAAATCCGTGCTGGTAGAGCTTCTACAACCATGGTGCAAGATGTAATGGTAGAATATTATGACGCCATGACGCCACTTTCGCAAGTAGCCAACGTTTCTATACCAGATGCAATGACGATCTCTATTCAACCTTGGGACAAGACCGCCATCAAGGCGATAGAAAAAGCCATCATCATTTCGAATCTTGGTTTTGCACCTTCTAATAACGGAGAAAACATCATCTTAAATGTACCACCATTAACGGAAGAGCGCAGACGCGACCTAAGCAAACAAGCAAAAGCAGAAGCTGAGCAAACCAAAGTGACCATAAGAAATGCCAGACAAGATGGTATGAAGGAATTGAAAAATCTGGAATCAATTTCCGAGGATCTGATAAAAGATACCGAAGCCAGAATACAAACAATGACGGATAAATACATCGCAACTATCGATGAACACGTGAAAGCTAAAGATGTGGATATTATGAAAATATAATAATTACTTCTAAAAAAACAAAAAACTCTGGAAATATTTCCAGAGTTTTTTGTTTTATCGTGCAGTTTGCTTTATTGTTTTTGCTAGCATATTCTTCAAAACTGCAAATTAAAACGCCGGGATTGCAATTACGGTATTTAAGATTATTTTTATTTTATGGTAAAGACGGTGTAGGCAGGTTTTCCCCATTTCTTTGGGTTGATGAATTGCGCCAATTCTGGGTGTTTTAATCTTGAGATGTCTAATTTGTGTAATTCTTCCATACTCGTTTTTTTAAATTTTATTTCGTAATAATATACATTTTAACAAATATGATGTGTCGGAATTTCCGACGTGGCAAACCGAACGCAGTTAAACCTGTCGGAAGTTCCGACGGGGGCAAGCCAAAACTGAATGAAGGTTTCGGAGTTTCCGATGATCAACAACAGTACAAAAAATCTTAACATATGATTTTAGCACTATTGTTTTTTTGCATCACCTAAAATTAAATAAAAATTTAAAATATTTTAAAAAAAAGAGATGAAAATTTTGGAAAACTTAAAGATAATGTTTGAAAGTATTTCAATTCGTAAATAAAATTTATTTGATGATACTACGTTTGGTGGGAATTTTATCTATTTTAGCGGGAATAAATAATGTATCACGGTAATGATACATATCTCTACGAAATTGGATGGATATGTATAAGTTTATCATATATATATATACACGTTGGCAGTAATTTTAACGAAAAAGAACGAATGTAGTAATTTAAAACAACAGAATGACAAATAAATTAATTCAAATTATTTCTTATCAACCGCAATATAAAGTTGAAGTAAATCAACTAATTAACGAAATAAAAGAAGAATTTGACTTACAAATTTCTAATAAATCTTATGGATTGAAAGAACCAGATTTCTATTGTGTTGCACAAGTGGAAAAAAAAATAGTAGGAACTGTTGCAATCAATTATGAAAATGGATTTGCTGTTTTGAAAAGAATGTTTGTTTTAAAAGAAATGAGAGGAAAAATAATTGGAGTATCTCAATTATTAATGAACAAAGTTCTAAAAAATTGCATTGAAAATAATTTTGATACTATTTATTTAGGAACGATGGAAGAATTTAAAGCGGCGCATAAATTCTATGAAAAAAATAATTTTGTGAAAATTTTAAAAGAAGATTTACCAAATGAGTTTATAAATAATCCAATAGATAGTGTTTTCTATAGATTGCGAGTAAACAAAGATGATATAAAGTACTGATTTTGCTAAATTAAAAATGCTTTTTGAATTAGTCATAATTTTGCAATCAAAAAGAAGCTACAAAAATTAGTTTAAAAAAAATAGAAAGAAGAAAACAAATTAAATCATTGAAAAATTTGACAATAAACAAAAAAATAATTAAACTTATGATAATCAAAAACATTGAAATTTTTAATTAAAAAAAGAAAAAACTACTGCCAACAGCGGTTTCAAGAAATGGCGAAAAATGTGGTAAATTCACGTTTTTCTTTCGCAAGAAATATTATCTTAGTGGAAAATATGCGGTTACGAAGTTCGCCACTTCTTGAAGCCGCGACACGTCAGGCTGTGAAAAAACTCAAATTTCACCTAATTATTCAATTTATTCAACCTTTCAAACCTCAATATATGCGTTTTTAAGCTGGCTATTTTTTAGGCTACAATTAATAATGTATTTTTCACATAACCGAAAACAAGCTCAAAATAAGTCGTTTTAATATGTAAACCAGACTTCCTTTTGTAAGGCAACTTCCAATTCTTTAATTTTGTAATTAAAATTCAATGCTTTTAAATCCATACTCTCCACAAAAGCATCTACAAACCGAACAGGATTATCCTGCGAAATTGGATCTTCTAAACTCGTAAAAACCATTTGATTGCGGGCAATTCCAGTGATATGTTGCATCATTAAATATACGAAAATACAAGCGAATTATTAAAATTATTTCCCTATTTTTGAATATAATAAACGAAGGTTTTTTCACAGACTGACGTTAGCAGATATTTTAAAACAACGCATAAAAACAAATGAAAAAAATGACATATTTAATAATTGGGTTTTTAATAATAGGTGGAATTGCTTTTCTTTTTGCAAACTCAAAGAATAAAAGTGAGGAAACTTTACAAAAAATGTCGACCATAAGTGTAAAGTATCAATCTGAAAAAGAAATCGAAAATCTTTCAAATGACAGTTTGACTTATTCTGAAAAATTAAATAAAACAAAAGAACTTTATCCATTTGAAAAATGGCGAAAAAATTTTTTGGAATATCAAATGGAACAATATACTGAAGAAAACTGTAATGAAGCGAAAAATATTTTTGACAACTTAATTTCAAAACTTTTAAAAATTGGTGAAAATGGAAATCGAAATGAAAAAGAAAAATATTTTGAAATTGCTGTTAAATCATTAAATAAATTGAATGAAAAAGATGAAGGAATTATTGAAACTGGAGAAAGAGAAGATTTATGCGAGTTAATTGACCGAATAACTCTTGCCTCGGGTTTAAAACCAAAAAATTATGCTGAAGGAGAAGGAATTGCAGATTTATACAGAGAATGGTAAAAAAAACATCTGCTAATAACTAAGCTTTCGTTTTGTCTGAAAGACAAGAAATGAAAGCCCGTTGAACGGAACCTTCGGTAGCTTTTGCTCCCCACTTGGTAACCTTAT
>NZ_JABSNO010000017.1 GCF_013294015.1 Frigoriflavimonas asaccharolytica
TTTGTACTTCAAAACCTAATGCTTTTAAATCCATACTCTCCACAAAAGCATCTACAAACCGTACAGGATTATCCTGAGAAATCGGATCTTCTAAATTCGTAAAAACCATTTGATTGCGGGCGATTCCAGTGATATGTTGCATCATTAAATATACGAAAATAGAAGCGAATTATTCAAATTATTTCCCTATTTTTGAATATAATAAACGAAGGTTTTTTCACAGACTGACGTTAGCACCAATTATGACAGAAAACGAACGTATACAATTATCGACAAATGGTTGGACTGAATTCAAAAGTGGTTCTACAGATATTGAACTAATTTCAATCGCATCTGAAATTGGAAATATTCTAAAACATCCAAATGGGCAAGATGTATTTATACTAAAACCAAAATTAAAAAACGAAGCTTCGTATGGAACTTTTAGTAGTAAACACGGATTATCTAATTTTCCATTACACACAGATACAGCATTTTATAAAAATCCAGCAAGGTATATTTTAATGCATTCACTGCAATCAAATAATTGCGAAACAACAATACTTAGAAAAATTGATTTTTGGGATTTGCTAACGGATTTGGATAAAAAAAAGGCAGAAAGAGCAATTTATCTTGTCAAAACTAATCGGGAAAAATTTTATACTTCATTAATTTTTAATCAAAAAAATGAAAGTGGAATTAAATATGATTCCACTTGTATGTTTCCATTTAATAAATATGCAAAGGAATTTGACGAAATATTTCAGGAAACTATAAAAAAAATTGAGCCAATAAAAATTGAATGGACTGAGGGAAAAACGCTCATTATTGATAACTGGAAAAATCTTCACGGACGAAAATCTGCTGAGGCGGAAACAAATAGAATTTTAAAACGAATTTATATAAACTAATTATGAGTTGGGAAAGAGAACCACTGTTTACAAAGGCAAAACTTTATTTTGAGAGAGCCTATGATGAAGATAAAGAAGAGCCATATTTTGGGCTTTGGTGTGCTATGGGTTTAGAGCTATTAGCTCGATCAGCTGTTTCATTTGTTAGTCCAACATTATTAGCAGAACCTGAAAGAGACCATCAAAACTTGCTTCACGCACTGGGATTGGGTTCTGCAAAAGCACCAAGAAAATCAATTGCAACTATTAATGTTTTTTCATTATGCCAAAACTTGATTACAGATTTTACAGAAGCTAATTTTAAAATAGCCTCTGCAATAATAAATCGACGAAATGAAGAAGTTCATTCGGGTTCAGCCGCTTTTGAAGAATATCCTACACAACAATGGATTGCAGGTTTTTATAGGTGCTGTCAAATACTTTGTACTTTTCAGGGTGAATCTTTAAATTCATTATTTGGAGATGACATTGAAAAAGAAGCTGACTTAATACTTACAGAAGTCGAAGAAAGCGTAATTGGAAAAACCAAAAGCTTGATTGCGGCTCATAGTAAAGTTTATGAAGGAAAAGAAGCCGAGAAGAAAGAAGAATTAAAAGAAAGTTCAGAAAAAAATGGAGACCGATTATCTTACCGAGGTTATCATAGAGTAGAATGTCCTTCTTGCAAATGTGTAGCTACCGTTTTCGGTGAGCCTTACGGAAAGCAAAATGTAGAAAATAATGAAGATGAAATAATTGTAAGACAATCTATTTTACCAACTAAATTTATTTGTACAGCTTGCGAACTAAAACTAAATGGTTATAGTTCATTAAAATCTGCTGGAATTGGAAATCATTACACGCGAAGAAATAAATATAGTCCAGAAGAATATTATGATATGATTAATCCAGATGATTCAGATACTATTACTGAGCGGTATAATGAATTAAATCCACCAGAAGATTATGGTTGGAGTAACGAATAACTGGTGCTAACAGCGGTTTTGCAAGATTGCGAATTTTGTGGTTAAATCACGTTTATCTTTCGCAAGAAATTTTATCTTAGCCGAAAGTTCTCGGTAACGAAGTTCGCAACCTCGCAAAGCCACAAAACGTTAACTCCAAAAACTCTTTCCCAAAGTCTCAAGTTTTGGGAATTTTTCTTTTTAAATTCAAAATTAGATTTTAGATGGCTCGATGTTGCATTATAAACGATCCGGAAACTAGTATGCAATCAGCTTTTTAAAAAATTGCGCAACTATCATCGCAACGCTGCGTGATATCTTTTAATAGTATAGTCGAGAATCAAAAAACAACCAATTTATACTCAAGCACGAGCAAAAAAGTGTCATTCACATTCTAATAGATTAAAAAAAGAGTATGAAAGATTTTTCACAAAATCCAAATCATAGCAATAGATAAATAAATTTTGTCGGATATAAGATTTTCGACTTTGTATTGTAGTTTTGCAAAATGACAAAAACGACTGGCTCATTCACTGCTATTTTACCTTTACTTTTTTTTGTGGGTATTTTCTTAGGTTTCGGAATTTATAATGATGATTTCTACGCACTTCCTTCACCTATTGCTGCATTATTTGGAATTGTTGCCTCTTTTCTTTTACTGAAAGGTAAAATCAATGAGAAAATTGATACTTTTTTAAAAGGTTGTGGTGATGGTAAAATCCTGACCATGTGTATTATTTATCTTTTGGCGGGCGCTTTTGCAACAGTTTCTAAAGCAACTGGAAGTGTAGATACCATTGTGAATTTAGGTTTAAATTATATTTCCATCGCGTATTTTCCGGCAGGTATTTTTGTGATTGCGGCTTTTCTCTCTTTTGCTTCTGGAACTTCTGTTGGCTCTATAGTTACTTTAGGACCAATCGTTATAGATTTGGCAGAAAAAAGTGGGTCGCCGTTGGGATTAATTGGCGCGGCTTTGTTGTCTGGTTCTATGTTTGGGGACAATTTATCTGTGATATCAGATACCACCATTGCGGCAACACAGAGTTTGGGTTGCGAAATGAAAGATAAATTTCGGGCAAATTTTAGTTTGGCACTTCCTGCTGCCATTATTGCAATTGGTATTTTAATCGTTATTGGCTTCAACCAAGAAACTTCATCTGTGATTATCACCCAAAAAGATTTCAATTTATGGCTTATTCTGCCTTATCTTTTAGTAATTATCCTTTCTATAGTTGGTGTCAACGTCTTTGTTGTATTGTTTTCAGGTTTAATGTTTGCCGGAATTTTAGGTATTGCCAATGGCACTTTTGGTGTCATGGATTTTGCAAAGAATACTTATGAAGGTTTTACTGGGATGACGGAAATCTTCTTACTTTCCCTTCTGACAGGCGGTTTAGCAGCATTGGTAGAAAAAGCTGGCGGAATTAATTTTTTGTTGAGAAACATTAATAAAATTATTAGTTCAAAGAAAACAGCTTTATTAGGAATTGGTGGTTTGGTGAGTGTGGCTAACTTTTGCGTGGCCAACAATACCATTTCAATATTAATTTCTGGAAAAGTATCAAAAGAAATTACAGAAAAGTATGGTTTAGAACCCAAAGAATCGGCTTCTATATTAGATATATTTGCTTGCTACGTGCAGGGAATTATTCCTTACGGCGCTCAAATTTTAATTCTGATTTCATTAAGTAACTTTAAAATGGGCTATTTAGAATTGGTGCAAAATGCTTATTATCTTCACCTTCTGTTAATTATCACCTTAATTTCTATTTTCTTTAGAAAAAAATCTCGTCAAGAATTTATTGTTCCCGCTTTATAATTTAATCAAAGTTTATTATTCTGTATCAATTCAAAAAGTTCTTTCTTGTAAGTGTCGCCAATAGGAATGTCTTTTTCATTAATGTAAACACTCACAGAATCCGTTTTTGTAATGTGTCGCAAAGAAACGATGAAGGATTTATGTGTTTTCACAAAGTCAGATTTTGGTAATAAATCTTCAATATTCTTCAGCGTATTGTTGGTAATGATTTGATTTTGAGTTAAATGAATGGCAACGTAATTTTTTAAACCTTCTATATACAAAATGTCTTTTACATAAACTTTTTCAAAATTATTTTTGCCATCCGTTTTTACAAAGAGATATTCAGAGGTAGTTTTGGGTATTTCTAAAGTTGGTTCTGGTGCATTGAAAGTATTTTTAACTTTAAGAACTGCTTCATAAAAACGTTCGAATTCGAAAGGTTTTAGCAAATAATCTACAGCGTTTACATCATAACTATCCAAGGCAAATTGCGAATAAGCGGTAGTGAAAATGATTTTTGTTTTGCCTTTAATGATTTTCGACAATTGCAAACCGCTCAATTCCGGCATTTGTATATCTAAAAAGACAAGATCAATTGCATTTTCTTCAATTAATGATAAGGCTTTTAGAGAACTTGTGGAAGTATCTACCAACTCTAAAAACGGAATTTTAGCCACATATTTTTCCAGTAATCGTATTGCAGGTGGTTCATCATCTACAATTAAACATTTTAATATTTTCATAATTGGTTACTGATAGGTAGTTTTAGTAAAGTGGTGAATAATCCCTCTTTTTCTTCCGATTCAAAAGTAAAATTTTCCTGGTAAATGGCAAATAATCGGCGTCTTAAATTTTCTTTTCCAATGCCGTTATGATTATATTTTTCTGAAGTAGAAATAAGGTTTTCAGTGCTTACAATCACTTCTTTGTCTGTTACTTTTAAATCTATTTTCGCTGGATTTTCTTTGTCACTGATGATGCCATGTTTAAAAATATTTTCTACAAAGTGTATAAGTACCAAAGAAGGAACAACTTGCTCATTTACAGCACCTTCTATATTATAATCTAAAAACATGGTGTCCTCAAATCTTTTTCTGTGAAGGTAAATATAATCTTCTATAAATTTAATTTCTTTTTTTAAAGGCATTAATTCTTTTTCTGCTTCATAGGTCACGTATCTTAATAATTCACATAATCTGTGTATGTCTTTTGCTGTTTCTGGTTGTGAATCTATTAAATCTGTATAGAAAGTATTTAAAGTATTAAATAAGAAATGGGGTTCTAATTGTGATTTTAAGAAGTTTAATTCAGCTTTTTTGAAATCCAGTTCCAATTGATAAACCCGCTTTTGGTTCTCTGCAGAATCATAAAAAATATACATCAAGGTGCTATATAGAATACCTTTTATAGCAAAATATGAATTATCAAAAGTGTAAAATATAAATTTTCTGGACTCTTCAAAATAGTTGTGTTTGCCTGTGAAATGGAATAAGATCACTTCTTCCAACAAATACCGGATCTGTCCAAAAATAATTATTAGAATGATGATACCTAAAAAATATTTAAAATAGGATTTCTTTTTTAATGTATAAGGGCAGAGCAAATAAAAATTTAAAAAGTAGACTGCAAATGTTGCGGTATAGATGATTATGCGATTAAAATTTAGAGGCATCTGAAAATTATTCAGAAATCCTTCTGTTCCACCGTAAAAAAAATCGGCGAAAAGATCCATTAAAACCACAATAAGTATTACGGCTAAATGAAAGTAACGTTGTTTTTTGACTATTTCCATGGGATAAAATTAGATAAAATACCATTATAGCGCAGCTTTTTCTGACCAAATGGCCAAAACACTACACGAAAGCATTTTTTAACCTGTAAAACCAGAAAATAGTAATAATTAAAGGTTTCGTGGCCCATTATTCCGGCTTGGTGTAAACTAAAAAAATCGAGAAGTTGTCTGATTTACATTTGCATCATAAATAATTAACACATGAAAACAACAATCTCATTTTTCTTATTACTACTAAGTATTTTAAGCTTTGGACAAAGCATTCAAATTAATGGATCCATCACCGCAGAAAATACAAAGGAACAATTGGCGAGTGCCACGGTTTCAATTTTTAAAGCGGTAGATCATACTTTACAGCAAAGCACGAAGACAAATGCTGCCGGACAGTACAAACTAGAAGTTACGACAGCTGAATTTTACATTAAAGTAAATTTAGCGGGTTACAAACCAGTGCAATCAACAATTTTAAAAAACACGAATACTAACCAAACACAGAATTTTATTTTAGAAGAAAATTTTGTTGCAATTGATGAGGTTGTAGTAATGCAAACCAACAAAATCTTGACTTTAAAAGGTGATAAGATGATATTTGATATAGACAAAGCAGGTTTTGGAACTGGAAATGATGCGTTAGAAACTTTAACAAAATTGCCTGGCGTTCGCTTAGATAAAGATGAAAAAGTGGTTTTCAGAGGAAGTAATAATGTGCAAATCATGATCGATGGAAAGCCAGCACTATTGACGGGTGAAGAACTCAAACAATATCTAAAAACCATGGATGGTGCTAACATCAAAGCAGTGGAAATCATCGCAAATCCGTCGGCTAAATATGATGCTTCTGGAAGTGCGGGAATTTTCAATATTGTACTTAAGAAATCTGCTGCTAAAGGATTGACTGGCAACATAAAAACATCAGTAGGTTATGCAGAATTTATTAAAAATTATAATGGCATTAATTTATACAACAACACAGAGAAATGGAACTTTAAATATGGATTAAGTTATGGTTATACAGAAAGCGTGAATCATAGAAAAATTGATCAAACCATTGTGAATCCTGGTAACACGCTTTTATTAGAACAAAATAATGATTGGTTACCTGTTTCAAACAGTTACTCAGGTAATTTTGGTGTTGGCCATCAATTAACAAAAAATGCAAACTTGGGTGCTTCTTTTAATTACAGTATTTACAATAGTGCAGAAGTAACCAATGGCAGAACCAATGAATTTGATAATTCTGTTTATAAGCGATACACCATTTTGAAAACAGACGACGATATTTTAAATAAAACCATTATAGGTAACGTGTTCTACAATTTTGCAAGCGATAGTTTGGATACGAAAGTAGATGCGCAAATCAATTTCGCCAATTATAACAATACAAGTGAGCGCGAAACTTCTAATTTTTATTTCACCGCAAATACGAATGATATGTACAAAAACGGTGATCAAATAAAATACAATAATCCCACAAATTATAATATTTTAAGTGCAAAAGTAGATGTAGAGCACAAGGTAAATGAAGCATTGAATATAGAAACTGGTGCAAAGTACAGCTATGTAAACAATGATTATGACATTGATTTAAGAGAGCGGAATTCGTCGGGAATTTACATTCCAAATACCAATAGAAGCAACAGATTAATCTACAAAGAATCTATATTTTCTGGCTACGGAATCGCTAATTATAAATCTGGCAAATTCGATTTCCAAGCTGGTTTGCGCGCAGAATATATTGATTATAATGCCACTTCGCTTACCTCTGGAACTTCCAACAAAGACCAATATCTGTCGTTATTTCCCTCTTTTAGTGTAAATGCAAATATGGAAAATAACCAGTACAAATTTTCTTACAGCCGCAGAATACAAAGACCGCGTTATTTGTACCTAAATCCTTATTACGAATATACTGATACGTACAATGTTTCTGTTGGAAATCCTGATCTTACGCCACAATTTACCAATGCTTTCGAATTGGTTTGGATTAACAAACAAAAAACATCTCTGTCATTATTTGCTAATTTTTCTACAGATGAAATGTATCAAATCATTAGTTATAATCCAGAAAATAAAATTACCACTTTGTATTATGATAACATTGGAAGCTCTAAAAGCATCGGACTTTCTTTTAATAGCAGTTGGAAAGTAAAAAAATATTGGGATATGCAATTGAACAGTGAATTATCTTACGGCCAGGCAAAATCTGATTTGGAAGGTTACAAATTTAATGATAGTGGCATTTCTTATTATACAGGTTTAAATCAAACTTTCAACTTTGGAAAAAACTGGAATGCCACCTGGAATAGTTTTTACAGCCAAAGCGGAAGATATGGCAATTCGACTTTTAAACCTTCTTATGATCTATCTTTTAGTGTAAGAAAAGATTTTTTAGATAAAAAATTAAGATTGAGTTTAAGCGCACAAAACGTTTTAAAGAAAAGCCAATGGATTCAAGAAACTCAACAAGACAATGTAACCACGAACTGGACCAACCGTTGGGAAACAAGAAAATTCACCCTTGCTGCAACATATAATTTTGGAAATGCAAAGAAGAAAGAAGTGAAAGATGGAGATTTGAGTGATGAGCAAAATAGATTGTAAGCGATGTAAATTTCCACAAAAAAACCTTCAGAAAATTCTGAAGGTTTTTTTTAGTAATAAAAAAACTTTGATTATGCTTGTGGCATTCCGTTGTTTCCTCCTACTACGAAAGGCTCAACTTCTTTCACTTCTCCGTATTGTTGCTCGTAGTTAGTGATGTTTTGTTGCAATGCATTCATGATTCTTTTTGCATGGATAGGTGCAAGAATTACTCTTGATCTTACGTTTGCTTGTTGAACTCCCGGCATCATTTGGATAAAATCTACCACAAATTCTGATGGAGAATGATTTACTAATGCTAGGTTACAGTATACACCTGCAGCTATCATTTCGTTTAAGTTGATATTAATGTTGTTTGGATCTTGATTTTGATCTTGATTGTTGTTGTCCATTACTTAAAATTTTTATTTTGTTTAATATTTTGATTTAGATAAAAGATGATAGACCAATAGATAATAGACAGCGCTTTGAAAGCATTTAAAAATCTATTATCTATCTGTCTATGATCTCAAGTCTTTTTAATTATGATCTTCGAATTCTTTTTTAGAACCTACGATTACGTTTTGGTAGTCTTTCAAACCTGTACCTGCAGGAATTCTATGACCAACGATTACGTTTTCTTTCAAGCCTAAAAGATAATCTACTTTACCTGCAACTGCTGCTTCGTTCAATACTTTGGTAGTTTCCTGGAAAGATGCTGCAGACATGAAAGATTTGGTTTGCAATGCTGCTCTCGTAATACCTTGTAATACTGGTGTTGCGGTTGCTGGCAATGCTTCTCTTACTTCCACTAAAGCTTCATCTTCACGTTTCAGTTTAGAGTTTTCATCTCTCAATTCTCTTGCAGTAATCATTTGTCCTTCTTTCAATTCTTTAGAATCTCCAGCTGCGGTTACTACTTTCATACCGAAAATACGGTTGTTTTCTACTAAGAAATCCATTTTATGTTCCAAAGCATTTTCTAGGAATTGAGTATCTCCTCCATCTACGATGGTTACTTTCGTCATCATTTGTCTTACAATGATTTCAAAATGTTTGTCGTCAATTTTTACACCTTGCAAACGATATACTTCTTGTATTTCATTTACTAAGTATTCCTGTACTTCTGTAGGTCCTTTAATTTTCAAGATATCGTCTGGTGTTACAGAACCATCTGATAATGGCGATCCTGCTCTCACAAAGTCATTTTCTTGTACTAAAATCTGGTTAGATAATTTAACTAAATAAATTTTACGTTCACCAGTTTTTGCTTCTACTATTAGTTCTCGGTTTCCTCTTTTTATTTTTCCGTAAGAAACTACACCATCAATCTCGGTAACAACCGCTGGATTAGAAGGGTTTCTTGCTTCAAATAATTCCGTTACACGTGGAAGTCCACCGGTAATATCTCCTGTTTTTGCAGATTTACGAGGGATTTTAATCATGACTTTACCAGACTTGATTTTTTCTCCATCGTTTACCATAAGGTGGGCTCCAACTGGAAGGTTATATGCTTTGATTTCTTCTCCTTTAGCATCCATTACTTTCAACGTAGGAACGGCTTTCTTGTTACGAGATTCAGAAATTACTTTTTCTTCATAACCAGTTTGCTCATCTATTTCTAATTGGAAAGAAATACCTTGTACGATATCTTCATATTCAATTTTACCTGCAGTTTCAGCAATAATTACCGCATTATAAGGATCCCATCTTGCGATTTCGTCTCCTTTTTTCACGTGATCGCCTGGTTTCACGGCTAAAATAGAACCGTAAGGTACATTGGCAACCATTAATGGTGTTCTCAAATCGTTGTCTGCTACCAAACGGAATTCTGTAGATCTGGAAACTACTACTTCGGCTTTTTTGCCAAATTCGTCTTCAGAAGTTACTGTTCTTACCTCATCCATTTCTACGATACCATCTCGTCTTGCAACGATGCTTGGATTTACAGAAATATTGGTAGAAACTCCACCTTGGTGGAAGGTTCTTAAGGTCAACTGTGTTCCTGGTTCACCGATGGATTGTGCAGCGATAACACCTACAGCTTCTCCCATGTGAATTGGTTTTCCAGTTGCTAAGTTTCTTCCGTAGCATTTTGCACAGATTCCTCTTTGCGTTTCACACGTTAATGGGGAACGAACTTCTAGAGAATCGATACCTGCAGCTTCTACTTGTTTTGCAAGAGTTTCATTTATCAGTTGATCTGCTTCAAAAATAAGCTCGTCGGTTTCTGGATGATAAACATCGTGTAATGAAACTCTACCTAAAATTCTTTCAGCTAAAGGTTCTACGATTTCATCATTTTTCTTCAAGGCAGTTACTTGTGTACCTCTTAAAGTATTACAATCGTCTTCGGTGATGATTACATCTTGTGCAACATCTACCAATCTTCTTGTTAAATATCCTGCATCGGCAGTTTTCAAAGCCGTATCTGCAAGACCTTTACGAGCACCGTGAGTAGAAATAAAGTATTCCAAAATAGATAAACCTTCTTTAAAGTTTGCTACAATTGGATTTTCAATAATTTCTGCACCACCTGCACCAGCTTTTTGAGGTTTTGCCATCAAACCACGCATACCAGAAAGCTGACGAATCTGCTCTTTGGAACCACGCGCTCCAGAATCTAGCATCATATATACAGAATTGAACCCACCTTGATCGGTTTTCATTCTATTCATAATCATTTCTGTAAGACCTGCGTTTGTATTTGTCCAAACATCAATAACTTGGTTGTAACGTTCTGTATCTGTGATTAAACCCATATTATAGTTGGCTTTAATTTCATCTACAGTTGCTACAGCAGTAACGATCATTCCTTTTTTCTCCTCTGGAATTGCGATATCACCTAAAGAGAACGAAAGTCCACCTTTAAATGCGTTTGAATATCCAAGATCTTTCAAAGCATCTAAGAAAGTAACAGTGGTTGGGAAATCTGTTTCTGCCAAGATATCTCCAATAATGTTTCTTAAAGATTTTTTGGTCAAAAGTTCATTTACATAACCTACACCTTCTGGTACGATTTGATTAAATAAAATTCTACCTAAAGAAGTTTCTACTAATCTTAATACCAATTCTCCATTTTCTTTTACAGGAACTCTACATCTAACTTTTGCATTTAAGGAAACTTTTCCTTCTGCATAAGCTATTTCTGCTTCTTCTGGAGAATAGAATGCAAGACCTTCACCTAAAACTTTCATATCTTCTGTAGAAGATAATTCTTTGGTCATAAAGTAAAGACCCAAAACCATATCCTGAGAAGGTACCGTAATTGGAGATCCGTTTGCAGGATTCAAAATATTTTGAGAACCTAGCATTAGAAGTTGTGCTTCCAAAATTGCTTCTGGACCTAAAGGTAAATGCACCGCCATTTGATCTCCATCAAAATCCGCATTAAATGCAGTGGTAACTAAAGGGTGCAATTGGATTGCCTTACCTTCGATCATTTTTGGTTGGAATGCTTGGATACCTAATCTGTGCAAAGTAGGTGCTCTGTTTAATAATACTGGGTGACCTTTCAATACGCCTTCCAAGATATCATAAACTACTGGCTCTTTTCTATCGATAATTCTTTTGGCAGATTTTACCGTTTTCACGATTCCTCTTTCAATTAATTTACGGATAACGAATGGTTTGTATAATTCTGCAGCCATATCTTTTGGAATTCCACACTCGTGCAATTTCAAGTTTGGACCTACAACAATTACCGAACGCGCAGAATAATCTACCCTTTTTCCAAGTAAATTCTGACGGAAACGTCCTTGTTTACCTTTCAAACTATCAGAAAGAGATTTCAATGGTCTGTTGCTTTCAGATTTTACAGCAGAAGATTTTCTGGTGTTATCTAAAAGTGAATCTACAGATTCTTGAAGCATTCTTTTCTCATTTCTAAGGATTACTTCTGGTGCTTTTATTTCTAAAAGACGCTTCAAACGATTGTTACGGATGATTACTCTTCTGTATAAATCATTTAAATCTGAAGTTGCAAAACGACCTCCATCCAATGGAACCAATGGTCTCAATTCTGGTGGTATAATAGGAAGTACACGTAAAACCATCCATTCTGGTCTGTTGATCATACGTGTGTTTGCACCTCTCAATGCTTCTACAACGTTCAATCTTTTTAGTGCTTCTGTTCTTCTTTGCTTAGAACCTTCGTTGTGTGCTTTGTGTCTCAATTCGAAAGAAAGTGCATCAAGATCTATTCTTTTCAATAGTTCTTCTACAGCTTCCGCACCCATTTTTGCAATGAATTTATTCGGATCTTGATCATCCAGATATTGATTGTCTGCTGGCAAAGTTTCTAGTACGTCTAGATATTCCTCTTCTGTAAGGAATTCCATTTTTTCGAAATCTTCTCCATCTGCTTTTTTGGCAATACCTTGTTGGATAACTACATATCTTTCATAATAAATGACGATATCTAATTTTTTGGAAGGAAGACCTAGAAGGTAACCGATTTTGTTTGGCAAAGAACGGAAGTACCAGATGTGCGCTACAGGAACTACCAAATTGATATGCCCAATACGCTCTCTTCTTACTTTTTTCTCCGTAACTTCTACACCACATCTATCGCAAACAATACCTTTGTAGCGGATTCTTTTGTATTTTCCACAAGCACATTCATAATCCTTCACAGGACCGAATATTTTTTCGCAGAAAAGACCATCACGTTCTGGTTTGTGTGTTCTATAATTAATGGTTTCCGGTTTGATAACTTCACCTCTGGATTGTTGTAAAATCCCTTCTGGTGATGCTAAACCGATTGTAATTTTAGTAAAATTACTTGATTTATTATTTGTTGACATTTTATTTTTTTAAAGATTAAAAGAACCAAGAACCAAGAGACAAGAGACAAGAAAAAAATCTTGAATCTTGAATCTATTATCTTGTATCTTATTCCTCAAGTCTGATATCTAAACCTAGACCTTGTAATTCATGAAGTAACACGTTGAAAGATTCTGGAATACCTGGTTCTGGCATTGCTTCCCCTTTCGCTATTGCTTCGTAGGTTTTTGCTCTACCGATTACATCATCAGATTTAACCGTTAATATTTCTCTCAAAATATTTGAGGCTCCAAATGCTTCTAGTGCCCAAACTTCCATCTCTCCAAAACGCTGTCCACCAAATTGTGCTTTACCACCAAGAGGTTGTTGCGTAATTAAAGAATATGGTCCTATTGAACGAGCGTGCATTTTATCATCAACCATGTGTCCTAATTTCAACATATATATGATACCAACTGTTGCTGGTTGTGAGAATCTTTCTCCTGTACCACCATCATAAAGATAGGTGTGACCAAATTGTGGAAGACCTGCTTGTTCTACATAATCTGAAATTTGATCTAAAGATGCACCATCAAAAATTGGCGTTGCAAATTTTAATCCTAATTTCTGACCTGCCCAACCAAGAACAGTTTCATAAATCTGACCGATATTCATACGAGAAGGTACTCCAAGTGGATTCAATACGATATCTACTGGTGTTCCATCTAATAAGAATGGCATATCTTCTTCACGAACGATACGAGAAACGATCCCTTTATTTCCGTGACGACCCGCCATTTTATCTCCAACATTTAATTTACGTTTTTTTGCAACGTAAACTTTTGCTAGTTTCATGATACCTGCAGGCAATTCATCACCGATAGAAATTGCGAATTTCTCACGATTTTTCACTCCTAAAAGATCATTATATTTGATTTTATAGTTGTGAATCAATTGCTTGATTAGTTCGTTTTTATCTGCATCTACGGTCCAGTTTGCACCGTTGATATTCATATATTCTTCGATAGAAGTCAAGAGTTTTTGTGTGAATTTCACACCTTTACCGATTACTTCTTCTTCAAGATCATTGCTTACACCTTGGGAAGTTTTACCATTCACAAGAATATTCAATTTTTCTATCAAAGTATTTCTGAAATCATCAAATCTACCTTTGAAAGAGTTTTCTACTTCTTCCAATTTCAATTTTTCTTCCGCTCTTTTCTTTTTATCTTTGATGTTACGAGAGAATAATTTTTTATTAATAACAACACCTCTTAAAGAAGAATCTGCTTTTAATGATGCATCTTTCACATCACCTGCTTTATCTCCAAAGATGGCTCTTAATAATTTTTCTTCTGGCGTAGGATCTGATTCTCCTTTTGGTGTAATTTTCCCGATTAAGATATCACCAGGTTTTACGTCTGCACCAATACGGATCATTCCGTTTTCATCTAAATCTTTTGTAGCTTCTTCGGAAACGTTTGGAATATCAGAAGTTAATTCTTCCATACCCAATTTAGTATCTCTTACTTCTAGAGAATACTCATCGATATGAATAGAGGTAAACCAGTCTTCGCGAACTACTTTTTCATTAATAACGATTGCATCCTCAAAGTTGTACCCTTTCCATGGCATAAATGCTACAGTCAAGTTTCTACCTAAAGCCAATTCGCCTTTTTCCGTTGCATAACCGTCACAAAGTACTTGTCCTTTTTCTACAATATCCCCTACTTTTACGTTTGGTCTTAAAGTAATGGTTGTACCTTGATTGGTTTTACGGAATTTAGTTAATTTATACGTTTTTGTAGCAGAATCAAAACTTACGATGTCTTCATCTTCAGTTCTTTCATATTTAATGGTAATGCTGTTTGCATCTACATATTCTACAACACCAGTACCTTCTGCGTTGATTAAAATACGAGAATCTCTAGCAACTTGCTTTTCTAAACCTGTACCAACAATTGGTGCATCTGGACGTAATAATGGAACTGCTTGACGCATCATGTTGGATCCCATCAAGGCTCTATTCGCATCATCATGTTCCAAGAAAGGAATTAATGAAGCCGAAATACCAGAAATTTGGTTTGGTGCAATATCTATTAAATCTACTTGATTTGGCTCTACAACAGGATAATCTCCATCTAGACGAGCAATTACTCTATCTGTGGTTATTGTCCCGCTTTCTTCCATTTCAACATTCGCTTGTGCGATTACTTTATCTTCTTCATCTTCTGCATTTAAGAAAATAGGAGCTGTTTTTAGATCTACTTTTCCGTTGGTTACTTTTCTATACGGAGTTTCTATAAAACCAAGCGAGTTGATTTTTGCATACAAACCAAGTGAAGAAATCAATCCAATGTTTGGTCCCTCTGGAGTTTCAATTGGGCAAATTCTACCGTAGTGTGTATGGTGAACATCTCGTACCTCAAAACCTGCTCTTTCTCTAGATAAACCACCAGGTCCTAGAGCGGAAAGTCTACGCTTGTGCGTAATTTCCGATAGTGGATTGGTTTGATCCATAAATTGAGACAATTGATTCGTTCCGAAGAAGGAATTAATTACCGAGGTTAATGTTTTTGCGTTTACTAAATCTATCGGAGTAAATATCTCGTTATCTCTAACGTTCATTCTCTCTCTAATAGTTCTTGCAATTCTAGAAAGACCTACACCAAATTGACCAGCCAATTGCTCGCCAACAGTTTTGATACGTCTATTAGAAAGGTGATCAATATCATCTACCTCTGTTTTAGAATTTGCTAGTTCTATTAAATGTTTCACGATGGAAATCAAATCATCTTTTGTAAGAACTTGAACGTCTTCCGCAATATTTAGATTTAATTTTTTGTTCAATCTATATCTTCCTACTTCACCAAGAGAATATCTTTGCTCAGAGAAAAATAATTTATCGATAATACCTCTTGCCGTTTCTTCGTCGGGCGGATCTGCATTTCTTAATTGTCTATAGATATATTCTACCGCTTCTTTTTCAGAATTGGTTGGATCTTTTTGTAATGTATTTTGGATGATAGAAAACTCATTGTTGTTTTCTTTGTGGATCAAAATAGTTTTCACACCAGAATCGATGATCATATCTACATGCTCTTTATCCAAGATGGTTTCTCTATCAAGAATGATTTCATTTCTTTCAATAGAAACTACTTCACCGGTGTCTTCATCTACGAAATCTTCAAACCAAGTATTTAATACTCTAGCTGCAAGAGTTCTACCTTCTACTTTTTTAAGAGATGCTTTAGAAACTTTCACTTCTTCTGCAAGATCAAAAATCTGAAGAATTTCTTTATCAGATTCATAACCGATTGCTCTTAACAATGTAGTTAGAGGTAATTTTTTCTTTCTATCAATGTATGCGTACATTACATTGTTCATATCTGTAGTAAATTCCATCCAAGATCCTTTGAAAGGGATAATTCTAGAATAGTACAATTTACTACCATTTGCGTGGTATGTTTGCCCGAAGAAAACACCAGGTGAACGGTGAAGTTGGGTTACGATTACACGTTCTGCACCATTGATGATGAAAGAACCAGATGGCGTCATATAAGGAACAGGTCCTAAATAAACATCTTGAATTACCGTTTGGAATTCTTCGTGTTCTGGATCTGTACAATACAGTTTTAATCTTGCTTTCAAAGGTACATTATAGGTAAGACCTCTTTCTACACATTCGTCTATAGAATATCTAGGAGAATCTACCAAATAATCTAAAAATTCTAAAACAAATTGGTTTCTAGAATCTGAAATTGGGAAATTTTCTTGAAAAGTTTTGTGCAGACCTTCTTTGGTTCTGTCTTCTGGCAAAGTATCTAATTGAAAGAAATCTCGGAAAGATTGCAATTGTACATCCAAGAAATCTGGAGTATCAATGCGACCTATCGCTGTAGAAAAGTTAATCCTTTCAATAGAATTACTTTCTTTAGAAGTTGCGGTTGTTTTTGCTTTACTCATAGTGAGGTAATTAAGAACAATTTTTGGGTTAAAAAATATTTTGATTTAAAAAAATACGGGAAAATAGACGGATAGATGAGAGACGGATAGATGAGAGACATTGAAACAGTATTTTTGAGATTTTGAAGGTGTTTGAAGCCAACCTCAATTCGTTTATTTGTCTATTATCTATTATCTTTATGTCTATTATCTAAAGACCTCACTGCAACACCGGTATATCTTTTCACGGAGTAGTGCAAAATATTTATCCTGAAGGAAGAGAATTTCAAAGGAATCATCAATATACAGCAAAACCCTTTTAAACAAATAAAAGAGTAAATGATTGATTATCAATAATTAATATGTAAAACGGCTTCAAACAGGACTGCAAAAATACAAAAATTAACTTAAATAAAAGAAAAAAAGTCACAATAATTTGTGACTTTTAAAAAATTTAATAAAAGTATAGTGCTATGGTTTCCAGAAAGACCATTTGCTACCATTGTAAACTGCCAAACGTTTTGCGCCCGCTTTGTTTACATAAACCATCATTCCTGGGGATGGACTTAAGATATTTTGCACATCTTCTACCATCGGCAATATCATCGCTTTGGTGGTAGATTCTAGTATCAAAACACCATCTGCAGAACTGCTAGTTGCACCAATAATGGCTTTTGCAGTTGCACTTTCTGTGGTAGAAGCTGGCTGTTCTGTTGCAAAATTGGCTAAAACTGTGCTGCTGTTTAAATTCGCATTTTGACCACTTAAATCTACCCATCCTTTTACAGTTCCAGCGTAATATTTTACTCTAGAAGTTAAAGGTGTGCTTGCATCTAAAAGTATTGTACCTTCTGTAGGTGCTGTTGGTATTGTTCTCACATAAGGCAAAATAATTCCTTTATTTTGTCCTGTTGCAAAATCTAATAACACAGAAGTATTTATATTTGTAGATCCAGTTGCTCCACCAATTACAACTTGTGCATTTGCGCCGCTTATTATTGCTAAAAATAGTGTTGCTATTATTTTTTTCATTTCGTTTAGTTTAAAAATTTATTTAGTAAAATAGGGAGGTAATTTTTGCAAATACTTCCCCATCATACTGTAATTATTATGGACAAGTTGGCGTTACGAAACAACTCCAATCGCTGCCATCATATAATTTAAGACATTTGGCTACGGTATCATATACCATCATTCCATCTTGTGGCAGTAAAATATTTGTAATTTCAGTAGTTGTTGCTCTGGTAATTACAAAACCTTTGGTATTAGATTCTAAAACCGTGTGTGCTGATTTTCTTATCATTGGCCAATTGCCATTTTCTTCGCCAGCTCTTTTTAATAAAGTGATCCCGTGATTGGTTTCTTCTCCTGCGGTTGTAGTATTGGGATCATTGTAACAAACGCAATTATTAACTGCGGTATCGGCAGATGTACCAACTCCTTGTCCGGTGGTATTGCTGTATCCTGCAGGCAGAGTGGAGAATTGCGGTAAACCTACTGCATTTACGCACGTTACACCGGCACAAAGATTAAGCAAAACAGATGTATTGTAAGTTCCACTGGTTGGTGGTGTTGCAGGTGTAGTTCCGTTTCCACCTTCCAAAGATGGACCCCCAGTTACCAATTGAGAATAGCTAATGGTGGCGCTGCCTTCTTCTGCATCCGGACATCCATCATTATCAGAATCTAAATCTAAATAATTGGGAATGCCATCTCCATCGGTATCTCTATTGTTACAAACGGTTATGGTGTTTTGTTCAATAGAAATTAAACCTCTATTTCCACCATTTGTTGCTCCTGCTCCAGCTACATCTGAAAATGCAGTGTAATCCCAAGTGTAAGTGCTGCCATAATTGGAAGCAAATGGCAATGTTCTACCAGCATTTGCGGGATTAACATTCGTTTGCAATTGCAAGTTGGCATAATATCCATTATCGTACTGTCCTGCTCCACCGCCACTAACTGCTGTTAAATTAAATCTTGAAAATAAAGGCAGTTGATCTATGTTTTGATAAGTTTTAGAACCTGTAAGTACTGGTAAATTACCAATGGTGGTGCTAAAATTTCCTAGTCTTACTATTTTTCCTGTACTGATGAAATACCTAAACAAATCATCTATACTTGGAGAAGGACCAGCAGATCCATCTTCAATACCTTGGTTATCTGTTGGTAAACCTGTGTATAATGAGGTTGTATTTGGCAAGATGGCGAAATTAGTTCCATCAATGGTAAAGTTTTCCCAAGTATGATCTTGAGAATTCACAATGTTGCTAAAATCGGTGTAGCTAAAAGGTACATTAAAACTGTTTCCTATAGAAGGAACGGCTGCACCACTTGTTAAACTATAAACCAAATTAAAATTGCCGCCATTGGCTCCAAAAGTTGCTCCACTCAAAGTAGTATTTAAATTTAAAGTATAAACTGATGTGGTTTCGCAAAAGCCTTCTGCAGTATCTATAATTCCATCATTATCATCATCAATATCATCTTCATCAGAAAGACCGTCATTGTCTCTATCTTTTGCTACGACGATGGTTACCGAAGTAGTATCTAATTCTGTAATAGTAATTTTTACTGTTGCGGTAGAAGAATTACCATCAGCATCTTGCGCGATATACGTAAACTCATCGGTTCCTAAATAGTTGTTATTTGGCGTATAAGTAAAAGTATTATTGGTGTTTTTTACTACTGTTCCATTGCTTGGTTGGGTGAAATTTCCTATTAGCAAAGCCAAACCTGCCGCTTGGGTATCATTAGTTAAAACATTTAATGCTCTGGCAATATTTTTACCAACAGTGTAATTATCACTTCTTGCTGCAACCGCTGCATCTTCAAAACCAGAAAGTGCACTAAAAGCACCACCTGAACCCGCATAAGAAATCATTGAGACTTGAACAGGAGCTGTAGCTTCTAAAACGTAGTTAGTACTTACAGATAAAGGGATATTCATTGCAGAATTTCCTGGTAAATTTGGTACTGTGGTAGCTGTGGCGGTATTAATGGGAATATTAGTAGTAGTGCCATTTGAATTTAAACGTGTTAATACAAGCGTTGATAAGGCATTTGTTTTCATAACTACTCTTGCAACTGGACCAGTTGCTGCACTCTGAAATCTTATGATACCAGAACCATCATCTCTAATGGGAGCAATTAAGGCAACACCTGTTTCTCCTAAATTGGAACCAGAAGTTTGATACAAGTAAACCGGTTCCGTACTTGTAATGCTATGTGCTAAACCTGCACTTCCTGGTAGTGCAATTTCATGTACTTCACCTGCATTTTTTGTAGCTACTACTGTTCCGTTATGGGTGATTACCGTGTTTGGTTTTGTCGCTATAATTCGAATTCTTTCATTGGTGCTGGTTGCTTTTACTACAGCATAAGTTGATCCAATTCTGTGAGTGGGAACTCCTTGATCATATCCATTGTCACCTGCACTTGGCAATGTCACACCAAAAGTACCAGAAGTGAAAGAAATGGGTTTTGAACTTACTACATGAGCTCCCGAGATGCTCGTTAAAGAAGTAGTAGTTGCAGGTGCACGTACAATATAAGTTTGCCCCGCATTGAGTACAACAGTTATAGTTTGTAACAAAGTACCTTTAAATGTCCAAGTTGCACCAGTAGGAACATCAAAAGTTACGGTGGTGTTATCTTGCACAGCCATTACAGAAATAAAATCCCCTGTCATATTTGCATCACCAAATAATCGAGTTGCACCAGCCATGCTCCCTGCATAAAAATCATTACCTAAGGCGGCTTGACCTTTAGAAACTAATAAAGATTGCCAAGCAGCAACATCCTGTGCAACTTGTACCTGCACATCAACATTGGTTACTATTTTCATTCCTTTATTCTCTACAGTATTGTAAAGATGCGAAATACCGTGATCTGGTCCTTCTAAGGGATTATTTGTAGTACAATTATCCATTCTAAAGGTAAAAGGAACATTTTTGCTAATCGTAAAGGGTACATCTGCGGTGGTGAATCCAGGAAAACTTATGATACCAGTAGCGCCTGCAGGATTATTGGTTGAAATGACCATATTTATTCTTGAACCAGCATCTTGCCCACCAGTTTGCGGTCTTGGTGGTATGTAGTGAATGGTTGATGCTCCAATATTTTGATATACAGTCACTTGTACGGTTGCCGTATCGGTATGACCATTACCATCATCGATCTGGTATGTAAAAGTGTCTAAACCTAAATAATCACCAGTTGGTGTGTAAGAAACGGTATTATTAGCATTCACCACCACTACTCCATGATTTGGAGCGGTAAGGATAGTAACGGTTAAAGGATCACTATTCGGATCGAAATCATTTGAAAGTACATCTAGAGTCGTGCTCGCAGATTGTGCTACTATAAATTTATCATTAGCAGCAGTAGTCGGTTGCACATTATTATCGATAGCATAAACAAAAGTATCAGTTCCAAAAAAACTAGAATTTGGAGAATAAGTAACGGTTCTATTAGGATTTACAACAGCGGTACCTTTTGTAGGAACACCTACTATGAGTACAGCATCAGATAAAATCCCAGTGTCATTTGCAAGAACATTTACGGTCACTGGTTTATTTTGAAGGGTAGATGCTGTATCTGGAACGAGCACTGCAGCAGCTGTCCATAAGGAAAAATGCTTTAATTTTTCTAATCGGATAGTATTGTTCTGTGTATCAACTAAAGAATTTTCGTGAGCTTGCCAAGTTTTTCCATTATCTATAGAAGAGTAAAGAATAAGTTTATTTTCATCAATACCGTTCAATTCCGAATCTTGATAGTGGAAAACCAATTCTGCTTCCAGATTGGTATTATTTTTTGGGTGAATGCCAACCACTTTACCAATACTATAGAAGTCATTTATTTTTACAGCTTGGGTAGAAAGTTCCAGTTGCGTTTCGCCTAACTGCGTTCTCGATTGTATAGTTAGCCCAAATTTAGAAAAAGATTTTTTTTCATTTTTACCAATGAAAGTAGTTTCAGAGGTAAGATTAGGCTTAGTTTTATGGGGTACAACTTGGGCAAATGTAAAACCAGTTGTTAGAAATAAAAAAATGATAAGAACTGCGAAACTTTTATTTTTAGAATATAGTTGAGATGTTTTCATAATAAGGTTTTTTGACTAGAATTTTTCTATTTTATCGTACTCAAGTTGGGATTGAATTATACCATTTGATTTAATTGATTAAATACCATTTATAAAATAGAGTTCTATATCAATTACAAATTCAATTTTAGAAAATAATCATTCAGATTGAATTAGAAGATAGAACGAAGTAAAAGAATGTTCTTACTTTAATTGTTGATAGTTATTGAACAAGTCTAGAAATTGAGAAAATTTTTGTTTAAAATCAAAACAGATTTTATTATTTAGCATTGATTGAAGCCTAAATAAGTTGTGCGTACAATTTAACGCAACTTATTAAAACAATAAAATACAACGAAAGTCACCTCGTTTTAAAAGTGACTTTTTCGTTGTAAAATTGGCTACGGTTTCCAGAAGCTCCACTTGCTGCCATTAAATACAGCAAGTCTTTTTCCTCCAGCTTTATTAATGTAAACCATCATTCCTGGAGAAGGGCTTGGAATATTTTGAACATCTGTTACAGTTGGCAGCACCATTGCTTTTGTGGTAGATTCTAAAACCAAGACACCGTCTGCACTACTTGTAGCAGCTCCAATAATTGCTTTCGAAGTTGCTAATTCTGGAGCATCCGCAATTGTAGGTTGAAGAGCCATTACATTTAGACTGGTTAAGTTAGCGTCTTGGCCACTCATATCGAACCAAACAGTACCTGTGTAATATTTCATTCTTGCAGTAGTTGCGGTTGTTGCATCTAAAATAATAGTGCCACCAACTAATGCAGCACCTGTGGGAATTGCTCTTACATAAGGAACGATAATTCCTTTATTTTGACCTGCTGCAAATTCTAACAAAACCGAAGTTTTATCTGTTGCGGTTCCTACAGCATCACCAATGATCACCTGCGCGTTGGCAAGACTTATGGTTAATACTAATGATAATATTGTGAATGTATTTTTAAACATGGTATTTTTATTTTTAATTAGAATTGAATGAATTTGTGATTTCATTATTTTAATTTTTTAAATTATTAAAATAGAGAAGATATTTACATAGAAACATCTTCTCTACTCTCAAGTATTCAATTTATGGACATGTAGCATTATTGAAACAGCTCCAAGCAGTTCCATCGTACACTTTCATACACTTAGATTCGGTATCGAAAGCCATCATTCCTTCTTGTGGAGAAACTATAGCTGTAATCTCCGCCGTGGTCATTCTGGTAATAACAAATCCTTTGATATTAGATTCTAGAACTGTATGTGCAGAAGTTCTCATCATTGGCCAGTTTCCATTATCTTCACCTGCTCTATTTAATAGTGTTACTCCATGTTTAGAATCTACACCTGTTCCTCCTGCTGGATTGTTGTAACAAGCACAAGCATTAATGGCTGGATTTAATGCAGATCCAATTAATTGACCTGCAGTATTGCTATATCCTGCTGGTAGAGGACTTAATTGAGGTAAACCTTGCGCATTTACACAAGCTGAAGAATCATTTTGACACAGGTTAAGCAACACAGATTGATTGTAATAGCCTGATGTAGGTGCAGTTGTTGGTGTAGTTCCATTACCACCTTGCAAAGTACCACCTGCAGCGACCAATCTAGTTTCAGCTATAGTTGCACTACCTTCTATTGCATCTGGACAACCATCATTATCAGAATCTAAGTCTAAATAATCTGGAATCCCATCTCCATCTGTATCTATTGCATTACAGCCAAGGTACACCCCGATTGCTATTCCTTGATGTCCATCTCCTGCAGTGTTGATATCTACAGACAATTTACTTGCACCATTGGTTCTAAATAGCGGCGCTGTTACATTAGCTCCATTAATTCCATTCATATTAATTACTTGAGAACCTAAACCTGATACCGCATAATTTGTTCCTGAACCAACAGTTTCTAAATTAGTCCAACCCGAACCATTGGTAGTAAATTTCATAGATTCTGGCACAAAAGTACCGCCATTAGCATTTAACGATTCGGCATCTGCAATTACATAATCTAATAATTTTCCAAGTGCAGGTGCAGCTAAAGTAATTTCTAAATCAAAAGACACATTACTACCTGTAACATCATTATAAATAGCAGGTTTACTTCCAGTGGGTAAATCATAAGCAACCCATAAATCTGCACCAGGAAATGTTTGCATTGCATTGGCTTTATAACTTGCACCATTTCCAACTACATTAGAAAAGGTTAAAGTTGCAATATTACCTCCTGGAAGCGTGACATTTTTAGTATCTCCATTTTGTATACCATCTGCTAAAATATCTGCCCATGTGAACCAAAAAATATTTGGTTTAAAACCACCATTTCCAGATGTAGAGTTTCCATCTAATAAATTTAAACAACTTTGCTCATTTACATCTGTAATTCCATCATTATCATCATCAATATCATCTGTATCTGGAACACCATCGCCATCTTCATCTCGTAAAACTGTAACTGATAGCGTAGTTGTATCTAAGGCACTTATAGTAAGAAATACTGTTGCCGTAGCAGAGTTTCCGTCTGGATCTTGAGCAATATAAGTGAATTGATCCGTCCCTACATAATTAGCATTTGGCGTGTAAGTAAAAGTATTGTTCGGATTTTTTACAACCGTTCCATTTGATGGCTGTACGAAATTTCCAATATGCAAAACCAAACCTGCAGCTTGAGAATCATTAGTCAAAACATTTAAAACTCTCGCAATATTTCTTCCAACAGTGTAATTATCATCTCTTGCTGCAACTAAAGCATCTTCAAAACCAGAAAGTGCACTAAAACCACCACCACTTGAGATAGAAGTTACCATTGAAACTTGTATAGGAGCAGTAGCTTCTAAAAGATAATTTGTACTAGCGGCTACACTAATATTTAAAACAGATATTCCTGTTATTCCTGGCACTGTTGTAGCGGCAGCAGTATTAATCGCAATGTTTGTTGTTGTACCATTTGCATTTAGACGCGTAAGTTTAAGAGTAGGTAAGGCATTCGTTTTAATAACTACACGTGTAATTGGTCCAGATGCGGCACTCTGAAAACGTACAATTCCAGATCCATCATCTCTAATCGGCGCTACTAAAGATACTCCCGTTTCTCCGCCTACAAGACCTGAAGTTTGGTAAACGTAAATTGGTTCAGTAGCTACAATACTATGTCCTGAATTTGAAGCTCCAGGAACTGCATATTCATATACTTGTCCAGCATTTATTGTAGCTGCCACTACACCATCTGTTGTAATTACTGTATTAGGTTTGGTTCCTATTACACGAATTCTTTCATTACCACTAGATGATCTTGCGATTGCGTAAGATGAACCTATACGATGTGTCGGCACACCTTGATCCCAACCATTTTCACCTGCTCCTGGTGTTGTAACACCAAAAGATCCAGAAGAAAGAGAGATAGGTTTTGTACTTACGACGTGAGCACCAGAAATGCTATTTAATGATGTAGTAGTAGCAGGAGCACGCACTATGTAAGTTTCTCCTGCATTAAGAGTGACATTGATAGTTTGTAATGCAGTTCCTGCAAAATTCCAGGTTGCTCCTGTCGGTACATCAAAAGTAACCATTGTATTATCTTGCGTGGCCATAACAGTAATGAAATCTCCTGTCATAAGAGGATCACCGAACAATCTGAAAGCTCCAGCCATACTCCCTACATAAAAATCTCTACCTAAAGCAGCTTGTCCTTTGGAAGCTAAGAAAGATTGCCATGGACCAACATCTTGTGCTATTTGTACTTGCACATCTGCATTTGCAACCACTTTAATTCCTTTATTTTCAATAGTATTATACAAATGCGACATCCCATGATCTGGTCCCTCTAAAGGATTTCCTGTTGTACAATTATCCATTCTAAAATTGAGGGAACCATTTTTAGTCAGTGTAAAAGGTACATCTGCTGTTGTGAATCCAGGAAAACTAATGACACCTGTGGTTCCAGTAGGACTGTTAGTTGTAATAACTAAATTTATTCTTGAGGTATTATCTTGCCCACCAGTTTGTGGTCTTGCTGATAGATAATGAATTTTAGAAGCTCCAGTATCTTGGTAAACTGTTACTTTTACCGTTGCAGAAGCAGTATGTCCATTGCCATCATCTATTTGATAAGTAAAACTATCTACACCTAAAAAATCGCCAGTTGGTGTATAAGTAACCGTATTATTGGCATTTACAACTACAGTTCCATTGGCAGGAGTAGTCAAAATCGTTACTGTTAATGGATCACCATTAGGATCAAAATCATTGGAAGCAACATTAAGTACAGTAGCAGTAGATTGTGCTACGATATAACTGTCATTGGTTGCCGTAGTTGGTTGTACATTGGTATCTATCGCATAATCAAAAGTATCTGTACCATAAAAAGTAGAAACTGGTGTATAAGTTATGCTTCTATTTGGATTTACTACAGCGGATCCATTTGCAGGAACACCAACTAATATTACCGCATCTGCTGGTACGCCAGTATCATTCGCCAATACATTTACAGTAATCGGTTTATTCTGAGTAATAGATGCCAAATCTGGTACCAAAACTGCAGCTGCAGTCCATAAAGAAAAATGTTTTAGTTTTTCTAAACGGAGGGTGTTGTTTTTGGTATCAATCACAGAATTTTCGTGGGCTTGCCATGTTTTTCCGTTATCTACAGATGAATATAAAATTAATTTATCTTCATCAATACCGTTTAGATCTCTATCATTATAATGAAAGACCAATTCTGCTTCTAGATTAGCGTTATTTTGCGGGTGAATACCTACAACTTTGCCGATGCTGTAAAAATTATTTATTTTTACAGGAGTATCAGATAGTTCTAGTTGGGTATCGCCTAACTGGGTTTTCGATAGAATCGTAACGCCAAAGGTAGACAAGGATTTTTTCTCATTTTTACCAATAAAGGTTGTTTGTGAGATGTTTATATTATTTTGTTGTTTTGCGACTTGTGCAAATAAAGAGCTAGTGAATAGCAACGAGAAAGCTGCTACCAATAATCTTGTGTATAAATTCTTCATTTAAATTTTTCTAAAATTATATTTTTTTTAACTTGACTTGATTAAATAAAATATAAGGTCGGCGGTGCACGAAGTGAAGAATTTCTATACTTACCAAACTGCAAGTAGGAAAGTTGGTAGTAACTGTTTATTTTTTTTTCTTGGCAAAAAATAGGGTAAAACGTTTGGTAAAAAAATCTTTTATCATATAAAGATTTACCTATTGGAACTACTACAGCTAATTTACAAGATTGCAAGCCAACTGGGGTAAGTGAATTTTCATGAAGAAACTGATTTGTAAAAGTAGAAAAATGAGCGAATTTATTTTCACGTTGCTTCTCAACTTTTATTTGCTCTGAAATTGCTTTTTCCTTAATCTCTTTTGCAAAAGGTTTCTTATCATTTTCAGAAATCACCTCACCTTCTACAATAATAGGTTCTACCTGAATGACCACAGATTTTTCTACTGTTGCACTACTATAAACAATAACGCCTGAAGTTATAGTAATCTGGTTGGATGTGGAAACAGGAATTTCTTCCGCTTTAAGTTGTACAGAAAAAAGAATGGAGACAAAAGATAAAACCAGCAAAAAAAACCGTAGAGGAAATTCCCTTTGCGGTTTGTTTTTGTTGAAAATTGAAAAAGATAGATTTTCTACCATATTTTATTTTTTGCTCAATTTTATTCTCATAAAATTTATTATAATGCTTAAATATACGAAATAATATTTGAAAATAGGCGATTATTTCACATTGTTTTAATACATTTTAGCTAATTTCTTATTTTGTCTTAATTTTATGTTAAATAATTGAGGTACAATTATACAAAATAAATCTTATTCAGAAATAATATTTTTTCAGACAATTTTTTATAAGAATTATCAGGTTTTATTGTATAATTTCGACATGTTGTGTATTGCAATATCACATTAGTAGTATATGATTAAGAGAACAGCTATCCTTAACCATTGAACTATCTATTAAAGATGATGCAGCAGACTTTGGTATCGGTGAACCAAAAATACTATTTCGTAAAATAATAGTGAAATGTCATTACATAAGATTATTATTTTCTTGGAGGTGGAACTATTTCTCCGTCCAAATATTTTTTAGGACTTTCAATAGTTTGCACACTATCAACTACTAATTCTTGGCTATATTTTGAAGATTCATGTTTTCTGTTGGTTTCAATTATTTTAATTGTTTGAAGATCTTCAGTGCTCAAGATTTCGTCTTCTTGTCTACAAGATACAGCAGAGATTACCAAAAGGGTTGCGATTGCAAGGCTAAATGTTTTCATAATAATTATATTTTATTGTTGGAGCAAAAGTATCTTATCCTAGACTACTACAGCAAATTTTCGAACTTCTATATCATTAAAAAAGAGTTCTAATTCATTAATTATTTAATTTTCCGTTTATTTTATTTGCTTTATTTTTGCAATATCAAAATCAGACCTCATCTATAAAAATTTATGTGAATTGAAAAAATTTTTTCTTATTCTATTTGTTATCGCAAGTTTTTTCTCTCCCACCAGCAAATTATATTCTCAGAAGTTGATCGTTAAAAATTTGACCTACGAGAAAATTGAGAAAAAAATTGATAGTCTGCAAGACGATAAAGTTCAAGCTTTAAAATTGATTGATTTTTACATAAAAAAATCTAAAAAAGAAAAAAATGATCAATCTTTGGTTTATGCATATAGATATGCAAGCAACTATAATGAAATTCCCAAAAATTTTAAATATGCAGATAGCGCCCTTTTAATTGCAAAAAAATCTGAAGATATACAGCTCCTCACAGATGCATACTTGAATAAGGGGACTATATATATGTATGAAGAATATTATAAAATAGCATTGGACAATATTTTAATGGCCAATAAGTATTCTATGCAATTAAAAGATGATTATACGATCAATAAAACCATCTACTTTATCGCCCAAAACAAAATTTACCTCGGTAATTATGAAGATGCAAACAGCGAACTGAAAATATGTTTGGAATATTTTAAAAAAAACTTGAAAGATAAATCTTCTTTGGGGAAAAACTCTCAAATGTACTATCTCTACTCTATGATGTGCTATTTAGATACCAATTCTAAATTAGGAAAAAATGCAGAAAACAGTGCTTTAGTAAAAGAGACCATAGAATATCTTAAAAAAAACAAGCTAGAAAAGTATATCCCTTATTTTATATCTATTGAAGGTACGGATGCATTCTACAACAACAATTATCCTCTTGCAATTTCTAAACTGCAGAAAGCATTGAACTCCTACGATGACCAGTGGGGACACATCACAGAAATTTATTACATCGGTCTGTCTAATTGGAAATTGGGAAAACAAGATGTTGCCGTAAAATACCTAGAAGAGATAGATAAGGAATATGAAAAGAAAAGAAAAATAAGTCCAGAATTTCGCCCTGCTTATGAACTTCTTATTAAATATAATGATTCTATAGGCAATAAGGATAAGCAATTGGAGTATATTAACAAACTTATGCTTCTTGATAAATCTTACATAAAAAACTACACCTACCTCTATTCTAAAATAAATAAGGAATACGATACCCAAAAATTATTGCAAGAAAAAAACCGAATAGAGAGATCTCTACACAGAACTACGATATTAACGGTGTTACTTCTTATTATAATTTTAATAATTTGTATAGGCGGCTATAAATTTTACGAAGTTCGAAAAACTTATAAAGTACAATTTAACGATATTTTCAATGGAAATTTCCGGAAAAATAAGACACCTATCACGGTAATATTAGAAGAGCCCGACATTGAAGATGAACCAAAAGTGGAGGAAATAGAATTCTACAACAAAATACTATCTATAAAACCAAATATGGTAAAGAAGATTCTTACTAAATTAGAAAAATTTGAGGAGGAAAATAAATTTACCGACGCACAACTTTCTATAAAATCACTTAGCGAAGATTTTGGTACCAACTATGTTTATTTATCCAAGATCGTTAATGTATATCGTGGCAACAATTTTAATATTTACATCAACGATTTGCGGTTAGAATATGCGATAGAACTTTTGAAGGAAAAGAAATACCTATATTTAGATATCAAGGAGCTCGCTGCTATTTCTGGTTTTTCTACACCTAATAGTTTTTCTTCCAATTTTGTGCGCAAATTTAAAATGAAACCATCCTACTTTATCAAACTTCTTAAAAATAAAGTATAGTTTATTTCATTAATTGATTTTATCTACAAGATTAAAAATTTAGCCTAAATTAAATTCCTGTCCAAAACGACCAAACAGTACCGTTGAAAACTGCAAATTGTTTGGTATTTGGGTCGTAAACCATCATACCTGGAGAAGGATTAGGAATATTGAGGTGTGCATCTGCTACTATTGGTAAAATCATGGCTTTGTTGGTATCTGATAATACTAAAATACCTGCAGTAGTATCTGTATTGGCATTAGATCCAATCACAGTTTTGGCAGTAGGCACATCTGTAAGTGCATCTTGCAAAGTGGTATTTGCAAAACCATTTCCATCTATGGAAAAATCTTTCCAACTTGCATTTAGCTTTACTTTTATTTTAAAATCTGCAGCATCATAAATTACTGTACCAAGTACTGCATTTGTTACACTATTTTGAGAGGAAACCCACGGTAGAATAATTCCTTTGTTCCCTGTACCAAATTCTACAGAAACAGAATTATTGGTGGTGGTAGTTTTTCCTATTGCTACTTGTGAATAGATACTGCTAGATATAAAAAGAGCGATGATTATAATTGATTTGCGCATTAATTTAAATTTTAAATAATTTATAAAAGATAGAATATTTCTAAGGACAAGTTTGATTGCTAAGACACTTCCAACCTGCAGAAGTTCCCGTGGTATTTATTTTTAAGCAATCTGCTTGTATATCAAACACCATCATACCTTCCACTGGATTGGGAATAGCTATTACTTGCGCTGTAGTTTGTATTCTATTTACTACAAATCCTTTTGTTTTGGCCTCCATTGCAGTCCATCCACTTTGTCTCACCATTGGCCAATTGCCATTGTCTGCACCAGCTCTAGCTAATGCTGTAATACCATGTTGAGTAGGATATAGATTTCCATCTTTAAGAGCAGGTTTGTAGCATGCTCCACAGATAGTAACGTTTTTTGAAGTACTAGATATTGTACCATTGCCTCCACTTGTAGCACCATTTGCAGGAAATTCTGTAACAGAAAAAGAAGTACTAAGACCATTTAAACCTCCCGTAGAATTTTTGATAGAAGCATCTACAGTAGCATTGATAATAGCTACTACTCCACCACCTCCACCTCCACCTGGGCTTTCAGCTTCATTAGAATTGATCAATTGGTCTCCACCTTTACCTCCGTTTGCTCTTACTACAGCGGCATTTACTATTTCTATGGTTTGTATAAGCACAGTACCACCACCGCCACCTCCTCCAGGTGCATCATTACCTGCTCCAACAGTATTAAGTGCAGCTTCTCCATTCGCAGTGAATGTACCTGTACCAGAAATTTTGTTTAAATTCATTACTAGAACTATTCCACCTCCATTTGCTGCTCTTTGATGGGCATTATTATTTCCATCTCCAGCTCCACCGCCACCTCCGAAAAACAGCTGCTTTTGTATGCCAGAAGTAGTAAGTGGTCTACCGCCAAGTCCGCCCGCAACATCTCTTCTATCTGCTCCCCACGCATCTTGCACTACATTAACAGCAGGAATACCAGGAGCAATAAAATTTGCTGGGTAAGATGGTCCAATTAAGCAAGCATCCGCATTTACGCTGCTATAACTGTATCCACCTCGACCACCACCAGCAGAATTTGTGAGTGCGTTTGCATTTGCAATATAATCTGGATCCAATGCCCAAGCACCAGGAATTCCGCAGGTACCAAAACTATTCATCACTCCCGCACCACGGAACCAATTTGCTGCAATACCACCATTAGCACCACCTCCACCAGAAGCATTGTGGGCGTTTCCACCACCACCACCATTTGCTGGTGCTCCGCGGCCATATCTTCCACCCAAAGCATCATATTCTGAAGAATATCCTGCTATACTTTCACCTTTTTCAGCAGATATATTGGAACTTGTAGTTACAAAATCTGTATAGAAATTAGCATTAGCACCAGATGTATTATTATCGGTTTCTCCACCTCTAAAACCTGCACTATCTGCATTGATAGTACCATTATTTACTAAATTATTAGATAAAATAGTATTTATCCCTCCTCTCCGTCTTTCAACTGCTGCTGCATTTGCACCTCCAAAATTTGCAGATCCCCAAGGTACAGTAACTATAGAACCAGTAGCAGTAACAGTGAGCGTATTATATTGTGGAACTCTTACCACCTGCACATGGTTTGCAATTGCATAAGAATTGGTAACAGCGCAAGATAAATTAATTGTATTTCCTGCAACGCTTACCACTCTTGCATATTCATAATTACCTGCACCATTGTAAGAAGTTATTGCTCCATAATCAATAGTATTAGTAGTATTTATTATGGCACCTTGCACTTGGTAAATCATTATTAAATCTCCTGTAGAAAGAGCGTTACTAGAGTATGATGCAGCATTTGAAACAAAACCAGTGAGGTAAGTACTGCCATCTCTATTTAAATCGGCTATATTTGATACACTAAAGCTGGTAGCACCTGCTGCAATATTAGCCGCAGGTTTTGCATACCTATTTAAAACAGTATTGCTTGTTGATAATGTAAGATTGCCATCTTTTCCTGCCTGAGCAAAAAATGTTGAGCAGGTGAATAATACCAAAAAAGCATAAAACTTATGTGCTTTTTTACTACTAAAAAATAAATATAATTTCATAAGAAAATTTTTATATCTGAATTTTGTAAATTTAAATAAGTGGATTAAAGGATTTTAATCGGCCGCAAAGTAAACACGAATTGGCTCCGAATCCAAAATAATAACAATGTTCTATTGATAAAGCCAAATTGTTTGTTGTTTGGATCATTTAACGTCATTTTCATCAACTGTTTTTATATAATTGATGGAAACCATCGCCATTACAATGGCAAATTTGCGCGTATTTCGTTAAATCTGTATGCCTCTTTGAGGAAAAAAAGTGTGAATATTAAGTTCATGGAATTACAATTTGAAGTATATGATAATTTAACCTTAAAAAAACATACGAAATAGAAAATTAAAAAGTTTAAAGGTAGTATAAATAACATAAGTATACTAATTTTAACTTAATAGTACAATATTTTACTATTATTGAGCGCATTCATAGATTTAAAGTCATAAGCTTTCCATATTTTTTAGCGGTAAAAAAATAACAATCTGTAGCAGTGAATTTTTAAAATCATTGCTACTCGAAAAGGCTAAGTTTCGAGAGATATTCATAAATAAAAAAGAACATAAAACTAGCAGATAGTAAAATAACGTATAGAGAGATAGCAGAAAAATGAGCTTTAGCCAAAAGCAGTATTTGAATATAGAGATAAGTATTCACAAAATTAAATGTGGAAAATAGAAATGGCTTGGTACTTTTTTTTATAACACGATTTGAAGGAAGATAAAATATTTATGCAGTAACTTTTACATAATTTGAAAAAACAAAACACAACTTTTATGTAAATCTAAATTAAACTAAAAACTGCATAATTGCCGCTTTACCTTATAGGTAAGCGGTTTTTTTTGATAAGATTATGATTTTTTCGAATAATTATACTAGCTATTTCTTAATACTGTATTATGAAAATTCATATTGACAGGTCATTCAAAAAAAAAACCGCCTGCTAAATTAACAGGCGGTTGTCTTAAGTATTTTAATGTATATATCTTTTACGGTTTCCAAAAAGACCACTTAGCTCCATTGTAAACTGCCAAACGTTTTGCGCCCGCTTTGTTTACGTAAACCATCATTCCTGGTGAAGGACTTAGAATATTTTGCACATCTGCTACTATTGGCAAAATCATCGCTTTCGTGGTAGATTCTAATACCAAAACGCCATCTGCAGAACTGCTGGTTGCACCAATGATGGCTTTTGAGTTTGCTAATTCTGTGATAGAAGCTGGCTGTTCTGTTGCAAAATTGGCTAAAACTGTGCTGCTGTTTAAATTCGCGTTTTGGCCACTTAAATCTACCCATCCTTTTACAGCTCCAGCGTAATATTTTACTCTAGATGTTAAAGGTGTGCTTGCATCTAGAAGTATCGTACCTTCTGTAGGTGCTGTCGGGATTGTTCTTACATAAGGCAAAATAATTCCTTTATTTTGTCCTGTTGCAAAATCTAATAACACAGAGGTATTTATATTTGTAGATCCAGTTGGTCCACCGATGATTACTTGTGCATTCGCGCCGTTTATTATTGCTAAAAATAGTGTTGCTATTATTTTTTTCATTGTTTTTATATTTAAGAATTAAAAAGAGAAAGACTTTTCATCATTAAAAAAGAAAAGCCTCCCCTTATATTAAAAATATTATGGACAAGTTGGCGTTACGAAACAACTCCAAGTGCTGCCATCATATAATTTAAGACATTTGGCTACCGTGTCATATACCATCATTCCATCTTGTGGAGATATAATATTTGTAATCTCAGTCGTTGTCGCTCTGGTAATTACAAAACCTTTTGTGTTAGATTCTAAGGCTGTGAAACCTGATTTTCTAATCATTGGCCAGTTGCCATTGTCTGCACCTGCTTTTTGTAATAAAGTAATTCCGTGTTTGGTATCTACACCTGCTGCTGCTGTGTTCGCTGGATCGTAGCAGAAACATGCATTTATAAGGGCGTTTGTGGAAGTTCCAATTCCTTGTCCAGTTCCTGCGATGGTTGGTATACCATTAGTTGTAGCTGTGCTTCCTACGGTATTTCCTAGATTTAATAGTACAGACTGATTAAAAGTTCCTGAGGTTGGTGCCGTAGCCGGATTTACTCCATTTCCACCTTGCAAAGTTCCTGCGGAAGCAACCAAAGAAGTTTTTGGAATGGTAGTATTGCCGCCTTCTGCAGCATCTGGACAACCATCATTATCAGAGTCTAGGTCTAAAATATTTGGAATACCATCTCCGTCTTTATCACATACCACTTTTATAGGTAACCTAGTATCGTCTAAGATTATTTCACCATTTCCATCACTATCGCCATATAAATACATTCTTACTTTGTAAGAACTATTTGGCATCAAAGAAATGACATTTGTAGGGTTTAATGTTCTGATTATATGCAGTGTCCGATTTCCGAATACAATTGGCCCGGCTATAATTCTGGTGTTCATATCTAGAGCACTTCCATACTGGCGAGTACTAAATACTACTGTGTTTGTTACAAAATTATCATTACTAATTCGCACTTCATAATTGAAATTACCTGCTATAGGCAAGCCAGAATCTCTATCTGTCCAATGTGAATATTCAAATCTATCTAAGTACGTTGGCTCTACAAAGGCACCTGTAGTAAATGCCCATTGAACGTAATCGTTGTTCGTTATAGCTCCTGCAAGTGTACTTTGATCCGCGCCATTAAATTGTAATGATGTTACTAATCCGTAAGCTGTTCCAAGTACCGCTGTATTGGAACCTCCAATACTTTGGCCATCGTTCGAAGCAATATACAAACCATCTGCCCAATCATCTGTACCACCAGGTATTGTTATACTACCATTGTTGTTTCCATAGTTCCCGACAGCCGATCCATTGGTAGGACTTGCTGCAGACATTGGCATAGGACATTCAACAGTGTCTAAAATACCATCATTATCATCATCTAAATCACAGAAATCTGAAATCCCATCACCATCAGAATCTGGATTGGCAGCTGTGATTGCACACGGATCAACGCAAGCATTGATTGCTGTATTTTGTGAAGATCCTAATGCTTGTCCCGTTCCAGCTAATGTAGGTACACCATTTGTAGTGGGTGTTGTTCCAACTGGACCTGGTAGATTTCTAATTATTGGTAAATTATATGTTCCACTTGTAGCACCAGAATTTCCTCCTGGCATTGTAGAATTTGTTAAATTTCCATCTAGAAAGCTTCCACCTCCTTCTATTGCATCTGGACAACCATCGTTGTCGGAATCTAGATCTAAATAATCTGGGATTCCATCTCCATCGGTATCGTTACATCCTTTTATAAAGACGTTGTCTAAAATCCAATCATCTAAGCCAGCAATATGTCTAAATAGTAATGGTGCTGCAACTCCAGGATCTGGTACAAATACACTAACAGTACCCATAATATTTTGCACTAAGCTATTTGGTGTACCATAAGCACCATTCATATAAGTAATGGTTACAGGATCAGTTCCTGAAGTTGGATTATAAATGGATGCATAAATAATTCCATTAAATTCGACTTGAAAAGTTGCATCATTACCTGGTGAGGCATTTCCGTTACTTGGTCTTAAGTCAAATTTTATTTCTAATTCGCCTGTTAAACTAAAAGTATTAGGTATCGTTTGACTTAATGTTTGAATGGTGTTATTTTGATCTATAACGACAACACCGGATACAAATTGCCATCCTCCTGAACTTGTCCAGCCAGTTCCTGCAGCGGAGAAATCTCCGTTAGTAACTGCATTTATTCCTGAACATTCCACAGTATCTAAAATACCATCATTATCATCGTCTAGATCATTAATATCTGCTATTCCATCGCCGTCACTGTCTGCGTTTATCGTTATTTTTACGGTAGTGGTAGTACAAACAGTAGATGCATTAACGGAACATAATCTATATTGTATATTATAAACACCTACGGGTACTGTATTTGCAACAGAAATCTGCCCTGTGCCATTATTTAGGCTTATTCCTGCTGGCCAAGTTCCCACTATCACTACTGTGGAATTTGCAGAAGTTGCTGGTACGTTATCTATGGTATCGTTTGCTCTTACACTTCCTGTAGAAAAGTTTGTATTGACCACTCCAGAATAGGAATCAGGTTTTGGAATAACGATATCAGGACAAAGCTCCATAACGAATTCTATACCATCTGCACCACCACCATCAGCACCAATACCTCTAGCTGTAAACGTCAACGTCGTAAAACCATTTCCGCTGGTATCACTGAAGCCAAGAGTACCTGCTCCAGTTCCCGTTGCATCCGCTGTAGCTTCTGCAGAGGTTGCTCCCGTGATAAAAGGAGTTCTAAAAATTTTGTTCCCAACTACCTCAAATTGTGGGTTTCCAGAAAGACGCGTCATAGTAACAGATGGCGATGTAAATGTGAACTCTGTAGAATTCGTCACACCTGCATCTATTCCCCCTAATCTATCTAAATGCAATTTAAATTCTTTTATAGGTCTGCTGAAAGTTATAGTAAACTGTCTTGTACCTGAATCTATTGTAGCATCTGTACCAACCTCAGGTGTGGAATCCCAAAAAAACACAAATTCAAGAGAGTTGCTTCCTGCAATACTTGCTGGAGACCAGAAGTTGGTAGTATTGAAGGTACCATTTGGCGTATAGCTCATAGCTGTAGGAGATTTTCCTGCCTCCGGAATGTCCTGCGTGGCCATACTTACCGTTACTCCGCTTATTGTATTACTACGAGGCTCGCCAGTACCTGCAGCTCCATTCCAAGTACCACTTTTTCCAAGGGTACATTGTGCTTGTAAAACTCCACTACCTATAAAAAGCAGTAAAGTAGCTATTATTAGATTTTTAGTAAATTTATTATTCATTTTAATTATTGCTATTTTTTATTTAAAAGATAGTCCTATTAAGACTACATAAGTACACTTCATGAAATAACAAAAAATGGTGGTGCACGAGATGATGAATTACCGTATTTATGAAATGGTAAATACAGAAATGAGGCATAGAATTTTTGCTTCTCTTTTTCTTCAAATCCACCGTAAATATGAGAATTTGCAAAAATTGCTTTCTGAAATTTCACGGAAGAAGATATACCATTTCCAATAGCTTCTATATTTCTTTTTCTAGTGGAAGGGTTTAAATCTGAAGAAATTGGATGGTTGAATGTAGCAAAATGAGCGGTTTCAGCAACATGCTTTTGCTGTTTTTCTAGTGCTTCTTGCTCTTTTTGTTTTATTTGTTGAATTTCTGATGCTAGAGATTTTTTGCCAAATTTATTAGATTTTTTTTCTGTAGCTGCTATTTTCTCAATTGTATAAGACGCCTTGATATAGGATGTTTCTTCTTCAATTATCATTTTTGCATTGCCAGCAAGATACACATTTGCAACATTCTTGAGCTCAGCGTTTTCTGTTGAAATAGCTTTTTTTGCTTCTGCGTTTTTCGCTTCTGTTTTTTTTCCCTGCACAATAATCTTTGCATCGCCTGAAATAAAAATTTGAGCAAAAGACATGGAAAAATTCATTAAAAAAAGAAAGGAAAACACTCTTATGGAAGATTTCATCCCAAAAACACTTCTAGTATTTTGATTTGTGTAGTCTAACAAACATTTTTTTTTGAATATTGCAAGAAGATGCAAATTAGAATAAAAAACGAGAATGAACCTCCGCAGCAAAAGCAACTTGTGAGTAGAGAGGTAAAGCGTTATGCTTTTCATTAAAATTGTTATTATGTAAATTTACATAAAAATTATGAAGTATAAATAAAATAAAAAAATGTAAGCATTTTTAATACAGCTTATTGCATCAAAGATTGATGTATTTTTCTTCACATATAAATTTAAATTAACAAAAAAAATCACTCCTTTCGAAGTGACTTATTAAATTGTTTCATTAAATTCTTACGGTTTCCAAAAACTCCACTTGCTACCATTGTAAACTGCCAAACGTTTTGCGCCTGCTTTGTTTACATAAACCATCATTCCTGGAGATGGACTTAAGATATTTTGTACATCTGCTACTATTGGTAAAATCATCGCTTTGGTGGTAGATTCTAATACCAAAACGCCATCTGCAGAACTGCTTGTTGCACCAATGATAGCTTTTGAGTTTGCTGTTTCTGGTGCTATTGCTGCTGTTGGCTGACTTGTCAAGATTGTGGTTAATACGGCATCTTGCCCGCTCAAATCTACCCAAGTGGTTCCGTTGTAGTATTTCATTCTAGCTGTTGCAGCTGTAGTTGCATCTAGTATAATGGAACCTGGTACCAAAGCTGCTCCAGTTGGTAGTGTTCTTACATAAGGTACAATGATCCCTTTGTTTTGGCCGGCTGCAAATTCTAATAAAACAGAGGTTTTTACTGCCGCTGTTCCTGTCGCATCTCCTAAGATTACTTGGGCGTTTATACCACCTACAATCGTGAGTGCGAGTATCGTTAATATTTTGTTCATTTTATTTTAAATTAATGATTAAAAATGAAGGTATTTGTAACATTTAATTATAAATACCTTCTTCTAATGTTTTACAAGATTACGGGCAAGTTGGCGTTTGGAAACAACTCCATACTGTTCCGTCGTACAATTTCAAACAATTAACGGTGGTATCGTATACCATCATCCCGTCTTGCGGAGAAACAATGGCGGTAATTTGTGCAGTTGTCATTCTAGTTATTACAAATCCTTTCACGTTCGATTCCAAAACTGTGTGTGCAGATTTTCTTGCCATTGGCCAATTATCTAGAGAACCTGGACTTTCGCCAGCTCTTTTCAACATTGTAATTCCATGTTTGGCATCTACACCTGTTGCTAAAGTGTTAGAAGGATTGTAGCAGAAACATGCATTAATCAAGGTGTTTGTAGAAGAACCTAACGTTTGACCCGTAGTATTGCTATATCCTGTAGGTAAGGTAGTAAATTGCGGCAAACCTTGCGCATTAACGCATGTTGTACAAATATTTTGCAAAACAGCTTGGTTGAAAGTTCCATTTGTAGGTGGTGTTGTAGGATTTACACCATTTCCACCTTGTAGCTCTCCCGCTGCTGTAAGTAATGACGTTTTTGGAATTTTTGCACCGCCTTCTCCAGCATCTGGGCAACCATCGTTATCTGAATCTAGGTCTAGATGATTTGGAATTCCATCGCCATCTATATCGCAAATTCCGATACTATATACAAAATTGTCTATTCCATGTGGATCTCTTGCTGTAGAAACTATTGTTCCACTTTCTAATCTGTGTACAATTTTAACTTGAGTGATTGGCGTATTTGATATAAAACCAAATGTATCTTCTATATTGTTACCAGCTATTATGGATCCCATAGTTGCACCAGCACCATTGCGAAGAGTTAAATCTCCAGATAAATCATCTCCTAGGAAAAAACCATTCACACCGGTAACTACAACTCCATTTACTTGGACTTCGTAAGTACTTTTAGGGTCTCCACTGGTTAAAGTGTCAAATATATCTACTAAATCAAAACTAAAAGCTTTTACGGGATTTGTAAAATTAACAGTTACCGTATAACTATCTCCAGCTACACCAGATTGGTAAGGAAATACAAAAGCTCCAAGTGCACCAGTTCCTGCATTTCCTGAAATAAATACATTATCAGTGGTCGTTCTAAACTCGTCATTATTAGTTGGCGTAGCATAGCTCGCCTCATAAGTCATATTACCATTGGCAAATGATACTGTACTTGCAGAAGCTGAACCAGGACCTGTGTTTCCTGTAGCTGTAAATTCATTGCTATCTAAAACTGCTAATTGAAGACCTTTATTTAATGCTGCTCTTTGGAAACCGGATTCTATATATCCTTGCGCATTCGTATTGTTTCCAACAACGAAGACCTCATAGCCATTCGATTGAAAGGTGATAGCATCTGATTGCGGTGCAATAACACCTGCAATAGACGGACATTCTACCGTATCTAAAATACCATCATTATCATCATCAATATCATTAATATCAGAAATTCCATCTCCGTCTGTATCTTGTACAACTGTGATATTAACCGTTGCAGTATCACAAACTGTTTGATTCGGTAGGCATAATTGATACTGAAATGAAACAGTACCTACAAAATTTGTAGCAGGAGTAAATTGAAAAGTACCATTGGGATTGAATGCCAAAGTACCACTTGTCGGTCCTGTACCACTTACTAGACTGTAGATAGAATTTGCCGGGGCAGAATCATTTGTTGCTACATTTCCTGAATAAATATTATCTTTAGGAGCTTCAAAATTATCATTTACTGCATAAGACTGCAGTATGAAAAATTTACCATCACCATGATCTGATGTTGCAGCTGTAATTTGAACTTTGGTAACGCTTGAACCTGTAGGAGCAACAGAATCTAAATAAAATAAAGCGATACCGATAGTTCCATTCGTTTCTAAAACACGATCTACCAAATAATAATCTGAATTAGCATTTGGAACATTCACAGCTCCTACTGTACCTAAACTACTGCTACTACCTGTACCTCCATGTCCAAATAGCGTAGAAGTTGGATTTACAAAAGTTTCTCCTAGAGATTGCTCTGCACCTCCTCCTGCCGGAATACCAAAAACTTCTATATGAAAACAATTGTTGGCATTTCTTTCTGTGATGGCAATGATACCTCCGCTATTAGAAGGAATTGCAGGACTATAAAATAATGTTTGCCTTTGCGTAGTGGTATTTGCATGTACTGCAGGAAAATCATTGCAAAGATTTACGCCATTACTGCTAGATGTAAAATAATAATTTAAATTTTTACTTTGAAAAGCTGATAAAGCCTCAGAGTTCCAAGTTGCGCTACCGTAATCGCCTACGAAAGGAATTGGTGTAGGTCCACTTCCGTTAATATCACTTAAACCGTTATTTCTTTTAATGGCATTTGCATCATGACCATTAGGTCCCAAATTTGTCAATTGATATCCAGTAGGAACAGTAAATAAAGAATACACTTTACCATTTACCGTAAAACTTTTTATCGTTGCAGGCAAATTATTATTTGGCGTACCATTAACTATTTGAGAGTCTTCCCACTGGAATGTTACTCCAGATTGTATACTCGGTGAATTTTGCTGAGCACTCGTAAAAAATAGTGCGAAAAGAAGCAGAAATACTGCGTTTTTCTTTTTTAGAATATATAATATATTTTGCATTTTTTTAATTTTTTGATTCAATTTTCTTTGAATTTGTTTTATTGTGTGTTGCTATTTTTTCAAATAAAATAATTTGGTGGCGCTCGTAGAGAAAACCATTGCACAACTTTCGTTTGTAGATTAAAAAATTTATTTAAGAATTTATGTTTTTCTAAGCAAAAGGTTCCATCTTCAATATTAACCTGAAAAGAACTTTCTTTTATTGAGAATTTTTTACAATTAACAATCGTATTAAATTTTCCAAATTTATATCTGGTTAAAAGATCGTTTTGCAATTCAGCATCTTTTATATAAAGTAGCGTGCGCAGTGTTTTAGTTTGTAGCTGTTTTGCTTCTTTACCTTTCGTAGCTTTTTTACCATCTGCATTATTAGATTTTATTTTGGCTTTTTTCGAAGTTTTAGCGATTATTGTTTTTTCAATTCTTTTTATATGAGAGATTGTATCTGCATAATAATAAGATTCTCCAACAATTGTCACGTCACTAGAAATTTGAATCCCGTTCTCCTCGGATTGTGGTAATTGTGGGTTTTCTTTTGCCGAATAGGATGATACTGAAAAAATTAAAAAACAGAATGCGAAAAAGCGTGTAGAAAATCTACGCGATGTAATATTAGAGATTGATGTTAATAAAAGTAAAATTTTTTTCAAATTTATTTTATATGGTTATAATTGCGAATAATTAATCGCGCCGCAAATGTAGTAAAAGTATAATAATTGCTAATTTCGTAAATTAGAACCCAATTTATACCATTATTTTTTATAAATTAATAAATAAATACGACTAAAATTACAAATAATTCAAAAATGATTAATTATTAAAACAAATGACAAAAAATAAAATATATGCAAAACTCTCTACTTTTTTGGTGTTTTAATAATTTGTTCTTTTTTTAAACATTATGTCTCATATTTAGCAACAATTTGTTTATTTGGTTCAACCTATTATTTACTATATAAACCTCATCATTTTTTATAATTCAAGAATTTACATCCTTTTAATTATGGAGAAAACCTTAATTAATTAATCTTACCTATGATTGTATTTAAACACGATTATCAATTACTTATAATTAAATTTTAAAGGTTTCAATTTTATCAAATTGGTATTTATTAGTATTCTCTTATTTGCTCTTTTGTATTTTGATATTTGCAAGATTCATGCAAGGAACTCTGTAATTACCTTTATTTTTGTAGACATATATCTACAAATCAATACATTAGTCTATTTAATGAAACAACAAAAAACCGACTCAGAAGTGAATCGGTTTTTGTTGAAAAAAGTACTATTATTTCTACTTTTCTATTATCTCAATTGTATTATCTTATCATTACGGAGCCCAATAAGACCATTTTGCTCCATTAAAAACGGCGAGTCTTTTCCCACCCAATCTGTTTATGTAAACCATCATACCTGGAGATGGATTTGGTACATCTTGCACATTGCTTACAGTAGGTAGAACCATGGCTTTTGTGGCAGATTCTAAAACCAAGACACCATCTGCTGTACTTGTAGTTGCGCCTATAATACTTTTTCCAGTTTCTGTGATAGATATTGGCTGATCTGCTAAAGCAGCGGTTACATCTGCATCTTGACCGCTTAAATCTTTCCAAGTACCATTGTAGTATTTCATTCTTGCAGCATTTGGATTGCTTGCATCCAACAAAATGGTTCCTTCTGTTGGAGCTACAGGCAATACCCGTACATAAGGTAAAATAATACCTTTATTTTGGCCGGCTGCAAATTCCAACAATACGGAAGTTTTTACGGTTGCAGTTCCTACAGCATCTCCGATGATTACTTGCGCATTTGCAAAACTTATTGTTGCTAAAAATATCGTTAATATTAATTTTTTCATTGTATATCTTTTTTAAATAGTTAAATAAGAGAAGGTATTTTATAAAAAAACACCTTCTCATAATATCACATTATATTATGGACAAGCTGGATTTGTGAAACAAGACCAAGCAGCACCATTAAATATTTTCAAACATTTATCGGTAGTATCATATACCATCATTCCCTCTTCTGGGTCTGTAATATTAACTAAATTTATTTTAGCAATTCTTGTAATTACAAAACCTTTTGTGTTAGATTCTAAAGCTGTGTGTGCAGATTTTCTCACCATTGGCCAGTTGCCATTGTCTGCACCTGCTCTTTGCAGTAAAGTAATACCATGCTGAGTATCAGGACCTGTTGCAGTTGTTGCTGGCAAATCATAACAAACATTTGTAGGTTGCCCACAAAGATTACCATCTAAAGTTACCGTTACAAATCTTGTTACGCAACCTCCCCAATCTATTTTACAAGTGTAAGTACCATCTAAAGTTGGATTAAAATTGGAAACGGAATAAGCATTGGTATTTGAAACTACTACTCCAAGCGGATTAGTCCATTCATAACTTGCACCAGCGAACTGTGGTACAGAAACATTATAAGGTGATCCATAACATGGTTGAGCCGCAGAACTCGTAGTAATTGTTCCTATAGAATTTAATGTAAAATTGTTGATATCCTGTCCTCCACAAGCATCTACTAACACGAAGTTATAAGCTTCATTTGCAATTAAATTTGGAACCACAAGATTTGGAGATGCATTATTAATCACCGTGAAAGTTGAAGCACTTGCAAGTTTATAACTCACTTTAAAAGGCTGAACTCCTACTAAATTCAGATAAGCTGAACCAGTTGATAGAGGATTTCCACTCGCATCCTCACAGATAATTCCTGTAGCACCGCTAATTTGCGGACCAGTGGTAGAATCTGTAATTGTGACCATACTACCTGGTATAAAATAATATTGAGCAGGATCATTACATTTTTGAATGAGCATTCTTGTAGTATAAGTTCCCACTGGAATATCTGTAAAGTTTCCTGTACTATTAAAATAAACTACAGTACCTGCTAAATTTAATACCTCTATAACTTTCGTATTTCCTCCATTGTAAACAACAGTTGAATTTATTTCTCCACCGCCAGAGCAAAAAGATCTACCTACAGAAGAAAGTGTTTGTTGCAAAGTGTTTCCTGCAGCTACTAATGTAAGTGGGTAATCTCTTATTATTCCACAATTAATGGCTCTAAAAACATAATTTCCTGGAACAAGATTAGTCCACGTCCATGTGAAATTGGAATAAGTACCAGCAACACCTACTTGAGAAGGTCCACTAAGAATGGTTAAATTAGAATTAGCAACATCTGGCATATATCCAGTTATGGTTAAAACTACATTCACCTTATCAACTTCAAAATCACAAACTGTTTTAGGATAACTTTGAATAGAAACTACTGGGTTTCCTAAATTTTGAGCAGTGGTAACGGTTTTAGTTAATGTATTTCCACAGACGTCTGTAGATGTTACAGTATAAGTACCGAATGGTAATTTAGGTGTGGTTACTGTACCACCTTCATTTGCACTTTGTGAATCTACAATCGTATTTCCGCTATTTCTAACCACTACATTCACAGGGAAATTCCAAAATGTTTGTCCAGAGAAACTTGTTGTTATCACCATTCCTTCATCTGGGCCACATAAAGATGATGTAGGCGTAGATGTAAATTCAAAAATTTCTTTAGTTACCAAATTATTTGTAGCTATAGTCACTTGGCCACAAGCTGTTGTAGTTTTCACATAATAAGAATGACTAGCAGACATAGTATAAGTAAACGGCGCTCCTGTATAAATTCCATTGTACAAAATTGCGCCACTCGCATTATCTGCACGTATTTCCAATTGTAATCCGTTTGGCAAATAGCTAGAAATATTCATTCCATTAGCGGTAGCTTGTGTAGTACTTCCACAAATTGCTTTAGGACTCCAAGTAAAAGCAACTGGACTCACCGTCTCTTTTAAAACTATTCTAAAAGTTTTGAAATTTCCACAAGCATCTTTTACCCTTACTTGGTATTCTCCAAATGCAGAAACATTTACATTAGGACTATTGCCATAATTGCTTAATGTATCGTCATATGCAGGATCTGAAGATAAATATGCAGAATATTGATATGGTGCATTACCACCTGTGATAGAAGAAATATTTACAGTTCCTCCTGGTGCGAATGAAGTACAAACATTAGATGATGCTACCACAGCATTACTAATAGGTACGTAACTTTCTGCTACCGTAATATTAGTAGTTTGATATTTTATATTATTATTAAGCGAGCAAACCAGCCTTACTTTATAATTTCCTGCACTTAAATTTGCAAATGTTGTAGGATCTGTAACAGTAGCTATTTGCTGTATTACAATACCACCACTTAGTAATTGTGCCGCAACATTCGTTGTGGAACTGTAGTTTGATACCACTACGGTTCCGTTGCTTGCACAAGTATTTGGAGTTGAAGCGATTGTCGCACTTATTGGATCGATGGTTCTTGTATACGTTACAAACTGCCCACAAGCATCTTTTATTCTAATTTGATAAGTACCATATGCATTTACAGCTATATTCGCATTACTACCATAAGAACTTGAAGAATCATTATAATTTGGATTTCCGGAAAGGATTGCTGAATATTGATATGGTGCAGTTCCTCCCGTAATTGGCCCGATACCAAAGGTACCACCATCACTATTACTACAATTATTTGTGACAGAAATTGGTGCATTGGTAATAGGAACATAATTTTCTGCAACAGTAATGTTTGTTGTTTGGTACACTCCACTGGTATTGCTAGAGCAAACCAATTTAATTTGATAATTTCCTGCAGCCAAACCTGTGAAACCTGTAGGATCTGTAGCAACTTTTGTTTCCACTACCGAACCACCATTTAATAATTGCACGCTTACACCAGAAGTATCACTAAAACCAGATACCGAAATAGCTCCATTTCCTCCACAAGTATTTGGTGTAGAAGAAACTGCAGCCGAAACAGCTGTAATTGATCTTGTATAAGTGATGAAAGTTCCGTTTGCATCTTTTACTCTAACCTGATACGTTCCAAAAGCATTCACATTGATACTAGGATTTGTACTGTAAACACTAGAAGCATCTGGATAATTTGGATTAGCAGATAATATTGCAGAATATTGATACGGCGCTGTTCCTCCTGTGACAGTAGAAACCGTAAAATTTCCACCAGCAGCACTAGAGCAATTTCTAGATGCCGTAACTACGGCGCTACTTAAAGGCGGCGTATTATTCACCGCGACAGTTATATTAGTAGTTTGATAAACAATACTACCGTTAAAGGAACAAATTAATCTAACTGTGTAATTTCCAGGAGCAACACCAGTTAAAATTGTAGGCTCTGTTGCGGGTTTTTGCTGCACCGTTGAAGGTCCGCTCAGTAATTGCACTGTGACAATGGTCGTTGTGCTGAATCCAGATACTGTTATCGTTCCATTATTACTATTCGTATTACTTGCGGGACTGGATGAAACGGAAGCACTTACCGTATTGGGACATGATTGTGCAAATACGCTGGCATTAATCAGCAGCAGTATTGCAGAAATAAATAAAATTAATCGATTTTTCTTCATAAAAGTATTTTTGTTTTGTCTTTTGTTTTAAATTGAATATTGAAATATTTTTTATAGCTTCTTTATTAGGTTCCTATTGGCCTATTGATAACTGCTAAAAAATTTGGAAGTTTGATTAAACATTTTGAAAGCAAGGTCATTTTATGCCATTTTGCCTTAATTAATAGAATTTTTAGTATTGAAAATGGAATATAAATCCTGAGAAAGCATCACCCAATTTCTCATTAAAAGAGTTTGGTTTTCATATAGAGTCTCTTTTGAGACAAAACCTGAAAGATGTAAACTTCGATCTCCACGGAAGCCGATTATATCCGCGACGAATATGCTTGTTTTATCTGCAGTTCTAGTTGCTGCTGATTTAGCATATCTATTTAAAAATGTATTGGTAAAAGAAGCGGTCAGATTATTATCTTTTTCAATTTGAGAAAAAAAACACTCAATAATTACCTTTGCTACAATTAGAAAATAAATTTCGATTCATTACTTTACATTTTACGATGTAGAACTTCTGTATTTTTCATTTAATTAAAAATGAACCAAGTTGACATCTTGATATTAATAAGCTATTATTTAATGTAATTTAATGAACACAATAACACAAATTGGCAAAAAATACATCATTTTAATAGATGTACATAAGTATTACCTATTGCAAAGATAGTGTTTATATATAAAAATAAGATAAATACATGTAGATATTCATCTACTGAAAAAGGTAAAACAAGAATGTAAAATAGTCGTTTAAAATAAAGCAGAACCAACTTTAGAATTTATTTTCGAGACATTCTAATTGAGAAAATCATGCCTTGAAAGGCGGGACTATCATTCTACAATGATTGTAAATATGAGATTTTATGGCTTAAAAAAAATCAATTTTCATCGATTTTATCACCATTATCTTTATTAAATTATATAAACTTATAGGGTTGATTTTCTAATTCCGTATCACCCCTATTTTGTAATAAATAAAATGGAACGCATTATAAAATACGTTCCATTTTTTAGTTCAAAATAAAAAGTTACTGTTTTAGCATTTATATTTTGTGAGAGATTTTTGTTAATCAAATAGCTATTAGGGTTTCCAAAAAGACCATCTAGCTCCATTGTAAACTGCCAAACGTTTTGCGCCCGCTTTGTTTACATAAACCATCATTCCTGGAGAAGGACTTGGAATATTTTGTACATCTGTTACCATTGGTAAAATCATCGCTTTCGTGGTAGATTCTAATACCAATACACCATCTGCAGAACTGCTGGTTGCACCAATGATGGCTTTGGAATTTGTAGTTTCTGGTGCTAAAGCAATTGTTGGCTGACTTGTTAAAGCTGTTGTCAATACCGCATCTTGCCCACTTAAATCTACCCAAGTTGTACCATTGTAGTATCTCATTCTAGCTGCAGTGGCTGTTCTTGCATCTAATATAATGGAACCTGGCACAAGAGCTGCTCCTGTAGGAAGGTTTCTTACATAAGGTACAATAATTCCTTTGTTTTGCCCAGTTGCAAAGTCTAGCAGAACAGATGTATTGTTTGTTCCAGCAGATCCTGTTGCACCGCCAATCACAACTTGTCCATTTAAACTACTGATAAATGCGAGTGCTAGGATTGTTAATATTTTGTTCATTTTATTTCAATTTAATTATTAAAAGTGAAGATATTAATTACATTTAAGCAAAAATAAATTCTTCTAAATTTTGTAAAATTTTATGGGCACGTTGGAGTATTAAAACAGCTCCATGTTGTTCCATCGTATAATTTCAAGCAGTTTAAAGTAGTATCATATACCATCATTCCGTCTTGTGGAGATGCTATTTGATTTACTTGATTTGTCGTCATTCTAGATATTACCAATCCTTTTGTATTAGATTCCAAAGCAGTGTGTGCGGATTTTCTTACCATTGGCCAATTGTCTGGAGACGATATGCTTTCGCCAGCCCTTTTCAACAATGTGATGCCGTGTTTAGTGTCTACACCTGCAACAGTACTAGGTAGATTACGACACACGCAAAAACTGTTCGTAAGAGCCAAACTTGCAAGGTTTGAAATTGCTCCCATTAAGAAAAAATCATTATTTGTAGTTACTGTAGAGCCAGGTGATATACAGCAATTGCTATCTGCTGTAAACATATTGACATCAGAAGTTGCAAATATTCTATTTCCCAATACAGTACTAGGCTTTCCGATATTAGTTGGGGTTGATACTACAATCTCTGTAGCAGCATTTGTTACCACTTGCAAACCTGCAGGTAGTGGCGTGCTAAAACTTGAGAACGCTCCTCCTCCATTATTAATTCCGCCGGTAATTGGTGGAAAACAAGATGAAAAACTCGAATTAAAAGTTGAAGTTCCTGCACTACTATTTCCTGAATTTACAGTTAATCCTAAAATGCTACATACTGGAGAAAAATTATTTGAATCGCAACCCGCTATAACTGTACCTCCATTGCTTATCCAATTGGTCAATTCTGTAATTTCAGCGGCAGTATAGGAGGCATTTTGTTCGTAGCCAGACCAATATATTTTAACTCCCGCAGCATTGATTTTTGCTTCCGTAATTGGTGCAGTAATCGTAGTAGTACTTATTGTGTAAGGGCTATATATTCCATTAGGTCCAAAATTAGCTGGATTTGTTAATTTTGCAACTGCTGCTATAGAAGCACTTCCACCAATATTGTAAGTTCCCGGTTTAGAACCAATAATTACATCTTGTGCACTTATATTAAATTGAACAAACAATACTAGGCTTAGCATAAGGATGCTTTTTAGACGCTTTGCAGTCAACGACAAGATTTTGATATTCATTACTTTTACTTTTATATTATCTCTATTATATTTTAAAAAAAAGATTTTTTACTAATTTTCATTGAACTCTGTATTAAAATTTTTATAATAATAAATTTAGCCCGATAAAAATGCTAATTTTCATCCAAAATATATTTATAAGTTAGCGGCATTTTTTGCTTCTAAGATTGTTTTTGAAGAATTTTAAAAAGATGCAAAAGTATACAAAAAATCCTTATTGTTCGATTAAAAAGTATCTAAAATTAAATAATATTTCGTCTGTATTATTTTTTTAGTTTTTAGGTTTATTTATTTTCAATATTTAAAAAATAAGCTATTAAAAAAGAGTTGATTATTCCAAATTTCGTCTCTTTATTCTAAAATATTTCTCTGAGTTTGCCAAATATTTTAGAAAATTGAAATTGTTCCATGAGTATATTTTACAAAAAATTACCCTATTTAAAAATGCCCAACTTCATTTTTGTTTCTTTTAAAAGACTGAAAGAAGCAAATCGACATTTAACACTAAATAAATCTGGATATTTACAACGTTTTCATTAACTCCCAAAAACTTTTCAATGAAAATTTTTGCTTCAAATGTTCAAAAAGGAATTCTATTTGAATTTTATTTTTTGTGATTTTATCGAACAACAATGAAAAAAAACAGAGTATATAAAATATTATTCAATAATTAATTCCTCTATTAAACAATTAATAAAATTACTTTCCGATATTTAATTGTGATCGTTTCTTCACAATCACAAATTATATGTCGATTCAAAAAAAAAGAAGAATAGTTTTACAACGTATTCTTCTCTTTTATTGTTTAAGAACATTAGTTCTTTAAGATATTATTTTATGGAAACTTTAATATTACGGTTTCCAAAAACTCCACTTGCTACCATTGTAAACTGCCAAACGTTTTGCGCCTGCTTTGTTTACATAAACCATCATTCCTGGAGATGGACTTAAGATATTTTGTACATCTGCTACTATTGGTAAAATCATCGCTTTCGTGGTAGATTCTAATACCAAAACGCCATCTGCAGAACTGCTTGTTGCACCAATGATAGCTTTTGAGTTTGCTAATTCTGTGATAGAAGCTGGCTGTTCTGTTGCAAAATTGGCTAAAACTGTACTGCTATTTAAATTCGCATTTTGACCACTTAAGTCTACCCATCCTTTCACGGTTCCGGCGTAATATTTTACTCTAGAGGTTAAAGGTATGCTCGCATCTAGAAGTATCGTACCTTCTGTAGGCGCTGTTGGAATTGTTCTTACATAAGGCAAAATAATTCCTTTATTTAGTCCTGTTGCAAAATCTAATAATACAGATGTATTTATAGTTGCAGATCCAGTTGGTCCACCAATTACAACTTGTGCATTCGCGCCGCTTATTATTGCTAAAAATAGTGTTGCTATTATTTTTTTCATTTCGTTTAGTTTAAAAATTAAATTAGTAAAATAGGGAAGTATTTTTTGCAAATACTTCCCCATCGTACGGTAATTATTATGGACAAGTTGGCGTTACGAAACAACTCCAAGTGCTGCCATCATATAATTTAAGACATTTGGCTACAGTATCATATACCATCATTCCATCTTGTGGAGATACAATATTTGTAATTTCAGTAGTTGTCGCTCTGGTAATTACAAAACCTTTTGTGTTAGATTCTAAGGCTGTGAAACCAGATTTTCTAATCATAGGCCAATTGCCATTATCGGTTCCTGCTCTTTGCAGCAGTGTAACACCTTGTTTAACGGCTGATCCTGGTGCTGTTTTATTTGCATCGTCGTAGCAGACACAATTTCCTACAGTTACTAAATTTTTCACAACACTTGTACATCCGCTGGAACTTGTATAAGTATAAATAATGTTGGCGGTACCAGTTGCCCCATAAATAGTTGTTGCGACACCAGTAACAGAATTAATATTTAATAAGCTTGGCTGATCTGTGCTCCAAACACCATCTAATTGGCCATTAGAGAAAGTGTAGGTATCTGGTACACTTTTGCTGCTGCAAAGATATGCACCTGCAGGCAAAATTGCAGGTAGCGCTATTGGAGAAGGTGCAAAAGTGACATCATCTATTGCCAAATCGTTTCCTGAACCTCCAATGGAATTATTTTTTAGAAAAATTTCTCCAACAGTGGAAGTTGCTGTAAAAGTAAATGTATATTGTTTCCAAATAGTTGTTGAAATATCGCCTGTATTTATGGAATTTAACAAAACGCCAGTTGCAGCATCTGCAATTCCCATAGTAATATTCGGTCGAATTGGAACATTGGGAGATAAATCTGCAACCCAAAATGAAAAATCGTAAGTAGTACCAATGGATAATCCTGTAACAGTCTGCCGAAAAAAATCGTCTGTTGCGTAAGATGCATTGAAAATAGCAAAATATCCATTGGGTTCCGTAGAAGTATGATTAAGCAATGTTGTATTTCCTGTCCAATTTGCGCTATTTTTTGCTAAACTATAATAACCATCTGATACAAAACCTTGATCTAAATAATGATAAGAAGTAAAACCACTTATAGCTGGGCCAAAATCAGAAGTACCTTGTCCGAAAGTCAAAATATTATTTATCGAACATAAACTTGGGGAAACAATAGAATTTTCTAATGCATTTCCATAAACCACATGAACTACTTCACCTGCAGCTACATTTATTGTTGCGGTAGATGTAGAAACATCACTACTGCTGTTTGTTGTAGGATCGTAAATTAAAATATTATTATTATTCCATCCCGCGACATCAATTTCTGATAGAGTATATGTTCCTGCTGATACAGGTATCATTATTGAATTACCATTGGCAACATTGGTTCGTAATCGTTCATCATCTAACCAAAGCCCACTGTTTAATCTGCTAAATATTGTATGTTTAATGATATCTGCATTTACTTTATTAATACCCCAAACTTGATTTCCTACACCAGCTGTTAAACCAGTTAAACCTCTTGATCTAACATTATTGATCCAACCACCTCCAGCTGTGTATTCGAAAACCACATTTGTTCCTTCCGAATTGGTAAAGTTGGAGTAGATTGTGCCATCATTACTTACCGCGACATCTTTTTGATACGACCCTATTGTAATCATATCTGTTAGTGCTGGAATTATGGTAACAGTTGCGGCAGTATTATCTCCAGGAAATTTGTAAACATTTGTGTCATTATTCGATACAAAAACAACTTCTTGATTGGTTGGTGTAGGATTTATATCTGCTCTTATCGCATTAACAATTGTTGCGGAAGAATACTGAATCCAACTATCTGTAGTGCCCGAACCTGTATATTTATAAATTTTACCTCCACTTCCTACGGCAACTATAGTTTTACCATCTCCACCAGAAGCAACGTCGACAATTCTGATATTGCTGTGTGCAGTTGGCTCCCAAATTTTCGAAAAGCTAGTTCCATTATAAATATAAACTGCCCCAATATCATCTGAATAAACTGCAGAATTTGTCCCAATTCCGTCAACAGACCTAGCTGTTACAACAGACGTTGCAGTCCAATTAGTTGCATTTACAGCTCTCGTATACAATGTTCCAGTAACATCATGAACGGAACCATTTGAAATCGCATCATTTACTACTGCCCACAATTGGCCTTCTCCAGTTCCATGGCTATTTCCCAAATCAAAAGAATTGAGTGCATTGGGTTGATCATTAAGGTTGAATGATTTTATGTTGGTAGCACCTTGCTTTAAATTAAAAGAAAAATCTACAGATGCTAATTCACTTGTTGCTTTTTTGTGTACATAGATATACCCATTTTGGGCATACAGATTTAGCGTGATTACAAACGCTAAAATTAAAATTAATTTATTTTTCATATTTTGTGTTTAAAATATAATTTCGTTATAATTTCGTCAGTATTTTAATGCATTAATGGTAAAACGTTTAAATAAAAAATCCCCGAAATGGGGATTTTTATCCTAAATACGAAGCTTTAGCATTTCTGGTTTTAATACCATTAATAAAAATGCTTCCTCTTTACGGTTTCCAAAAACTCCACTTGCTACCATTGTAAACTGCCAAACGTTTTGCGCCTGCTTTGTTTACATAAACCATCATTCCTGGGGATGGACTTAAGATATTTTGCACATCTGCTACTATTGGTAATATCATCGCTTTGGTGGTAGATTCTAATACCAAAACACCATCTGCAGTACTGCTTGTTGCTCCAATAATGGCTTTTGCAGATGCAGTTTCTGTGATAGAAGCTGGCTGTTCTGTTGCAAAATTTGCTAAAACTGTACTGCTGTTTAAATTCGCACTTTGGCCACTTAAATCTACCCATCCTTTCACGGTTCCAGCGTAATATTTTACTCTAGATGTTAATGGTGTACTCGCATCTAGAAGTATCGTACCTTCTGTTGGCGCTGTTGGCATTGTTCTTACATAAGGTAAAATAATTCCTTTATTTAGTCCTGTTGCAAAATCTAATAATACAGAAGTATTTACAGTTGTAGATCCAGTTGGTCCGCCGATGATTACTTGTGCATTCGCGCCGCTTATTATTGCTAAAAATAGTGTTGCTATTATTTTTTTCATTTTGTTTAGTTTAAAAATTTAATTAGTAAAATAGGGAAGTATTTTTTGCAAATCCTTCCCCATCATACGGTAATTATTATGGACAAGTTGGCGTTACGAAACAACTCCAATTGCTGCCATCATATAATTTAAGACATTTGGCTACGGTATCATATACCATCATCCCTTCTTGTGGAGATACAATATTACTAATCTGAGTAGTTGTTGCTCTCGTGATTACAAAACCTTTTGTATTAGATTCTAAGGCTGTGAAACCAGATTTTCTAATCATAGGCCAGTTGCCACTGTCTGCACCAGCTTTTTGTAATAAAGTAATTCCGTGTTTGGTATCTACACCTGCTGCAGTTTTATTTGCATCATTGTAGCATACCAACAAACAATCGTAAGTATATTCTACTTTGTAAAAATAAGATGCTTTAGTTTTTGACAAACTATTTAAGGTACCACCGCCACCTTGAATTGTAATTCCAGTAAATGTTGTAACTGAACTTGGAACAGATCCAACTCCTATAAAATTAGCTAAATTAGCAGTAGAAGTATATGTATTACTACTACTATATGTTGTATTAAACGGAAATGTAGTTGTACCAGAAGCAAAAGTTTGACTAGCAGGATAAGTAGGATTTTGTATCGATACAAATTGAGAAACTGGAGCAGAAAAACCTGCAAAATCAAATGTCAAATCTGAAGCTTGTGAAAATCTTGCTGTTACAGATGCTGCATTTGTATTCGTGATATCAACGTCTCCATTGAAGGTGATACCATAATCAACTTTTACTGCGGTAAGTTTTCTGCTTGCACCTTCATCAAATTTAGGGATGATGGCACTTCCATTAATTTCAGTTAATGAAAATGGTGAATAAAAGTATTGCGTGATTGTATTACCAGTAGAGTTACTAAGACAAATTGTAGAACAAGTGCCAGTATTTGTAATTGTTAAATTTTGTGCTGCACCACCATTATTAGGTGTAATAATAATTGTAAAATCGCCGGAACCTAAACTGCCATTTAACACTTTTAAATACGTACCATACCCATAATTAATATTTGTTGCTGCGCTATTATTCATTAAAGTAATGGTTGCAGGATTTCCACCAAAAGTTGCTGTTACATTATAAGTAGTTGCACCACTTGGTTGCGCTGGATCTATCTGAAAAAACATATAATCATCTGCACTATTCTCAAAAGTACCATTATTTGAACATGTAGCAGCTGTAGAAATGCATGAAGTTACTATTACGGTGGAAACTGTAGATGTTACAGAACCACACGTTCCAGATACAATACTGTAATAATATTTGGTTCCTACTGCAGAAGTAGAGGGAGTATAAGTTGCAGTTGTAGCGCCAGAAATTAACATACCACCAGTTGCAGTATTGATGGTATTACTGTACCATTGGTAGGATAAAGTTCCTGTTCCAGATGCTGTAACACTTAAGTTGACAGGTATATTATCTTTGCAAATCGTTTGTATACTTTGTGGTTGTGCAGAAATTGCTGTAGAAGCAGTAACATTAACGGCAGAAACACCCGATGTAGCCGTACCACAAGTTCCTGTAACAATTACATAGTAATATATAGTACCAACTACGTTGGTTGGTGGTGTGTACGTAGAAGCACTAGATGTTCCTATTAAAGTACCTCCCGTTGTAGAATTTGTAGTATTGCGGTATAATGCATAAGAAAGCGTACCAGTACCAGTTGCTGTAATACTTAAATTAGTAGGTGTTGCATTTCTACATAAAGTTTGTGTAGCAGGTGATGCAGAAACAATTACTGTTGCAGCATTTACAATTACTGTTGCAGTATTGGAAGTTGCACTATTACAAGTTCCAGTTACTACGGCGTAATAATAAAGAGTACCTGCCGTTGCAGTAGAAGGAGTGTAAGTTGCAGCTGTAGCACCTGTAATCAATGTACCACCTGTTGTACTATTGGTTGTATTTCTGTACCATTGATAGGTAAGTCCTGGTCCAACTGCAGTAACGCTTAAATTTGTAGGTGCATCATTTTGGCAAACCGTTTGTGTTGGTGTAGGTTGTCCTGTAATAGTAGTTTTATTCACGGTGACTACAGAAATGGCAGAAGTTGTTGGACTTCCACAAGCACCTGTAACTTGCGCATAATAGTAAAGCGTTCCGTTTACAGAATTTGGAGGTGTGTATGTAGAACTTGTAGCACCAGATATCGCAGTACCTGTCGTATTGCTATTTACGGTATTTCTAAACCATTGGTATGTTAAAGTTCCCGCTCCACTTGCTACAATAGTTAATGGAATGGCAGGTGCAGGATTACAAACTGTTTGATTTGCGGCAGGTTGAATATCTATTACTGGTGCAGGGCAGGGAATCTTTAATGCATATTCAGCCTCAATTACTAAATCTTGTAACGTAGTAGTAACAATATTCATACTGGTAGAACCAGGAGTGAAATTCCCAGTTAGAATATCAATATCTAAAGCAGAACCAGAAGAACTATTACCAAAATCATTTGGAAAACTAGGAAAACTAGGATCTGAAATGGTGCAAGATTCACCAGCTAATCCTGGGTCGCCTTGTAAGAATACCGCTGTAAGAGTACCTGCTGTACTTCCTGAATTTGGGACTGCATATCCCGACACATTTGTAGTACTCGTTATCTGATAAATACTTACCAATCCATCATACAAATATATTTTTTGAGAAACTCCGGGTGTGGTAGTATAAACCACAGTTAAAGTCCAAGCACGAGCATTCCCCTGTTGCAAAGCACATGCACTAGGATAAGCTCCATTGATATCTACAGTGTAAGTTCCATTTGGATTTGCTAAAGCCTGCAACTCGGAGGTTACATCTACTTTTTTAGATTCATAATTCACTGCGCTTCCATTAACACTTGAGTAAGCAGGTCTTGCAGTTGCATTCAAATTTACAGCAGAAGCTCCCGGTGCTTTAAAAGAAATATTACCTAATGGCATGTAAGTATTCAAACCTACATTTTCATATCTAGTCATACCATACCAATGCACATAAGCTTTTACAATCGTAGCTCCTGAAGGAATACTTAATGTTCTAGATGAAGCAGCATCTGTCCCACAGTTGTTAGAAGCTCCTGTTTCTGTAAGTTCCGAATTACCAATTACTTCATAATCATAATCTCCCACAATGGAGTAATAACTAGAAATTGGTGTATTGTTATTAGATTGACCTTTAATACTAATTGTGCTAAATAGACCTATCGCAAAAACAAGTAAAGCTAAAAATCCTTTATAACAGACCAAGGATGGACTGGAATAGGATTTTAAATTGTGTGAAAATTTGTTTTTCATATTTGAGTTTTTAAAAATGTTTTGATGTTTATAAGTTTAGAGAGTAGAATTGCTGCAAGTGTTTGTTTAGAGCAATTGTACTTTAATCCTATAAAAAATAGGATTGTTTGTTTAACTAAAATTTGTCGAAATCTTTGGACAGATAAGTAATGCAGAAAATATTTAAGAATCTATTTATTAAAGAAAATTACCATTCAGTATCAAACAATGATTCGTACATGATCTTCCCTTAAGAATCTACTGAAGATTTAAGAGAATTACATGCTAAAATTTGAAGGTAAATCTTCTGCAGTGTTTTTTTTGAGAAAATTTGAAATATTAAATTAAAGGTGGCTATAAAGTTTTGGAAGAGTTGCACAGCAAAACACTTACACCAATTTGATAAATAATAAGCTACACCAAAGGTGGAGGACGAGAAAATAGGAATTGTGAAAGTTCTGCAGTTTTAGAAAATTCTGCATTGTAAATATTTAATAAATAAACATACACTGGAACTGAAAATAAAGTGTAATGATTAGTTACTGTAGTTTTATTGGAAAAACTAGGGGTAAAAACAGAAATAGTATTATTAAACTTCATAGAAGTAGCAATACTCTGACTAGGTTCTGTTGGTGTAAAAATAAATTTTGACTTTATTTTTTTATGAGAAATATGAATAGCTGGTTTCTCCTCTATTTTAACAGTTAGCTCTTGCTCCAAAACTTTGAATTCTGAAACTTCTTTTACCAAATCCTTTTCTTCAGATTTTGGCAATTCTATAACTGTGGATGTTGCGGAAGCGTCAAAAATAACCGCATCACCAGAAATGTAGATAACTCCTTCTACTTGGTCTACAGGTTTATATCCTATAGCATTTGCACTAAGGAGCTGTGGAATTAAGAAGAGAGCAAATAAGAGAAAAAAGAAAGTTTTAGTAAATAATTTACTACCACTTTTTCTAAGTCTTACTCCTTCAAAAAAGAGATTTAATTTCAAGTTTGTTTTGTGTTAAAGTTGAATAAGATGATTATTCAATTTTGCGTAAATATACAAAGTTTTTTTAAAACTATAAAATTTATTTATAAAATTATTAGTTGTATTTTCTCAATAATGTAATTTTTAACTATTTTAAACTATTTAATTAATAGATAATTAAAAATCTACGGGAAATTGAATTTATTTAACCAAAAAAAAGACCTTCTCTTGCGAGAAAGTCTTTTAAATTTAAGTGAGAGAGAATTATTTCAATTCTACTTCTGCACCAGCATCTTCTAATTGTTTTTTCAAAGCTTCTGCTTCGTCTTTAGAGATTGCTTCTTTGATAGCTGTTGGAGCAGAATCTACCATGTCTTTAGCTTCTTTCAAGCCTGCACCAGTAAGATCTTTTACCAATTTCACAACTGCTAATTTAGAAGCACCTGCAGCTTTCAAAATTACATCGAATTCTGTTTTTTCTTCAGCAGCGTCTCCACCACCTGCAGGACCTGCTACTACTGTTGCAGCTGCTGGTTCGATTCCGTACTCATCCTTAAGGATAGTAGCTAATTCGTTTACGTCTTTTACTGTTAAGTTTACTAGCGATTCCGCTAAATTTTTTAAATCTGACATTTTGTAATGTTTTTAGTTTGTTGAACGATTTATTTGAGTTTGTTTTGAGTCTGTTTTAGCTTCTGGCTATAGACCATCAGCGTTTGGATTTTCAATCCTTTTTTTATTCTGCAGCTGGAGTTTCTGCGCTTGCTTCTGGAGCAGCTGCTTCTTCTGTTGCTGGAGCTTCAGTTGCTACTTCTTCAGTAGTTTCTTCTGCTTTATCAGATGCGTTTTCTTTGTTTTGCAACGCAGAAAGTACATTTCTAATTGGAGATTGTAGCAATCCGATGATTTCACCAATCATCTCTTCTTTAGATTTGATATTTGCTAGTGTTTCCAATTGATCATCACCTACATATACAACTGAATCCAAAACCGCAGATTTCAAAGCAGGATATTCCGCTTTTTTTCTGAAGTCTTTCATCAATTTTGCTGGTGCGTTTGCAATTTCGGAAGTCATTACAGCTGTATTGCCTTTCAAAGTGGCATATACTTCGGAGTAATCTACTCCTTCCATACTTTCCATTGCTTTTTGCAATAAGGTGTTCTTCACCACTTTCATGGTAATGTTTCCTTTGAATGCTAATCTTCTGAAATTTGAAGTTTGCAATGCATTCATCCCTTCCAGATTTGCTATATATACATTTTTAGCATCCTGCAAAAGGTCTTTTATATCTTGTATTACTAATACTTTATCTTCTTTTGTCATTGTCTTTCAGGTTTTAGTTTGCAGATTTAGTATCAATTGATATTCCTGGGCTCATTGTAGAAGACATATTAATGCTTTTTACATAAATACCTTTCGCTGCTGTTGGTTTCAATTTCATCAATGTAGAGAGCAATTCGCTAGCATTTTCTTTAATCTGCTGAGCATCAAAAGAAACTTTACCAATTCCTGCATGGATGATACCATACTTATCTACTTTAAAATCAATTTTACCAGCTTTCACTTCTGCAACTGCTTTTCCGATGTCCATAGTTACGGTACCAGATTTTGGATTTGGCATCAAACCTCTTGGTCCTAATACTCTACCCAAAGGTCCTAGTTTCCCCATAACTGCTGGCATTGTAACGATAACGTCTACATCTGTCCAACCGTCTTTAATTTTTTGAAGATACTCGTCTAAACCAACATAATCTGCACCAGCTGCTGTAGCTTCTGCTTCTTTGTCTGGTGTTACTAATGCAAGTACTTTCACGTCTTTACCTGTACCATGTGGAAGAGATACGACACCTCTTACCATTTGGTTTGCTTTTCTTGGATCTACACCCAATCTAACAGCGATATCTACAGAAGCATCAAATTTTGCAATATTTACTTCCTTCACCAAAGCCGAAGCTTCTTCTAGGTTGTACATTTTGTTACTGTCTATTTTACCAGCCGCTTCTTTTAGTTTTTTTGTCAATTTTGCCATTGTTCTATGTATTAAGCGTTTTTAGGTTTAGTTCCAGATACTTTTAATCCCATAGATCTTGCAGTTCCTGCAACCATTGTTAATGCAGAATCCATTGTGAAACAATTAAGATCTGCCATTTTATCTGTAGCGATCGTTTTAATTTGTTCCCAAGAAACTGTCCCTACCTTCACACGGTTTGGCTCACCAGAACCTTTAGTCAATTTTGCAGCAGCCATAAGCTGTGCAGCAGCAGGTGGAGTTTTGATTACGAAATCAAAAGATTTGTCTTCGTATACGGTAATAGTTACCGGCAAAACCACTCCTGGCTTGTCTTGAGTTCTTCCATTAAATTGTTTACAAAACTCCATAATGTTCACACCTGCAGAACCTAATGCAGGTCCAACTGGTGGAGATGGGTTTGCAGCTCCTCCTTTTACTTGGAGCTTTACCATTTTAAAGACTTTTTTAGCCATTTTAAATATTTTTATTTTAATTAATAAATTTATGAATGTGGAAGCATTAATAAATCCGATAGAATCTGCATCTCATATTTAGACTCTACATTTCGGACTGCAAAATTAGGAATATTATTTTGATTGAGCAAGAGGGTTGGAATATTTGTTTTTATTATAAAATTTTAGGGTAAAAAAAAACGCTTAATAAAATTTGTGCTCATAAAGTAATCACTTCAATTAATAAAAAAAAGCTGCATTATGCAGCTTTTTTTTATAAATCTAATATTGATAATATTAAAAATATATTATTTAAATTCTACTTTCTCATCCAATTCTATAGGATTATTATACCTTTTCATTTTGGTTTGAATCTGCTTTTCAACTTCACGATAATCGTTTGCGGTATATTCTTGTCCGTTCTCACCAACCATTCTTGCATTACCATCTTTATATTCTGGAATAGGATTATTATAATAGTTAAATAGAATTTTTTGCCAATCTAGAAGTTTTATTTCAAATTTATTTTTACCTAAATATTTTTCTAAAATATTTTCCTTGTCCACATTATCTAGTAGATTTTTGTTCTCTACAAAAGTAAAATGATAGTCATTTGCATTATCATAAACTTCCAAAACTAAACCTGGTAAATCATAAAATATATATGGACCATAAGGTAGTGGAATTTCATTTGTAAACCAAGCTGTCCATTTTCTTCCTCCATAATTTGTAGTTGCTTTTTGTACACTAAATTTTCCAATTACTTTTTTATCATCAGATAAAATCCATTTTAATTTTATTTTTTTTGGATAATAGTATGTTGCCATGGACATGCTGTTAATAAAAATATAATCTTCATTTTCTTTCTTAGTAATGATTTTTTTAAAATTTGGATATGCAAATTTGTAAGTATTGTGAGCCTTATTCAAAGAATCTACTTTTAAATACTCATTGCTGTAGAAAGTGCAACTATTTTTATTAATATCTAAAACTGTTACATCTTTAACTGTTAAACTCGAATCTAGTTTCATAGAAACAATAAAAAAGAATCTTTGTGTTTGAGCATTGCAAATTACACAAAAGCATATAAATATTAATGAAAGAAAAAATTTGTTCTTTTTATTTATTACAATCATCGCAGTTTAAATTTTTAAATTTGGTTTTATATTTTTCGTCTGTAATATTTAAATTTAACTTATCCTCTAACATTTTAATTTGATTCTCCAGAACAGTATTGTATTCAGAACGTGTTACAGATTTTGAAAAATCGTATTTACTTGTATAAGATAATATTTCTTTATTAGCTTGATGTACATCTAACTGAATATTTACAGCCAGTAAATGTAGCTTTGTCTTATCGCATTTTAATTCTAATATCATTCCATCTAAACCATTAAATTTTAAAGGACCATAAGATGCTGGGATTTCTTGTGTAAACCATGCCACATAATCATTATCATAGATTGAACAAATCGCTTTTTGGCATTTATAGCCTAAAATAGTTTTAGTTTCGTTAGCAAAAATCCAATTGAATTTTGGAGAATCTATTATGAGATTTTCAATATTATCATTTATTATATTACCATAAAAGTTCCTTGATTTGCTATCAAAAATTATAAATCGCTTTTTATTAGCAATACTATCAATCGAATTTGAGGGGTAAACAATTGATCCATCAGTTTCCCTATTTACTTTTGTATTTTGGTCAATTGATTTTATGATATATAAAGATTGTTTATCATTGAAAAAGAGCTCGCCTTCAACATTCTTAATTTTGATATTTTCAATTTGCGCTTCAAAAACAATTTTTCCTTTTAAATTTTGCGATTTACATGAGAAAAAAAAGGTGAAAATTAAAAATATAAATATTTTTAAATTAATATTTGTCATTTAAAAAAAAATTAAGCTTCCAAAAAATGGAAGCTGTTAATAAAATTTAAGAAGTACTCATTGTTGGAGCTTGCGGTCCTGTTGTTGGACATGCTACTTCTATCCATTCACTGCAGATTCTATACTCTGTAGTAGATCCATCTGCATTTTGAACTGTTTTTGTGTTACAAGTTCTATACTCGCATGTAGGCGGTAAGTTTTTATGAGTTATAGTTCTATACTCTACAGATACCCTACCTTCTTCCATTGAATTACTTTCTATAGTTTTAATAGAATTTATTTCTTTAGAAGGACCTTCAGAAATTGAAGGATTGCTTGCAACATTAGTTCCAAAAGACATGCTGCCAACAAGCAATCCCATGGAAAAAAATAATTTGTTCATAATAAAAATTTAATTTGTGAACTATAAAAGTAAAACTAAAATTAAAATTAAAATTATGCAAGTTTTTTCTAATAAATTTTAATTTAATTTTTTTTAGTATAATTGTGTAGTTCTTGCAAATTTTAAAAAATGAATTGAACTTGTAATTAAATTGTGAAATACATTTTAAATTGTAATCAGATCAAAACTTAAAATTTTTCTTCTTTACATATTTTGGTAACATCTTTGTTGCAACAAAATCAGAATTATTAATAATCAAAAAAATAAAATGAAAAGAACAGCAACAGCCGTTTGGAACGGTACCATTAAAGAAGGAAAAGGAAACATCACCACTTCCAGCGAAGTTTTAAACGAAGCACCTTATTCTTATAATTCAAGATTTAAAGATGGACCGGGAACAAATCCCGAAGAATTAATTGCCTCTGCACACGCAGGATGTTTCACCATGAAAGTGAGCGCAGATTTTGCAGAAGCAGGATTTACCCCAACAAAACTGGAAACTACTTGTAAAGTTACTTTATCCGACGGAAAAATTTCTAAGTCTACTTTAATTTTGAAAGCTAATATTGAAGGAATTTCTGAAGAGGAATTTCAAAAACTTGTAGAAAATTCTAAAGAAACTTATCCTGTAAACCAAGCTTTGAATATGGAAATTGCATTGGATGCAACTTTAAATTAATTTAAAATATATATTGAAAAATTTAAGCGTGGAAAAAATCTGTGCTTTTTTTATGTTTAAAATAATTCTAAATTGTTTTAAAATTATAAGAATTTACTATTCAGGAATAATTTCTGATGCTAGTTTTTTCAAATAAAATCTTATGAATAATTTAGAAAATAAAAAAATTGCAGTTCTTGCAACCGATGGTTACGAACAATCAGAATTAGAAAGTCCAGTGAAAGCGTTGAAAGATGCAGGTGCTACAATAGAAATAATTTCTTTGAAATCTGGAGAAATAAGAAGTATGAGCGGCCATGACTGGAGTGATTCTGTGAAAGTAAACAAAACTGTTTCCGAGGCAAATATTGAAGATTATTCCGCATTACTTTTACCTGGTGGCGTTATCAATCCAGATGCTTTGCGAGAAGATAAAAATGCAGTGAATTTTGTAAAGTCTTTTTTTGAGAAAAATAAACCAGTTGCCGCAATTTGTCATGGTCCACAAACTTTAATAGAAGCAGATGTCTTAAAAGGCAAAACGATGACTTCTTACAAATCCATTGCTACCGACCTTAAAAATGCTGGCGCAAACTGGAAAGATGAAGAAGTTGTAACCGATGGAAACCTTACTACGAGCAGAAATCCTGATGACCTCCCTGCTTTTAACAAAAGAATTATCGAAGAATTTAGCAAGTAAATTTTAAAAGAATTTTTTTTAATAGAGATTAGCTTTAAAATTTAAAATATTAATTAGTTTGAATTTTAAAGCTTTTTTCATGTCAATTTAAGAAATAAACTTTTCAATTAATTGATCTGACTATTTTTTAATTAGATCAAAATTTCTAAATTTAAATAGTTAATCCGCGCCAGGAAAAGGATAGATTTTCTTTTCTGCTTTATCTATGCTGATATTTAGGGCCAAAAAGATGGAATGTATATTTTTATTGCTCGTTTTTCCAAATTCTCGCTGCCAAACATAGCCAGATGCAATCCCAAAATTCCGATCTATTTGATACCCAAAACCACTGAAAAAACGATTTCTTGCAAATAAAGGATCATCTGTGGCTACAAAAAACACCTCATCAAAAGCATTAACAAAAATAGTTCCTGGTTCTACGGTTTCTGAATTTAATGGCACGGAAATATTCAAACGATAGCGCAACCTCACTCTTTGGGAATGTACATCTTTTATTGGCTCGTAAAACCAACTTTTCTCTGCTCGGAAACGGTTTTCAAATTTAAATTTTCCCATTTTTAAATCTATTACATCTTGCAACCAAAAACGAAATTCTTCTTTTACAAATTCTTTGTTGGTATAATTTCCGTAACGCCCAATTCCGATAAATGGTTTGTGATTTTTGGTTAAATTGTAGCCAATTCCTCCTTTTATTTCGTAATAATCTGGATAAGAGAAATCTTCTATCCCACGAAGTTGGCCTTCTGCAAAAAGGAAAAACTTTGGATGAAATTTGTACGTCAAAGTAATAGAATTAAAACTAGACGGATTTTCTTTTTGTCCAGAAATTTGTAAAAAATAAAAGAGAAATATTAGAAGTGAAAGACTTTTTTTCATAATAAAAATAGATACCTTAAAAACCTAAGCTTTCTCCGCCAAATAATTAGCAAGCACTTTATCCACCAATTCCTCTTTGGTCAAGTGATGAAAAATTGTTTTAATTTGCTGTCTCATTTCTTCTGGAATTTCTCGATTGGGTTTGGTTTTAAAAACTTTTTTTGCCCAAACCAAAGTATTATTCCATTCTATATCTTCTGCGGTTGCTTTATTTATTTTGTTGAATTTTATGCCTAGTTCTTTTTCAAACTCGGCAATTTCTTCAACTTCTTCTTGTTGAATAATCGTCATAGAAAGACCTTTCGCTCCTGCTCTACCAGTTCTTCCACTTCTGTGAATGTACGCTTCTTTGGTATCTGGCAAATGATAATTGATGATGTATGCCAATTCTCGCACATCTATCCCACGTGCTACCAAATCTGTAGCTACCAAAATATTAATATGCCCTTCTCGAAATTGATCCATGATGCGATCTCGGATTCCTTGGGTTAAACTTCCGTGCAAAGCGCCAGAGGAAATTTTTCGGATGGCGAGATTTTTCGCCAATTTATTCACTGCAGCTTTGGTTTTGCAAAAGATAATCCCTCTTCCATCTGCTTGAGAATTTAGAAAGTGAAGCAAAACATCCAACTTTTCAATCGGATCTACTACTATATATTGATGTTCAATATTTTCATTAGCCATAATTTCCAATTCCGCATTGATGGAAATGGCATCTTTGGACAAATAATTATGCACCACATCTTTCAATTCTCCTGGCATCGTTGCGCTGAAAAGAAAAGTTCTGCGGTTTTTTGGTAAAGATTTCAAAATAGAAAGCAAATCATCTTTAAAAGCTTGAAACATCTCATCTGCTTCATCTAAAATTAAATGTTTTAAATTGTTAACATCTAATGCTTCTTTCTGCAGAAGATCTAAAAATCTACCAGGTGTTGCTACTATTATTTGCGGATTGTCTTTTAATTCTTCAACTTGAGACTTCACCGTATTTCCACCAGTAAGTAAAACGGTAGAAATTTCTGGTAAATATTTGGCAAAATCTTTAATATTATTAAAAATTTGCTGCGCCAATTCTCTAGTAGGTGCAAGAATTAATGTTTGTATATTTTTATTTTCAAGTTCTACCAACTGCAAAATTGGCAAACCAAAAGCTGCAGTTTTCCCTGTTCCAGTTTTAGCAAGGGCAACAACATCATTATATTTATCTAAAATTATGGGAATTATTTGCTGCTGAATTTCTGTAGATACAGTTATTTCTAAATCTTTCAAAGCATTTTGGAGTGGATGAATCAATCCTAAGTCGGATATAAGTCTGGACATTATTTATTTTTTTTTGCAAAGATACGGGAGAAAATGGTATTTCTTCTTTAATTATATAATTGTGTACAAATAGCCCAAAAAGTAAATTGGGTAAATTTGATATAAAAACTGAAAAAAATAACTTTATAGCAAAGATTTTTTTATATTTGCAGCATTAACAATTTATAAATTAATTATTATGTCAGACATTGCATCAAGAGTAAAAGCTATCATCGCAGATAAGCTAGACGTTGAAGAAACAGAAGTAACACCAGAAGCTAGCTTCACAAATGATTTGGGAGCAGATTCTTTGGATACTGTAGAATTGATTATGGAATTTGAAAAAGAATTCAACATCCAAATACCAGACGATCAAGCAGAGAAAATTACAACTGTAGGTCACGCTGTAGCTTATATTGAAGAAGTAGTAAACAAATAATATTTTAGAATTAAAATTATTAGCTTATGGAATTAAAAAGAGTAGTTGTAACAGGTTTCGGCGCTATAACTCCAATCGGAAATACTGCAGAAGAATACTGGCAAAGCTTGCTGCTTGGTAAAAGCGGTGCAGCACCAATTACTCTTTTTGATACCACAAACTTCAAAACAAAATTTGCCTGCGAGGTCAAAAATTTCAACCCTTTGAACTACTTTGAAAAGAAGGAAGCAAAGAAAATGGATAGAAATACTCAATTTGGATTGATCTCTGCTCGTGAAGCAGTTGCACATTCTAGAATTATTGAGGATGGCGTAGACAAAAATCGTGTAGGTGTAATCTGGGGATCAGGTATTGGTGGTTTAGAAACTTTTGAAATAGAAGTTCTAGATTGGGCAAAATCTGAAATTCCAAGATTTAATCCTTTCTTCATTCCAAAAATGATTGTGGATATTACCCCTGGTCATATTTCTATAGAATATGGTTTTCATGGGCCAAACTATGCTACAGTTTCAGCCTGTGCTAGTTCTGCAAACGCTTTGATAGATGCTAAAATGCTTATTCAATTAGGCAAAGCAGATGTAATAGTTTGTGGCGGATCAGAAGCTGCTGTTACAGCAAGTGGAGTTGGTGGTTTTAATGCAATGATGGCACTATCAACAAGAAATGATAGTCCTGAAACTGCATCCAGACCTTTTGACAAAGATAGAGATGGCTTTGTTTTAGGGGAAGGTTCTGGAACAATTATTTTAGAAGAGTACGAACACGCGAAAAAACGTGGAGCAACCATTTACGCAGAACTTAAAGGTGGCGGAATGAGTGCAGACGCTTATCACATGACGGCACCACATCCAGAAGGATTAGGAGCTTATTTGGTAATGAAAAATTGTCTAGAAGATGCCGAATGCTCTACAGAAGATGTAGACCACATCAATATGCATGGAACTTCTACTCCATTAGGAGATATTGCAGAATCTAATGCAATTTCTAAATTATTAGGAGATCACGCTTTTAATATTCAAATAAATTCTACAAAATCTATGACCGGTCACCTACTTGGTGCAGCTGGTGTAATAGAAGCTATTGCTTGTCTTGGAGCCATTACAAATAACATTGTTCCTCCAACGATAAATCACTTTACTGATGATGAAAGAATAGACAGTAGATTAAATTTCACATTCAATACACCCGTAGAAAAAGAAGTAAATGTTGCAATGAGCAATACGTTCGGTTTTGGTGGTCATAATGCTTGTGTACTGTTCAAGAAAATATAATTTCATCAATGGAATTAAAGAAATATTTTTCTAAATTCCTTCTTTCTAAAAGAAAAAAGAATTTATCTAAGAGAGATAAGGATCTACATTCTGCACTAAAATCAATTTTAGGTTGCGAAGTAAAAAACATACATCTTTATCAAGAAGCTTTTTCTTTAAAAAATTGCCAACCTTCCAAGAATGCAAGTAACTATGAACGATTGGAATTTCTAGGAGATTCTATTTTAGGATCCATTATTTCTTGTCATTTATTTTCTACTTATCCAGATGGAGACGAAGGCTTTCTAACACAGATGAAATCTAAAATCGTAAGCAGAAAAAATTTAAACAAACTTGGCGAAGAATTAAAACTTACCTCATTTCTAATTAATCCTAAAGGAATTATACTAGGGGAAAATATTACTGGCAACTTGTTTGAAGCTCTTGTAGGTGCTATATATTTGGATTTGCAATATGAAATTTGCGAGAAAATAGTATTATCTAGGTTGCTCACACCACAAGATATGAACAAACTAGAGCAGAAGATTATCAGCTACAAAAGTTTACTTCTGGAATGGAGCCAAAAGAAAAAATTAACATTGGTATATAAAACCGAAATAGAAATTCTCCCAAACAAACAGACAAACTTTCGCTGTGACGTCTTTCTAAATAACAAAAAAATTGCAAATTCTACGGAGGTTTCTAAAAAGAAAGCCGAAGAAAAAGCAGCACAGAGAGCATTTTACAGTTTAAATAAAAAAGAAGAAATCCTTGGCACATCAAAACTTCATTCTTGATGATCTAGAAGAAGACCAAGAAACACTTGGTTTGATAAGAGCTGTAAAAAAAATACCTGAATACGAATTCATTTTTGCTGTAAACCGTATCAACAATTTCAATTTTAAAAGAATTAAGGATTTAAAATATAGTGGAAAATATTTTGATTACAATTTCTCTGTATATAAAGGATATGATATAGAATACAAAAATTGCATTCATATTTTCAGCAATAAATCTACCTCTTCTTTACAAAAAAAAGAAATTACAGAATTGTTTGTTGACGAAGAAAATGAGAGATTTTTGCTAAATAAATATAGAGATATAGATTATATTATCAAAACAACTGATGATATCCATGATTTTTCCTTAATTTTGCTCCCGAAAAATATTGCCTTCGATGTGCAAAAATATATTATAAGTTCTGAAGAGGAACTTTATCATTTGATACAATACTATGATTAACATATTAAATAAAAGCTTAAAGAAAACAAAGATAATAGCCACTTTAGGACCTGCTACAGATTCTAAAAAAGTTATTCGAGATTTGATAATTGCTGGTGTAGATGTTTTTAGAATAAATTTTTCTCACGCAGATTATGATTTAGTAACAAAAAACGTTGCAATAATTAGAGAACTAAACGAGGAAATGCGAACTTCGGTTAGTATTTTAGGAGATTTACAAGGTCCAAAACTAAGAGTAGGTGTAGTAAAAGAAGGATCTTACTTAAATCCTGGCGACATCCTCACCTTTACCAACGAAAAAATGGAAGGCGATTCTAAAATCGTTTACATGACTTACCAAAATTTCCCGAACGATGTGAAAGTTGGTGAAAGAATCTTAATTGATGATGGAAAACTAGCATTAGAAGTAATAGAAACTAATGAAATTGATACCGTAAGAGCAAAAGTAATCCAAGGTGGACCTTTAAGTTCCAAAAAAGGTGTGAATTTGCCAAATACCAATGTTTCTTTACCAGCATTAACGGAAAAAGATATAGAAGATGCAAATTTCATGTTGGATCTAGAGTTGGATTGGATTGCACTCTCCTTTGTGAGACATGCACAAGATATACGAGATCTAAAAGATTTGATGGCGAAACACCCAAAAGGTGATAAGAAAACACCCATTATTGCAAAGATTGAAAAACCTGAAGGCGTAAAAAACATCGATCAAATTCTATTGGAATGTGATGGTTTGATGGTTGCTCGTGGAGATCTTGGTGTAGAAGTTCCGATGGAGGAAGTTCCTGCAATACAAAAAACACTTGTAGAAAGAGCAAGATTCTTCAGCAAACCAGTTATCATCGCTACACAAATGATGGAAACGATGATCAATAGCCTTACACCAACAAGAGCAGAGGTGAATGATGTGGCAAACTCTGTACTAGATGGTGCAGATGCTGTGATGCTTTCTGGCGAAACTTCGGTTGGTAGATATCCAGTACAAGTAGTTGAAAACATGACCAAAATTGTGCAAAATATTGAAAAAACACATTTTTATCTAAGCAAAAATGAACCAATAGAGCATGATTTTAGTTGTATTGACGAACGTTTCGTGACCAATAGAGTTTGTCTTGCTGCAGTAAGAATTGCAAAAACAACGGAAGTAGAAGCCATTATCACATTAACGAACTCTGGCTACACCGCTTTCCAAATTTCTGCGCATAGACCAAATTCGCACATCGTAGTTTTTAGTTCTAATAAACGTGTGATCACAATGCTCAATTTACTTTGGGGAGTTAGAGCATATTACTATACAGATGAGGTTGGTACAGATAAAACCATTCTTAAAGTAAATCAAATGGCAAAAGATATGGGATTTGTAGAAGATACAGATATGGTGATTAACCTTAATGCAACACCTGCAAACGAGTTTGGAAAAACGAATACTTTACGTTTAACAACGATTTAAATATATTTCCCCAATCCTGTCCTAAACAAAATTGTTTGTTGTAAAAATGCGTTATTTTATTGAGTTGATTGATATAAAATTACGTTTTTTAAAAAAGAACCCCTTG
>NZ_JABSNO010000018.1:0-35515 GCF_013294015.1 Frigoriflavimonas asaccharolytica
GAAATCATGACTAAAATATGCAAGGATTATTACATAAAGATACGTTTTCTTGCAGATATAAACAAACTTTATAACTTCTAAATAACTATTAATCAATTGTTTAAATAGTTTTTAATGGCTGACTAAATACATAAAATGATTGTCATTGTAGATACAAACATTGTTTTTAGTACACTTTTGAACCCTAATTCTTTAATCGGCGAATTGTTGATGAATGTTCAAGATGAAATTACTTTCGTTGCACCTGAATTTTTAATTGATGAAATTGAAAAATACAATGAGAAAATTGAGAAGCATTCCAAACTTAATCAACATTCCATTAATTTATTAAAATCCTCAATTTGGAAAGTCATCAACTTTATGAGTGAAGAAAATATTTTCGAAGAAAATTGGAAAAAAGCGTTTGAATTACTAAAAAATATTGATCCAAAAGACACCCCATTTTTGGCATTGGCTTTACAACTAAATTCTAAAATATGGACCGGTGATAAAAAGCTTATTTCTGGCCTCTAAAAGAAAAATTATCACGATTATTTTTTAGAAACAAAAGATGTAGAGAAAATTTTACTTTGACAAAAATTTTAAAACTTCTTTATTAAAGTCTATCGGATTTTCTGCTTGCGTCCAATGTCCGGCGTTTTTTATTTCTACAATAGTTGAATTGGGAAATTGTTGCTTGATGACAAAATCGTCTTCTGGCAAAATATAATTGGATTTTTCGCCTTTTAGAAACAATGTTTCTCCCGAAAAAATCCCAGCAGTAATTGCATTAGATACAAATTCTTCGTATTTTTCTGTTAAAGTTTTGAGGTTAAATCTCCATTTTAAATTTTTATTTTCATCCCAAAAAAGACTTTTTGCAAGAAAATAAATGACAGATTTTTCTGGAATATATGCAGACAAAACATCTTCTACATCTCCTCTGCTTTTTATATTGGCGAAATCTACGGTATTTAAAGCTTTCAAAATTCCTTGATGATGTGGTGCATACGCTTTTGGCGCTATATCTACTACAATTAATTTTTCCACTTTTTCAGAAAATTTTATGGCAAATTGCATCACGGCTTTTCCACCGAGGGAATGGCCGAGAAGGTTGGCTTTTTCAATATTGTTTGCAGACATATAATTGAGAATATCACTCGCCAAATCGTCATGAGACATATTTTCTGAATGAAAACTTTTGCCATGATTTCTTAAATCCAGCAAATGAACGGGGAAAAATTCACCCATTTCTTTGCCAAAACTTCCCCAATTATCCAGCTTTCCAAACAAGCCGTGAAAAACTAAAAGTGGTGTGGTAGAATTTTGTTCTCCGTATATTTTTGAGTGTAAGATATTGTTCATTGCTATTTACTTTATAATTACCATTTCGCCAATCTCTTCAAATACGCTTGCACCGTATTTTCCATCCCCATATACAACGCCTCAGAAATTAAAGCGTGACCAATGGAAACTTCTAACAGATTGGGGATATTGTCTGCAAAATATTTTAAATTTTCTAAACTTAAATCGTGACCAGCATTAATGCCTAATCCATGTTTTTGGGCTTCTAAAGCTGTTTCTATATACAATTTTATCGCCTCTTCTTTGTTTATAGGATAGTTTGTGGCGTAAGCTTCCGTGTATAATTCTATCCGATCGCAACCAGTTTCTTTGGCAAATTGCACCATTTCTGGGTTTGGATCTAAGAAAATAGAAGTTCGAATTCCAGCATTTTTAAATTCTGCAATCACATTTTGTAAAAATCCTAAATGCTTTTTGCAATCCCAACCAGCATTGGAAGTTATGGCATCTTCGCCATCTGGAACCAAAGTTACTTGCTCTGGTTTTACTTCTAAAACCATATCTATAAACGGACGATGCGGATTCCCTTCTATATTAAATTCAGTTTTTACCAAAGGTTTTAGATCGTACACATCTTTTCTGGTGATGTGTCTTTCATCTGGTCTTGGATGTATGGTAATTCCTTGTGCACCAAATTCTTCCAATTTAATAGCAGCTTCTGTTACACTTGGTAGCAAACCGCCTCTCGCATTTCTAATGGTCGCAATTTTATTAATATTTACACTTAATTTTGTCATTATTTTTAGTTAAAATAAATTTTTAAAAATATTTCTATGCTTTAGAAAGTTGTACAACTTCTAGTTTAAATTCTTTGGAAGCCACCAAAAGATGATCAAAAATATCAGATTGTATGGCTTCATAGTTTTGCCAAACAGAATCATTGGTAAAACAGTAGATTTCTAAAGGCAAACCTTGCGGTGTGCTTTCCATTTGGCGCACCATCATATCTCCGGTTTGGTCTATGTGTTTATTATTTTTGATATAATTGAGGGCATAAATTCTGAACAAACCAATATTCGTTAATTGTTCACCATTCATAATATTCATATTGACGGTAGAATCTTGATTTTCTGGAAAAATATCTGGTCTTTTTTCTTCCATGTATTCTTTTAACAAATTGAGGTGCGATAACTTTTCAAATAAAATTTTATCTACAAATTGGAATGAATTGATGTTAAATACTATAGAACGTTTTATCCTTCTCGTATTTGTTTCGGACATTACTTGTAGATTTTTTATTTCTGTAGATAGCAAATCGTAGGTTGGAATGGTAGAAATAGTTTTATCAAAACAAAGAATTTTTGTGGTTAATAGATTGATATCTTCTATAAAACCTTCTAGATTATATTTTGGAATTCCTATCCAATCTCCTACTTTCAAATTTCTAGATGTAGCAACGTGCAAACCTGTGACGAAACCCAAAATTGTATCTCGGAAAACTAAAACCAAAACGGCTGTTATTGCTCCTAAACTTCCAAGAATAGTTCCGCTTTTTATCCCGAAAATAATACTGATTGCGATGATTGAGAATATAAAAAGTCCAAATATTTTGATCGTTTGTGATACAGCTCTTAAAGCTACAATTCTGTAAAAATCTTTTTTTGTTAAATAATAATATTCTAAAGCTTTCAAAAAACGGAATGTCATGCCTGCAATTACTATTACGACGCCAATATCTACCAATTTATCTAAATAAAGATAGGCAGAAGGTCTTGTATAAAATATAGAAGCAAATGCAAATTTCCCAAAAATTAATGCAATTAAATGTGCAATAGAATTGGTGATTTTTGATTTTTGAATGGCAACCAACATTGGAAATCTTTCTTCATCTACAAAATATTTAAAAGAAAAATATAAGAGAAATTTAAATATAGTATCTATTAAATATATTATGGCTACAAAAATAAGGAATTTGCCTACTACTAAAGATATAGACTGCCATCCATTCGCAACATTATCTATCACGAATGAATGCCACAAATCGCTAATGTCTTGCAAAAAATCTTTTGTTTGTACTAATTCTTCCATTAGTGCAAAATTAACAATAATAAAATCTTTCTAACATTAAAAGAAAGGTTTTAATACTTTTTGTGAAATAAAATTTTTAAAATCACATCTTCAACAAAATTATATTCATTACTTTTAAAAAAAATTAAACCAAAGATGAATACGGAAATTTATATTGTGGTGAGTATTATTTTGTTAATAGCAGGAATGATCGGCACATTTCTACCTGTTTTACCAGGGTTACTACTCAGTTTTGCAGGTTTACTACTATACAAATATGGTGCAGGTGCAAATATTGGAATGATTTGGATATGGATTTTCGGAATTTTAACAGCAATTTCTGCAGTTTTAAATTATGTAATTCCCGCAAAAACCAACAGAAAATATGGCGGAACAAAATGGGGAAGCATCGGTTCTGTAATCGGAACTATTGTGGGAATGTTTTTCATCCCAATACCTTTTGGTTTTCTTATCGGTATGTTTGCAGGGGTTTTCGTCGGGGAATTGCTGCATGATTCCTCAGATAGAAAAAAGGCTTTCAACTCTACAAAAGGTGCTTTGATAGGGTTTTTATACGGAACAGCTTTTAATCTAATGGTTGGATTGGCAATGTTTTTGGTTGTAGTGATAGATATTTTTAAAAACTAAATAATGATGAAACATTTATTCATTGCTGCAATTTCTTATTTACTCATGTTCTCTTGCTCTAGCCAAGTGAAAAAACCTATAGCAAAAACAATAACTGTCGAAAATAATAAAACGCAGAATGAAAATGGTTCTCAAATACAAACTATGTTTAAATTAGATGAAGGTAAAACTCAATTTTTTAAAGATCAAGAAATGAATGTAACTTTTGTGAAAATTGGCGAAGATAGCCGATGTCCGAAAGATGTAAATTGCATTTGGGCAGGAGTTGCTCTTGTAGAATTAAATGTTATGGGAACTTACACCAGACCATCAACAATAAAACTTGCCACAATAGACGACGCAGCAAAAGGATATTCCCGATCCGCTATTTTTAATGGATACAAAATTTCTTTGCAAGAACTAAATCCTTATCCGGAAAATTCTGAAAGCAAAAAAGCAAATAGTGGAAAGAATAATATTACCATTCAAATTTTGAAGATAGCTGAAAGTGAGCTAGAAAACTCAAATACATATTAATTTTACCAATTTATTTCAGATATTTTTTTAGACTTTAAATATTCATTAATTTTTGAAAAAGGTTTGCTGCCGAAAAATCCTTTGTATGATGAAAAAGGAGATGGATGCGGCGATTGAATGATAAAATGCTTTGCTGTATCTATAAGCAAAGCTTTTTTTTGCGCAAATGCACCCCACAAAACAAATACTACATCTTCTTTCTTCTCAGAAACTTCTTTAATAATGAAATCTGTGAAGACAGACCAACCTAAATTTTTGTGAGAATTTGGCGTGTGTGCTCTCACGGTAAGTGTACTATTTAAAAGTAGAACGCCTTGCTTTGCCCAATCTTCCAATTCATTTGTAGTTTTGATAAGCCCTAAATCTGAGGCCAATTCTTTATAAATATTTTGAAGAGAAGGCGGAGTTTTCACCTCATTAGAAACAGAAAAAGACAACCCATTTGCTTGATTTTCATTGTGATAAGGATCTTGACCGATGATCACTACTTTTATATCTTCAAAATCCGTTAATTCTAAAGCTCGGAAAATTTGTCTTTCGGGTGGAAAACACTTCGTAGTATTGTATTCTAATTCCACATTGTTCCACAAATCTTGAAAATATTGAGTTTCCTTGATAGGTGAGAGAATTTCTGTCCAATTCATTTATTGCTAATTTTAATCGTTCACAATTTAAAAAAAATACTTTTATAATTTCAATTTCAGAATTATTAAATTCTAGATTTTAAATTCCTTATATTTGAAATACTTTTTAAATAATATTATGAAACGCTACTTTTCTATTCTTTTAGTTCTAATAACAACATTTTTTTTCGCTCAAATTGAAGACAAAAAATTAGATGATTTAATTAAAAACACTTTGACGACTTTTGATGTTCCTGGAATGTCTGTTGGGATTATTAAAGATGGAAAACTCATCTATGCAAAAGGATTTGGTGTAGCATCATTAACTACAAAAAAACCAATGAACGAAAATACTTTGGTGGGAATTGCTTCTAATTCCAAAGGATTTACGGCAACAGCTTTGGCAATTTTGGTAGATGAAGGAAAATTGAATTGGGAAGATAAAGTTTCTAAATTTATCCCAGAATTTAAAATGTATGACGATTATGCAAGCCAAGAAATTACGATAAAAGATTTACTTACACATCGTGCTGGTTTGGGACTTGGACAAGGAGATTTGATGTTTTTCCCAGAAGGTGGAACTTTGTCTGTGCAAGACATCATCAATAACGTAAAATATTTGAAACCAGACTATTCTTTCCGAGATGGTATGGAATATAATAATGTATTATTCATCGTAGCTGGAGAAGTGATTAAAAGAATTTCTGGAATGGAATGGGCAGATTTCATCGAACAAAAAATCCTGAAACCTGTAGGTATGAATTCAAGTTTTGGAAGCTACAATAGAGCAAAAAACATCAGCAATAAAATAGATGCACATGCACCAATAAACGGAAAATCCGTGCAAGTTCCGCATGATTGGAATGAAACTGCCAATGCAGCAGGTGGAATAATGAGCAATATAACAGATATGGCGATTTGGGCAGATTGCTTGATGAATAATTTCACCACAAAAGATGGTAAAAAATTAGTTTCAGATAAGCAAATTCAACAATTGTGGCAAATACAAAGACCGATAACAGTTGCAACAAAAAATCCGTACGACACTCATTTTTATGGTTATGGTTTAGGTTGGTTTTTGAGTGATGTAAAAGGGCAATTTCAAGTGCAACATACTGGTGGATTGATAGGTACGGTTACACAATTTACACTTTTACCAGATATGAAATTGGGAATTATAGTATTGACGAACCAACAAAGTGGTGCAGCATTTAATACCATTACCAATACCGTAAAAGATTCTTATCTCGGAATAGAAGATAGAAATTGGTTGAAAAATTATGGAGAAAGAATGACTAATTATTTTGCAAAAATGGAGCAAGGAAAGCAGAAAGTATTTGCAGAATCTGCAGCATTTGCGAAAGATGGAAAATTTCCAAAGGAAAACCAATATCTGGGAACTTACAAAGATGCTTGGTTTGGAAATGTAGAACTAAAAAAAGAAAGTAAAACAGTAAGATTTTACAGCAAAACTTCGCCAAGATTGAAAGGGACGCTACTTCCCTATTCTGCAGATTCTTTTATTGTAAATTTTGATGATAAAAGTTATGATGCAGATGTATTTATCACCTTTATATTTGATGAAAAAGGCAATGCAGCATCAGCGAAATTAAAACCAATTTCCGATGTAACCGATTTCAGTTTTGATTTTGAAGATTTAGATTTGGTGAGGGTGAAATAAATATTTTTAAGAAAAATCTTGCCTTCCAATTATGGTAATTATTTCAATTTCGAAACCGATAATATTGTAAAAAATAGTATCAACACCGCGCTTATCAATTGCTTGAGGAAACATAAATGGATTAGACTCTATTTTTTCAAAATTTGAATAAAATTGTTCTAAATATTTATCCGCTTGCAATTCGCCAAATTTGTGAAAACCATTTTGGTAGATTCTAAATAAATCTGCTTTTGCCTCATTTGTTAAATTAAGATTATACATTTCTTATTCTGCCTTTAAATTCTGCTAGCATTTCTTCTTTAGTTTGTTTTTTAGCAATACCACTTTTCAATGCACGATCAATTTTCATTTGCACATATTCATCATACTCTTTATCGGAGCGCGCTTTTTTTATTAAATAGTTCACTACTTCACTTTTGCTGTTAAATTCTTGATCAGCAACTTGCTGTTTCAACCATTCGTCGTTTTTTTCTGCCAATGTGATGCTTTGTCTTGTCATGATATTAAATTTTATGTGGTGTAAATATACACCAATTTTTTTTTGGTAATAATTAAATTGTCAATTTCAAAACCGCAAATAATTCCGTATTTTTGCAATTCATTAAATTACAATTATGTTCAACAATCTACAAGATAAACTAGACAAAGCACTTCACAACATCAAAGGTCGTGGCAAAATTTCTGAAATCAACGTTGCCGAAACCGTAAAAGAAATTCGCCGTGCTTTGGTAGATGCCGATGTAAACTACAAAGTTGCTAAAGACCTAACCAAAAGAGTGCAAGATAAAGCGCTCGGACAAAATGTATTGACGAGTTTGAGTCCAGGACAATTGATGACCAAAATTGTGCATGATGAATTGGTAGAATTAATGGGTTCTACACAAGAAGGCATCAACTTAACTGGAAAACCTACCGTTATTTTGATCGCTGGTTTGCAAGGTTCTGGTAAAACTACTTTTTCTGGAAAATTAGCGAACTATTTAAAAATAAAGAAAAACAAAAAACCACTTTTGGTTGCTTGTGATGTTTATAGGCCTGCTGCAGTAGAACAATTGAGAGTTTTGGGTGGCCAAGTTGGAATTCCTGTTTATACAGAAGAAGGCGCGGTAAATCCAAGCACAATTGCAGAAAATGGGATCAAATTTGCGAAAGAAAATGGGCATGATGTTGTAATTGTAGATACTGCTGGTCGTTTGGCGATTGACGAACAAATGATGAATGAAATAAAAAGCATTCACTACTTCATCAAACCTAATGAAACTCTTTTCGTAGTAGATTCTATGACGGGACAAGATGCGGTAAACACTGCAAAAACCTTCAACGAAGCTTTGAATTTTGATGGAGTTGTACTTACAAAATTAGATGGTGATACGCGAGGTGGAGCTGCATTGACGATACGTTCTGTTGTAGAAAAACCGATAAAATTTATCTCTACTGGAGAAAAAATGGAAGCCTTGGATTTGTTCTATCCAGAAAGAATGGCAGACAGAATCCTTGGAATGGGAGATGTTGTTTCTTTGGTGGAACGTGCTCAAGAGCAATTTGATGAAGAGGAAGCTAAAAAATTACACAAAAAAATAGCCAAAAATGAATTCGGTTTTGATGATTTTCTGAAGCAAATTCAGCAGATTAAAAAAATGGGTAACATGAAGGATTTGATGGGCATGATTCCAGGTGTTGGTAAAGCCATAAAAGATGTAGATATGAACGATGACGCCTTCAAAGGTATAGAAGCGATTATCCATTCTATGACGCCAGATGAAAGACGCAGACCATCAATAATTAACACCCAAAGAAAAGCCAGAATTGCAAAAGGTTGTGGTAAAAAAATCGAAGACGTGAATGCACTCATGAAACAATTTGAACAAATGGGCAAAATGATGAAAATGATGCAAGGACCGCAAGGTAAACAAATGATGGAAATGATGAGCAAAGGAATGCCAAAAATGCCAATGGGTGGCGGAAATTTGTTTGGGAAATAAATTTTGACAAACAATTTAATACTATAAATCTCGAGAAAATTTCTCGGGATTTTTTTTTGCAATACTGCTAATTGCTTGAAGTGAATCTTCTATTCTTTCTCATAACTTGCCACAAAAATAGGATGAGCAAAAACTCATCCTATTATATTACTTTTTGTAAAAATTAGTTTTGTGGATTTTGTCCGTATCTTTCTGGTGCAGGTGGATAGTTTCCTTTGTCGGCTTCTTCTAGTTTAGAAACGGAAATCATTGCAGCCATCATATCATTTAGCATATTGCTTGCAGAAGTTGGCGAATTTGGCAACAATACCAGATTACTTCTATTGTTCGCTCCAATTGCTTGCAAAGTATCGTAATGTTGCGTAACCACAATTAAAGAAGATGCTTCTTGCGAACCAATATTCACCTTATTTAGCATTCTTACAGATTCTTCCAGACCTTTTGCAATTTCACGTCTTTGGTCTGCAATACCTTGTCCTTGTAGTTTTTTAGATTCTGCCTCTGCTTTTGCAACGGCTACAATTCTAATTCTTTGTGCTTCAGATTCGTATTCTGCGGCAGTTTTTTCACGTTCTGCAGCATTAATTCTGTTCATGGCATGTTTCACTTGCTCATCTGGATCTATATCTGTAACCAAAGCTTTGATGATATCATACCCATAACTTTGCATTGCATCTTGCAATTCAGATTTTACAGCGTTTGCAATATCATCTTTTCTCACAAATACATCATCTAATCTTGTTTTTGGAACTTCCGCTCTCACTACATCAAAAACGTAAGAAGTAATTTGATTCTCCGGATTTTCTAATTTGTAATAAGCATCTTTCACATTTGTTCTAACGACTTGGTACTGAACAGAAACCTTCATCTTGACGAAAACATTATCCAAAGTCTTTGTATCGATCATCACATCCAATTGTTGAATTCTCAGATTTAATCTTGCAGAAATTTGATCGATAAACGGAACTTTTAAATGCAATCCAGAATCACAAACTTTTAAAAATTTCCCAAGTCTTTCCACGACTGCAGCAGATTCTTGTTTCACGGTAAAAAAGGAGGCCATTAAAGTAATAAAGCCAAAAAAGGCTACAACACCTAAGAAATACATCATCGTTTTTATTTTAAATATTAGATGGTAAGATACAATTTTAATTCAATATTTCCAGTCTTTTATTGAAGATAATTTGCATTAATTCAAGCTTTAAAAAAAATAAATTTTTGTAAATTGTGCATCAATCAAAATGATAAAAATATGGAAATACAAGAAATGATTTTAGTAATAATCATCGGTGTGATTGCTGGTATTTTAAGTGGACTCTTGGGAATTGGAGGTGCGGTTTTAATAATCCCAGCATTGGTTTTATTTTTAGGATTTTCTCAGCAGACTGCGCAAGGAACTACCTTATTGATGATGGTTCCGCCAATTGGTGCTTTGGCTGCTTTTCAATATTATAAAGAAGGTACAGTAGATTTTAAAATTGCAGGTATTTTGGCAGTTGGCTTTTTAATCGGTGGCTATTTCGGTGGAAAATATGCCAACCACATACCGCAAGAAATATTGAAAAAACTATTTGCAATCTTACTTTTAGTTATCGCCTTGAAAATGCTTTTTCTGGATAAGGCATTTAAATGAGATCCTCTGCAGATAAAAAATTAAAAAAATTCATACTTAAATTTTGGTTTTCCAACCTCATTTTTAGTCTCATTTTGTATATCGGGTTTAGAATTGTGCTCAATAATATTGATACAGAAGAAAGTAATTTTTTTGAATTTATTTTAAAAATTTTAGAATTATTTTTAGACATCTACCTAACTGCACTTTTTTTAGGAGCGATGATGGTTTGTTCTTTCACGTATTTTTTAAACTTAAACAATCAAATTAGAAACAATACTTTCTTTTCTTTATTAACGTTTACGGCAATTCCAATCGCAGTTGTTTTATTTTATTGTATTCAATTCAATATCGATTTTCAAATGGAAGATATCGACGGATTAAGAATGATGAAACCCTACTTTATAGTTGCGTTCATCTATATTCTATTCAGCATTTTTTTATTCATTATTTTCAGAATAAAACTCCGTAAATTTTAATAGAATTACATGGTCATTCCAATTTCAATTCCCTTTATTTTTTTATAAAGATCGGTTGCATAATTATCCGTCATTCCAGAAACGAAATCTATCACGCCCAAAGTTTTTTGATAATCTGTTCCGTTTTGATAATTAAATTGCGCTGGCAAAAGTTTTAAAGCCATTTTATCATAAGACTTCCGAAGGTGATTTTCTTTCAATATAGAAGGTATAAAATGATCTAAAAGCTCATACATAACATTGTATCCAGCATTTTCTATTTCAATAACTGCTTTGTAAGCATAAATATTTTCGATAGAAAATTTCTGAATTTCCTGAAACGCAGGATTTTCTTTTTTAAATAAATCTAAAAGTGGTTTTTCCAAACTTCCATCTAGAATATTTGCAAAATTTTCTTGGTATAATTGAACAGATTTATTGATCAATGCATTAATTACTTTGGCTCGGAGGTAAGATATCCGCTCATTTTTATTGGAAATTAAAGCCATTTTATCTTTTACTCTCGTCAAATTTGCATTCTCAGATTGGATAAGATCTAAAAAAAGATTTTCGCAATCGGAAGTAGAAACGATTCCCAATCTGTGTGCATCTTCCATATCTATTATGTGGTAGCAAATATCATCTGCAGCTTCTACCAACCACACAAAAGGATGTCTTTTAAAAACAATAGGGTTTTCATTTTCTTGCAGAATATTCGTGTTTTTTGCAATTTCTAAAAACGTTTCCTTTTCATTTTGAAAAAACCCAAATTTTTTGCGGTGGATGTGAGATTTATCTTTCGCGATAGCTTCACAAGGATATTTTGCAATACTTGCCAAAGTGGTAAAAGTTAATTGTGTACCACCAAAATCTTTCCCATTTTGTTGATGCGTCAATACCCGAATTGCATTGGCATTCCCTTCAAAATTAACCAAATCTGCCCATTCTTTTTCATTAAATTTGGTGAGCAAATCTGTTTCATTTCTTTCAAAATAACTAGCAATTGCATCTTCACCAGAATGCCCGAAAGCAGGATTTCCCACATCATGGCAAAGGCAAGCCGCAGCTAGAACGTTGCTTAAATTGTGCAAATAAAATTCTTGCGAATCTAGGCTTATATCTTTCTTGCAATGCTCTACAATCCAAGTTCCAATCAAGCTTCCTAAACTTCTACCTACTGAGGAAACCTCTAAAGAATGCGTTAATCTATTGTGCACAAATACACTACCTGGCAAAGGAAAAACCTGTGTTTTATTTTGCAATCTTCTGAAAGCAGAAGAAAAAATAATCCTATCAAAATCGCGTTGAAAATCTGTGCGAGATGCTACAGAAGTAGAATGATTGCCGCTGCGTTGGTTGGTGTAAAGCTGATTAAGATTCATGCTGGCAAATTTAATGAAAATAAAAACGTACATCATATAATATATTCCCTGCTTTATTCTCTACATTGTAAAAAATTTAAATATGAAATTTAATATTAAATTAAACAGCGCAGAAACATTAGAAGAGATAGAGCATTATTGGACGAATGAGGATTATATCCAACTTTTAACTTTGTTTAATTTTCCAGATGCGAAAACCATCCAACCAGAAAATTTGCGAGAAATGCTTTTTATGGCCATCTCTGATTTTGAACCTAATGAAGCCGCAGAAATTGTATTAACCTACAAACTTTCGGAAGATTTGAATGAAGGGCAGATTTCACAAATTTCTAATGATATGCTGCTTGATAAAATCTGCGAAGAATATCCGGAAATTAATCTGCACTATGCTCTTTTCAATATAAATCAATTGCTTTTTAAAGCCTACAATGGTACATTTTTAAATTGCAAAGCGACATTGGTCAATTTTGAAATAGAGAAACCAAGAGACTTTGATGACGAAATAACCAAGGAAATTGTACTAAAATCCTTTAATAATGGACTTTCTGATAGTAATATTATAAAGAGGTTGTTTACTGAAAATATGTCTACAGAAACGAGATTTGAGCAAGCCGAAGATATTTTGTGGGAATTGAATCACAAGGAAGGAAATAATTACACCTTCATCACCTCAGAATATTGGATGAATAAAGATGAAATCATCGCCTCGGAATTTGAGGGTGATTGTTTGATGGCAAAAGTTGAAGAAGAGGAATAATTGAAAATGATTATTAAGATTTAGAAAAAACTTCTATATACCGTAAAAACTTAAATATTTGAAGATTTGCTTTCAAATATTTAAGTTTTTCGGTTTAAATTAAGTACTGCGCTTATCTTTACAAATTATTCTTCAAAATTTTGATGAACAAATAATCGGTGTTTTATTTGGGATGAATTGAATTTTTTAAATAATAAAAGTACTATAGAAAAGCAACATCATAACTTAAAAATAAATTTATAGCAGAAGGTTGGTGCATAACTGGACAACTATTTTCTAAAAAAATCGGAATTTAAGATGCTGGACAAGGAACATTATAGTATAAATTGCCATTAGTTGGTTTAAGAAAAGAAGTAAAAAACAACTATCAATTTATTCCTTTTGCGATTATGAAAACATTTTCTGAAGAAAATACTATTTTGATTCTTGTTGAAAATGGAAACCCCGATAGAGATTTTTTAGAAGGTTAAATAATATTAAAATTATGGAAACAAGTCAAAAATTTAATTATAAATACTGCTTAAAAAGAGTTGCACCTTTATTAACCATTTTTATAATAACTCTGTTATTAATAATTGTAAGCAGCGAAACACATTTAATAAATAATGAAGTAGGTTATTTTATTTCATATCTGAATGATTAGAAATTACATTCTATTCATTAAATATTATGCTGTATGATTAAAAAATTCCAGATTAAAACTAATCTGGAATTTTCTGTTACTTGTAAATGATCTACTGTTGATTTGCAAAACGTACTGGCATTTCCGTCATTGTAGTTCCACCTTTTATTCCAAAATCTAATGTTCTGATTGGGAATGGTATCATGATATCGTTTGCATCGTAAGCAATTTTTATTTTCATAATGGCTTCACTTCTCACTTTAACGTACACACTTTGTTCTGGAGTATTCAGCCAGATTCTTACGGATAAATTGATAGAGCTATCGCCAAATTCTACAAAAAATACGGTAACGTCATCTTCTTGAGAACGTTCTGCGATATCTTTTACGGCATCTAATGTAATTTGTTGCACTTTTGCCAAATCGTCTCCATAGGAAACACCAACGGAAAGATCTAATCTTCTTTTGTTAATGTAAGAATAATTATCTATCGCATTTTGATACACCTCTTTATTAGGAATAATGATGGTTTGCCCTTCAAATGTTTGCAAAACTGTGTCTCGTAAATTTATAGAAATAACTTTTCCCATATAATCTTTCAATTTCACGATGTCTCCTACTTTCAAAGGTTTTCTGAAGGAAATAAAAATACCGGACATAAAATTAGAAGCAATATCTTGAAAAGCAAAAGCCAAGGCTAAACCTAAGATTCCAGCACCAGCCAAAATTGACGTCACCGCTTTATCTAGTTGCAAAATACTTAAAACAGTAAATATTACAATTCCCAAAACCACCATATAAATGACGGAACTGAAGAGATTGTTGAGTGTTATGTTGTGAGAAATTTTACCTATTAATTTTTTTGAAATTCTTCTTACAAATTTTGCAATGTAAAAACCGATAACCAGTACAATTGCTGCTAAAAATATGTTTGGAAGCAATTTTATGAGAGCAGTCCCCCAATTTGTAAGTTTTCCTGTTAATAAATCTGTAATTTGATTGAAATCCATAAATATATTTTAATATCAGACAAAATAATGAATTTTCATTTAAGAAATGTTATAATATTCAACTTTTTAGTTAAAACTTTAAATAAAAATTCCCGTGATGATCATCAAAACGGGAATTAAAAATTTAGATAAATAATAATTTAGTCCATATAGCTTTCAATCGGTTCGCAAGTGCAAACTAAATTTCTATCTCCGTAAGCATCATCTACTCTAGAAACGGATGCGAAGAATTTGTATTCTCTTACCCAATCAAGTGGATATGCAGCTTTTTCTCGGCTATAAGGTTTGTCCCAAGAATCAGAAATTAAAATCTCTTGTGTGTGAGGTGCGTTTGTAAGAACGTTGTCTTCTTTATCCGCATCACCATTGATGATTTCCTCAATTTCTTTTTTAATATTAATTAAAGCTGATGCAAAACGATCCAATTCTTCTTTGCTTTCGCATTCTGTTGGTTCAATCATCATTGTTCCGGCAACTGGGAAACTTACTGTTGGCGCATGATATCCGTAATCCATCAATCTTTTTGCAATATCCGTAACCTCAATTCCGAACTGTTTGAACTGGCGGAAATCTAAGATACATTCATGCGCAACCCTACCATTTTCATTAGCATACAAAATTGGGAAATGCTCTGCGAATATTTCTTTTAAATAATTCGCATTTAAAATTGCATATTCTGTAGATTTTTTCAAACCATAAGAACCCAACATTTTTATATAAGAATAAGAAATATTTAATACCAAAGAAGAACCATAAGGTGCGCCAGAAATAGCTTCCAAAGATTGTGCTCCTCCAATTTTGATGTTAGGATTGCTTGGTAAAAATGGAACCAAATGTGCTGCCACACAGATTGGGCCAACTCCTGGTCCACCTCCACCATGTGGAATTGCGAAAGTTTTGTGTAAATTTAAATGGCAAACATCTGCACCAATCAAACCTGGACTTGTATATCCTACTTGTGCATTCATATTTGCGCCATCCATATAAACTTGGCCACCGTGCTCATGAATTAATGAGGTGATTTCTTTAATATTAGCATCAAAAAAACCATAAGTAGAAGGATATGTAATCATTGCTGCTGCAAGATTTTCACTGTGCAATTCTGCTTTTGCTTGTAAATCTGCAAAGTCTATTCTTCCATTTTCTAAATTTTTCACCACTACTACTTTCATACCTGCCAAAACTGCAGAAGCAGGATTGGTACCATGTGCAGATTGTGGAATTAACACGATATTTCTATGTTTATCTCCTCTAGATTTGTGATATTGACGGATAACCATCAAACCTGCATATTCTCCTTGCGCTCCAGAATTTGGTTGTAAAGAAGTACCCGCAAATCCTGTGATTTCTGCAAGATCTTTTTCTAACTCTTTGATCATTATTTGGTAGCCACCAGCTTGTTCCGTTGGTACAAATGGATGTACACTTCCCCATTCTCCCCAAGAAATTGGCAACATTTGTGTTGCAGCATTTAATTTCATGGTGCAAGAACCGAGGGAAATCATGGAGTGAGTTAAAGATAAATCTTTTTTCTCCAATCTTTTGATGTACCTCATCAATTCCGTCTCTGTGTGGTATTTATTAAAAACTTCATCTTTCAAAATAGCGTCTGTACGCAACATTTCTTGCGGTATAGAATATTCTTCTTTTACTTGAAGTTTAAAACTCTGTTTAGATTTATATTGAGCAAATGACTCTACAAGAAAATCTAATTTTTCTAAAGTACTAGATTCATTTGTAGAAATACTAACGATATCTTCCGAAAAATAATTAAGATTAATGCTTCTCTCACGCATCATTCTCATCAATACATTCTTCTCATCTTCATGCATTCTAATTTTCACGGTATCAAACATTGGTTCTTCTACAACATCAAAACCTAGAGATTTTAAGGCTTGGCTTAGTGAATTTGTTTTATAATGAATTTGATCTGCAATATAATTCAAACCAGTTGGCCCGTGGTAAACACAATACATTCCTGCCATTACAGCTAGAAGAACTTGCGCCGTACAAATATTAGACGTTGCTTTTTCTCTTTTGATGTGCTGCTCTCTCGTTTGCAAAGCCATTCTTAAAGCGCGACCTCCATATCTATCTTTGGTTACACCAATGATTCTACCTGGAATATCTCTTTTGTAAGATTCATGACAAGAGAAAAATGCTGCATGCGGACCACCATATCCCATCGGAATTCCGAATCTTTGGGTAGTTCCTACTGCACAATCTGCTCCCATATCTGCAGGTGATTTTAATTTCACCAAAGCCATAGGATCACAAGCTACTACTACTTGTAAGTTGTGTTCTTTATAATATTTTATATTTTCTGTGTAATCGTAAATCACACCATTTTTACCTGGATATTGAAGCATTACTCCAAAGTAAGAATCATTAAATTGATGAGATTTGTGATTTCCAACAATTACATCAATTCCCAAACCTTCTGCTTTTGTTTTTAAAACGGCAATAGTTTGTGGCAAAACAAGATCTGAAACAAAAAATTTCTGCGCACCCAATTTTCTTTGATCTTTGGTTCTGCTTTCAAAAAACATATGCATAGCCTCTGCAGCTGCAGTAGATTCGTCTAAAAGAGATGCATTTGCTAAAGAAAAACCTGTAAGATTTGCAATAACGGTTTGAAAATTTAATAATGCTTCTAATCTACCTTGTGCAATCTCTGCTTGATATGGTGTGTACGCAGTATACCAAGATGGATTTTCTAATATATTTCTCTTGATTGCGGATGGCAAAATAGTGTTGTGATATCCGAAACCTATATAATTCATGAAATCACCATTTTTTGTAGCCAATTCCTTAGAATGACGAAGCATTTCATATTCAGAAAGTGATTCAGAAATATTCAATTCTTTGTCTGCTCGTATAGAATCTGGGATCGTTTGAGATATAAGCTCTTCTGCACTAGAAACTCCTATTACTTTTAACATTGCTTCTCTATCTGCCTCATTTAGTGGAATATGGCGGTATACAAAATCTACTGTATTCATAAAATTATTTGGTTTGAAAAAATTAGTTAAGAAAAATTCTATCCGTAAAAATACAATAATTTTTAAAAAATAAAGGCTTAAAAAAAACTGATATTTCTCTTGAATTTTAAAAACTCAGCAAAAATCTATTTTTCTCTAAAAATTAAATAGATGGCTAAAGTAAAAGCAAGAAATATCAATAACCCCCAAAATGTAGGATGAATTTTGGGTTGTATTTTTTTCGGTTTTGTCTTTTGAAATAAATCTTCTACTTCTTGACGAAATTCTTCTTTATCCGCAGGGAATATTTGACTTATAGTAAGGGCTTTTACTGCAGTTTTGCCCGTTAAAGAATTATGAGCATGCAAGATTATTTGAAACTTTCCATCTACAAAACCCGTCACTTTGAAAGCTCTCTCTCCAAAAGGTTTTTCTAAACCGAAAGGCAATACTTTTACCACATCTGCATTGGTTGTATTCCATTTTAAAATAATTTCTTCTCCCATTTGCGCACGCACTTTGTTGGAAGTAAAATTTTTAATGGTAGCCGGCAAATTATTTCTATAAGATCTTTCTGAACGGGAAGAATTTGCATCGTAGAAAGTTCTACTGTCTTCTTTTCCCAGAATTTCATAAGCCTCTTTCACTTCTCGAAAACGAAGGGCAAAAAAATCATCATTTTCGTTTTTATCAGGATGATATTTTAAGGAAAGCTTGCGAAAGGCTTTTTTGATGTCTTCCGAAGAAGCATCTCTTTCTACACCAAGAAAATAATAATAATCTTTCAAATTTCAATTTTGCAAGAGCAAATTTAATAAAAATAAAAAGGGAAAACCCGTCCTATTAAAATTTTTGCAGATACTTTGTATTGAAAACTTCAATCTGTTTTTGTATATTCACGAAACAAAGAATCTCTATGAACAGCAACCCAGAATCTGATTTCAAAATTTCTAAAAAGAAGACCACCTATCCTATTAATGAGCCTTTGCTTCAGTATTTGAAGATTTATAGTAGAACTTTTAAATCTCCAATTACTTACGAAGATTTACTACGGTTTACGGATAATTTCCCTATTCTAGACAAAGATGGTAAAGATACACTTTGGGAAGGGGTGATGTACAACTATCATGAAATGAACGAAATTCATGAAAATTTGATAAAAATTTACCAACGTTTAAATTCAGATGGAAACGAAGATGCAATTGCTAACATGGTGGTAGACAGCATAGATTTTTGCACTTTCGGAAATTCTCATCCTTTTAGAATTAAAATCCGCAACCAATTTAATGATAATCACGATTATTTTTACGTAAAAAAAGCCGACGCTTCTAGAATTTACGGGTTGGAATTAGAATACATACTTTCGCCAAACAGAATTAATTTTTTAGTCTATCAAAATACTTTAATTGAAGAGCATATTGCGGGAATTCCTGGCGATCTTTATTTAGAAAAATATTTGAATGAAAATACTGATAGAATTCGGCTTGCAAAAGAGTTCGTGAAATTTAACGAACGTTGTTTTTTGAGACTTTTAGGCGATCAAAGAGCGTATAATTTTGTAATTGTTTTGACGCCGGATTTTGATCAAATGCAATATAGGATCCGAAGTATCGATTTTGATCAGCAAAGCTATGAAGGCAAAATGAACTTATACAAGCCTCAATTTTTTAGAGAAAATTTGGAATATGTGCAACTGGTTGCAAAAAATATAGATGAATCTTCTATACGGCAATACCAAAAAGAAGAAAGATCTTTACTAGCAAAACGCATGTTGGTGGGGAAAAAGAGATTAAATAGATTGATAAAAATAATGAAGAAAGACGAAATTGCACCATACGAAAAGATGGAAACTCTGAAAATGGAAATCTACGACTCTTTGAAAGACAATAGTTTGAAAAACTGTGAATCTATGGGCGATATTGTAGAAGCCATCATCAATTTTACGTTGCGCAATTATCAAGATTCTATAATCGGTAAATAGAACTTATTCTATTATCTGTTCTTCATAATTTTCTACGTAATTTTTGAAATTATTTAAAATGGCAAACCAACCTTTTTTCTGCAAATTATGGGGGTTTTCTTTCTCTGCCTCAAAATTCTGAATCAATTTCACGCTATTTTCAGTTTCATTTTTAAATTTCACATCTACTTTTCTACCATCATCAAGATGATATTTTATGACATCATTAGTAGTAATTTCATCAAAAACACCGGTGAAATTGAAACCAAAATCTTCGTCCTTTGCCTCCATTCTGTAATTAAAAGTGCCTCCTACTTCAAAATTATTTTCTGCATTCGGACAATGCCAATCTTGGCTCGCAAAATACCATTCTTCTATATGATCTCTATCTGTGAAGCACTCCCAAATTAAATCTAGTGGTTTCAAAATTGTGATTTCTACTGTAATATATGACATAAATCTAATTGTAAAATTTAAAAACAAAAGTTCTAAATAACTTTAGAACTTTTATTTTAACTTTGAATTGTAACTGCTAAATAATTATTTCAACGCGTTCAAAGCGTTTTCGTAATTTGGTTCTTGTCCAATTTCTGGAACTTGTTCTGTATACAAAATTTTATTGTTTTCATCTAAAACGATAACGGCTCTGCTCAAAAGACCTTTAAAACCAGAATCCGTAATCTCTACACCAAAATCTTGCCCGAAACTACCACGGAAATCTGATAAATTGGTAACATAATCCAAACCTTCTGCCGCACAAAAACGCTCTAGTGCAAAAGGTAAATCTTTGGATACATTGATGACAACAGTATTTTCTTCATTGCCCACTTTTTCATTAAATGCTCTTGCAGATGCTGCACAAACTCCTGTATCAATGCTTGGGAAAATATTTAAAATTTTCTTTTTTCCAGCAAAATCTTGCATGGTTTTTTCTGTTAAATTTTTATCTACCAAATTAAAATCCATTGCTTCAGATCCAACTTCTGGTAGATTACCGATGGTATTGATCGCGTTTCCGCCTAATGTAATATTTGCCATATTTTACTTTTAAATTTTAGTAAAAATAGGAAATTTAAACTGAAAAATATTATTTTCTAGAATTAAAATATTCTTTAAAAGAATTGCAAGAACTCATTAAATCCTCATAATCGCTGGATGATTTTTTTAATTCTTGATAAAATTTATTTTTGGAAAATCTCTGTTCAATGTATTCATCATCATGCCAATATCCATACATTTCATTTGCGTTATAATCTAATTTATTATTTTCACATCTTCCTTGCATCCTCAAACATAACATTTGAAATTTCTCTGATTTTGAATTTTCCTTAGCTTTTCCATAATAGTATTTAGCAAGATTGTTGCTATTAAATTCATCATCGTCATTTTGAAGAGAATAATCTGTAATCATGGTCCAGGAATATCTACGCATCATCCAAGCGCTTCCATATTTAGACATATTGTAGTAGCAATTTGCCACCAGAAAATTATAACAATCACGGTCTTTTTCTGCAGGATTATTCGCTTTGTTGATGTATTCTACCAATTTTTTGGTGATGGTCAATTTATTTAATCTAAAACTTTCTTTCTCTTCTATAAAATTCGGTGTGTACTTAAGGTTGTAAAACGGATTTTCATCAAACACAAATTGATTTTTAAAATTATTATCGGCAGTGTTTTTTTCCCACAAAACGTCTTGAGATTCCAAATATCCCTTATCTAATTTTTGGAAAGATTGAAGGGCAAGATTTAATTTATTTTCCCTAATATATTTAGTGCCCAGCAAATCTTGTAGAGAATTGATTTCTGTATCATCAATCTTATGCAATCTGTAATAAAAACCATCCACAAATTTTTTCTGATTTTTTAAATTATTGATGAAATATTGCAATTGCATTGGCGTGTATATCGCATCTATATAAGAGAAATAATCGTAAAATAAAATGCCATACGTTTGGTTTTTATTTTGCAAAGATTTAAAATAAATAAAATTCTCGTCATAAGAATTAGAAGAAAAATCTTGCAATGCAGAATACAAAAATGCAGCATCATTTGTATTTCCTAGATATTCCAATTCTCTACCAATGGCAAATAAAAATTGTTTATTGTCCTTATTTTTTAAAATAATTTGCTGTACTTCATCAGATAATTTTGCATTTCCAATAGTTTGATTTGCTGTTAGATTCAGGGCTTTTAGTAAATCTAAATTTTTATCGTTTTTGTAGTCCTTTCTTTCTTCAATTGTAGAAATTAATTGCAAACTTTCCTTATAATTTTTTGTCATAAAGAGCAATTCTGCCTTTGCATGAAGCCAGAATTCTGGATTATTTACTGTAGAAATATCTGCAGTATTTATAAATTCAAGCAATTTTTGAGCGTAGGCTCTATCAATTAGAACTCTATCCAACACGTTTTGTGTAGATTGTTCTTCATTTTCATTACCAGAATAATAATCTGAAAATAAAGTATAGTAAGGTGTGAAAATCCAATTTTCAAGTTTACTCACTTCTCTGAAAAGTAAAAAACTTAAGGCATCAGAATTTGGATTAGCTTGATACATTTCCTCAATATTTTCAATGTTTTTTTCAGGGTTGTACAAACTGTACATCATCAAAATTTGAGATTTCTCGACACTATTTTTAGCATATTTTAAAACCTCGTCTTTATTAGTACTCGAAGAAAAATATTGCCAAGAAACAAATCTTTTTTCCGGGCATGCATCAAAAACCTTAGCGAGATAGTAATTTTTTAATGGCGCATTTTGTTCAACAATTGCTCGAAAATACAAAGCCCAATAATCAATAACATCATTCTGCTTTTTAATATTGAAATTATCCGAGTAGATTTTCCGAATTTCATCCTCGTTTTTATTATAAAACGCCAATCTCATTGCCAAAAATGCATATCTTTTTTTAATGTTTGCATTCTTTGATTTTTTAGCAAAAGTGACTGCATTTTTCAGTAGATTTTTTCTTTTTACCGTTGATGTGCTGTCTTCTCTTTCCCAAGGATCATCTTGCCAAGTATTGAAATACTCGCAGTTTTTTGCAAATTTTAGATATTGTATAGCTTCTTTATCTTTATTTTTAAATAAAAATTTTAGAAATAAATTGTTGGATTCTGGTTTGATGTCAGAGTATTCGTACTTCTTTAAAAAGAAAGAAATTTCTGATACCGAAACTCTATTTTTACAATAATTTTTCCATAAAATCTCATTTTTAAAATTTGGAACTGAATCTTCTGAATTTGGTGAGAAACTATTTAAGGAATAATAAAATGAATTATATTGTTGAAACCCAAAATTATTTCCGTTGATGAAATTCATCCGTACATCATCACCAGATAGATAAAATCCGCAGGCAAAAGTAAAACTACTTAGTAAAACTGCTATAAAAGCTACTAATTTCTTCATTGCTGTAATTGCTTAATTGGTTTTCGTCTAAATGGAATAAGCTAACTGTGATTTCTTTATCCATTCTCAGCTCATTTTTCAAGATGGAAATTGCCTTATTTATTGTGTTTGCATCTATTTCCTCATATTTAATTTTGTCGCCCACTTTCAAATATGTTTCATAGTCTATTGCGGTATCTTTTGTAACTTCATACCACAAAGGTTTAATTTTCTTCATGCTTTTTTGAAATTCTTTGCCCGTGTAAATTATTTTTTGAAATTGATTATTTTGATACAATTGTGACCAAGAATATAATGGCAGCGCAACATCTAAATGCAAAGGATAATTTTGCTTTCCACTGAGATAACTTTTTAATTCATCTAAATCTAGAATAGAATTTTTCGCAGAATTCTCCAGAGGATTGATGAGATTATAGCACATCAATGTAGCTTTATCAACCGGCGGAACACCCATTTTGTCGGGATATTTGTAGGGATATAAACGCAGTGTGCAAGAAAGAGATTTAGATGAAACTTTTTTCAATTCTTTCAAAAAATAAAAATAATTGTCTTTGGTAGATTCCGTCCAATCGCAATCCATTTGAAATTCTTTTATCTCTAGAGAATCAAGCCTTTCTTTTGTGTATTTATTGATTAAAAAATTAACATCGTCCGCTAATTGTACCAATTCTGCTTTTGTACTTTTTTTGAAAACGATATTTTTCAGATAAACCGTTGGTATTATTTCATACTCAAACTTATTATCATTACAATAATTGTTTGCGCTAAAATTAGTTTTTGCGATTGGAAAATTCCCTAAAGCATCACTATAATCTACCTCAAAAAATTTTACATACATTTTTTGAATATTCTGTTCGTCTGTAATTTCTTTTTCCTTATCAGAAAAATAAGAATCTGATTTCCAGTAATAGAACGCCGGAATTACTTTTTCAACTTTGCTTTCGCAAGAATTGAAAAGTAGAATAGTAGGAATGATGAGGAAAAGAAATTTCTTCAATTTGTGAATTTTTAAATGATTTAATTGAAACAAATATAATCACAAAATTCAGATTTTACTTATTTTATTAATATTAATTTTAACAAATTTTAACATCTGTTTTAATTGAATTAAAATTTTCTGTAGCTTAAAATTTTTACAAGTTTATACGCTGTATTTTATACCGGCTAAAACTTATTTATTTCAATAAATATTAATTTTCCTCATTTAATAGCTTGTTTCACTAGATTTGATATGGAATAAATACTTAAAAATGAACACTTTAAAAGAAACCGCATTTTCTAAAGTTAAAATTTTAAAAAACACCCAAAATGCACAAGATACAGGCATTAATAAATAAAATACCATATATAACCTTAAAGAAAAGACGAATATGATTCTACCTTAAATCTAATTTTGAATTTTCAGTCCAAGTATTTCTCCCTCTTTAATCACAAATTTTCTGGCGGCAATTTTTTCATTGGGAATTTCGCCATCTAAAATTGCTTCTTTCACTTTCTCCTTCAAAATTCCAATTTCTCTACCAGGATTTAGATTAAATAATTCCATAATTTCTTCCCCAGAAATTGGCGGTTGGAAATTCCTCACTTGATCTTTCTCTTCTACTTCCTTTATTTTTTCTGCTACGTATTCAAAATTTTGTTTAAATTTCTCCTGTTTTTTAGAATTTTTGGTCGTGATGTCCGCTTTATTTAAGATAAAAAGATCTTCTAAATCTTCGCCAGCATCAAAAAGCAATCTTCGCAATGCAGAATCGGACGTACCATCGTCTATCAAAGAAATTGGTCTAGAAGAAAGTTTCACCATTTTTTGCACATATTTCATGTCGCTTCCTAAAGGTAATTTCAATTGATAAAAAATAGATTTCACCATTTTTGAGCCCAAAAATTCGTGACCGTGGAAACTCCAACCAATGCCATCTATAAATTTTTTGGTAGGTGCCTTTCCAACATCGTGAAGCAATGCAGCCCATCTTAACCAAAGGTTTTCTGTATTTTCACAAATATTATCTACCACTTCCAAAGTATGCCAAAAATTGTCTTTGTGCGTTTGTCCTTCTTTTTCTTCAATTCCTTTTAACGCGGTAAGTTGGGGTAAAAATAAATCTAGCAATCCTGTTTCTTCTAGTAATTTCAAACCAATGGATGGTTTTTTGGAAAGCATAATTTTATTAAATTCAACCATAATTCTTTCCATAGAAACGATGCGGATTCTTTCTGCTTCATTTTTAATCGCTTGAAGAGAATTTTCTTCAATTGTAAAATTTAAAGTTGAGGCAAAACGGATGGCGCGCATCATCCTCAAAGGATCATCAGAATAGGTTTGAGAAGGTTCTAATGGCGTTTTTAGAATTTTTTTCGTTAAATCTTTTTGCCCTTCAAAAGGATCTATCAATTCTCCAAAATTTTCTGAATTTAAAGAAATTGCCAATGCATTGATGGTAAAATCTCGGCGTTTTTGGTCATCATTTAATGTTCCAATTTCTACCGATGGGTTTCTGCTATCTTCCGAATAGCTTTCTTTTCTGGCGCCCACAAATTCTAAATCTAAATTTTTAAATTTAATCATTGCGGTACCATAGGTTTTGAAAATACTTACTTTTAAATTAGGATCTAATGCTTTTCCCACGGCTTTTGCAAGATCAATTCCACTTTGTTCTGTGACGAAATCTATATCTGTAGGTTCTTTTCTGTCTAGTAATAGATCTCTCACAAAACCACCGACAATATATACGGATTGTTTGTTATCTGCAGCAACAGCAGAAATAGTTTTGAAAAGTTTGAAATTTTTATTTTGTGTAAGGTTGATAGTCATTAAAAAAGTCTGAAATTTTGAGCAAAGATAAGTTTTGATGTGAAATATTTAAATTTTTATTTAAAAAAATTCGGTTAGATATACAATAATGAAAAACCAACCTACATAAAGAAAAGTATATCCTAAAGAATAAAGAGCTGCAAATTCTAATTTACCTTGCGTATCTGGATATTTTGAAAACACTAATCTTAACGCTCGAAAAAACACCCAATAAAGCATCGCAAGAATTATAAAAATGGAAACCCAAAAAAATGCTTCTAGTACGATCAGACCTAAAAAAATTAAAATAGTAATAGCAATCCAGAGTAAAATAGACACAATTAATCCGCCAAATCCATCTCCTCCTTCTATTAATGGGACATCTGGAGCAGTTCCTGATTTAGCGAAGAAAAATCCAATTTTAAAATCTCTATATTTCGGGAAATCATCTCATAATTTTACCCCCTTATAAAGTCCGTAAGTCATAAAAAGAAATAGCGAAATACCAATTATTGAAAGCGAATAATATAGATTGGATGATAACGTTCGATTATATTTTTCGCCGGTTAAATAAACTGTCAAAATTGTAATTCCAATTACTAATAATGATACAATAAATACAGATTTTCCTTTTAAATATGTTTGTTTAGCTTTTAATTAAATATAAATTTTGTATATATTTTTAGAAAAAATTCTATTCCCGAATTACCTTTATTCTACCGTCTTTCCAAATTTTGATAATTGAAGAACCTGGAAATTCTGAAACTTTATCTTCTGGATCTTCTACTACAAAATCTACGGCTTTCTTTATTTCATCAGAAATATCTGAGAATTTCATCGGACTTTTTTCTCCACTGAAATTTGCGGAAGTTGAAACCAATGGTTTATTTAATTTTGTAATTACTTTTTTGCAAAAATCTGTTTTTACTAATCTTATAGCAATAGAACCATCTTCTGCAAGCAATTCTTTGGGCAATCCTTCGGCTTTTTCGTAAATCAGCGTTACAGGTTTTTCGCTCATATCCATAATGTCCCAAGCTATCTCTGGCACATCTACCAAATCTTGGAGTCGTTTTTCTGTCTCAACCAAAATAATGAAGGATTGAGATGGATCTCTTTTTTTGAGGTCGAAAATTTTTGCAATAGCTTCAACATTCGTCGCATCGCAACCAATTCCCCAAATCGTATCTGTTGGATAAAGGATTGTTCCACCGTTTTTTAAGGTTTCTAATGCTTTTGTAATATTATTTTGATCTGACATTTTTAATTTAATTTTAAATATTTATCTATAATCACATTTAAATGATGCAAATTATGGCCAACAACTAATTTTCCAATAGTTTCTACAGAAATCTCGTTGTCGTTTGCAAAACCATTATTGGCAAGCATTTCTTTGGAAAAACTTTTAAACAAAAGCAAGCTTGATTGTCGAACCACTGTGAATTCATCAATTAAATCTTGTAATTTCCTGGAATCTGCATTAGCATTATTTGCATAAATTTCTTCATCAAAACCTGGTAAATTGTGCGATTCTCCTCTAGAAAAAGATAAAGCACGAAATTGAAATATCCTTTCGCAATCTATCAAATGTTGCAATATTTCTTTTAGAGACCATTTCCCTTCTGCATACTTGAAAAGGGAAGATTCATCATCCAATTTAGAATAAATTTCTAAGGTTTGATTTTCAGAATGAATCAATTGTTGCATCCAATTTTCTGAAGGAAGCAAATCTACATACCGTTGAATATATTTTTGAAATTCTGTCATAGTTATAAAGTGTAACAATGTGAAAATTTAACAAAACACCAATTTAAAAATTGTTAAACTGGAACATTGCAAAATTGTTTTATTAATGAAAAGCATTGCCTAAATCTGGTATCAAATCTTCCACATCTTCAATTCCAACGCTTAATCTCACCAAATCTTCAGTAATTCCCAATGCTAATTTTTGTTCGGCTGGAATAGATGCATGCGTCATCATGGTTGGATAATTTGCCAAAGATTCTACGCCACCTAAAGATTCTGCAAGTGTAAAAACTTTCAAATTTTCTAAAAATTTTATGGCATCTTCCTTTCTTCCAGACTTAAAAGTGAAAGATAACATGCCACCAAAACCAGACATTTGTTTTTTAGCTAAATCGTGTTGTGGATGAGATTTCAATCCTGGATAAAAAACTTTGTTTACAGCAGGATGATTTTCCAAAAACTCTGCTACGATCAATCCATTTTCAGAATGTCTTTGTACTCTTAATGCCAATGTTTTGATACCTCTTAAAACCAAATAAGAATCGTGCGGACCTAGAATTCCTCCGCTTGCAAATTGTATAAAATGCAATTTTTCTCCCAATTCTGCATCTTTCGCAATCAATGCTCCTGCCATCACATCCGAATGTCCGCCCAAATATTTTGTAGCAGAATGCATTACAATATCTGCTCCTAGATCTATTGGATTTTGAAGATATGGTGTGGCAAAAGTATTATCTACAGCTACCAATATGTTTTTATCTTTCACAAAATCGCAAACTTTTTTAATATCTACCAATTTCATCAATGGATTCGTGGGTGTTTCTATCCAGATTAATTTAGTTTTTTCCGATAATTTTTGTGCTAAATTTTCAGCTTCATCAAAATCGCAAAATGTAAATTTCAATTGATATTTCTCAAACAACTTTGTGAAAAGTCTATACGTTCCACCATACAAATCGTCTACGGCAATTACCTCATCTCCAGGATTTAATAATTTTAAAACACAATCTATCGCAGCCAAACCAGATGCGAAGGCCAAACCTCTTGCTCCGTTTTCTATGCTTGCCAAACTATCTTCCAACGCTTGTCTTGTTGGGTTTGCAGCTCTCGCATATTCATATGCTCCAATGGGTTTTCCGGGCGAAGTTTGTGCAAATGTGGACGTTAAAAACACAGGAACATTCACAGATCCTGTTGCAGGTTCGTGCTTTTGTCCACCATGAATTACTTTTGTGTTGAATTTCATATTTGATTTAGTTTACCAATGTATAAATGTAACAGTTTACCAATTGGTAAACTGTTACATTGATAAATTGTTACATTAAAACACTACATTTTTATCGCTGCTTTCACAGCAAATGTTTCCGCAGTTTCGTGTAGCCAAGCTGCTACATCTTCTTCACCTGTTGCCGTTTCATAGGTTTGAGAAAGAGAAACCATTATTTGATGCAAAAACATTTTCATTTGATCTACTGGCATATCTTTCGTCCAAAGATCAATGCGTAGTGCTTCCATCGTTTTATCGTCCCAAACGGAAATCATGGTTGCTTTTGTTTCTTCATTTGTAATTCCACCATCTTCAGCATTCCAAAGAATCTTTTCTGGAACATGGTTTTCGTCTAATTCTACCTTTATATTGATATTTGTTGTTCTCATAATTAATTTTTTAATTTACTAATAAAACAATCTAACAGTTTACCAATTGTTACATTGTTAAATTATTAGATTGTTACATTAGTCTTTTGGTTTATATTCAGACTGATTAAAGATTTCCGTAGCATCCATTTCTATAAATTTATCTAGAGAAACTTCTGGTTTTTCCATCAAAAATTTTCTACAAATTTGCCATCCTGTAAAAATTCCCACTTGCGGAGAAGATTCGTTATCTATTTCTGTGTAAAATTTGGAAAACGGTGCTGGAGAAATAAAACGATCTTGCAGACGCGTATCTGCGGAAAAAAGCAAATCGCTTTCTACAAAATAATCCCAAATATTTCCTTCATTTGCAATCGCCCAATCATACTGTTTTTGAGTGTAATGCATCTTCAAATAATCTGGAATTTCTGGTAAAAAAGCATCTTGAAGAATCATCGTTTTACCACTATATACCATTTGATCTAAAAATTTTTGATTGGTACTGCTAAAAGGAATCAACCTGATTGCAATACTTTCCGCAATCTTTGGCAGCATATTTTGGGTATTCATAGATTTTTGAAGATAAGGCTCTATACCTTTATAAAAAGCATTATTTTCACCTAAAAAACCAGAAATATCTATGAATAGAAAATTACTTTTCGGATCAAAAATTACTGGTTCTTCTGCCATTTGTGTAGCAGAGGAAAATGTGAAAACTGTTGGACTTTTAAATTCAGGAAAATAATATTGAATACGACCAAATAATGTTGAAAGATCTGTACTCAATTTTTTCAAATCCACTTTAGATGCAGCCTCTTTGTATACTTTTTGTTCTTCTTTACTGGCTCTTCTTTTGGCAAATGCACTATCTGTAACGGTACCCTGAAACCAAGGATATTTTTTTTGAAAATTTTCTAGTTCTATAGCTTCATTGTAGTAATCTTTGGAAATATCGTTGATGGTAACAGAAGGTTTATCGAAATCTTCAGTTATTTCCCATCGGTTTTCAACGTCTTTTTTGCAACTTTGGAGAATCAGCATTAAAAACAAAAAAGAAAAGAGGATTGTTTTTTTCATTAAATTATTTATTTTAAATTATTTAAAGCATTGAATTACATATATTTAAAATAATCTTAGTTAGAAACAAAAGTTCAAATTATTGTAATTAAATTTTAGGTGCAAAAGTAATAAAAATATAATCCTACAAAGAATTTTGATGTAATTCTTAAAATAAATAGTTAAAAGATATTTTAATCATAATAATTTTAAATAATTACGTTTCTTTGTGTGTAAATCTTGAATAATTTATTTAAAAATTAAAATATGCAAACAGACAAAATAATAAATCACATCGTAGATTGGTTGAAAAATTATGCGACGAAAGCCAACGTAAATGGTTTTGTACTTGGAGTTTCTGGTGGTGTAGATTCTGGAGTAGTTTCTACTTTGTGTGCAATGACGGGTTTGGAAATCCTGCTTTTAGAAATGCCTATTCGCCAGAAAGAAGATCAAGTAAACCGAGCTTGGGAACATATTGAAGATCTTAAAAAAAAATTTTCTAATGTGAAAGCGATGAGCATCAATTTGACTCCCGCTTTCGAAAATTTGCATGCTACGTTTGATGTGAATGATGCAGATTTCCCCGCAGAAAAACTGGCTTTTGCCAACACAAGAAGTAGATTGCGAATGCTTACATTATATTATTATGGGCAAATAAACGGTCTACTGGTTTGTGGAACCGGAAATAAAGTAGAAGATTTTGGCATAGGATTCTACACAAAATACGGCGATGGTGGAGTTGATGTTTCACCAATTGCAGATTTGTACAAGACAGAAGTTTATGCACTTTCAAAAGCGTTGAATTTGGTAGAATCTATTCAAAACGCTATTCCTACAGATGGTTTGTGGGATGTAGAAAGAACAGATGAACAGCAAATTGGCGCAACCTATCCAGAATTAGAGAAAATTCAAAAGGAATATGGTACGAAAGCCGAAGCAGATTATGAAGGTAGAGATTTGGAAGTTTACAAAATATTTTCTAAAATGAATAAAGCGGCGCAACATAAAATAAACCCAATTCCTGTTTGTGATATTCCAGAAGATTGGAGATAATTTTTGACAAAAAGAAACTTTTTAACTCGTTGGAATTTGCCATAAGGCACAACCTCACAATATAAACTTATTAAAATGACGCAAGAAAAAAAGAAAGTGTTTTTCCAATTTTTAATTGGTGCTTTGGTGGGAATTTTAGGAATGTATGTTTACCAAAATTATAACGTGGTGAAAAAAGATTCAAATAAAATAGAATCTTCAACTCCTTCCAAACCTTCGAGCATTTCCAATTCACAAAGTATAGATGCACTAACGGAAGAAAATTTAGTTGTCAACTTTGTGAAAGCTAATAAAGAATTACCAGAATATTACATGACCAAAAATGAAGCAAAAAATTTGGGCTGGACTCCTTCCAAAGGCAATCTTTGTGATGTTTTGCCCGGAAAAGCGATTGGCGGAGACAACTTTAGCAATAGAGAAAAAACTTTGCCAAAAGGAAAATATTATGAAGCAGATGTGAATTATAATTGCGGAAATAGAAATGCAGATCGTATCGTATTTAATGATAATGGCGAAGTATGGCTCACTAAAAATCATTACAAAACTTTTGAAAAACAATGATACACAGTTCATAGTTAATTTTAAAAGTCAATTTTAAAAATTGAATCAAAAAACTTAGAAAATATGAAAATAGACTTCACAAATATAGCAGACATGGAAGATTTCTATGCTGCATTGAAAGAAATTATAACTTTACCAGAATACTTTGGGGACAATTTGGATGCACTTTTTGATTTCATAACGGGTGATGCAGAAATGCCTTTGGAACTAGAATTTGAAAACATGAGCGTAGATCAGCTAGAAGATTTTGAAGATTTAATTAATACTATGGAAGATGCAGAAGAAGAGGTGGAAAATTTTACTTTCAAATATTATTTAGAATTATATGATGATGGTGAATAATTTTAAGAAAATATTATAAAATTTGTTCGTCTAGATGCTGAATATTTTTTGTAAATTAGCATTAACAAACAAAATAATTGAATATGGACGTTAAAATCAATACCGACAATCACATCGAAGGACACCAAAGATTTATTGATAATTATATCATGGAAACTGAAAAAGCTTTGGGCAGATTTGATAATTATGTTACCCGTTTTGAAGTTTATTTTTCTGACGAAAATAGCGATAAAAATACACCAGACGACAAAAAATGCGTGATTGAAGCGAGAGTGAAACACAAAAACCCTGAACGAGTTTCTCACAATGCATCTGAAATTCACCAAGCTTTTGATGGAGCAGTAAGAAAAATGAAAACTGTGTTAGACAAAGTTATTGATATGCAACAATCTCATTAATAGAAATTAACAAAAAAAAAACGCATCTTTTCGATGCGTTTTTTTTATGAAAAAATTTATGCTTTTATTATTTTAAAACTTCATCAATAGTCTTTCCTATATTGCCGCTTGGAAATTCTATCTTTAGAAGCGCTGAAAGAGTTGGTGCAATATCCGTCATGTGATATTCTTTGTTGCTATCTCCTTTTTTTATCCCAAAACCCATAAAAATTAATGGAATATGAGCGTCATAAGAATTCCAAGAGCCATGTGTTGTCCCTTTTTTTGAGTAGCTTGGTAAATAAGAATCTCTGTAAATTATTTGAATATCGCCACTTCGCTGCCAATTGTAACCATTAATAATTCTAGATTTCAAAGGCTCTGGAATGCTACTTTCCGCAATTTTTTTCATATCTACAGCAAATAGTATTGTTGGATCTTTTAATAATTGTTTGATTAAATATTCTTTCACTTCTGCTTCGTTTAGATTATTTTTTTCAATCTCTTTGGAATTTAGATAAACTTGGCTATTCGCAACATCTGATATTAATTTTTCAACATTAAATTTGTCTTTTAAAGATTTTAAATAATTTTTTTTGGCATCTTCTCCATAAAAACCAGTTGGCATTTTATGAGCTTCCATAAAACCTTCGGAATGCGCACCACCATGATCTGCAGATAAGAAAACCGTATATTTCCCCTTCCCTATTTTTGAATCTAACATTTCGAAAAACATGGCTAAATCTCTATCTAATCTCAAATATACATCTTCAACCTCTATAGAATTTGGTCCGAATTTATGACCTGCATAATCTGTAGATGCCAAATTGATGGCTAAAAAATCTGTAACATTGTCACTTCCCATTTTTTCTCCATTCAAAGCAGCTTCTGCAACCTTCAACGTCAAAGTATTTCCAAAAGGCGTATATCTAATATTGTCTTTTTTTGCTAAATAATCTGCCGGCAAATTATCATAAGGAAATGTTGGCGTTTTCGCAGTTCCCAAAAGACCTTCCCATTCCGAATTATCTGCCGAACTTTCTGTGTACTCAGAAATTGGTAACAAGGTATTCCAGCCGTTTTTTACCAAATCATCAGCAATATTTTTGGCGTTAAAATCTTGCAACCATTTTGGCAAAGTATTCATGTAATATGTACTGGTTACAAAATTACCAGTAGAATCATCAAACCAAAAAGCACCAGTAGGATTGTGACCAGCTGGTAAAATAGATGCTCTATCTTTTAAAGAAACGCCTACTATTTTTGATTTAAAATTAGTACCCAACATCAATTGATCTGTAATGGTAGTGCTCCAAAGATTTCTAGGTGATTGTTTTCCAACTTTTTCATCTAAGCTTCCTACAGTTTTCACTTCTTCATCGGATGTGCAATAAAGTTCTTTATCCTGAGATTTATCAAACCAATCATTTGCAGCAATACCATGAATTGCGGGAACAGATCCTGTGTAAATTGTTGTATGACCAACCGCTGTATAAGTTGGTAAATAATTGATAGTGACATTATTTAAGGAATAACCATCTTTCAAAAGTCTTTTAAAACCACCTTTTTCATATTTATCATAATATCTATACAAATAATCCCAACGCATTTGGTCTATGACCAAGCCGACAACCAATTTTGGGCTTTCAATTTTAGAATTATTTTTTTGCGCAAAAATATTTGTAGAAAGTATTGCAAATAGTAGCAATGTAATTTTTTTTAGCATAATGTTTAAAAATTTATATGAAAATAACTCTGCAAATTTAATGGTTAAATTTAAATTATTGAAAAATCAGAGATAAGATTTGCTAAAATTAAAAAACGTTTCTTCATTGATGAAGAAACGTTTTTTTTGGTCAGAAGACCCTTTAGTTTTAAAATAATTTCGATTAAAATCCTAAATCTCCATTCACATCACGCACAGCTTTCGCTGCGGTTGCAAATTTTTCTTTCTCAGAATCTGTAAGAGAAATATTGATGATTTTTTCTATACCATTTTTCCCGATGATACAAGGAACACCTACACAAATATTGCTTTCGCCGTATTCTCCATCCAACATTACAGAGCAAGGAATCATTTTTTTCTGATCGCAAACTATTGATTGTACCAAAACAGACACTGCTGCTCCAGGTGCATACCAAGCGGAAGTTCCTAATAATTTTGTCAATGTTGCTCCACCAACTTTAGTAGCTTCTTCTACTTCTACCAATTTTTCTGCGCTCAAAAATTCTGAAACCGCTACTCCATTTCTGGTCGCTTTGCTTGTAAGTGGTAACATTCCAGTATCACTGTGTGCTGCTAAAACCATACCGTCTACATCAGAAATTGGGCAATCTAATGCTTCTGCCAATCTATATTTAAATCTTGCAGAATCTAAAGCTCCTCCCATTCCAATAATTCTTTCTTTTGGCAAGCCAGAAGTTTTGTGTACCAAATATGCCATAGTATCCATAGGATTAGAAACCACAATGATGATAACATCTGGAGAGTGCTTAACCAAATTAGCAGTAACATCTTTCACAATTCCTGCATTGATGCCGATCAATTCTTCTCTCGTCATTCCTGGTTTTCTAGGAATTCCAGAAGTGATAACGGCAACTTTTGATCCTGCTGTTTTAGAATAATCTCCTGTTGTTCCGGTAATTTTGGTATCAAAACCATTTAGAGATGCGCATTGCATAAGGTCCATTGCTTTTCCTTCTGCAAATCCTTCTTTGATGTCTACCAAGACAACTTCAGAAGTAAAATTTTTCAACGCAATATATTCTGCACAACTTGCGCCTACTGCTCCTGCTCCAACTACGGTTACTTTCATATTAATTTATTTATTGTTTTAATTTGAAATATGGAAACTTGCGTTTTCATATTAATTTATTTATTGTTTTAATTTGAAATATGGAAACTTGCGTTTTCATATTAATTTATTTATTGTTTTAATTTGAAATATGGAAACTTG
>NZ_JABSNO010000018.1:35612-68793 GCF_013294015.1 Frigoriflavimonas asaccharolytica
TTGCGTTTTCATATTAATTTATTTATTAAGTGTAACAAATGGAAATTTACATTCTCCTTTTGTTAAACTGAAACCCAAATCTACGAAATGTTCAAGATGTAAGCAAAATTTGTACTCATAAAGTGACTTGTTTCATTTAAATTAATTAATGATGCAATTACTGCGATTTATTTAATCTATTGCTATGCAAAAATTTCAAGCAATAATTGACTAATTTTGTTCTTTACAAATTGAAAATGGGCTTTGCAAAAAGAATTCACGAAGGGTACTCTACTCGAAAATATGATATAGATAAAAAGAAAATAGAAGAATTTATAGATCGATTTTTCCATTTTGCATTTTTTCTAGAATACCAAAGATGCTCAGAACTAAGCAATATAGAATTGCGTTTAGAACAATTTAAAAAAGAGCTTAAAGAAATTATACACTCAGTTTCTGGCGAAGATGCTCATGCAAAAGTTGAAATCCTCTTTGCTGTTTTTCCAAAAATTTATGAAATGTTGGAAAACGATGCTCAAACAATTCTAGAAAATGATCCCGCCGCAAATAGTATAGATGAAGTTATGATCTCATATCCTGGCTTTTTCGCAATTGCGGTGTACAGATTTGCGCACGAACTCTATAAGATCAACATTCCACTGATCCCAAGAATTTGGACGGAATTTGCACACAGCAGAACGGGCATAGACATCAATTCTGGCGCAGAAATTGGATCTCATTTTTTTATAGATCATGGTACAGGTATTGTAATAGGTGAAACTACTGTAATTGGGGATTACGTAAAAATTTACCAAGGGGTAACTTTAGGTGCGCTTTCCGTAGCCAAAAATTTACAAAACATAAAAAGACATCCCACCATAGAAAACGGCGTGGTAATATATGCAAATGCTACCATTTTGGGTGGAGAAACCATTATAGGAGAACATTCTTTAATCGGTGGTAACGTTTGGATAACCGAAAGTGTAGCAGCAAATTCGGTGGTATTTCACAAAGGACAAGTAACGGTGAAAAATAAATATCCAAATGAAGAACCTATCTTCTTTAGCATATAAAAATTTAAATATTAAAAAGAAAAATAATTCATCAATTAAAATTTACAAAATGAAATTAAACAATATATTAGAAGCAATAGGAAATACGCCAACTATTAAATTGGGCAAAATTTTCCCAAATCATGATGTTTGGATGAAATTGGAAAAACAAAATCCTGGTGGCAGCATAAAAGACAGGATTGCTTTAGCAATGATAGAAAAGGCAGAAAAGGAAGGGAAAATAAACAAAGAAACACTTATAATAGAGCCAACTTCCGGAAATACTGGAGTCGGTCTTGCGATGGTTTGTGCCGTAAAAGGATACAAATTAGTTTTGGTGATGCCAGAAAGCATGAGTGTAGAAAGACGAAAATTGATGAGCTCTTATGGAGCAGCTTTCGTATTGACGCCAAAAGAAAATGGAACAGCTGGTGCAATTGCAAAAGCTAAAGAAATGGCAGAAAATATAGAAAATTCATGGGTTCCGCAGCAATTTGAAAACGAAGCAAATCCGGAAATACATGTGAAAACTACCGCAGTAGAAATTCTAGAAGATTTTCCAGAAGGATTTGATTACATCATCACTGGAGTTGGTACAGGTGGACATATAACTGGTGTAACAGAAGTTTTGAAAAAGGAATTTCCCAAAACTAAAAGTTTTGCAGTAGAACCTACAGATTCGCCAGTAATTTCTGGAGGAAAACCAGGACCGCATCCTTTGCAAGGAATTGGAGCAGGTTTTGTGCCAAAAAATCTACATACCGAACTTTTAGACGGTAGTATTTCTGTAGAAAAAGCAGAAGCATTTGAATTCACGAAAAGGCTTGCACGCGAAGAAGGTATTTTAGGCGGAATTTCTACAGGTGCATCTTTAGCCGCAATTTCTAAAAAATTAGGAGAAATTCCGGAAGGAGCTACAATCCTTACATTTAATTATGATACAGGAGAAAGATATTGGTCTGTTGATGGGCTTTTTGAAGAAAACCAATACAGTGAATAATGAATTTGTAAAAATTTTTAGATAATAAATTCAAATAAAATCCTGCAGCATTGCAGGATTTTTCTATTTAAATAATTTCTGACATTTCAAGCAAACGTAGGTTTTACGTTTTACTTTGCCCATTTCTTCTATCAGAAGTTCCGTTTTATCTTTTGGGCAGATTTTTTTTCCATAAACTAAGGCAGATTCTTTCACGTTTCCCGTTTTCATTAAGGATAAAAATTCTTCGGAATAATCTACTACCATCTTCAAGAGAAAAATCAATTTCTTCTCAGGAATATTTTTAATTAAACTATCTGGATGAATTTTAGCATGATACAAAACCTCTACTCTAATGATATTTCCAACACCAGTGAAGATATTCTGATCCATCAAAACATCGCCGATCATCAACTCTGAATATTTTTCTTGTAATTCTTTTAAAATAAAATCTGCATCAAATTCTGGTTTTAAAATATCCGTTTTAAAATTGAAAACATCTGTAGGTTTTCCTTCGTAAAATTTGGTTTTGGTTACATAAAAATTTATTTCAGAATCTGCAAAATGAAGCGCAAAACTGGCGTTCACCTTTTTTCTATCATTGATGACCATGCTTCCAAACAGTCCGAAATGTGCAGTAACAAAGAAATCTTTAAAAACGAAAATTAAATTTTTGCCGTAGGTTTCTATATCGTCTAATCTGATATTTACTATGCGAGATTTGTCCATATCGCCGTATCCAGATGCTTCTGTCACGGTTTTCCCGACAAATCTTTTTAATCTTCGGCTGAAATGTTTTATGGTTGGTCCTTCTGGCATTTTTTTTTGTAAAATTTAATTTGTTTAAGTTTTAGGTAAAAACTTTTTTATATATAATCTAAAATTTCGCTAAGTGGAAGGTATATAATTACCAAAAAGCTAACAATGAGTAGTAAAATAATATACATTGTATAGCTATTTTCATTATTTTCCTTTACCACATATGTTTCTGATATGGAATCATGCCATCCTCTTTTTGCTAAAAATGAAAATGAATCAAATGGAATCTGACGACAAAAAGTTCTTATAATTATTACTTTCATATTCGGAAGTTCCGCTTTTGAATTAAGGACTCTAGAACTTGTTAAAAATTTACCTGGCGTTGCACCAAATATCGTTTCAAAAAATATGTAATAAATAATAGTAATAAAAATCCCAAACCCAATAGCACTCGGAATGCTTCTTTCTACTTCCGAAAATGGATTATTTTCATTGATGTTTGAATAAAGCTGGAAAAAATCCGCAATGATAAAGAATAGAAATAACAAAATAATGGTATCCATTATCAAATGAAATAAGCGTTGGATTTTTTTTGTAATCGTAAAGTTTATCGTATTTGAATTTTCGTGGACCACTTTATTTAAAATAGAATTTTGAGATAGTAATTTTAAAAACCAATAGCCAATGAAAATATACCCACAATTTAGAATGAAACTAAGAATTACATTAAAATAATATACAGAAATACTGCCTTCAAGCGTATCTAAAGCCAATGGAAAGAATATCTTTTGTAAAATAGTTCTAATAATCCAGAAGATGCTGGAACAAAGTAAAACAGAATAGAAAAACTTTAAAAGTCTTGTTTCTTTTCCTTCGGAATAATAAAAAAACATACTACCAAAGAATAGCAATATATAAAATATAATATTGTACACATTGACGAAAGAATATTCAAAACCGATATTTAAATAGATAGATTTAAATCTTAAAATTATTGAATACACCAATGCACTAGAATCTTGATAATCAAATACTAAATGATAGCATTCAGCAATGATTCCCAATAGACTTAAAGCTAAAGAAACGTAAAAGATGAGAGAGAAATATTTCGTTTTCATATCAATTAGTTCCTATTAATCCTCTTTTTCGTAATACAATTGGTAAAATTTCCCATTTTCGTCTGATCCTTGCTGGATGAGATTTTTGTTGCCATGAACATAAATATGGAAATTTTTGTCTAATTTGATGATGCTTTTATAACTGCTCGTTTGCTTTTTCACTGCAGCATTATTAATTACAAAATCTTCCGAAACGGAAACTTGCATATCTTGCTCATAATCAGATTTAAAACTCCCGAAACTTTCTATCACACTTGGATCTTTTAAAACATTGGTAGTAAATTCTTCGTAATCAAATTGCTTTTTTTCTTTAAAAAACTCCATTGTATTATTCAGAAAATCAGCCTGATCTACCTTCGAAATTTCAAATTCTTCGGGCAATTTTTTTGTGATAAAATCTTTGTAGATATTTAAAGTTTCTTGGGTATCAAAATAGTCGTCTTTTTTTTGCTGTATTTGTAGAAAATCATCCATCCAATAGCTGCTTTCTGCTTTGCTTGTACCATCTACAATAGATAAAGTGTAGCCATTTTCTTCATCAGAATTGAAAATTACGCAACCTTTATCTAATTTATTTAAATTAATTCCTTTGGCAGTTTCTAAATCAAAATTTTCATTATTTGGCGAAATTTGCAGAAAAGTATCTTTGTTTTCAGATTTAAAAAAACCGATGGCATTCATGCTTTCTCCTTTTAAAATAACTCCTTCAAAATAGCAAATATAAAATTCGCCACCTTTTGTTCTTGGGTTTGTAGAAGCTTCAAAAAGAAGAGATGCCAATTTCGCAGATTGGGTTTCTAAAATATCTGGATTGGTGAAAATTTCTTGTACTGCAGCGTAAACTTGATTGTTTGCTAACTTTAAATCATCATAAAATTCAAACAAAAGATCTGTTTTGAAAGATTTTAGAAAGTAATTTTTTAGCAATTCTTTCATGTCTTCATCTACTTCTGCTTGCTTTTCAGAGGTTACCAAAGCTTCGTGATGCGTTTGGTTTCCCACAAAGTTGATGCATATATTTTTCAGTAATGTTTCGTCATGGTGTATCATCTTGCGAAAATAAGACAATAATGTAAAATGTGAGTTAATATTTGCAAAATTTCTCTTTTCAATAATATATGATGAGCATTTTAATTTAAGATGGGTAAATAAAATTATATTATCTTTGTTTTAATTAAAAATATTATTATGAAAAAAATTATTTTACCAGCATTAGTTGCAGGATTGTTCACATTCACAAGCTGCAAAAAAGATGAAACAAAAGTAACTGTAGAACCTGCAACAGTAGAAGTACCAGCTTCCGCAGATGCTAATACTATGACCACAGATGCAACTACGCCAGTTGCAGTAGACGGAATGCCAACTTTCAGCAATCCTGAGGTTACTGCTTTCGCTACAGAATATACAAACTTCATGAATGAAATGAAGGATGCTTATGTAAGTCAGGATGCAACAAAAATTAAAGAATTGGCGATGAAACAACAAGAGTGGACGGCTAAAAGTACAGAAATGGCTTCTAAATTTTCGCAAGAAGATGCACAAAAATGGAGCGCATACGCACAAAAATTAAGTATGGATATGCAATCTGCAATGAAGGCAAAATAATTTCATTTTTATATAAAAATATAAAGGCTGTATTACTTTTTGTAATGCAGCCTTTTTCTATAAAGTTTAAAGTGTAGATTTATTTAATCAACTGATCTGTTCTTTTATTTGTTTTCAGATCTATCACATCAAACCTTCTCATTTCCGTGAAAGAACCCATATCAGAATCGCTATTTATTAAAATTACTCCTACTAAAATTACATATTTGCAATGGTAAGTAGTTGCCTCTACTAATTCATTAATACGTTTATCAATAGCTTCATAGATGATTTCTGTAGTTTCAAAAATTGGTGTTTTTGCAGTCAGTATTCTATCTTTCTGAGCCAACATCATTTGCTCTATGGTATTCATTTGATAATCTATCTCCGTAATATTACCTAGCAAAATTTGATTGTTTTGCAATTTAGCTAGTGCTCCATTTGCAGCTCCACAACAACTGGTATTTTTACTTTGTCCCACACGATTTATTTCGCCAAGCACGCCATCTTTTGTGATGCCAATATGTGGACCGTAGTAGATAAATACTGCACCATCATCTGGAACATGGCTTGCAAAAGCGCCCATTCCAGTTAATCCTGTAAAGGGAAAACCATTGAGACCGCCCATTTTAAAAGGCCCTAGAAATTCTTGCGTTCTGACAGGATATTGGATACTGTTCACATCATCACTGCAAACACTGTCTGCAAGCATCACCTGTTTTGGCTCTAAATCTAGTTGATCTTCTACAAAATCAATAATAAAATTTATTGTATCTATGGTAGTTACAGCTTTTGGATACCATTTCTGAATGATAGCTAATTTTTCTCTTTTTTTCATTTTTTGGTTTAATTCTCTTTTAAATTAACCTTTAACAATCTTTGCTAAATCTTTTATCACTTGTTTAAATTTTTAAAATTGTCCGGTAAATTAAATCATAAAAAAGTATTTCTTATTTTCTTGGGAGATGCTCTCAATAATCCACTTGCACAAAAAATAACTTTCACTTTTTAAATATATCTTTTACTATTTTGAATATCGTAAACTTACAATTTATTATTAAATTTGTTGAAATATATTCTTTAAAAATATCTTACACAATTTAGTTTTGATTAAAAAATAAATACATATGGCAAACTACAAAATACAAAAGAACCCATTCATAGTACCAACAACAGACGGAAAATTGATAGAAGAAATCTGGGGAGCAACTACAAATAATCCAGAAATTTCTATCGCACACATGGTTGCTCCACCTGGTTGGAAAGAACCTTTTCAAACACCAGAATTTGAAGAATTCACCTACATAATTTCCGGTAAAAAACAATTTGAAATTGAGGGAGAGATTATCATTCTAGAAAAAGGCGAGAGCATCAAAATTGAAAAAGGAACTAGAGTTCGGTACAGCAATCCTTTTGATTCAGAGTGCGAATATATGGCCATTTGTCTACCCGCTTTCTCTATGGATTTGGTGAATAGAGAAGAAATGGAATAACCATCATCCAAAAAAAATGCTCTCCAAAATAGGAGAGCATTTTAAATTTAAATATATTTTGCTATTATTTTTCTAAGAATACAGTGGAAATCATCTGTAATTGTTCTGGATTAAGTTTAGAAGATTTTTGCAGTTTTTCTGAGAATATTTTTATTTCTTCTTCCGTAGATGGGCAACCTAGATTTTCTTTCTTTTCATTTAATGAGGTTTCAATGATTTTCCCATTAGGATCTAAAAATACAAAATATGGCAAACCAGCGTCTTTACCACCTAATTTTTCCATGTAATTTTGCCCACCAGGATTTTCTAGCTTCTTTTTATCTCCTTTTTCTAAAACATCCAGAGAAGCAACTACATAATTTTCATCAAAAAAATTCTTGATAGATTCTGTATCCATTTTTTTCTCCATTCTTTTGCACCATCCACACCAAGAAGCGTGAAAGAATACCATCACATTTTTGTTTTCTGCTTTTGCCTGTTTCTGCGCTTTTTCTAAAACTGCTTCTGCATTCTCTTGAGCAAATCCGCTTTGTGCGAAAAATAATAGAAAAGCAACGAAAAGGATTTTTGAATATTTCATTTCTTATTTTTTTATTAATTTTTTATTAATTTTTTTTGGCAATATTTAGATCAATATAAAGTAAATTTACTTTAATATTTTCAATTATTGAATTGAAATGTAAAATATTTGAACTTTTTATTATTAAGTAATAAAAATCAATTTATATCTGGATATAATTTTAAAGCTCCATCTATGAAAAAATTTTCCCTTTTATTTGCAATCTGTTCGTTTTCATTCATGCTTTCACAATTTAATAACAACCAACAATTGCATTTTCAACAGATGCAACAGCAGATTCAACATCAAAATATGATCAGGCAAAGTCAGCAAACGCAACAACAATTGCAACTGCAACAAAGGCAAAGGTTTGAAGACAATATGATGAGAGGCCAAAATAATATTTCCCTTATAGAAATGCAGATAAAAGCGGTTGATAAAAGAAAATCAAAATTAGAAAAACAAAAAAAAGAACTTGAAGATTCAATGCTTGAAGAGAGAAATAGCGAAAATAGTGCAAAAGTTTCAAAAAAAATTTCCAAATTAAATTCTAAAATTGCTGCACTCAATGATTACAAAATAAAGTTTGAAAAAAATAAAGCAAAAGCACTGGAGAAAATAGAAACTCAAAAAATTATCCTAGAAAAAAAAGAGAAGGAAAAAGCAGAAGCTAAAAAATAATAGAACAAAAAAATTCCCCAAGGAAAATCGAGGGGAATTTTTTTGTTCTAAAAATTTATGAATTAATTTGCAGGATCATCTCCTGTGAAATCGTCATTTATTTCTGCGGTAATATCATCTTTGCTCTCTGGAAAGGCAATTGATACAAGCACGGAAATGATCAAAACTCCACCCACAATTCCTAAAGATATAGGAGTTGGAATGTGAAACCAAGGAGATATTAACATTTTTACACCTATAAAACTTAATACCACTGCCAAACCATAAGGTAGTTTGCTGAACATGTGGATAAAATTTGCTAATAAAAAATACAAAGCTCTTAATCCTAAAATCGCGAAAATATTTGATGTATACAAAATGAAAGGATCTTTGGATATTGCAAATATTGCGGGGATAGAATCTACCGCAAACAAAACGTCTGTGAATTCTATAACTGCCACTACAACAAGCAACGGCGTTGCCATTCTTATTCCATTCTGGATGGTAAAAAACTTGTCTCCGTCGTAATTATCAGAAACTTTGTAGAATTTTTTCACCAATTTTGCTCCCGCTGTTTGGCTAAAATCTTCATCTTCGTCTTCATCTCCTCCACCCCAAGAATTTATCCCAGCGTAGACCAAAAACAATCCAAATAAAGTCATTACTATATTAATTTTTACTGGTGTACCAAATACCACCATCTCTGGCAAATAAGTAAGATTGATGATTCCTACTCCTGCAAAAATAAATATAGCTCTAAATATTAAAGCTCCAATAATTCCCCAAAAAAGAACTTTATGATGCAGATGTTTTGGCACTTTGAAGAAACTAAACACCAATATAAACACAAATAAATTGTCTACAGATAGGGCTTTTTCTATCCAATAAGCTGCCTGAAATTGTGTGAATTTTTCTATCGCTACATCATGACCACCCATATCTTGATTGAAAATCCAATAGACCACTCCAGAAAACGCCATGGAAAGTGAAATCCAGATGATGCTCCAAATGGTAGCCTCTTTGGAAGATACTACATGTGCTTTTTTATTAAAAATTCCAAGATCCAAAAGGAGCATGACGAGTATTACTACAGCAAATCCTATGATTAGACCTGGGTGTAATTCCAAAATGTTTTGATCCATATTATTTATTTTGTTTTAGTTTTTTATTTGTTTGCCAAAGTTATATAAATTATTCGGCCTCCGTCTTCATCAGAGAGCATTATTTTTTTTCCATCTGTTAATTCTACCATCGTATTGATGGGCACCATTTTATCTTCCGTAATGTCTTTCATATTGGGCAAAGATTGATTGACTAAGACCCATTTATTTTGATAAAATGTGAAATAACCAACAGGTTTTTTGTCCAGTGCAGTTAAACTTTCATTTCTAATAACTTTTTTAGAAACGTGCCATTTAAAAAGATACTGGTTGTGATATACCATCAAACGATGATTTTCTGGTTTCCACACTCCCTCACTTTGCTTGTAATATAAATCTATCACAGGTAGTGTTCCTCTGTGCGGAGTACCACAAAAAGGGCATTTTGGTTTGGAACTATTATCAAAAACATACCATTTTTCGTCGCAATTTACATTGCTGCAAGGTTGTATGAGATCTACTGTTTTCAACAAAGCAGTTTCCCACTCATTGGCAATTGGTCGCAACATTGGGTTGTGCAGACCATCTACGAATGCTCTTTTGAATAATTCTTGCAAATATGGACCTGTAACAGAATACGGAATTTTGGTAGGATCTCCCCAAGTTAAATTCCATTTTTTGAGATGATCAATTTTCACTCTATTGGTAGAATCTGTCGGGTGCTCTACAAAAATTGCTTTTTCACCCATAGAAAGGACTTCATCTTTTTCAGATTCCAAATCCCACACTTTTCCACCACGCAAAGGATGCCTCCTCAATAAATACATATAAATAAGCACTGCCAAAGCGTGCAAATCTGTTTTTTGATTGGGCAAAACTCGGTTGGGATCTGTGATAGCAAGATGTTTGGTTTTTAAAACTTCTGGCGCGATGAAATCTGCAGTACCTATTACTTCTGGTGCAAATTTCCCCGGCACAACCAAACCATCTAAATCTATAAGATTGGCAGATTTGGTCACAGGATCTATCAATACATTATTATAAGATAAATCTGAATGCGCCAATCCCATTTGGTGCATTTTTTTTATGCCTCTAGAAACGTTGATGGAAATTTGAAAATAACTTAACCAATCTCCTAATTCGGATTTATCAATTGCCAAAGGATATTCCTTATTTCTAAAAGAAGGTGTGGTAAACCATTTGCCTTTTTTCTCGGCACCTTTTATGGTTTCATTGGCGATATATCCTTTTTTAAAGAAAAATTTAGAATCATAAATTGGAACAACTACACCTGTTTTTCCATTTTTTTCTACTGCATCATAAGGCCATCTAAAAATATCATCTAAATAATAATCAGCATTATTACCTTTTTTAATATTATCTAGATATAGCGTTACAATAATTTTTATTCTTTCCTTTTGATTAAAATCCAAAGTATCACGGAAAAAAGCGACTACATATTTCCTATTTGGCGCAAAATAAACGTCTTTCATTCCGCCCTTTATAGGATTTCCATCGTCTACATATTCGTATGATTTGGTAGAATCTATTATTGAATTCACTTTATTAATCATACTTTTAATAGATTATAGCTAAAGTTCTATCGTCGTGGTTTCCTTTGCTCCAAAAATCCATCCAATCAGAAAGTTGATTTTCGATATTGCTATCTTCTACAAAATCTACTTTTTTGAAATCCTCGTTTTCGCCACTTAAATCTCGCAGAAAGTCATTCCAACTTTCTATATTTTCTAGTTTACTTTCCACTACAAATTTTGGATCATAAATACCATCTGTCATCAAAATTAATTTTGAAAAATCTGGAAAACAATTTAAGCCAAAACGATTCACCATATCTGGACGACCGAAAATTTCTGGCATCGTCATAAATCTAGTTGCGCCACTACTTTCTCCAACATCTAAGAAGTTGAGCAAATGTACATCAGTTTGGTCTTTGTTAATAACATTTATGGGACAATCTCCTACTCCAAAAGATAGAACAACATAGCCAAATTGGAATTTTTTTATTAAAGTAAAAATCAATGTTGTATGAATATCTTTCAGCGTAATTTCTTCACTTTCGGCAAATTTGAGGAGTTCATTTTGCAGATTTTTTATATTTTTATAAAGAACATTTACGATTAAATTCTTACTTTTTAGTTTTAAATCTTCCGTTTGTTCTATAGAGATTTTCGAATCTGATTTGTTTTCCTCGTCGATTGAAAGTATTTCAATTTCTGGTAATACTTCCGCATTTGTAGCAAAATATTGAGTAACTTCTTGAGATAAAGTATTTAAAATTTCTTCATTATTAAAACTTTCTGCTATCCAATCGCAAGCGAATTTAGAACCTGCTCTCGCAAATTCTGCAGATCCTGCTCCATCTGCAACAGCAACTATCGCCCAATCATTTGGTAGGTTTTTTACCAAAAAATCATCATCTCGGAAAGTAGCGTTGTGCGCATGAGAACGACCTCTTTTGGAAGAAACAACAATTTTTTTATCTAAAAAAGTAGATTTATAATTGATATTTTCTACTTTAAAAAATCTACTATCTGCAGGACTGGGCTTATTTAACCATAGATCTTTTGGATCTGCATTCACGATGAATGAAGCCACTTTAATATCTGTTTCTAAATTTTCGTCATTTTTATTAAAAAATACGATTTGAATATCAATGGTTTCTGCAACAGTTGGAACACCATAAATACGGGCCTTTTCGGCATCAAATTGCAAACCGACAGATTCTAAATTATTTATTTCTTGAATTCTGATATTGGGAAATAAGGATAAATCAAATGTAAATTGATATTCTTTTTTTGCGTTTGCATTAGGAATAATAATGTGAGCTTCTTTGAATTCTTCTTTTTCTTTATGCATAGTAAATAATTCTATCATGGAAATATTCAGTTCTTTGATGGTTTTAGAAATATCGATTAATTTTTGATTATCTGCTAATTTTGACAGCGTACTTTCTACCGCTTTGCTGTTTTTTATTTCAAATTCTGTAAGTAATTTCCTTAAATAATCTTCCATATTAGCCTAAAGTTCTATTAATATCAAAACCACCTTCTGCCATTCCGTAATGTCCTTCATTTCCACACCATGGGCATTTTGCTGCGCCTTCGCCAGAAATGCAGTGAATTCCTCCACATTGGCAAGTTGCTAATGCGACACCATTGCCGCAAGATGGGCAACTTGGGTTTCCTTGAATTTCTTCACTAGAAATTTTTGATCCACTTATACCGCCATCAGAATATTCTTGGTAGGCATTTTCATCAATTTTGTATGCACCTTCTATTTTATAGTAACGCGTATCAAAACCTGGAACACGGGATTCTTGCAGCGTTTTTTTAAACTTCATCAGATATAATTTGTCATTGGTAGTGCATTTTCCGTTCAGCACTACAAAATTATTATCTGGCAGAGAATGTTTTTTGGTTACATCTATTTCTTCTACTACTTTAGAGTCCATTTTGCTTAAATTGATGCCGTCGGAATTGCCCGTATCAATTTTTTCGCTCGTTAATTTTATAGAAGCTGTTACCCATTTAAAGAATTCTTTGTAGGAATTGGCATCTGTATTATTGAATAATAAAACCTGATCTGTAAGACGACCTAGAAGATTAATATTGGTATTATCTCCTACAGAAATTACGATGAGATTGCATTTTTTGCGGTAATTTTCATTCCAGCGTTGGATTGCATTTTCTGTATCGTCTGTGGGAATTCCATCTGTGAAAAGGAAAACGATGGGTTTCCAATCTCCTTTCCTTTCGTAGGTGGTTTTCACGATGTCTTTGTCTAAGGAATTCATCAATTGCTCCAAACCTTTTGAGAGCGAAGTTCCGCTTCCGATGGGAATTTTTGGAGGATAAAATGAGATTACATCTTGCAACGGCATGATGACTTTACTTTTGCCTGCAAACCCAATGATGGAAATCCAAACAGTTTCCAAAGCGTAAGGATCTGTTTTTAATTCTTTGATAATCGTTGCAATACCATCTTGCACTTGCTCGATTGGTTCTCCCACCATTGATTCTGAAACATCTAGTAGGAAATATATGGGTAGTCTTCTCATTTGGATTTTTAGCTTAAATTAATTAAAAAATGAAGAATCGAAATATTTATAAATTTTTACACGACTATATTTAATTCCGTTGGTGGTGGAGGTAAAGTCATGGATTCGCCGGTTCCTTGGGATTTGCTGCCCATTTCTATGGAAGAACTTACCCATTGGAAAAATGTGGCTAAAGTAGAAGGATCTGTTGCATCAAGCTTTACCACATGATCTGTGAGTTCCAGCAAAAAGCTTTCTTCCGCTTTTGGTCCAGCTGCACAAGCGACGATGGCTCCAAAATCTAAAGCTTTTATTTTCGGGAGCATTTGTCTGTATTTTTGAATATCCGAAGGTTTGCCGTCTGTGAAAATAAATAAAAGTGGTTTCCAATCTCCTTTTCTATCCATAGATCCTTTTATTAATTCTCTATTCACAACATCATGCAACATTTCTAAAGCTTGGCCAGTATGCGTTGGTCCGCTTTCTGGGCAAGTTATTTCTATAGGATGATAACTTGCTAAATCTACCAAAGGAATTATATTTTTCACATCTCTATCAAATGTAATTGCAGAAATATGCAAAGAATCCATTGCTTGCGGATCTTGGCGAAGCATAGAAATTAAGCCATTAAAGCCATTGTTGAGTGCCGCAATTCCTTCTCCTCGCATTGAGCCAGAAGTATCTAGTAAAAAATATGCGAGTAGTCTTCTATTCATAATCTTACGAAACTATTACCAATTCTGAAGGTGGTGGTGGAAGTTGATCCAATCCGGCTAATTCTATCCCCGTTTCTTCCACTTTTGTAGATGTGGTAGAAATGGAATCTGTAACCCATTGGAAAAATTTAGAAATACTTTCTGAGTCTGCATTGTCCAATCTCACCGTTGCACCGCAAATTTGTTTTAAAATAGCATCATCTGCTCCTTGTCCTGCTGCGCAACCTACAATTAGTCCTTTATTTACATTTTTTAGTTTGTTAAAACCAATTTGCCAATCGTCTGTAGGAACGCCATCTGTCATGATGAAGGTTAGTGGTTTCCAATCTCCTTTTGTATCTGCAGTAGTTTTGGTAATTTCGGTTGCCATTTTATCTGCCAAAAGAGAAAGTGCTGCACCTAAAGCTGTTGTACTAGCTGCTTTAATATCTACCATTTGAAACGACGCAAGGTCTGTGAGCGGTACTATTTGTTTTGCTTCACTATCAAAAGTAATGATGCTTACATAAGCTGTTTCTAGAGCTTGCGGATTTTGACGCAAAGAGTGCATCATCATTTGTACTCCGTTTTTCACGGCTTCTATTGGTTCGCCAGTCATAGAACCAGATGTGTCTAATAATAAATATACGGGTAATCTTCTCATTTTTTGCTATTTATAATTTTGCGTAATCTTTTGAATGGTTTGGATAAACATATTGTCTTCTGTTGCATCTCCGATAGCATCAAATTTCCATTCTCCGTTTTTGCGGTACAATTTCCCTAAAATTAAAGCTCTTTTTCCGCGATAAGATGCATCTGTAACGATATCGTAGTTTGAAAAAACACTATTCACTTTGGTAGGCGTTCCTTCATACATTCTTATTTTGGCAAAAGGAATTTGGGCAAAATCAAAATTTTGGCCTTGATTAAGATAGATATTCAAGAAGAAATAAATTTTATCTACATCTGGTTTTACTTGATTGAGATTTACGGTGATAATTTCATTATCCAAACCATCGTCTCCGCCTACATCTCCTTGTCTATCGTCTCCACTATGACGCAAACCTCCATCGTTTGAAGATAATTTGCCAAGCGGATAATTATTTTGAGCTAACCAAGCGTTGTATTCTGGGGAATATATCCAATCGATCATTTCGCCGTTTTGGTTGAGCATGATGCAACTCAAATCTAAATCTACATCTTCCACCACTTTTTTTGTTCCGAAACCGAAAAGTCCTGGTTTTGTAGTTTCTATTGCTCCCCAATTTACTCCCACACAAAAATTGGTGAGCGCTTCTCCGGTAGATTTTCTTAAATCAATTTTTTGACCTTTTTGTAAGTTTATAGACATGGTTTTTTATTTTTAATTTTATTAATGAAAATTTTTTTGAAGCCAAAGTTTTAAACACAACAGGAACCAAGGCATGAGCTTAAAAAATTTGTCTTAAAGATAAAACAAGATTTAACACGCTTATTTTCAGTTCACAACAAATTGAGACTCCTTAAAGTTTTATTCCTATTAGTTCAAATTTATAGTTTTAAATGAAACTGCTAAACTTCGGTAAATGGTTTTTAATACTATTTAAACTTGCTTAAATATATTTTTCAGCTATGCTCTTGCAGCCCGACTTGAGTGAAGCTCTTTTTATGATTTTTGAGTAAAAAATTATAAAAAAGCGGGAACGGAAGGCGGATTAAGCTGCCCAAATAAATTGAGAAATTGGTTTATAAATAGTTATTTTTCACGGTTTCTATAGTTTGCTCTAATTTTTTGTCTTTGGTAGGTTCTCCAATCGCATTAAATTTCCACTCGCCATTTTTTTTGTAAAAAACGCCCATTACCATTGCTACGTGACCAGAAAAATTTTCGCCTTTTGCAATATTATACGTTGCAAAAACTTCTGAAACGCGAGAAGGAGTGCCTTCGTAGATGCGGATTGAAGCGAAAGGAATGGTGCCAAAATCTTGACCTTGATAACTATTAAGTACAAATGCAACGGAAGAAACATTTGGATTAAGACGAGAAAAATCTAAAGTGATAATCTCATTATCTAGACCATCATCTCCCGACATATCTCCGGTAAGATCGTCTCCGCTGTGTTTTATAGAACCATCTTTTGATAATAATTGGCCGAAATAAACGACGTCTACAGAATTTTTGTTTTCATCAAATAATAGGCAACTTGCATCTAAATCTACGGCTTGTTTGGAAGTTCCGCCGAGCCAGCCTTTTTTCTCGATTGCGCCCCAGTTTACACCTACGCAAATATTTTGCAGCGTGCTTCCGTTATCTTTCTTCAGATTTATTCTTTGTCCTTTTTGTAAATTAATAGCCATTTTTATTGTATTTTGTTGTTTAAATTAAGGTTGAGCATCGAGTTTAAAATATTCATTTCTTCGTCTATGCTCAAGATTTGATTAAGAACTTCTTGATTATCAAGATTTTCTTTGTATTTTTCTAATAGTGAAATAACTTCTTCTGGAAGTTCGTTTTTTAGTTGCTCTGCTTTAAGATTTAACGCTGTATTTCTGCTTGATAAATCTTGCACCAAGGTATTGTTTGAAGATGTATTTTCTGATCTATTTAGTTCTGAAATTTTGGCTTCATCTACCAAATAAAATTCATTGATTTGCAAATTCCAAATAAATTCTTCGTCTGTTTTGATGATTCTAAATAATTCAAATATCTGATTACTAGAATTATACCCACAAACAAATCTAATTTTAAACTGGTTGGTGTTTAGTTTTCCTAGTAATTTTTTTTCTACATCAATATTTTCAAACTCGTAATATTTGGTGTTTGGTTGGCTTAATAGATTTTCTATTTTGCTTGTTTTTCTATAATAATCTATTGCATAATTATTGGCTAAATTCCTGATTTTAGCGAAATCTAATGCTACTCTAGTTCCTATTAAATTGCTGTAAATATTGCTTAAAAATTCTGAAACGAGGGCATTTTGATATTTCCTGTCTGTGTTGAAATTTCTGCCATTATTTTCTTGTCTTAAAAATTTTTCTATATACTCCTCATTTGCATCTATCTCTTTATAAACCGTAAGAATATTGGCCTCCTTTTGTTTTTTAATTTTATCCAAAAGAACTATCAAGCTATCTGTGTATTGCAGATGAAATAGTTCTAACTTATTAATATCTAATCCATTAATAGATTTATCTGTAAAATAGGATTGTATAATCTCTGTTTTAATGATGATATTGATAAGATTTGGCTGATCAAAAAACTTACTTAAAAGCTTTAGTTTTTGTATCCTTTTCTTACTTTTTTTTAAAATATCTTGCTCTTGGTCCAATTTATATTAAGAGTTTTGCATTTGATTTTTCAATGTTTGTTCTAGGTTTTTCAATTCGCCATCTAAGGCTATTCTGTTTTGTGCACCTTGCTGTTGTATTTGTTTTACTTCATTTAAAGTGTTGATCAACGAACTTGTAGTTTCTCTTAAAGTTTCTACAGAAACGATGGTTTGCTCGTTTGCTCGTGCTACATTTACAGTATTTTGCTGCAATCTTTGCGCATTTTTTCGCAAAATTTCTTCTGTTGTAGAAGATACTTTATTTTGGATTTCAATATTTTGCTGTTGTCTGTGCATTGCAACGGCTAATGTTAATTGATTTTTCCAAACTGGCAGCGTTGTTGTCAAAATTGTCTGCGCTTTTTCTGCGATAGAAATATTGTTGGATTGTATTAACCTGATTTGTGGCAAAGATTGCAAAATAATGAAACGAACCACCTTTAGATCTGCTAATCTTCTATCCAATCTGGCAATAAAATCTCGCTTATCAGAAATTTGATAATCTTGATAATTGGCTGCATTGGCTTCCATTTGCACCAGTTCTTCGGTAGATTGTTGATGCTTTAAACTTCCAGCGATAATGTAATCTTCAATTTTTTTCACAGAATCTATATTTCCGGTAAAAATAGTCTGAAGCACAGCATTATCTTTTGTAGAATTGATGATTCCTGCATTTACTTTATTAGAAATATCCGATATATTGGTTACAATTTTATCATATTTCACAAATAAAGTTTCTATAGAAGTGACCATTTTCCCAAAGAAAGGTATTTTTTTCAGGAATTTTTTCATGGAACTTCCTTCCAATTCATCTACATCTACGTAATTCAATTCTACCAGAAGTTTATTGATCAATTCTCCTACTTCTCCAGAATTAGATTTCCGTACATTATTCAAAAAACTATCACTTTGGCTTGCTAAAGAATTTTGCAAATCTGAGCCAAAATTTATAATAGAATTAGGATTTTGCTCATCTATCGTAACTGCAATAGAATCGTATTTTTGTAAATCTACGGATTCTATTTTAGCAAGATCTACGTTTCCGCTTTTATCAATAGCGGTATTGGTATTTTGTTGTAATTCCATTTTAGTTGTATAAATCTAAGTATTTCTGCAATCCTTCTCTTTGTCCGTTTCCTACGGCTTCAAATTTCCATTCGCCGTTTCTTTCATAAATTCTACCAAATTCTACGGCAGTTTCTATAGAAAAATCTTCGTCTAGCTCATATTTCAAAATTTCTTCTTTGGTATCTGTATTGAAAATTCTGATGAAAGAATTTCTCACCTGTCCAAAATTTTGGCTTCGTGAATCTGCTTCGTGAATCGTCACTACTACGATAATTTCTTTCACACGACTATCAATTCCGGTAAGGTCTATTTTTATTTGCTCATCGTCTCCATCTCCATCTCCCGTAAGATTGTCTCCTGTATGCGTGATGGATTTATCTGGCGTTTGCAAATTATTAAAAAACACAAAAAATTTATCTTCTACCAATTTTTTGTTTTCATTTAAACCAAAAATAGAAGCATCTAGATCGAATTGTCCTCCGGTAGAAGAACTATTTGCATCCCAACCTAAACCGATGGTGAATTTTGGTGCGTTGATGTTTTCTCTTTGTCCTTTTTGTAAGTTGATTGCCATTGTATTTTATTTTTTAATTGATTGATGTTTGTTTGATATTCTGGAACTTGATGATAATTATTGCTAATTGCCAATCCCAGCATTTCTTCTAGTTTATTCTTTGAAATGTGATTATAAAGATAGTCAAAATCTTTTTCTTCCATCAGAAGAATATATTTTGTAATTCTGGTATTGAATGCAAAATGTTTTCCATTAATTACTTCTACTAAATCTTGGGTGGTTTTTACTTTGAAATAGTTGTAGTGATTTTCAATTTTTGGGTGAATATTTTTGTTCATTAATTCTGCGAAATACACGAAAAAAAATTCTCCTTTTACGCCATATTCTTTCAAAATTCTATCTACTGTATTTTCATGGCTGCCCGTGATTTTTATATCATCCAGAAAAATGCAGAATTTACCTTCTACAAAATGCTTGTCTATATAATATGTATCATTAGAAATTAAATTAATTCTCTCTTCATAGCTCATATTGCCGTAATCTTCTACATAAGTTTGTTGGCGATAAATTTTACCTTCTATACAAGCCGATTTTCCATTCGTAAAAAGAAAATAATTGAGCTCTTCTTTAAAATAATGGCACAAAAAATTGGACGCTGTAGGAATGCTGTAATACGGACTTGGAAAGAGCATAATCTCTTCTTGCGCCAATATTTCTTCTTTAAAATCTGCAATAAAACCCTCAAAAAGGTGTTTTGCGAATTTTCTGGCAAAATAAGTATCTCCAAATTTAAATTGGCTGTATTCTGCTTCATCAAAAGGGCAATTTTCTTGCGTTTCTATTTGATGTAAACTGTATCTTTTTCTCATTGTTTTTCTACTAGTTGGGCATTAAAGCCAAAGTTTTTTGCTCCTTGGAAATCTGCAAAAGCATTATCTCCAATATGTAAAATTTCATTTTTTTCGACCTGTTTTATTTTTTTAACGGATTGATGAACCAAATCAAATATATTCGGGTTGGGTTTAGAAATTTTTACCTCATCTGAAAAAATTTTAAAAGAAAAGTAGGAACTTATTCCTAATTTCTGCAACATTTTTTCCAAAGTTTCTCCACGTATGAAAGCGGTATTGCTAAGAATACTACTGGTTTTTCCTTCATTTTTAATCCTGATCAGTTGGTCTTCGATATTATCCCAAAGAATAACAGGCAGGTTTTCTAAAAATAATTGATCCATTTCCTGAAAATATAAATTCAATTGAACATTAGTAACATCTTCGAATTTTTTTCCTAAAGCATTTAAAATCAATAAATAAGCGGTTTCCCTTTCGATATGCCGTCCTGTTTTCTCGGAAATTTTGTTGAGTAAAACGTCATAATATCTTACAGCTTTCCGAACTTCATCAAAACTTGCATCTATAGAAAAATGATCTTTCAATAATTGATCTCTTTTTACTTTAAAATCTGGATTAGATTTAATGATGGTCAACCATAAATCAAAAGAAAAGTGCTGGTATTTTGCGATTTCTATTTCTATATTCACAAAAAACTTATTTAGAGCCAGTTGCCCATTTCATACCCCAATTGTACATTTTATCACAATCACTGTGCGCATTGTGAAAAGAAACCAATTTTTTCACCTGCAAATTGGTCGGCGAAAATATGATTTCTGCTATCGCGCAAAATTTTCTAGCATCTGTTTGCTCACCCATTTTTACTTCTATATCTGGGTTTCCTTCTACCTTTATGGTTACAACGCCATTAGTTTCTGCCCATTTTGCAACGCCATCATAGATAAAACAATAGATTGTCATTCTTTTGATGCCAGAAACTCCATTTGGATTAACGATAATATCTTCGCCAGAACCTGCAGCTGCTCCACGATCGTCTCCTGTATGCCAAATCCACGGGGAATCTGTAAATCTGCCTTGTCTGGTTTTTTGACTTCTACTTCCGCCATTTCCTTTAGAAAATTGCACTCCATCGATAACGTTTTTTTCACCGTTATTTAGTTCATAAAAACAGCCGAGATCTAAATCTATTTCTTGGTTTCCACCTAAAAGACTGCTAAAAAAACTCTTTTTTGCTTTCCCTTGAGACCAATTGAGATTAATAACAATTTCGCTGGAAGCTGAACGGTTCTTGGTAAGATCTATAGAAGCCGTGTCGCCAGCTTTTTCTATGGTGACTTTTTGTAAATTAATTGCCATGAATTTATTTTATTCGTTGTAGATAATTTTGATGTGATACGGAATTTTGCAGCCCGATTTGATGATTATTTTTAAATTTGAATCATCGAACCTCTTCGTTGGGTTTGAGTGGAAATCCTTTTGTGTGGCGAAGCAAAACATAAAGCTAGGTTCAAAATATTTATTATTAATATTCAAATCATCATAACTCGTTCCTTGTTTTGAGAACGAAAGGCATAAACGAAATTAAAGGAAAGGCTTTAATTGAAGTTTACAAACGAAGTTCATGCTGCCCAAAATAGTATTCATCTATAAAATAATTTAAATAATATATTTTGTTTTTAGCTATTTGATAATAGTTCCGCTGTAATATTTTTCTAAAAAGAAACCTAAATCTGCTTTATACCCAATTCCTGATGCTTCAAATTTCCAGCTGCCATTTCTTTTGTACAATCTGCCAAATTCTACACCTGTTTCTATAGAAAAATCTTCATCTAGTTCGTATTTTGCTATTTCTTCATTGTTGGCATTATCTACAATTCTGATATAGGAATTTCTTACCTGACCGAAATTTTGTTTTCTGGCTTCAAAGTCTGCAATTGTTACCACGAAAAGAATTTCTTCTACTTTGGCATCTACTCTTGCAAGATCTACAATGATGGCTTCATCATCGTCTCCATCGCTGCTATTTCCGTCGGGATCGTCGCCTGTGTGCGTTAAAGCTCCATCTGGTGAAACTAAATTATTGTAAAAAATAAAAGAATCTTCGCCTAATAATTTTCTATTAGCGTCTATCATTATTGCAGATGCATCTAAATCGAAACCTTCAGCACCAGTATTTCCTTCACGAGGATCCCAACCAAGACCGATGGTCAATTTGGAAAGTCCGATGTCTATTTTTTGTCCTTTTTGTAAATTAATTGCCATGATAAATATGTTTTGTTATAATTTTTAAGTCTAAATTCTATGTTTTATTAGATATGGTCTGAATTGTAAATATATAAAAAGGATTTGTAACTAGAATTCATTTTAACAAAATTTGTGGATTTTTAAGAAAGAAAATTATTAACCTAAAGTATCTTTTTCGCAATGGATCAATAGTCATTTGTTGACTATTTATGCTATGGGAAATTTACATGATAATTTTAGGAAATAATTTTGTTGATTTCGAAAAATTGACAATTTATTATTGATTACTCAAATTGCGATGCAAACAAGATTATTAAAATTTAGTACAATTGGAAATTCTAACAGGCGATAATTAATATAATTTATAAAAATCTAAGACAAATTTAATTTAAACAAAAAGTAACTTAAAAATTCAATCTAAATTTTTGCTTTGTCTTGTATTTTATCAAATTGTTTGCGCAGTGCTTTTCTATTTGAAATAGTGAAAGCAGCAATTACAAAATACATTACAACAAAAATAATTAACATTTTCAGACCTGGAACTTCCATGAAAAAAAGCAAAATTTGTGTAACAAAACCAAGTAACCAACCAATCATTATAATGACTGTATTTACGAAACTAAAAGGTGAAATTTTCGTGGCGACTACACCAAAAATTTTGAAGAATAAAGAACTTATTAATAATAAAATTAACCATCCAAATCCTTGAAAGCCCGCAAACATAACGAGATACTCAGGATTGCTATCTATGGTTTTTAAAAATTCATACATAATTAAAACACAATTCCATTATAGTTTTTCTCTTCTGTAGAAACTTGCAACAAAGATTTTGCTTGATAATTTATCACTTTTGCTACTATTAAATCTGGAAATTCAGCAATTCCAATATTGTACATATTCACACTTTCATTGTAAAATTCTCGACGATCTGCAATAGCATCTTCTATCTGAGAAACTCTGGATTGAAGCAATTGTAAACTTTGATTTGATTTGAGATCAGGATAATTTTCTGCAACTGCAAAGATGCTTTTTATTTGATTCTGCAAATCGTTGGATAGAGCAACCTTTTCTTCTGGTGAATTACTTTTCAAAAATTGTGTACGAAGTTCTGTAAGTTTCGTAAGCATAGATTCTTCAAAATGCATCGATTCTTTTACTACTTTTATAAGATCTGGAATTTCATCTGCACGCTGTTTTAATATAATATCTATGTTGCCAAAAGATTTTGCGACGTTATTTTTTAACATTACCAATCTATTGTAAGCAGAGATTCCTGTATTTGCGAGACCAATTACAATTAAAACGACTATTACAATAGCTACCAAAAAATACATATTTAATTCCATTATTTTCTTCTTCTTTTATTAAATTATTTTGCAGATTCCACCGGAACAGAATACTCTGCTGCATCTGGATCGAAAGCTTCTTGCTCTAGATCATTATTGTCGGATTGTGAATTTTGTAAATTTAATTGAAATTTTCCGATTCTAAAATTTGAAGAACTCAAATTAACATCCGAAATTAAAACTAAGGCGATCATCAACCCAAAAAAATATGCGTAATATGAAGCTGACTTTAGCAATGGCCGCAAATTATTCCAATTTTCTACACTTGCAACAGGTGCAATTGCAAATACTTTTTTTACTTCTTCATATTCAAAAATTGGCTGATAATTTTCTTTATTAGAAGCTTTTCCAATCATCAAGACTTCAGCGTTTTCTAGAAGCAGATATTCCCTATATCTTTTTCCAGAAGATCTGTATTGTTCTCCAACTTTAAAATCTAAAAATTCTATTTCATCTGTTTTTACCTCTATTTTTCCGGTTGCATCTTCCACATAAAAAGATTCGCAAATTGTCTCGGAAAATACGATCCTGAAAGATTCTTTGCCGTCTTTATCTCTAGAAATATCTTCAATGGTGTATAAATATCCAATACAGGGTACATTTTTAATAGGTGAATTCTTACTTTTAATCATCCGAACTTTTCCAGAAATTTCTGCTAAACCCATTGCAACAGATCGAATTTTTGAAGTTGGTAAAGTTCTTTGCAAATTGTAAAAACTTTTTTTATTACTGCTTTTCAAACTGGAAATAAATGGAAGCACAATAAAAAAGAATACCACAATGTAGGCAGGTTTCACTGTGAAAAATAAAAATATGAAAATTATAACGACAAAACCAGACAACAATTTTTTCCAAAAAGGAATAGGCGGCTTTCCATCTTTTATTAGAGCTGCGTCTTTTGCTCTATTATCGAAAATTGTAGATCGTACCGCAGCATAAAACATCCCGAAAATACCCAAAACAAATACAGATAGAAATAAAAATGCGAAAACTACTGCTCCAAATCTAGTATCAAACAAGCCTGCAAAACCAATAAGAGCTGGGTTTAAAACAAAAAATAGCCAATTGGGTTTAAATTTTATCCTATAAATACCATCTAAAATTAAAGTATGGAAAATGGCAACTCCCATAGAAAAGAACATTAAGAAGAACAGCATGAACCAATCTGCTTCAAAATTGTTGAAAAAATTAACTAAATCTTGCGGCATTTATTATTTTGGAATTGTTTGATTTGATTTTACAAATGATAAAATATAATTTCTAAAATTAACTAAAATTTCTAGAAAGCAAAGCAAATATTCTTTATTTATTTTTCTTAGAACTGACTCGTAAAAATCTTATGTAAAGCCAAATGAAATATGCCTTTACCTACAATAGAATGCTTTACAAATAAATTGAAAAAGGATTAAGTCAACTACTATTGAAAAATTTCCAAAGCAAAAAAATCGCTGTAAACATTACGTTTACAGCGATTTACTAATTTATTTCAATCGATATTAATCGATGATAATTGCTAATTATTTGACTTCTTCAAAAATAACGAGTGCTGAAAATCAATAAGTTATATTTTTATGGTACAAATAAGGTATTGATTTATAAGTATATTTCTATTTAAAAATATCTAATTTACTGCTTATCGCCATATAATTTTCTTTGTTTTTTGTTCAATAGAAATTCAACATACACTTTTCTATGTACTGTGATACGTTTTAAAATATTCTTGTTTCTCGATTTCTTTTAAAGATACTGAAATTAATTTACGGGCAAATTTAAAAGAACTTGGTTTACTTTTGCTAAAGTTAAATTCTCCTTTCCTTCTGCTACCTTTCTTACCACTATGAAAGCCACTCCTACTCTTTTAGCAAATTCTTGCTTTGTAAAGTTTGCTTCTTTGCATTTATCTTTGGTATATTTTACTGAATTTTACACATTTTTTATGTGCGTTTGAAAGTAGTTAAAACAAATATGTAAAATGATATGCAATTAAGTGTAATAATCAAAATTTATTATTTTTAAATGTCTCTGTTTTTGGGGAAGATTACAGGAAGATTACAACCGTAATCTATTACTCTGGTTTTTTCTATTTTAAATTTTCAATGAAATCATAGGAGACGTTTTCAAGTTCAATATGTCCAAAGAATTTATTTGTCCATTTTTTTGTCGGTAATTTAATATCAGACTTCACATCATAAATATCTTGGCTAAACTTATGTAAAATAAAAACATTGTCTTCTAATTTAAAAGTTAAGAAATTATCCTGATTGTACTTGTCCTCAATATCTCTGTTATATTCTAATGTGAAATACACCCCTTTTGTTACGGTTTTTTTGTACTCTTTTTGTCCCATTATAGGAGTAGAATCATTTCGCGCCCATAATGAAAAAGAGTTATTATTATTCTTTAAAATAATAATTTGAGCATTTACTATTTCAGTTTCTGATGATGTGATGTATATTTTATCATCGTCTAAATCTCCATCTAGGTCTACACTTATTTCGTCTATAATTTGAAATCCATTCTTTACGTAAAATGAGATATTATCATTTTGTGAATGTTTCTTGTTTCCTTCATAAATCTCTGCAATTTCTCGAAGAAATGTCTTTTGTTCTTCGTCATTAAATTTTGATATAAGAGCATTTTTGAAAGAATTATATAATTTTCTATCCGAATCTATATTTGCAACTTTGGATATAAAATTTTTATCAATTATTTTTTTATTTCTTTGGAAAAGCAGTTGTAAATATTGGTCGTCATAATTCTCTGTATTAGATTTCAATTTTATAATTACGTGCTGAAGTATTTTTTCGTTTTTATCAAAGTGAAAACTGCAAACAAGATATATGAATAAATCATCTAGTTGCTTATCAGTAAGCCATTCATATATTTCTTCTTCATTAGGATTAAATAATAATTTATTAATAACTATATTATATTCTTTGCTATGGTCTAAATTTTTGAAATCATTAGAATTGTAGTAATTTAAACTACTTTTATTTAACAGAGGAAGTTCAAATGAAAAGGAAATTAATCTTTTAGAAGGAAAAATAATCAATTGCGGAGTGTATCCCTCAACACTATCACTCTCAAAACTATGATATCTTATTTTTTGGTAACCCTTTTCTGGATTAACAATTATGCCTAACTTATCCTTTACTACTTTGTTAAAAGTTAGTTCAGTAGGGGAGGTATAATTTTCTCTCAATAAAAATTCAGTAACAATATTTCCTACTTTATTATAATAGTCTTCTTTTTGTGCATCATCCCAGTTGTCCATAATATAGGATTCATTAGAATCTGCTAACTCATAATTATACTTTTGAGCATTTTGTTTGCATCCTATAAAAAGACACAATAAAAGGAAAAGGATTTTATTTTTCATAATATTATTTTAGTCCGATATGAAAATGATTTGCATGTTTACCTGCGTAAGAAGCATTGGTGACAGTTTTATACTGATAATTTTTCACGAAATTCCACTCAACTGCAATTTTATAAATCTTTTGCATTATTTCATCTAATTTTTTTTCACTGCCCCAATATTGTTTTGCGACTGTCCACAGTTGTTCTCCATCGCTGTTAGTACATCCAGGATATCTGATATCAATATCCTTACCTGTTTTATGAGTTTCGTGCCCTAAATTCGTTACGCCATCATGGGAAGAAATGTCATTATAAAATAATTTTTCATTTATCGCACTTTCTTTTACAGAATAAAAGAAACCTAATAATGCGGCAACACACTCTTCTTTAGCCCAGTTATCTCCTCCAATAGATTTGCCACTATCTCTTGTTCCATATCTTCCCCAATTAACACCTGATTCTGGAAAATTAAAAAAACCATGTTCACTTTTTTCTAATGTGTAAGATTTTTCTAAAACACCATTTTTATAAACTTCAAATTTATATGTTTTACTTTCAGAGGTCATTACTTTCGAATATGTTTTTTTTATGTAATCTGTTTTGTATAGATTGTAGTCGCCTGTCGTTGCAGAATTCTCACTAAATACCTGCTGACATTCTGAAACTCTAAATGCATCATAGGTTTTTTGAAAATAATCTTTTGCAACTTTCCATTTAAAACCACTTTCTCCAACTACTTTTTTTCTAATCGATTTAAAATCATCATCACTATTCGATTTAGATGTAATTTTATCTGCAAGTTTCCAAATTTCGTGTTTTTCCCAATATGCGATAGCAGTAATTACAGCATAATCTATCTCTTCCACCTTTTCAGGATGAGATTCTAATCTTTCTTCTCCTCTATTTGATTGTGGTAATTTATTATATTCGGCTGGGAAAATATCTTTTAGGACTCCAGAAATCATGTTATAATTACCCCTCCCAGTTATTTGCTTTAAGCCCCTTCCCCTAAACTTCCAACCATCACCACTTGATTCAATTCCATTTCCATTATCATAACCATTTCCTCTTGCATACATATAATTTAGTAGTCTTTCTTGCGGTCTATCGTTGCAATAAGAAGACAACAAACCTTTACTTTCTAGGGCTTTAGCTCTATCTCCAAAGGCAGACTTCGCCGAGGTAACAGAATGATTCATTTTGCCTTCTACAGTCCAGTCTCCATGGATTCCTAGTGTTTCTACTGCAACTTGAGCGAAAAAATGCGCTTTTCTCAAGCATGTATTTAGATGCAAATCTTTTCCTTGATCCTTTCTCTGTTTTATAAATTTATTTAAGCTTGAAACAATCTTTTCTCTAAAATCTTTTTGATTTGAATAAACTTGAAAAGCGTCTTCAATAATTTTTAATGTAATCTCATCCTCACATCTTGGACATTTGTCTTCCGATTTATTTTCACCTCCACTTATCTGTTCCCTTCCCACCATCACTGCACCTTTATTTTCTGCCAAATTGGGCAATGTTGCTGGCGGATAAAGCAAGGTAAGATCTTTATGAATCATATAAAAACCCTGCGCTTCTCCTTTATTTGTCTCGTCAATGATTTTTACCATCGCATTTAGGCGGATAAAGTTTTTTGGTTTGCCTATTTTAGATAAATCAACGGGAACTATTATTTCTCCTTTTTTATTAAATGTTGCTGTTTTGGTATCTGTAATTCTTTCGTCGGAAAATTTACTTTTAATATCTTCAAAATCATCAAGTTCCAACTCATCTTTCCAGCTCCAGTAAGCATCTGATTCTGTAAGGAAATTAATTTCTACTTTTTTATCTACCATATTGATGGCATATATTTTAAAATATAATGCACCGTTTAATGCACTTATTAAAATTTGCTTGGTATCATTGGCATCGCAGAAATACGCATTAATTATTTCTGGATCTAATGTTACTTTCAGAAATTCTCCTAATTTTTTGTCGCCATTTTTTATTTGAAGATCAACGTTGTTGCGCACAATATTAAAGAATAAATCTCCATAATCTGCAGTTCCGTTTTCCTTGATTTTAGTTATTATATCTTCTGTGATTGTAAAAGGATGATAAAAGCCTGACTTGTGCTTGTCATTAGAATCAAATGTGAAAGTGTAAACAAGTGTTTTACCTAAAGTATCATCATCATAAATATTTAAAGTGAGGTTTTCATTATCCAGACCATCTCCAGATAAAAATAAGCAAACTTCTTGATTTTGTCCTGCTTTTGTAATGATGTTTCCACTTCCATTATCTTTGTCTATCCATTTGCATTTATCTACATTTATTATTGGTGCTACTATGGATATTTCCAAAGGCTCTTTGCAAGCCCTTCCACCCATAGTACAGGATAGGGTATATTCTCCTGCAATTTTAAATAATTTTGAAAACGTTTTTTCAGATCCTCCTCCTGTCTCGGGTCCAGTTAATCTCCAGGAAATCGCGCCATCTTTTGCAACATTGTAATCTTTAAAGGTCATTTCCTCTATTTCAAAATCTCCAATCAGTCCGGCTTTTGGTTTCTTTATAGTTTTGATTTTTTCTACGATGTTTTCTTTTACTTCAAAATGCCAATCGTTGTTCGCACTATCATTGTTATCTCCTCCTATTTTTTTTAAGGCAGAGGTAACATATGCTTCTATGTGATACTTTTTTTTCTGCAGCAATAAATTTCCAGGTATCGAAATTGTTTTGCCTGTACCTATCAACGTTTTATCAAGGTTCCATTTAATTTCTCCGCTTTCTGGTAAATCAGAACCACTGCCAACAGGAAATTGAAATTGGGTTTTTGTTATACTAAAACTCATGGCTGTTCCTGGTCGAACCAATTGTGCGCCATGCGTAATGTCTTTTATAGATAATGCTTTACTAGTACCTGAAAATGTTTGTTTGGAAACAACACCTGCTTCATTGGTATATTCTGCGATTAGACGGTACTTTGCATTAGAATTTCCGGGGGTGAAAGTAAATACATTTGCTGCAGCCGAACCTTCATTTAATTTATTTCCTGCAGCATCTTCCAATCGAAACTGCAATCTGGATAGTTCATCTGCTGTTGGTGGTTTTATAAGAAATTTAGCTTCAAAAACGGCAGGGAAATTTTTTCTTAAGGAATCTCCAGTTAAAAAATTTTCAGGATTTTTGGGCTGTAGTTTATTGCCATCTAATATATTGTAATTTACCGTTATATCGACATGTTTAAGCTCGGTAGAAGATTGATAATCTTCTTTTGTTTGAATTTCTTTTTGATATGCCGCTATTCTATATTTGCCTTCTTGGGAAAAACTGTGATCTAATTCTAAACCTATTTTTGGCTGAATTTGCAAAATGTTTGCAGAGTCAGAATTATGTCCACTAAATATAATCCAGGAGACCATTTGTATGTCTCCTCTACTTACCGTAGCTTTAGTTGTAAATTCTTGATTGGGACGAATTATTGTTGCCATAATTTTATATTTTCGGTTTCAAAATTATTTCTACACTATCAATAACTGGAATTGTATCTGCTTTCTTTGGCATTTTTATCGCAGGATTTACTGCAGCCAATTCCAGCGGATCTGTATTGTCTGCATGTGCATTGCTCACACTATCTGTTTGCCCATGTTTGTTGATGGTTATTTTTCCACCAATCATGCATTGGAGTTCTGAAATTTCTGTAAGGGTTTTTTTACCTAAAACTTGTGTGCTTTCATATGTTTTTGTCCATTTTGGTGCGGGTGAAAGTGTGCATGGTAAATATCCTCCAGTTGTTGGTTGCAATTTGCATTGCCCAAATGTTGCAGAAGGTGGAATAAAAGTCTTATCATCTTCTGTTGCTAAATATTTTTTGGATTGATCATTTAATACAATCGATTTATGAGAAGTAACTTGTAGATCTGCTGTCTGCATTGGGTTTACCGCTTTATCGCATACACATTTTGCACCATGAACTACAAAATATTTTCCGTCGTGTTCCCCTTTGGAAACTTCTTCTTGTTTTTTATCCTCTTCTTCTTTCTTTTTTTCTTCTTCTTGTTTTTGTTCGGCTTCTTTTTCTTCTTCTACGGGATCCAACGGTGGTTCTTCACCATTCATCTCATATATTTCTTCCTGCGATGGCGTCATCAAAGTAGAGCCTGCAAAAGGTGTTTCCGATGTTTTCTCTTCAGAAACAGAATCATGATATTCTTTTAATTGATGCCAATCTTTTAGCCCCAATTTTTTGGCGATATCCATCAAATTCTCGCCACTCTGTATTATATGTGGAATTGGTTCTCCCATAATTTAATTTATTTGAAAAATATTTTTTTATTAAAAAAATTTAATTTTAATCGAATGCAATATTTATGATAAATGATGAAATATTCTGTTTTAAATGATCTTTGCCTAAAAATGTACTATCAAATATATGAAAAAATACAATTTTGTAATATTTTCAATTTATTCTGAATTCTTAAATAAAAATTTTATTATCATCCTATAATTTTAGAATGTCCCAAAAATTTTCGTTCAAATTCTTGTATTTAACTTTTTTAGTTGTACCATTTATTTCTTTAAAACCAACGAATCTAATTTTGCATCGTACAAATATCGATAAATGTCATAATTTTTATAAATAATAATTTCAGTAAGATCAACATCGTTATTTAGGATTTCATTTTTTATGTGTAAACAAATATCTTTTATATCGCTGTCGGAAATATCTTTTACTTTTGGCAAATCAATTGAAAGAGAATAGATAAAGGGAATTTTATCGTATTGATCTTCAAAAAGTGTATCTTCATTATCTTTATTTTTGTTTATGTAAAGCCTTTTCAACCCACAGTCATATTTCTTTGTAAGTTGTTGAAAATAATCTTTTTCTTGTTTAGAAAGTTCTGGTTGATTTCCTTTTTTCATTGGTTGCATCAGCCAATAAAAGGGATTGAAGATAAATCCTAAAATAATTAAACCTATAATAGGTATTGCTATTTTGTATGTTTTTTTCATAATAATTTAAATTTTAATCCTGTCTTTCACGGTACATTTCTATTATATTAGAGTTGTTGGTAGGGTAGATATCAATTTTCTTGTTATATATTCTATATTCATCGATTCTGTACCATTTTTCATCCATTGGTGAAGTCTGATGAACAGATTGACCCTGGCTGTTCAATGCTAACTGAACATTTAATGTTTTCAATGTGGTTACTAAATTAAAAACAGATGTATTTATAGTAGCACCGTGCACGGTTGTCAAACCACCGTTCGAAATATATACTCCATATCTATTTACTCCAGAGATCCTATTATCCATCACGACAGGATCAATTTCGAATCTTGATCTTTTTGTAATATAGTCATGCGTTAAATACCCTGCTGTAATCTGGTAACATGGATAGTTTCCTTCTACAGTAAATTCATCACCTTCATCTGCAGAAAGCATTAATGACTCCCCAACATCAATATTATTTTCTTTTAAATATTGGCAAACTCCTGCCGCGCAGGCTCCACCTTCGCTGTGTGATATAACGTAAGCTTTTTCATTTCCCAAGCCTCTTTTTAATTCATCAAAATTTTCTCTGGCATATTCATATCCTCGCTTTTTTCTTTGTCCGCCACTTTCACTTCCTCCCCACAAAGAAGAGCCATCTACAAAATGTGGCTCCTTACTTTTAATTCCAAAATAATTATCTGCAGCCGTTTTATAACCTTTTACATTCCCAGTAAAAAAATTCCAGTATCCTTCTCCACCAGAACCAGGTGACATTCCCATAAAATTGGCAATCCTGTTCCAATGTCCATTTACTAAAATAATTTTTGGCACACCCTTTACTTGCAGGTAGTTTTGTGGTAAATCTGGCATTTTTACGTCCACGTCGGAATCGTATGTGCATTTAAAGTATAATTCCAGAATACCGTCTGCTTCTGAACGCAACATCTTTTCAAAATTATCCAAAATAATAGTTTTGACCACTTTTTTATTTCCATCAACCTGATCCGTAATTGCTGCCTGTCCGTTTGTGCTGTAAACCAACCCTATCTCATCATCTTCATGATCTTCGATCGTATTTAAAATGTTATCATCATCAAAAAGTTTGAGCGTAACATTTTCCCCAATGGGGATTTCTTGTGTTTGCAAATGAAATTTTACCGTATCTCCAAAAAGAGCTTCGCTTATTGGCATATCGTTACTATCCGTCCACCAACCACGTACAAAATACTTGGTAATTAATTTTCTTTTAATAGGTGTTTTGCCAACAAATTCTACTCCTGGGTTTGCCATAATTTTATTTATTGATAAGTGTTATTTTTTGTTCGTAGAAAAATTTGTTTTCTACTTCTATGCATATTTCTGCATCAGCTTTTTTCATTCTACATGTTTTTCCAGTGTAATCGATATTCAATTTAAAATCTGCAAATAATCCTAAATTTTCTTCTTCAAAATCTACATTGTATTCATTTTT
>NZ_JABSNO010000019.1 GCF_013294015.1 Frigoriflavimonas asaccharolytica
TCCGTGATAACTTTAACTTGGAATCAAAAATTCCAGAAAATATCAATATTAAAATTTTAGAAATTGAAAATCATAGTGTTTTTAAGCGCTGACTAAATAATTTTAAACTTGATTATATGGGTAACGGAAAATTACTATGTTAGTTAAAATGTAAATCGTCAGCAAAAAGTAGACTACTTTTAGCATAAACCACTATAGTGTTCTCGTAGTAATATTTAGTTTTAAATATTATGGAAATGCCTACAAAACCTACACCGGAAAATCACATCAAAGATATCCACAGAAAAACCAGAAGGATTTAACAGCAGAAAAGAAAATAATAAACAGGTTTTGTACATGATCCATGATGAGACATCAATGGATTTAACCAATAAAACAGGGGGTTTAGTCCCTGTTTTAGTCCCTGGTAGTTCTTAACTGTCTGATTATTAGACTTGTTTGTAGAGAGGATGGGATTCGAACCCACGATACAGTTACCCGCATACTAGCTTTCCAGGCTAGCTCCTTCAACCACTCGGACACCTCTCTGAATGGGATTGCAAAAATAAGTTTTTTAATTGAATTCTTATGATGTTTTTTATATTTTTTTAAAAATTTTAAAAATGCTCAGATATTTCACCTCTTAAATTTTTCTCAAAGTTTTCTGCAAACGTTCCTTCGTAATTGGGATTGTCCAACAAATGCATCGCTTTGGTGATGGCACTTTCTGCCGTCATGTCTTTTCCAGAAATTGCCCCAACCTCTGCAAAAACATTGCTGTTATTATATTTACCAATGGAAATTCCACCAGATACACACTGAGAAACTACCACAATCTCGGTTCCACTCTCTCTAAGTTTTGTAAGCGTATTTCTTGTTTTTTCAGTATTAAAAATAGTACCAGAACCGAATGCTTGCAAAATCAAAACCTTCATTTTTGGCAATTCTTTAAATAGAGATAATTGCATTCCCGGAAATATGCGCCAAAACAAAACATCTTGAGAAATATGCAAGTCTGCACAAAAAGATTCTTCTTTATCTGCACGGAAAAGTTCGGCTCTTTCTATATTTAAATGAACTCCAGATTTTCCTAAAACGGAATAATTTGGACTTTGGTAAGCATCAAAAAACTCCGCAGAGTATTTTAAACTTCGGTTGCCTCTCAACAATTTATATTCAAAATAAAGGGCTACTTCTTGCACCATAGCTTCGTCGTTTTCGTACAAACTAGCGTAGTACAAACTCGTTAGTAGATTTTCCTTAGCGTCTGTCCTCAAATCTCCAATCGGCAATTGCGATCCTGTGAGAATCACTGGTTTTCGCAAACCTTTTAGCATAAAACTTAATGCTGATGCAGTATAAGACATGGTATCTGTACCATGAAGAATAAGAAATCCATCATATTTTTCATAATTTTTACCGATGTAGTTGGCAATAATTTTCCATTCTTCTGGGCCCATATCCGAAGAATCCAATGGAACTTTGAAGGGATGTACAGAAACTTTGCATTCCAGCAAATTCATCTCCGGAATTTTTTGGAAAATATTTTCAAAATTGAAAGCCTGTAAACTTCCCGTTTTGTAGTCTTTTTCCATACCGATAGTTCCGCCAGTATAGATTAGTAGTACTTTTCGTTTCATATGTAAACATATATTTTTTAATGTCATATGTTATCGCTCAAACTTTATCCTAGATTGTTTGAAAATTTGTTAACAGCGATTTCATAAATCCAAAAATACGATTATTTATTTCAACTTTAGAATCCAATTCATGAAGGAATATTTTTAATTTGTTAGAAAATTTAATAAAGAAAATTTTCACTTTTACTGATGAAAATTATACTATTATTTTCACTTATTTCCTTGCAGCTTTCTCTTAAAAAAGTTTGATGCAGGAGCTTCAAGTTTTAATGATGAGAAACTTGCAATTGCTTCTGCAGCCTCAAATATCGACAGGTTAAATATTGATAATTCGGCAACAGATCAAGTAAAAAATGAAGAGCCAAAAGATGGACTTTTCACCAAATGTTGTTTTGATGGAAACTTAAAATCAGTATTTTTTATAAGAAGCTTATTATATTCAATTACAGAAGTGAAGCGGAACACATTTAAGCAAGTGCAAATGGACAAATAAAAATATGATTAAAACGATGTATTTTTTAATAATGAATCGCATTTAGAAGTTTAACGGTTTAAATTTTTTAATTTTATAAATCTTGGTATTATTCTTGACAAGCATTCCGTAACTAAAAACCAATCTTAAATGCTCAAAAAAATCTGTACTATTTCCATGCTGTTTTGCCTTTCTTTCCTATTTCTGCAATGCGAAAAAAATGAATCGGTACAAAATACAACATCAAACAGTGCTTCTGATGTAGCTTCGAAAAAGGCTGAAGTACAACAAGAAATTGTAGAACAGAAGGTTGAACCTATTAAATATTCTGAGTTTGTTTTCCCAAAAGGTAAAAAAGATTCTGCAATGGCTGCTTTTGACGAAAAATATTCTGAAGAAGAGCAATACACGATTTTAGCCTTAAATAGATTAGATAAAAAAAATAAATGGCGCGCAGATACTTTGATAATTCCAGAAAAATTGGATACAGATTTTTTAATTTATTCGCCTTTTCCCAAAAAAGTTGAAAATCTTTCTGCGGTTAAGAAAATGGTTTTCTTTTCTTACGCCATTCACGCTTTTGCTGTTTACGAAAACGGAATTTTAAAAAAATGGGGACCATCTAGTATGGGAAAACAAGGTACGCCAACAGAAAAAGGACTTACTTTCACCAATTGGAAAAGTGAAATGGCAACTTCTACCGTAAATTCCTCTTGGAAATTAGGCTTTAATTTTAATATTTACAATAGATTAGGAATTGGTTGGCATCAATACGATTTACCCGGCTATCACGCTTCCCATTCTTGTTTAAGATTGCTAAATGAAGATGCAAAATGGTTGTATGGCTTTGCAGATCAGTGGGTTTTGGACAATACTGGAAACAAAGTTTTGGCAAAAGGAACTCCTGTATTGGTTTTTGGTGATGCGGAATTTAAAACAAAACCATGGCGAAATCTACTGAAAAATCCGGAAGCAAATACCTTATCTGAAGAAAAGATGTCTGAAATAGTACAACCAATTCTTACCAAAATTTTGGAAGAGCAAAAGAATTCTGAAGAAGTAAGAAGTAGGAGAGAAGCAGAAAAAAATAACGATGCTTAATCTTCATTTTCTACATCTAAATCTTCAAATTCTAAGGTAGATTCTATAGCAAATCTGCGGAGTTGTGCCATTTCCCTTTTGCTTTTATTTTGTCCAAATCTTGCTGCAGCGTAGGTGAAGATTATCAAAGCGAGTACAACTAATGCCACGGGTAAACACCAAGTAAAATCCTCGATTTTTATATTATTTCCTACAAACCAGAGCATCATTAAACTACCAAAAGATAGTATTAAAAAACTATAGAGAAACATAAACATCGTCCAGATATTAGAACTAGGACCAAAAACTCCTCGCACTACCGTTTTGCCTTCATCTATTTCTGTGCGCAAAGATAAATAAGGTTTGTAGTAAAAATCTTCCTCTGTTTCTAGGTAAATTGTAGCAATTTCCCTATTCACGTTGCCGCTAAATTCCTTATTTTCAGCGATGTATTTTTTCAAACTAGATGCATATTCATCTGGAGATAATGTTGTATAAACTTTAAATCTTGGCCGGGTGCGAATTCTATCAATACTGGATATTTCTGGTTTCATAGTTATTTTTGATAAGGGATTGGATCTTTCAATGTGATGGTGAATTCCATAGGATATCCACCTCTTAATATTTCGAATTTGAATGTTTTTCCATCTTCTTGCTTCATCATTTCATTTAACTCTGATAGAGTAGTGTAGGATGTACTTCTACCATTTATTTTTTGCAAAACATCATCCTTTTGCAAACCAGCAAAATATGAAGATGAATTTGAACGAACCGACGAAATTGCAAAGACTGGCTTCAAAACAAATTTGTATATAAATTCTGAAGTGGTGACCAATGCTTGAGAAGATACATTGTTTTCATTACCTCCATTAGACATTTTTATATACTCTTTTTCATAGGTGACGCCAATATGTTTAAAATCTAATCCACTTTTATTAAAAAGAAATGGCTCCTCAAAAAATCTATTTTTTTTGATATAAATTTTGCGGTTAGGATAGTCAAAAACTACATCAAGTCTGCGCATTATTTCGCTACCGATGGATCCTTTTCTTTCATTTTTCAATTCCAATTGTTGTATAGAAATCGAATCTGGAAGCGAAGTAATGGGTTGATCAAATACAAAATCTTTTAAAATAAGTTTCTCTATTCTTGTTCGTTTTCCAAATATATCTCCATTAAAACCTCTTCCCAAAAAATCGTCTATATTTGGTCTATCCACTGGAATTTTTTTTAATGCAGACGGAAATAACCACAATGCATCACTATTTCCAATATCTATCAAAAGTTTTGCGGCGTTGTTTTCATTGTTGAAATTTGCATTTGTTACCACGTAAGGCTTGTTTCCATCAATAGAAATGGGAACTTCTGCAAATGATTTCGTTTTTCTTTTGAAATATTTTGCATCATTATAAATGGTGATTCTTTTTGTACTATAATCAATTTGTATTTGATGTTTTTGAAAAAAATCGTATCCTATAATACCGTGAACGGGAATACCAACATGTGCAGAAAAATTAAAAAATTCATCTAATATTATGTAGACTGTATGGTGATAATCTATAAACTTCTCAGAAATTTTCATCATGTTATTGGTAGATTTCAAACCATCTACATTTAATTCACCTCCTAAACCTGTGAATTTTATTTTTTCAGCATTTGTAAAATTTATATCTGTATCGCCTTTGCTGATTAATAAAGTTTGGTTCACGCCAGTATCTACTAAAAAAGTGAGCGGAACGGAATTTAATTCTACCTCTACAAATATCAAATTATTAATTAATTGAAAAGGTATGGTGATTTTTCTATCTCCACTTGGTATCGTAAATCTGCTTTGCCCGAAGCAAAACTGACCAAAAAATACAAATATTAGAAGAAACCATTTCATCTCTTGAATTTACGATTTATTTCTGGAATTATTTCAAAATAAAAAATCCGTTTCAATATTGAAACGGATTAATTAATTATTAAGATTTAAATCTAGTATCTGTAGTATTCTGGTTTGTATGGACCTTCAACTTCAACTCCAATATATGCAGCTTGTTTGTCTGAAAGTACTTCCAATTCTACTCCTAATTTTGCAAGGTGCAAGTAAGCTACTTTTTCATCTAAATGTTTTGGTAGCATATACACTTCGTTTCCATAAGCTTCAGAATTTTTCCAAAGTTCTAATTGTGCTAAAGTTTGGTTGGTGAAAGAGTTACTCATCACAAAACTTGGGTGTCCTGTTGCGCAACCTAAATTTACCAATCTACCTTCTGCAAGGATGATGATATCGTTTCCATCAATGTTGTATAAATCTACTTGAGGTTTGATCTCGTCTTTTGTGTGGCCATAATTTCCGTTCAACCAAGCCATATCAATTTCATTATCAAAATGTCCGATGTTACAAACGATTGTTTTATCTTTCATTTTTTTGAAATGTTCACCTGTAATGATGTTGAAATTTCCTGTAGTGGTAATTACGATATCTGCAGTTGCAACTACGGTATCTAGTTTTTTTACTTCAAAACCGTCCATTGCAGCTTGTAGAGCACAAATTGGGTCAATTTCTGTAACAGTAACGATAGAACCAGCACCTTTGAAAGATGCAGCAGTACCTTTACCAACATCACCATATCCGCAAACTACTACTCTTTTACCAGCAAGCATAATATCTGTAGCTCTTCTTACAGCATCTACAGCAGATTCTTTACATCCGTATTTGTTATCAAATTTAGATTTTGTTACAGAATCATTTACGTTGATTGCAGGCATTACCAAAGTTCCATTTTTCATTCTTTCGTACAATCTATGTACTCCAGTTGTAGTTTCTTCAGAAAGTCCTTTAATTCCAGCAGTTAATTCTGGATAGTGATCAAAAACCAAATTGGTTAAATCTCCACCATCATCCAAAATCATATTTAATGGCTGTCTATCTTCACCAAAAAATACTGTTTGCTCTATACACCAGTTAAATTCTTCTTCCGTAAGACCTTTCCAAGCGTAAACTGGGATTCCTGCTGCTGCAATTGCTGCTGCTGCATGATCTTGTGTAGAAAAAATATTACAAGAAGACCAAGTAACATCTGCTCCAAGTGCTACCAAAGTTTCGATTAAAACTGCAGTTTGTATTGTCATGTGAAGACAACCTGCTATTCTTGCTCCTTTCAAAGGTTGAGATGCGCCATATTCTTCACGAAGAGCCATCAAACCTGGCATTTCTGCTTCGGCTAATGTAATTTCTTTTCTTCCCCAGTCTGCTAGAGAAATGTCCTTCACTTTGTAAGGAACGTATTGTGTTGTAGTTTCCATATATCTTTTAAATATTTATGCAAATTTACGAACTATAATTTTCTTACACAAAATACTGGATAAAAAATAACAAGATATCTTTCTTTAATTTTAATAATGATAAGATTTAGTTCTAAATTTATAAATAAAGTTTTTTCATTTCTTTTACGTAGTCTGTGTAATGCAAAATTGCTCTCTTGTTTTCCCCAGATTCTACCAACATTACTGAAGGCAAAACTAAATTTTCATAAATATGATCTAAAATTTCTCCCTTATTATACGCATTGTTTATATTTGTGAGCATTTTTGGGGCGATAATTTCGTATTCAGAAATCAATTTTTTATAGTTGATGTCTGGATTCATGATATTTTTTCGCAAATTTCTTAACGTCGTTAATTCATAGCAATCATCTGGAAAACCTTTATGAAATACGCATGCTGTAGTTAAAAAACATTCAATATTATCCGGTATTTCTCTTTCTTCAACATTAAAATTAATATCGGTTTCCAAATCCTTATTATAAATTAAAGCGTTTACACCTCTATCTATGAGCAAAACCGATTTTTCTCCAAAATTATCCTCTGCAAATTCAATATCGCCGTAGGTTTTATTTTCATTTATTTTAAGAGATAAATAGTATAAATTTTTTGAGCCGGATTTTTTAAAATAAAAATTATTTATATCGAAGTATAAAGTCTTATTTACATTTGGTTCTTCTTTCATTACAAACATTTGTATTTGCTTTAACATTATGATATCTCTTGTAGATTTTGTGAGTTTAATATTATCAATTGTAAATGATAAAACCCATTTTTCACCATCTACATCTTTAAAATCAACAGATTTATAATCTTCATAAACGCTATCAATTTCATGTTTTTCATTAAATGATATTAATGGAAGTAATGTTGCTGCAATTACTCCAGATGAGGCTTTTTTTAAGAATTTTTTGCGATCCATAGTGTTGATTTTTTGTAATTAGCTTAATTTACAAAAAAAATTATTTAGAAAATGATGAATATGAAGAATTCTCTCTTTTTCCAGAGTTATACAATTCTAATTTTTTGTTTATTTTTACTTTTAAAATTAATAAATGCCTTTATACCAAGATTTTTCAACAGACGATGCAATTATTTTGATTTGGTCTTTTGATGAAAATGAAGAATTTGACCATCAAAAATTAATCGAACCAGAAAACAGAGCACGAGTAGAGCGTTTTTTGCCAGAGAAATTAGCAGAGTATTTAATGATTCGAACGATGCTGAAAAGGATTTATCCCGATCATAAAATTTTGTACAAAACCATCGGTCAACCTTATTTGCTCCCAAAAGATGCTTTTATTTCTATCACGCACTCTTTTCCACTGGCTGCATTGGCAATTTCTAAAAAAAGAATTGGTATAGATTTGGAAAAAGCGACTCCAAAAATCATCAGAATAAAGGAAAAGTTTCTACATCCTAATGAACATTTGTGGATTCCAAAAGATCATGAAGTAGATTTTTTGACAATTATTTGGGTGATAAAAGAAGCTTTGTACAAACTTCATGCTTCTAAATATTGGTCTTTAAAAATGCATTACGAAGTAGAGAAATTTACTTTAGATAGTTTGGATGAGGTAAAATGTCGGGTTTTTGATGATGAATTTGAAGATAATTATATCGCAAAAGTTACTACGATTGATGATGTCTACTTTGCAACTATTGAAGAAAATCACAAAATAAATTACAAAATTCCAAGAGATAAAAAGATGTTTTAAAGCAATTTACAATAACTTATACTTATTCTTTTTTGCTCGGCAAGTACTTCTGACAAGAGTTCTAGTAACTCTGTAATGTTATTTAATTCTGCAAGCATAGAAATTTTTGATATATCTCTTTTATCAAAAAATTCATTTTCTTCTATCTCGTTTTTCCTTATCTTTAATAAACTTTCTAGGTGATTTTTCGGTTTTTCCAAAATCGCGGAATTTTGTGGAGAATCTTCTTCATTTTTAAAAATTTCTTCAATTTCTGCAAATTGCTGCAAAATTTTGATGTTCCATTGGTTAAAATCAATTTTGCTAAACAATTTCGTAGCATCGGAAAATTGGGAAAGAGAAGCGGTGTAACCCAAAGCGAGGTGAGAAGTGTTTACAAATTGATGCACATATTCCAATCTTTCTTGATGATTCTTTGGGTCGGAAAGCATCCGCTGAAAGTTATCTGATAGATTTGCTAAAGAAATGATGGCATCTCTTCTTTTCAACTTATAATTTTCTGCCTTTTCTGTGTTTTGTAGCAGATTTTCCATGACGACTTTGTAATAGTTGAGGTTTTCTTTCAAACAAATTTCCATCAAAGGTTTGTTGAGTGCCTCTTCCCAAATAGGAAAAATAAATAGAGAAACTAAAAACACCAAAACGCCTGCAATAGTAGTATCTACAAGTCTATCTTTAAAAATTACATTTACATTACCAGGATTTAAAAAATTGAAAGAAATAAAAATATAAATGGTCATAAAGAATACTGCCCAAGCATATTTGGTTTTTAGCAATGAAAAACACAAAATCATGCTGGAAAATAAAATGGTGAGTAAAACGGTATTATTTCCTACAAAATGCAGAATTAAATACGCTAAAAGTGCACCGGCAAATGTGCCGTAAATTCGCAATAAATTTCGGTGTTTTGTAATGCTGTACGCTGGTCTTATAATCGCGATAATGGTGATCAAAATCCAATAGGAATGCCCAATGCCGAGAAATTCAAATTTTGAAATTGCATAGCCCAAAAGCATAGCAACTGTTAAACGGATTGCATGGCGAAAATGAGAAGACTTTAAAGAAAAATTTTGCGCAAATATTTTAAAATTTATTTTTTCTTCTTGAGGTAAAAATTTTAAGACATCAAAATTTTTAGAAATGTTCTTTTCAATTTTTTCGTTCTGTGACCATTTTTTTTGAATGATTTTTACCTCATCGTTCATTTCTTTTATGCGCATCATCACTAATCTTAGAGATAAATATTTCTCTAGATTGGTTTCATTTAAATTAGCATTGCGAAGTTGAAAATATTTTTGATATACTTTTTCTAAATGGATGTTGATATTAATATTGGGTGAAATTTTATTCCCACTTTGCAGTGCTATTCCTACATTTTCTACTTCTTCTGCAAGATAGAGGAGATGATCATGGATATCTGTGAGAATTCCCGTCTCGGAAAAATTTTCTTGTAACTTCTTAAAATCCGTATTTGTGGTAATTAATTTTTCGTAAAAATCTATAGATGTCAGAAACATCAACATCAACATTCTACTTTGGTTGGTGGCTTCATCAACAATCTTTCTGGTTTTAAATAATACTTCTCGTGTATCTTCTTGCAATGTTTTTATGATGCTCAGCTGAGAAATTACCTCACTTATTTTATTTTCTGCCTCTACACCAACTTTGTAAAATTGTGCTCTTAATCTTAAATACTCGGCAAGTTGAATATAATTTTCACCTATCAGTTGGCTCGCTAGTTTGTAAGGTTGAAGTTTTGAAACAACAAGGAAAATAAATAAAAACCAAAAACAACCTGCGGAAAATATAAGTATGCTTTTTAAAATATCATCTCCGGATAGATGACCATCTACAAATACAGAAAAAATGACCAGGGAAATACCACCAACTACTGACAATCTTTGTCCGTACACTCCAAACATAGAGTAAATAATGCCAAATATGATGATTTCTAAATAAATAAATACAGTGTAATCTTTTAATAGTGAGGCAATTGCGGCAACGAGAATGAAATTTGTAATTGCAAAAATTAAGGTATTTCTCCGTCTGATATATGGCCCTATTTGATCTGTAAGTCCTACAAAACTTGTGGCTAGTGGAAATAGGAAATACTCTTTTAGCAAGCCAAAATAGGCCAAAATTATACTCGGAATTACCACTGCAAGAGCAACTCTCATTCCGGAGAATAAGGCTTGGCTGGTTGCAAATTTTTTTAATTCAGATGTATAATTCACTTGTATTCTTTGATGTTATGCAAAACTACTGAAACCTATTCATAAAAAAAACCTCAAGCAATTGAGGTTTTATATTTTAAGAAATTATTTTATTAATAATCTTGTGCGTTGTAAGTTTCTTCGCCGATATTCCATGTAAGACCAAATCTTAATGTATTGTCTAGCGCTGAATTTATTTTTGAAGTATTTATTAAATAAGAAACATCCAAAGCGAAAGAATTATATTTCAATCCAATACCAGCAGTACCGAATTGTCTTGCGCCTTGCTCCTCACTCTCATGGAAGTAACCTCCTCTTAAAAAGAACGCATTATCATAAGAATATTCTACACCTCCAGAAAGCATGATGCTTTTTTCATTGTTAAAGGATTTTCCTATACCTTGTAGAACGCCTACATTTGGTATAGCAAAAGTATCGTTTCCATTTCTATCTTGTCCAGTAACTTCTTGCCCTGGAACCAATAATTTAGATCCTTCTGCGGTGATGCTCACTTTGTTCATGTCATCAATAAAGAAATCATATCCTAAACCTAATCTACCAATGGTTGGCAAATAAGATCTAGATTCATCGTCTCCTGTATAGTCTAGTTTTGGTCCTAAATTTTGAACAGAAAAACCTGCATTTAATTTATTATCCATACCTCCTAATCCAGAGAATTTTGGAGAAGAATAGTATCCAGAAACATCAACTGCAAAAGAGTTTGCTGCTTTTAAAGTTGTATCTGTGTTGAAACCACCCGATAAATCTGAACGTATAAATCTACCAGTAACAGCCATAGAAAAAGAGTCTGCTAATTTTAAAGCATACGCTACATCTACTGAAAATTCATTTGGTTTTGCTGTACCGCCATCTGCCACAGTATTTTCACCAACCAAAGTTCTCAAATCTACCTCTCCCATGTTGAAATAATACAAACTTGCAGATATTGTAGATCTTTCTTCATCACCTATAAATGTGAAGTAAGAACCATAAATGAGAAAAACATCGTTGGTAAGTTTATTAAGATATGGAGTATAATTGACACCTACACCAGAAGTAGTTCTGCTGAAAGGATATTTTGCTGCATTCCAAAATTGAGAATAAACATCCGGAGATGTAACCACACCTTGATCTCCTAGACCACCAGATCTAGCATCTGGTGCAACGCGCAAAAAAGGTGCTCCGGTTAGAACGGGCCGTATGTTGCTCAAGTCTTGTGCAAAAGCAGCGAAACTAAATCCTAATCCTACGCCTAAAAGCAATTTTTTTGTGAAATCCATATAATCTTATTTTTTAAAGTTCAAATATAATAATTATTTTAATAATACCATCTTTTCTATTGCAGTTGCTCCACCTTTGCATTTGTCTTGATTCTGGCTGCGAGCAAAAATCTTAAAAATATAGGTTCCTTTCCCTACTGTATCGCCAAAATCGTCTTTTCCATCCCACATTATCGCTTGTCTTGGTGTTCTGAAACCTTCAAAAAATGGTTCTCCAGATACAGATTGGCTTATTGTTTTTACTAATTTTCCGGTGATGGTATAAATTTGTACGTTCACATCAAGAATATCATCACAATTATGTTCAAATTGGATATACGTTTTATCTGTGAAAGGGTTTGGCCAGTTCAGCAATCTTTTTACTTGCAATTGTTGATCAGTTTCATCTTTTACTATAAAGTTTAACGTTTCCGTAGTAGAATTATTGTTGATGTCCCAAACTTTAAATGTAAGTGTGTGCTCACCTGGTGCAAGATTTCTAAAAGGGTAGGTTACATATCCCTTTTGATATTCTGCAAGATTTGGACTGGCACAGCCCAATCCATCTCCCGGACTATAGAAATCATTTAACACTACAGTGTTTATTATTTGCCCATCTAGAAATACCGTTATATCATGTCCGATACCTGATCCTGTGCTATTAATACCTGTATCATCTGTGATACATGCCAATAAAAGTGGATTTTGATTGGTGATGCCGCCGTTTGCAAAATTCGTGTTATTCATATATAATCTTACCGCTGGTGGAGTGCTGTCTGTAATTCCATTAGGATTGATGTCTCCTATTTGATAAGGTAAATTTGTGAATACATCAAAAACATTATTATCCGCATAAGCAAGAATTCTACCTGTTCCAACTACATAATTAATATCATTTGGCACATAAAATTCTACCGTAAATTGCCCATTAATGGCTACTCCTGCAGCTTTTACGATTGGGCTTCCTTCTTCTATATAATTTAAAATTGGAACCAGATTCCCATCATTATTTAAAGTAGATTTGGATACCTTTTTGTCGAAAATATTAATTGCAACCTTCCCATTAAATGTAGTATCTACAGATCCACTTGCATTATTTATATGTCCGGTAATAGTTACAAAATCTAAAGCTCTTATAATATTTGGAACTGGTGTTGCAATGTTATCAATTTGTATTAATCTTTTGGGTCTACTCATTTTCATGGCTGGATCTCCAAAAAAGTTTACTTTAAAATGATTGGAATTTCCGCCAAAATTCTGTTTCGCTTCAAGGTGTGCATCTCCCAATGTTTTAAAATCATCATTGAGAAGTTTGAACATCGTCCGCGTAAATTCCGCAGTAAAAAGTACACCATATCCTACATCTATTGCTCTGCTAGAGGTAATCATAGAAGATGCTCCGCCATTCTTCAATTTCATGGTTTGCTCTCCAGTAGAAAATACATTCGGCTCGTCCCAAAGCGTAAATTCGCAGGTAATGGTAGATACGAAAGGCGTTCTACTATAAATTTGATTAAAATTATTAAAATTTGAAACTTCATCTGAGGTTAAAATTCTTTCTTGAGACCATCCATTTGGTCCACCATGTCCAAAGTAGAACATATACATGCTATTGCTTATATCATTAGAAATAATTTGATTTACTTGCGGATATCTTTGTCCACCTGCCGTGCTTATAGCGGGGAAAGAATCATTATATGCTTTTCTTACGTTGTACTCTGGCTTATCAGAAGTGCCTTCAAATGTTTGCACCAATGCACTATTCATTACCGTGTGAAAAGGTGTTCCGCCATCATTATCATCATCTGCGAAAAAATCTAATTTCATTCTCCACACACCAAATGGGGTAGATTGTCCTGGCAAAGCATTGTAATAGCCCAATGTTTTATCAATCATATTTGTCGCTTCTGTAATATTTGCCGCAGGAATTCTACCGACTGGTATATCTGGAATGATACCCGGGATGAATGTAGAAGTTTGCGGTTGCGTCATTGCAAAATAATCATCTGTTACATAAGAATTTACAAAATCTGCACTATATTCACTTTGAAATCCTGGTACGATGTTAAAATTATTGGGTGTTCTATTTTTGAAATCATAAGTTGCATCACCTAAGATAAAAACATATTTTAATGTTCCAGCTGGTCTATTTAGTTCCGTAATAAAATCTCTAATTGCAGTCATATCTTGGCTACCACTGCTATATTCGTTATAAATTTTATTAATATCTACTATTTGTACATTATAATTATTCTTTGTTTGATGGTAATTTGCCAATCTTTGTGCTTGGGGAATCATTTGAGGTTGAGTAAGAATCACATAATCTACATTTTGCAAACCTTTCAAATTTTGATTGGTTATTTTCCCGACGAAAGCTGGCGAGAAGGCTGCATCTGCACGAAATGCCACAAATTCATTATTGAAAACAGGACTATTGGTAGAGTATCCAAAATTAAACGTAGAATTATTTGATGCTTTATTCACTTTTCTACTCGCATTTGTAAGGTCAGATACATCCCAAATCTGATCCATCGCAGTAGCATTTGCTACAGAAAAACCATATAGCGTTCCGGATCCGCTTTGAAGAGAAAAATCTCTAAAATTCATCTGCGAACCATTAAAATTTAGATTTTCTTTGTACTGCACCTCTGCATAATCTAAATAAAATACACCATTAGGATTAATAGTCACATTTGGAGTATAATTAATTGAGATAGAATTACCAGATAAATTACTCACAAAACCGCTATATCGCAGTGGAATGAATATTTGTGCAGCTCCACTTGGTACGGTTTGAGTAGAATTATTCTGTGAGTTTACGTTGAATTGAATATTTGTGCCTTGTGCGTTAGAACCAACAACTTGGGTTCTGTATCTTATTAAATCCCCAGCTTGTATTGGGGAATTTGTATTAAAAGTAACAGTTTTTGGGGTAGAAAAAAATGCGGCATCTAGCCATAATCTACCTAATTTTAATAAATTTACTTCGTCTTTATTTATAAATTGAAAATCATCATACCTCGTTATTAGATTAGCAGGTAGCACTTCATCTTGCAACTGTACCCTTTTACCAGGCCCTTTATCAAAATTGATAAAGTAATAAGAAACGTCTTCATATATATTTTTCACGTTATTGCTTCTGTCTGTTCTGGTATCCGTTCTTTTAAAGCCATTGCCATTTGTAGTATCATACAAATTATATCCATCCGGACCTTGAGCATAAAACAATGCGAAATCCCCAGTATTCCAAACTCCATCATCTTCACCTACAACTTGTATAGCATTTTCTTGCAATGCATCATATTTTGTATTTTGGTTAAATTCTGAAAGCATGACTCCACCATTACCGTAAATTCTAAAATTTTTGGGGTTTACATTTCCTGGATTTATACCATTGCTCTGTAAAAATTGACTTGTAATTTTAAAAATACCAGATTTATCTACTTTTATTTTGTAGAAATCACCAGAAGAAAGCGGATTATTAGTTGTTCCAACCTTCTGTATTTGTCGCGGAGTACTATTTCCACTCGATAAATTAAAAGAAGATACACGTTGTAATTGATTATTAAAAGATCTAAATAATGCTAAATTGATAGAAGCTATACTACCGTTTTCTCCGTTGTAGTAAGAAATTCCAGAAATTTCATGATCTGCAATATCATTCGGAACCAAATCATACAAGTCTTTTCCAGTAATATTATCCCATTGAATATTATCAATTTTTAAATTTTTTTCTGGAACATTTTGTTTTATATTAATAAATATATTATTTTGGTCGAATGAAAATCCTTCATTGGTAAAATGAGGAAGATTCATTTTGGCTACACCGAAATCGTGGATTTGAGAGCCATCCCATTGAATATTGACTCTTTGAGAAAAATAAAAACTATTAAAAACTAATAAAAATAAAAAAGTATAAAGCCTGATCATATTGCGAATGTATTTCTAAATTACAAATTAAACGAAAATTTATAAAATATTGTATGATAGAATAAAAATAATTTCGCTGCATTCGATAAAAAAATCAATTTTTTACTTGATTTATTAATAAAAATATTATTTCTTTGTACTTTGTAAACATTAATTAAACTATGAAAAAACTAAAGTTATTTTCATTAATAGCATTAAGTTCAGCATTTATTCTTTCCAGTTGTGGAGGTAGTAATGGTGGTGGCACTAAAAGCTTTGTGAGTAAAACAGGATGGAAACCAAACGACAAGAAAGGTTGGTTCTTTGCCGGAAAACAAGAAAAACAAAAAGGTTGGCCAGGAATGGTGCTTGTTGAAGGAGGAACTTTCACGATGGGATTGGTGAAAGATGATGTAATGCATGATTGGAACAATACGCCGCATAGAATGCAGGTAAGTTCTTTCTTCATGGGTGAAACGGAAATCACAAATTATGAATACCGTGAATATCTTACGTGGTTAAAGTACGTATTTCCACCATCTGATCCAGATTTTAAAGAAATTTATAGTGGAGCTTTACCAGATACTTTGCTTTGGGAAAACAAATTATCAAGAAATGATAATGCTACCAATTATTTCAGAGATCCAGGTTATGATTTCTACCCAGTTGTAGGAGTTACTTGGACACAAGCAAATAATTATTGTGATTGGCTTACCAATAGAGCAAATGAAAAAGCATTAATGGATAAAGGCGTAATAGCTAAAAATTTATACCTTAATGATTCTAATAATATTGGAGCTACAGCCTTTAATATGGATAAATTCAAATCGAATGATCCAGAGATGGCAGCTTATATTAATAAACAAAGGTTAGATCAAAAATCTGGATTGAAAGGAGTTACTGATAGAGTAAGATCAGCAAATGGTTCTCCAAATTCAGATCTAGTTACCAAATTCAGACTTCCTACAGAAGTAGAATGGGAATTTGCTGCTCTTGCAGTTGAAAAAAATAGAGAATACAATAATCTTCTAGGTAAAAATCCAGAGATTGAAAATTTAAGAGGAACAAAAGGAAAAAATTCTGGTATGTTCTTAGAAAATTTCAAAAATGGAACTGGTGATTACTCTGGTGTACCTGGATGGAAAAATGATGGTGCTGCAAGAACTGCAGATGTTAAAGATTTCCCATCTAATGCTCTAGGTCTTTATGGAATGTATGGAAACGTTGCAGAATGGTGCGCGGATGTTTACAGACCTATAATTGATGCAGAATATAGCGATTTCAATTACTTTAGAGGAAATGTTACTCAAAAAATTAATAGAAATGGAGACGGTTCTTATAAAAAAGTAGAACAAGGTACAATGAAATTTGATACTTTGAATGACGGAAGATTAGTTCCAAGAAATTTACCAGGTGAATTCGAAAGAGAAGTAATTGCAGATTACAGTAATTTCAGAGACGGTGATAGAAGATCTTCTCTTGAATACAGAACAGAATCTGACAGCACAGATCCGAATTTTTCTATGTATAATGCTCCAAAAAAGAACTTTTATGTAGATGCAAACGGTAAAGTGATTTTAGAAAAAGACGTTGCAAACAGAACCTCGCAAGTTGCTAATTATATTAGAGTTGTGAAAGGTGGTTCTTGGCAAGATACAGCATACTGGTTAGATCCGGGCCAAAGAAGATACAAAGATGAAAAACAAGGCTTTGGTTGGATTGGTTTCCGTGTAGCGCAAGATGCTAAATCAAATGAAAAAAGTAGAACGAGAAGATAATATCTTCTAAATTTAATACAAATCCTTCCTATTTATAGGAAGGATTTTTTATTTTTGCAAAGATGAATGCACAAGATTTTTATTCGATATTTAAAAGATGTACCGCTGTACAAATAGACAGTAGAAAAGTGAAAAAGAATGATATTTTCTTTGCCTTTTCTGGCGATAATTTCAATGCTGCCCAACTTGCAGAAAGTGCAATAGAAAATGGCGCACTTGCAGCAATTGTAGAATTACAAGAGTTTGAAAACAAAGAAAAAAATATTTATTATGTAGCATCCACTTTGCAATTTTTACAAGAATTAGCCATTTATCATAGAAGTAAAATTGATATTCCTATCATTGGTTTAACGGGAAGTAATGGGAAAACTACTACCAAAGAACTCATTCATACAGTACTTTCCGCAAAGTACAACGTATTAGCAACAGAAGGTAATTTTAACAATCATATTGGTGTTCCCCTTACTTTGCTTTCTATAAAACCGGATCATGAGATTGCAGTGGTAGAGATGGGTGCTAATCATCAAAAAGAAATTGAATTTTTGTGCACGCTGGCTAAACCAACTTTAGGATATATTACTAATTTTGGAAAAGCACACTTAGAAGGTTTTGGTGGTTTTGAAGGTGTAATAAAAGGTAAATCTGAGATGTATGCTTACTTAATGAGTGAGAACAAAACAATTTTAATTAATAAATCTGACCAAATACAAGTTGAAAAAACGGTAGATTATAAAGATGTCATTTCTTTTGGAACTCCAAATGCAGACTATTATTTTGAAAATTACACAGAAAACAATCTGGTTGGTCTAGAATTCTTAGGTCAAAAACTACTTTCACAACTAACTGGAAGCTACAATTTCTCCAATCTTTCAGCTGCTGTCGCATTAGGATTAAAGTACGACATTGATTTTACAAGTATAAAAAATGCTGTTGAATTGTATGTTCCTACAAATATGCGCTCTCAAATACTAAGAAAAAATGATAAAACTTTAGTTTTAGATACCTACAATGCAAATCCTTCTTCGATGGTAGAATCTTTGAAAAACTTTAGTTCATTTGCTGGTTCCAAAACTATCATCATTGGCGATATGCTTGAATTAGGCAATGAAAGTGAAACAGAACATAAAGAGATTTTAAATTTCGCTAAAAACTTTTCTTTTAATCAAATTATTACGGTCGGAAGAGAATTTCAAAAAGCGAATACTGGAGATTTAAGTTTTACAAATACTCAAGAACTGATTGAATATTTGCAGGGAAATAAAATTATTACAGAAAATATTCTATTAAAAGCATCACGAGGAATAGCTTTGGAGAAAATTTTAGATTTTATAGATTGATTGTTTGCTAGATTTTTTATGAAATTAAACTAATGAAATCCTATGTTTTCAAGAATCATTTTTATATTTTTGAACGTTTTAGGATATACTATTTCCACTATATCACGTTTGTTTTTCCAGGCAACTTCAGAAATTCCTTCTTCAATTTGAGGAATAGGAATTTCATTTCCAGCATAATTCATAGAAAACCAATGCGTGATTTTTAAAATATTTTTCAAATTTCTATCTGTGTAGATGTGGTATGTTTCTGTAATGAATTCTGTAATTTCTAGATGAGTAATTCCTGTTTCCTCTTCAACTTCACGTAAAGCAGCATTTTCTGTAGATTCACCGATTTCAATTTTACCTTTTGGCAAATCCCATTTACCCATTCTTTTTATAAATAAAATTTCCTCGTCCATGTTTTTCACAATTCCGCCTGCCGCTTCTATTGTAATTATAGATTTTTTGAAATTTTCCCACAAAGCATCAGAATTTTCAAAATAAATATTCAGAGCTTTGCAAGATGTGTTTTGTAGAATATCAATTCCCATCTCGAAGGTTTTTGCATCTTCAAATTTTAAATTTTTTTCGACACTTTTTTCTGATTTTGAGAGAAATAATTCTTTCTCGTTTACAAAAACTTTATACATTTGCATTATTGTTGTTTAATACTACAAAAATATAAAAAATGAATTTAGAAGGAAGAAAAATAATCATTAATAAACCAGTTTCTGAAATTGTAGAATTACTAAAAACATCCTCCAATTATGAACAATTAATGCCAGAAAGTTTGCAAAAATTTGAATCTAGAGAAGGGAGTTTTAAATTTTCTTTGCAAGGAATGCCAGAAATAGCACTGAAACTGGGAGATATCAACGAAGAAAAAGCTGTATTAACCTCTGCAAGTTCTAGTTTAGAATTCGAATTGGTTACTCATTTTACCAAAATTAATGAAGAAACAACAGAAGCTCAGATGCTTTTCGAGGGAAAATTTAATCCATTTATAAAAATGATGGTAGAAAAACCTTTGCAAAATTTTATGAATGCACTCACAGATAAAATAGAAAAGCATTTTGCTTAATTAATTTCACAGAATTTACAAAGCCTGAAATTTATATTTTGGGCTTTTTTATTTAAACTAATATTCCGCTGCAATGATCTTTAGAACTTCCCGTTGCGGAAGAAAGTATATTTATCTCATTATTGATTCTTAAAACGCCCATAAAAGCAAAAATCAAAGCTTCCTTAAAATTGATAATGTCACTTTCAGGAATTATAATTTCTGCCTTTGTTTTAGTTTTTAATAATGAAATTAAATATCCATTAAAGCTTCCTCCACCAGTAATCAAGATGTTTTTTAACGAATAATAGTTAGCAATATCCGCAATTTGGTTTGCAATATGATGCGTGAAGGTGGCCAATATATTTTCATCTTTTAAATTCTCTAAAAGAGGAAATACATTCTCGTTTACCCATTCTAAACCCAAAGATTTAGGTGCTTTTTGTATATAAAATTTTAAATTATCTAATTTTTCTAAAATTTGTTGATCTACGATACCTGATTTTGCGATGTTTCCATTGTTATCATATTTTTCACCAAAATTTTCGGCGATTTTATTTAAGACAATATTTACTGGGCAAATATCAAAAGCCAATCTTTTTTCATTTTTAATAAAAGAAATATTGGAAAATCCACCCAAATTTAAACAAGAATCATATGCTGAGAATAAAAGAGAATCTCCAATTGGAACCAATGGCGCTCCATTTCCGCCCATTAGCACATCTTGGCTGCGAAAATCATAAACTACTGGGAAATTGTTAAATAGCTTAATGGCTCGTCCATCGCCGATTTGGGTTGTAAATTTTTTTGATGGTTGATGAAAAACCGTGTGACCGTGAGATGCAATTACATCTAGCTTTTGAATTTTATTTTTAGAAATGAAAATTTTTATTTTTTCGCCCAAATAAAAACCATATTGCGAGTTTAGCTCCATCAATTCTGGTGCAGATAACGAAAAACTGCTTTTTAATTTATTTTCCCAATCTGCAGGATAGGGGATTGTTTCTGCTTTCAAAATGTTGAAATTCCATGAAGAACCATGTTTCTCGAATGTTGCATAGCAAATATCCAGACCATCCAAACTTGTCCCAGACATTAAACCTATAGCGTAGAATTTCATTTCTATTTTTTTTGAATACCAGGTGCAGACATTTTACTTTTATTAAATGCACCAGAATTATTGAAAAATTGATAGCTAGAAAAATCGTCTTTCGCAGTCATACCATTAGCGCCAACTAAGGTGTTTCCATCTGGATCTGTGACGAAAACAGTGTCACTTGTGTAAATTTCTTTCTTAGTTTGATTCCAAAATACAGATTGTGTTGCAAACAATTGATCTTTATTTGTGCGGATTACAACATTGCCGCGTGCTTCATAAAATCTACTTTTTTCATTGTATTTCGCGAAATTTGCTTTTATATTTCCAGGTTTGTCGGGTGTTTCTTTGTCATAAAAATCTATGACGATACCTTTTCTTGCGACAACATAAGGAGAGTCTGAAAGTTCAAACTTTTCTAATAGTTTTGCACTTGCTCGCAGTTTTACAAGTCCAGAATCTCGCTGCACTATCTTTGCATTGTAAATAACCTGTGTAGGCACATTTTTCAATTTGTTTTTGGCATTATTTTCCGCAATATCTTCATCACAAGAAATAAAAAATACAGCACATCCAAAAAGGAAAGCTGTATTTTTAATTATTTTTTTGAGGAAAATATTCATCCTAGTTGATCAACCTTTTATTAAACCATTTATCAGAAAAATTAATTCCAATTTTTAAATTTACAAAATTCTGGTTGATAAGATTATTTTTGGTAGTACCTCTTTTTCCTAAATCCACACCAATATCTAAACCGCTTAATCTATTTGCACCAGTATTTTTAAATGGCAATGTAGCTCCGAAAGAAAGTCCAACCGTGTTGATGTTTGTATCGTTTATGAACAGATTTCCTTTTTCATAATACGCACCATACCTATAAATAACTCTATTAAAATAATTTCTAAAGTCATTAGCATTTGGTAAAAACCAACCACCTGCAATAAATTTGTAAGAATCTCTATATTCGAAAACTTGTCCAAACAAATCTACTGTTTGTCCTTTTTTATAGTCTACCTGCGTACCTACAAACCATTTGTTTAAATGACCGTATCCTGCTCCAGTAGAAATTTCTAAAGGAAATAGACTTTTCACATCTCCTTCTTTTTCTTCAATAATGTCTTCCTGAACTTTTACCGACAGACCATCGTAATAATAAGTACTGTTGGTATATTTAGTCGTCAATTTACTACTATTTCCAAAAGTACTTGTTGCGCCAAAAGTTAATTTATGATCATTATCAAATTTTTTCTGATAAGTTGTACCAGCTGTAAAATTTAAATTTTGAATTTTTGTGTTGGTTTCATACCCATTAATTAATTCTGAATTGGAAGTTGTAACTTCATCTATATCAGAAATATTTCCAAAATAATAATTTGTTCTTAATCCTAAGGATAATTCTGGAGTAATTTTGTAAGAAACCGCTGCTTGTAATGTATTTACACTACCTGTACCTTCAAAATTATTTGCTTTAATAGTACCATCCGAAAACAACTCGGTTTGTACTACATTATAACTCTTGCTGCTGTATGGTTGATATCCTAAACCAAATTTCACCTTTGGGGATAGTGGAAATGCCAAAGAAATATTAGACAGATAAGTAGAATGTTTGGTAGATTTAGAATCTGTAACACCAGATTTGAAAAAATTATTTTCATTTCTAGCTTCTATCCTGAAAGAGGTAAGTTCCAGATTATCATTAGCTGCAGGATTTTTAAAATTAAAACTATTTGGAAAATCTGAAATGTACGCGGTTGATAATCCACCCATAGAGTTGGTTTCCACAGTGTTGTCATATTTTACATCTCCAATTCCATAGGATGCATAAGGAGAATTTCCAATACTTTGAGCGTTGAAGAAATATCCTACGATGAGAAATGAGCCAACAAAAATTTTTTTCATACTGTTTTTTAAGCGAGCGCAAATATCCTAAAATATAATGAATTCTGAAAATTAAGCATGGTTAAAGTTTGTTAAGGAGAATATGGTCTTTTTAACAAAATATTTCCATAAATTTTCATTAAAAAAAATAAATATTTTTCAAAATAAAGTATCTTTGAGCATGAATTGGGAACAAATAGCTGGCCAAGAAATTTTGAAGCAACATCTAAAGGATAGTATTGCAAATAATAGAGTAAGCCATGCACAACTTTTTGTGGGAAATGAAGGAAATGGAATTTTGCCATTAGCTTTAGCATACGCAAAAGAAATATTGCTGAAAGAAAATGAGAAGGCAAGTTCAAAGGTAGAGCATCTCAATCATCTTGATATGCATTTCAGTTTCCCAGTTTTTTCTGAGGATGGAAAATCTGTGAGCAAAAGATTGATGCCAGAATTTCGGGAGATAATCTTAGAAGATCCATACTTTAACTTTGCAGATTGGCAAGAAAAATTGGATTCTAAAAACAAGCAGTTCAGTATTTCTGTACAGGAAATAGAAGAGCAGACAAGTCAATTTGTGCTAAAGAGTTTTGAAGGAGGTACAAAAATTTTAATTATTTGGCGTGCTGATAAAATGAATATTCAAGCGTCTAATAAATTACTTAAATTTCTAGAGGAGCCGCCAGAAAAAACTATAATTTTACTTTTAGCAGAAACTACAGATAATTTTCTTCCTACCATTACCTCTAGATGCCAGATTTTGGAAATTCCTAGAATTTCAGATGAAGATCTAAGCAACTATTTATTGAAAAATAATCTTTGTGAAGAGCATGAATTGCTAAAAGTAATACAAAAAGCCCAAGGGAATTTGAATACCGCTTTAAAAATTATTAGCGCTGGAGATACTGTTTCGGAATTTGAAGAATTGTTTGTGGATTGGGTAAGGTTTGCTTTTCAGGTAAAGAAGAAGCCAGAATTTCTTATTCAAATTTTAAAATGGGCAGAAACTATTTCTAAATGGAATAGAGACAAGCAAAAAAGTTTTCTAGAATTTTGCGCAGAGATGTTTCGTCTTGCAATGTTGCAATCTTATGGTGCAAAAGATCTTGTATACACAAAAATAGATGCAGGTAATTTTAATTGGGATAGTTTCTCTAAATTTATACATGGTGCAAATATAGAAAGCATTTTGGAAGAGATTTCTATGGCAGATTTGCACCTGCTGAGAAATGGAAATGCCAAAATAATATGGACAGATCTTGGCATAAAATTATCTAGATTCATACATAGGACTCCATAAAAAAACCACTTAAAAAAGTGGTTTATATTTTATTTAAAATTTTATTATTTAGTAGGTGGCCTTACAAAAACCATTACGTCTGTATCTCCAGTGTATATGTTCCCTATTTCAAATTGATTTGGATCTGTGTAGTGATAGAATAAATTTATAGAAGGATAAGTAGCCTCGTTTTTTGGTGTTAAAGACATGATCATCTCTCCAACGCTAAAACTATAATCCTTTGAAGTTCCATCTATCTTTGTGATTGTTAATTCTCTATCTGACGTAAAATTAATGGTTGTGCGAAATTCTGTTGGAGATTTCTCTACATAAATTCCGTTTGGTCTTTCAGAAAGTTCTGTAGTACAGCCAGTTGTGAAAACTAAGATTAGGGAGAAAAGAAGTAGTAATTTTTTCATAGAATTATCGTTTTTTTAACAATGACTAAAATTACAAAATTATTTTAAGATAAGAGAAACTTTTTTTTAAATAGCAAAAGAAAAAATTATTTCAAAATCTGATCTGGATAATATGTTAAGATTTATTTTTTGTATTAAAATAGATAAATGTCGCAATTACAATCAATGCCATTAGTGCTAAAGTGAAATAATATCCATACTCCGATTCCAATTCTGGCATATATTTAAAATTCATACCATACAAACCAGCGAGAAAGGTGATTGGTAAAAAATAAACCGAAAACCTCGTCAAAATTTTCATCGTTTGATTGGCTTTTTGATCTGATAGAGCCAAAAACATGAATATTAAGTTGATTGCTTGTCCATTTAAATGATCATAATCTACAATCACATCTTTATGCTTATCTTTCAAATCGGTGATTTCTGTATCAGAAAGGTCTAATTTTTTAAATTTATCTACCCAATCTGTAGACATGTTTAGAATTCTATTATTTAAGCCAGTTTTTCTTTTTAAACGATACAGTTTTCGCAGTAGATTTGGAGATTCTTTATTTTGTAGAAAGATTTCACTTTCCAATTCGTCTATTAAATTCAAGGTATGTTTGGCTTCATCATCATAAAATTTCATCACTTTTATGGCTAAAGAAAGTGCAATATCATCTCTAGAAATAGCTTCTTTTTTCAACAAAATATCTTTTTTTACTTCATACACACTTCGATTTTTTAAACGATGTATGGTAATGATGATATTATCTATTAAATAAATACCCAATTTTGTACTTACATCACTTATGCTATTTAAGTTTTTACGATCTAATTCCGTATTTTCGCGCATCAAAAAAAATTTCAAATTACTATCTTCCTCATATTTCGGCAAGTGATTGGGATCTATAGTATCTTCTAATAATAGATAGTTGATGCCAAATCTTTCATGCAAGAATTTTAAATCTTCTTGGGTAGCACCTTCTACATCTATCCATTCACAATTTTTATTTTTAAAAATGAGTTCTATTGCCATATCGATTTTGAGAAAAATATTTATAAATTTAAGTGAATTGAAAAATTTTGACTAATTTAGTAAAACTTATGATTAAAAGCACAATACTCGGAACAGGGCATTATTTGCCAGAAAATATCGTCACGAATGATGATCTTTCAAAATTGATGAATACCAACGACGATTGGATCACAGAACGAACAGGAATTAAAGAAAGGCGACATCGCAAAAATAGAAATGATAGCGAAGAAACTACTGCTTTTCTAGGTTTCAAAGCTGCAGAAATAGCACTTAAAAACGCAAATATATCTGCAAAAGATGTGGATTTTATCGTTTTTGCAACCCTTTCTCCAGATTATTTTTTTCCTGGTTGTGGTGTGCAATTGCAAGATATGCTTGGATGCGAAACTATTGGAGCTTTGGATGTGCGCAACCAGTGTTCTGGTTTTGTATATGCAATTAGTGTTGCCAATGCGTTTATAAAATCTGGAACTTACAAAAATATTTTAGTTGTAGGTGCAGATATTCATTCTTTTGGTTTAGATTTTTCTGATGCTGGTCGTGGAGTTTCCGTCATTTTTGGAGATGGAGCAGGAGCTTTAATTTTATCTGCCACAGAAGAAGAAAATTCTGGTGATATTTTACATTGCAACCTTCACTCGGAAGGTAAATATGCAGAAGAATTGTGCACAAAATTCCCTGGATCTAAATTTGGATGGAGTGATAGATTGCGAACGGAACCAGAAGCTGTGACGGAAGCAGAAATTTATCCGCACATGAATGGTAATTTTGTTTTCAAAAATGCAGTTACCAGATTTCCAGAAACCATGCTGGAAGCTCTAAATTCTGCAGGCAAATCTATAGAAGATTTAGATTTATTTATCCCACATCAAGCGAATTTGAGAATTTCTCAATTTATACAACAGAAATTTGGCTTGCCAGACGAAAAAGTATTTAATAATATCCAGAAGTATGGCAATACAACTTCTGCCTCCATCGCAATTGCATTAAGCGAAGCCATAGAACAAGATAGAGTAAAACGTGGTGATTTGGTGCTACTTTCTGCCTTCGGTAGTGGATTTACTTGGGGAAGTGTATTATTTAATTATTAAAAAAGATTCTAGATTCAAGAGTCGAGAATCAAGAATGAAATTTTGATTAAATTGTAGAAAAAATTATTATTTCATCATTATTTATTTTTTAAATTATCATAAATATTATGGATCAAACCATCTGCGACAGATATTTTTGGTACAAATATTTTGGTAATTTTTGCGGAAGATAATATTTTATTGAAGATAGAAAGTGCAGGTACAATCACATCTGCACGATCTCTCCTCAGATTGTATTTTTCCATACGCTCTTCTATAGATAGTGGAGAAAGTTCTTTGTAAAATTTATTCATCGTAGAAAATTGAATAGCCTTACCATCTTTTGTCTTGCTCAATGAAGCTATTTTATTAATATTTCCACCAGAGCCTATCCCTAATATTGGTTTTTTGCTTAGGATGTTATTTTTCACTTCGGTCTCCAATTCCTTCCACATTTCTTTGGTCACCAAATCATTCATCACACGAATGGTCCCAATGTTGAAAGATTTTTTATACTTCAATTTTTCATTTTCATAGTACATCAATTCCGTAGATCCACCACCTACATCTACATACAAGTAACCGAAATTTTTGTCTAGGCCATCTTCAATATGGTTTTCTACAATGATGCTTGCTTCCTCGTCTCCAGAGATAATTTCTATATTGATGCCCGTATTTTCTTTAATTTTTTTGATGATGTCTTGCCCATTTTTTGCATCTCTCATCGCACTTGTAGCGCAAGCTCGGTAATGCTCTACTTCGTAAATTTTCATCAAATCGCTGAAAATTTTCATGGTATCTAGCATCATTTTTTCCCGTGTTTCGCCAATTTCTCCCGTGGTAAAAACATCCATTCCCAAACGAAGTGGTATTCTTAAAAGATTGAGTTTAGTATAATCTTCTCCATTTTTTTTGGGCAATACTTCATTGATGAGCAATCTTGCAGCATTACTTCCTATATCTATCGCGGCTATTTTCATTATTTTCTAGTTATTTTGCTGTGTTTTTGTACGTAGATATTTGTAGGTCTCTATCTGAGATCGGAATGGTGTTTCCGTAATTTCTACATATTTATTTTTCATTTTATTGTCCAAAATTCTGGCTTTCACGTTGTCTTTCAGCTGAATTTCTAGCAAATCTTTGATCTCTTTTTTCAAATCTTTTTGCGTTATTTTTACTGCTGCTTCTATTCTATAGTCCAAATTTCTGCGCATCCAGTCTGCGGAAGATATGTAGATGTCTCCCATACCTTTGTTGTAAAAATACATAATTCTAGAATGTTCCAGATATTCATCTACAATGCTGATGGCTTCTATTTGTTTTTTAAAACTTTTTCTATTCACCGCGCAATATATACCACGTACAATCATCTTCACCGCTACACCCGCTTCTGCAGCTTGGTATAGTTTGATGATGATTTCCCTATCGCTCAGAGAATTTACTTTGATGATCATCTCTGCTTTTCTGCCGGCTTTTGCTTCAGCAATTTCTCTATCTATTTGCCAATTTATTTTCTCCCGCATGAAATCTGGGCACATCAGCAATGTTTTGCAATTTTTCAAAGATTGATGAATGTCTGCATTAGGCTTTTTAAATAAATTAAATATTTTATTTATATCTGCCATCACACTTCTATTGCTTGTCATCAGCAGATTATCACTATAGATTTTTGCCGTCTTTTCGTTGAAGTTTCCTGTGCTCACAAAACCATATTGTATGGTTTTATTGTTCACTCTTTTTTTGATGATGCACAATTTTGCGTGCACTTTTTTGTTGGGTATTCCGTGCAGTACATTCACACCTTCCAATTGCATTCTCTCTGTCCAGAGTAGATTATTCTCTTCATCAAATCTTGCGCGAAGTTCTATGATGATGGTTACAATTTTCCCATTTCTCGCAGCATAGATGAGCGCATTCACGATTTTGGAATTATTGGCCAATCTGTATGCAGTAATCTGTATGCTTTTCACATGTGGGTCCATTGCTGCTTCTCTCAAAAGGTCTATCACTGGTCTATAGGTGTGATATGGGAAGGTGAGCATCACATCTTTTTTTAATAATATATCTGTAATTCTTGCAGAATTTTCAAAAGCTGGATGGTGGAAGGAAGTTCTTTCTATGGGCGTTTCTTCTTTTTGTAGAATATCTGGGAAATCCATAAAATGTTTGAAATTATGAATCTTTTGTCCAGCAATAATACTATCTCTTTGGCTGAGTTTCAATTTCGTAATTAGAAATTTCACCAATTCAGCATTCATATCTTTATCAAATATAAAACGCGTTGGCTTGCCTTTTCTACGAGATTTTACGGCTTTTTCTATCTTTTCAGATAGCGTTGTTTTGATGTCGTTATCCAAATCAAATTCGGCATCTTTGGTTACTTTAAAACAATGTGCTTCAAAATGATCAAATTCAAAATAAGAAAATATAATCGGCAGATTATAGATAATCACATCTTCTAGTAAAATCACGTTTCTTTCTTCATTATCAGAAGGTAAAAGTACAAACCTACCAGAAAATCTAGAAGGAACTTCTATGATGGCAAAGTTGTGCTCATTTGGTTTTTCATCCTTTTTCATGGCAACACCTATGTACAAACTTTTATCTCTTAGGTAGGGCATCGGCGTATGAGAATTGAGCAAAATAGGGATTACATTGCTCTCTACTTCTTTATCAAAATATTGGGCTACAAATTTTTCTTCCTTCTCATTTAAATTTTTAGCAGTTTTGATAAAGACCTTATTTTCGGCCATTTCTGCTTGAATTTTCTCCCAACATTCATTAAATTTATCTTGCTGCGTGATTACGATATCATGCACCTGTTTCAATATTTTGGAAGGCGGCTGAAAGAAAGAATCGGATATTATTTTTTGTTTAAAATCCATGGCGCGCTTCAAACCAGCAACACGCACACGAAAAAACTCATCCAAATTATTAGAAAAAATACCCAAAAACCGAATGCGAATATGCAACGGCACGCTTTCATCCATCGCTTCTTGCATCACTCTTTCGTTGAAGGAAAGCCAAGTAACGTCTCTTGCATTAAACTGATCTTGCATAAAATCTAAATTTCCTCAAAAATAAGGATTTAAAAATCTTTTCTATATTAAATTGGCTTAAGATTACGCAAACTTTATAGAATTTATGCCAAAAAACCACTCCCAACTAGTAAAAACTCCTCGCTCCACGTTCCATACATATCTGTTGGGGTTGTAGAACCCAAATTTTGGGGTTTCGGAATAATGTGTTGCGGTTTTGAGATGATGGTTTCTGGTTCTGCAACTATATTTTGCGGTCTATCAACCTCAACGATGGTGTTTTGTCTGCCGTGATTTGGTTTTTATACCCTACAATATCATTTTTAGACGGCATTAGATTAGTATTGGAACCTCAATTTATAAAGAAATAAGCCCGAAATACAGGTTTCGGGCTTGTTTGTATATTATTTTTATCGTTTTCTATTGGGTGGGTGGTGTTTCTGTGGTTTTTGAAGTCCTGGTGAAAAATTGTTTCAATTCGTTTTGTTTGGTTTCAAAACTTGGCGATGCGTACCTGCTTTGTAGGATGTAAAACCATAGTCTATCAATGCTGCTTGATAATTATCGTAATCGTGCAAGATTTTTGCATTTTTTAGGCTCATGGTAATACTTTCTAAACGGGCGATGATGGCTTCATAATTTTGGCGGGAGGCAAAATCTTTTTGAAACTCTTCCCAATCTATTTCCGAAGCACTAAGGTCTGCTTGATTTTTGTTGAAATCTGAAACTTTGTTTACGAACAATTTATTTTGCTCGTTAATGCTTCCATATTTTTGGCGGTCTTTTGCAGAAAGATTGACGGCAATGCTTGCCAGCGAAGTTTCCAGATCAGCAAGGGCTTTTGTTGCGTTAGAAAATTCTTGCTCGGTGAGGTGTTTGTTGTTTAGATTTGTGATAGGAATTTTAGTATATTTTTTAAGATTAATGAAATAAAATTACGCTTTATTTACATATAAACATGGGAATTGTAAATAAATTTATTTATCATTGCAAAACTTTAACCATAAAAACAGAATTAATCTGAAGAAAAAGTACTTTAATATAATACCAGCGATGCTTTTGCTCTTTGCATTCCTATTCTCTTGCCGCCCAGATATTCTCTTGGAGCAAGATGCAAGAAATCAAGCTGCACAAAGCGGCTTAACTTCTAAAATAATTTCTTTACAAGAAAGTGCGCATCGAAGTAGAATTTTACCAGAGTTGCAATTTGCGAAACAACAGCTCACTAATAAAACTGGGAATATATTTGGAAAAGTGGTGAGTTTTGGAGATAGTATTTCTATAGATACAGATAATGTGATCTATATAGAAAATGGGCCAAATTTTCATACCTACACTTTTAATATTAATAGAACCAACCCACAACCAAATGATCCTGTAGAAAACCTATTGCTTTCTCTTCTTCCAGATGGCACTTACAAAGAATTTTTGTTTTCTTACAATCTTACTGCTCAAGAAAAGCAAAAATTAGAAAGTGGCGAAAATGTAGATCTCAAAAACAAAACAAATATTACAGAACTTACAAAGGGAACCTTTAATGGAAACAATCAATTAGGAAAAAGTACTGTAAATTGTGGTTTTACAACATCTATATATTATGTACCATGTTGCCACGGAGTACATAATGAATCCAATTATACCAACGATATACCTGGAAACTTTAGTAATTGGAATACATGCTCTTGTGCTCAATCAGGACAGGAAGGACCAGGGGTTTATCTGATCTCTACTTATGGATGCACAGAAGTTGCAGAAGTGATTGCCCCATCTGAAGGTGGTGGAGGAAATTCTGGCGGACCAGGAGGTGGTGGTGGAGATCCAGGACCAGCACCAGAGCCTTGTGTAGCGGCAGCATCAAATCCTGGGGAAGTAGGTCTTGTAGATGGAAATGGTTGTGCTATTGGTGTGCCTACGCAGCCGAATGTGGGAAATGATGCTGATGATAGAACTTCTTGCCAAATTTTAAAAGATAATACTGATAATGTAATAATGCAAAGTAAATTGGATAGTCTCCAAAATATTGTTTCGATAAATAATCCAAATAGAGATAGCATAGAAACAAGTATAACGGTACGAAAAGGTAAATCTATAACATATAAAATGAACCAAACCCCCAAAGATATTGGCGTTGGTAATACTATTTCGGTATTACTGTATAATGACAACTTAGATATAGCACAGATGCACAATCATCCTGAAGGTTATTTACCTATTTTTTCTTTCGGAGATATTGTTACTTATTATGCAGGTTATAAATCATTAATACCAGTACGAAAGCCAGTTTATATTTCTTATGTTACTAGTGCAAATGGTACCACTTATGCTATAAAAATAAATGATACTTCATTTTTAGATACTTTATTTGCTGGATTAGATTTAGATACAGCTGAAGGAACTCTAAATGCAGATTTATTAGTTAGAAAAATATATAAGGATTATGGAGGCGATGAAGATGCATCTACACAAACAAAAGCTGAAAAATTATTTTTAGATGTTTTAAATGATGAAAATATGGGCTTTGGAAATGGAATCAGTATCTATAGAAAAGATGGAAATATTTGGGGAGAATTAAAAAAAGATTCTAATGGAATTATTAATAAAACAAATTGTACACTTTAAACCACTTATTATGAATAAAATATTATATCTTTTTACTTTCATTGTTTGCATGTCTTGTAAAGGTCAAACTAATATTATAGATGCAACAAATATTTGTTATCAAAAGTTTAGTTCAACTAATGGCAATACATACCTCAAAGATATTAGTAACTTATACCAACCATTTATTGGTACTTGGAAATGGACATCTGGTAATAGAGAAATGACATTAGTTTTAATGAAACAAAATAAATTTCATGTAACCGAAAGTGTATTTAATTACTATGAAGACAGAATGTTAGGTTATTATATTTATAAAGAAAATAATATAACACTTGTAAATACTTCAAATGAAAATTTAAGTTCTTTTTATGGTATTTCTGTTAATTTTGAAATTGTATGTGGAGGAAATATTCGTAGTTACTTTTTCAAAGATATTCCTAAAAATAAAAGTTATGAAGTGAAATTGACATCACTATCTCCTACACAGTTTAAATTTCAAGGTAAAATGGGTGAAAGTAGTATTATAAAAACTAGTACTCCTACAATAGTATATGGAGGTTCTACTTTTCCTTTAGAAATGATTTTTACTAAACAATAAAAAATTTCCTGCAAACCCGCAGGAATTTTATAATTTCACGTAATGAAAACAATATTAAATACTTTATTACTAATTATTTTAAATTTTACTGGAACTTTTAATGCACAAAAAACACCATTAGATACATTAAATTACCTAAAACAATTTGAGATTAATAAGGCTCAATATATTAATAAACCCCTCTCAATATTGCTCAATAATATGACGGCAATAAAACCAAAAACACATTGGGGAGATTCCAATCCAAACAATAAAAATGCTGTAGTTTCTACAATGTTTAATTTTTGCGAAAAATATTATACTTTTAATAATGCAATTACTATGCGAATAACATGGGATATTAGTTTTCCTAGATCTGAAGTAGAATTTCCTCAAAATAATAATAATTTTTATTACACAAATGAAGAAAAATTATTTTATCAAGATAAAATTGTAAAAGATATTAGTGTTTATCGAAGATAATAATATATATGTATTGCAGATTAATTTTATTTGTTTTAATAAATTTTGTTTTTAGTGTAAGCTTAAAGGCACAAAAAACACCATTGGACACGTTAAATTACCTAAAACAATTTGAGATTAATAAATCTCAATATATTAATAAACCCCTCTCAATTTTGCTCAATGATATGACGGCAATACAACCAAAAACACATTGGGGAGATTCTAATCCAAAAAATAAAAATGTGATAGTTTCTTCACAATTTAATTTTTGCGAAAAAGTTTATACTTTTAATAATGCAATTACTTTACTCATTATATGGAAAGATAGTTTTCCTAGATCTGGTGTAAAATTTCTTCAAAACAAAAATAATTTATACTTTACAAATGAAGAAAATTTATTCTATCAAGATAAAATTGTAAAAGATATTATGGTTTATAGATGATAAAAATTTTTGAAATTAAAAATTAAATTCCTGCATCACGCAGGAATTTTTGTTTAGAAGTAGTTCATTTTTATAAGATGCCAACTTGCTTCATGCACCATTTCATCTTTTCGTAAGTCCTTTTTATATCATGATCCAAACCAATGGACATTCTTATTAAACCTGGGGAAAGTCCCATTTCTTTTTGCTCATCTTCTGGTATTTCAGATGAGGTAGAACTTCCAGATGCGCAAAATAATGTTTTATAAAAACCAAGACTTACGGCTAAATATCCCAAATTTTCATTTTGCATGAGTTCCATCAATTCATTGGCTTTCTCTACGGTTTGCACATCTAGAGTTAGTAAACCGCCAAAACCATACTCTTTGTTGATCATTGTAGAATATAGCTCATGTTGTCTATGGCTTTTTAATCCGGGATATTTTACTACTAAACCATCTTTTTCAAAATTCTCTGCAAGATATTGTGCATTTTCGCTGTGCTTTTTTATTCTGATGTGTAGTGTTCTTAAATTCTTCAAAATACTTGCTGCACGAAAACTGTCCATCGTTGGTCCAAGCAACATGCATGCACCAGAATTGACATCTTTTAAAGAATTCACAAAGTCAGAAGATGCGCAAACTACACCACCAACAGCATCACTGCTACCATTGATGAATTTTGTAAGACTGTGTATCGTAATATCTGCACCCAGTTTTTGGGATGAAATAGATAATGGTGAAAATGTATTGTCTACAATAAGTTTAATATTATGCTTTTTAGCAATTTTTGAAAGTTCCCGAAGATCTGCAATTTCTAAAAGCGGATTACTCACAGTTTCGCAAAACAGAACCTTTGTATTTTCGGTAATGGCAGCTTCTACCGCTTCTAAATTGGTGATGTCTACGAAAGAAGTTTTGATTTTATAATCTGGCAAGAAGTTTTTCATAAAAGCATAAGTTCCACCGTAGATGGTTCTGCTAGAAACTATTTCGTCGCCGCTTTTGCAGAGTTGAAGAAGGGTAGAAGTGATTGCACCCATTCCAGAAGCTGTTACGTTGGCACTTTCTGTACCTTCCAATTGTGCCAATGCTTCGCCTAAATAGAGATTGCTTGGCGAGGAATGTCTGGAATATAGATAGCAACCTTCTGTGTTGCCTTCGAAAGTATCAAACATGGTTTTTGCAGAAAGGAAAGTGTAGGTAGAACTATCTGAAATTGATGGATTTACTCCGCCAAATTCGCCAAAATATTGCAAATCTTGGATATTATTTGCTGCATCAAAGTCTTTCATAATTGTTAATTTAAATTTCGATAAAAATCAGATTATTTAAAATTTAAAACAATACTTTTACCAAAAATTAGATTTTAAATTTATTTTAATAACTAAATACAGAATTAAAATCTATTTTTCTAAATTTATAAAAACCTTATTAGAATTAAAAACTAAAATAAATGGATGCAATCGATAAAAAGCTTCTCGTTTTATTGCAAAATGATGCAAAACAAACCACCAAACAACTCGCTCAGAAATTAGATTTGTCTGCAACGGCAGTTTTTGAAAGAATAAAAAAATTGGAAAGGCAGAAAATTATCGAAAAATATGTTTGCTTAATTAATAAAAAACAGATAGAAAAGAATTTTATCGTGCTTTCTCATGTAAAATTGGCGCAGCATAAAAAAGAATACATCACCCAATTTGAAAAGGAAATCATCCAGTTTCCAGAAGTTTTGGAATGTTTTCATGTTGCTGGTGATTTTGATTATATTTTGAAAATTTGTGTGAAAGATATTGAAGAATATCGAGATTTCATGGTAAGTAAACTCACCAATTTACAGCATATTGGCAGTACTCAAAGTTCATTCATGATCAAAGAAGTGAAAAATTCTACGGTTATAGAACCTTGAAAATAATACTACTCAAATTTTTATTTGAACCATCAAGCTATTAAAATAATTTAGTTAGGTCATGATTTTTAATTATGTATCATGTCTGAAATGCAATTTTTTCTTAATGCGTCTTAATACCTTCCATGGTAAATATTTTACTTTGAATACTAACTTTTATTCCATTAGTTATCTTGTAATTCGTAATTTTACAATTAATAATTCAACAAAAAATTTTTTCTAATGAAATTAAAATATCTTATCTGTACCCTAATTTTTCCTTTAATGATGAATGCACAAAATGTGATGACACCAGAAATGCTCTGGACTTTAAACAAAATGTCTGTTGCTGCGGTGGCTCCCAATCAATCTTCGCTTATATACAGCGTAGGAAAAGTAGATTTGAAAACTGAAAAAACGAATAGTAAAAAGTTTTTTCTAAATACCAAAACTGACGCAACATCAGATGTAGATTTGGGCAAAAAATCCATCATTCAATGGGACGAAAATGGCTTGTATGCGCAAGAAGATGGCAAAATTTTTATTTCTAAAGATGCTGGGAAATCTTGGAACTTATTTTATGAAATTGGCGAAGTAGACGAAATAAAAATCTCTCCAGATGGAAAAAAAATCGCTTTCAGCAAAGCAGTTCAAATGGAAAAATTACTTGGAAAAGATAAATATAATGATGCTCCAAAATCTACCGCTCAAATTTACACAGACCTCAATCACAGACATTGGGATGCTTGGAATGAAGGGAAATACAACCACGTTTTCGTTGTTGAAACTTCTAAAAATGCAACTGAAGCAACGGATCTATTATTAAATGAAATGTTTGATAGTCCACAAAAGCCATTTGGTGGAAGCGAAGATTTTCTTTGGACACCAGATTCTACAGAATTGCTGTATGTGAGCAAAAAGAAAAGCGGTGCAGAATACGCACAAAGCACGAATACAGACATTTATGCTTACAATTTACAATCTAAAACGACAGAAAATTTAACCAAAAGCAATTTAGGATATGATGTAAACCCAAAATTTTCGCCAAACGGACAAATTTTATCTTGGCAAAGTATGGAAAGAGATGGTTTTGAAGCTGATAAAAACAGAATTATGGTGATGGATTGGAAAACAAAAACCAAAACAGATCTTACAAATAATTGGGACGAAAGTGCAACTGGAGATGTTTTTTGGGATCAAAAATCTGAAAAAATTTATTTCGCGGCTGCTTTCCGAGGTACCAATCAATTGTTTTCTGTGAATATTAAAAATCCTAAAATTCAACAAATAACAAAAGGAAATTTTGATGTTACAGGAATTGTTGCTCAATCTGATGCAGCATTAATGGTAACCAGAACAGATTTTAACCACAATGCAGATTTATTTTCCGTGAATTTGAAAAATGGGGAAATGAAAAAAGTGACCGACGTTAACAAAGAAAATTACGCAAAAATTTCGCCGAGCACATCAGAATTAAAACTGATAAAAACCACAGACGGAAAAGAAATGGGCGTTTGGATGATCTATCCACCAAATTTTGATCCTTCCAAGAAATATCCAACACTTTTGTACTGTCAAGGTGGACCGCAATCTGCGCTCACACAATTCTTTTCGGTTCGTTGGAATTTCGCTTTGATGGCAGCAAATGGATATGTAATTGTTGCGCCAAACAGACGAGGAATGCCTGGTTGGGGAACTCAATGGAACGAAGATATTTCTAAAGATTGGGGAGGACAACCAATGGACGATTATCTTTCCGCTGCAGATTTTGCAAAAACTTTACCATTTGTAGATGGAAATAGAATGGGTGCAGTTGGCGCAAGTTATGGTGGATATTCCGTCTTTATGCTCGCTGGAATTCATGAAAATAGATTCAAAACTTTCATTGCTCATGATGGATTATTTGATATGAAATCTTGGTACGGAACTACGGAAGAATTATTTTTCGCGAATTGGGATTTGGGTGGAAAACCTTGGGACGTACCAACACCGAAAGCCTATACAGAATTTAACCCAAGTAATTATGTAGCGAAATGGAACACGCCAATTTACATCATCCAGGGTGGAATAGATTTCCGTGTTCCTTATGAGCAAGGGCAACAAGCATTTCAATCGGCAAAATTGAAAGGGTTGAAAACAAAATTCTTGTATCTTCCAAATGAAAACCACTGGGTTTTGCATGCTCAAAATGGTTTGGTTTGGCAAAGAGAATTTTTTGGTTGGTTGAAGGAGACGTTGTAGGATATTAGAAAATTTAAATAAGTAATAGAAATTATTTTAAACTAAAGATTTTTTCTTGATATTTAAATAAATAAAACTGCTTAAAATTCCTAAAAATGGTAAAGCGATAGTTAAACAAATTAACAAAGTTTTATTTGCATCAGAAATATCTGCCTTCACTAATTTGTAGATAGTGAAAATTAAAATAAACAGATATAAAAATGGCAAAGAAATTAGTAACATTTCTAAAAAATCTACAGACATCGAAAAAGGGATTAATATTTCAAATTTACTAAATTATATTTTTAAAATAAGTAACAATAATTTTAATGTTAAAAAATAAAACCGCAATCAAATTATTTGAAGAAAAAAAAGTTCGTTCCACTTGGAGCGAAGAAGATGAGAGATGGTATTTTTCTATTGTTGATATCATTGAAATATTAACAGATTCTGAACGACCAAGAAAATATTGGAGTGATTTAAAATCTAAACTTAATGTGGAAGGAAGTGAGTTGTCCGAAAATATCGGACAACTGAAAATGCAATCTACGGATGGGAAATTTTATAAAACAGATGTAGCAGATACCGAACAACTTTTCCGTTTAATTCAATCTATTCCATCGCCAAAAGCAGAGCCCTTTAAACTTTGGATCGCAAAAGTAGCACGAGAAAGAATTGATGAAATAGAGGATCCAGAAATAGGAATAGATCGTTTGATGGAAACTTACCTGAAGAAAGGATATAGCAAAGATTGGATCAACCAAAGATTAAAAAGCATAGAAGTTCGTAAAGATCTTACAGACGAATGGGACGAAAGAGGCGTAAAAAAAGATTAAGAGTATGCAATCTTAACAGACGAAATCACAAAAGCCTGGAGCGGTTTTTCTGTGAAAGATTACAAAAAATTGAAAGAAAGAAAACCTTCGCGACAATATGACGAATCTTGAGTTGGTTTTAAACATGCTTGCAGAAGCAACCACTACAGAAATCAGCAAAGAAAAAAAGCCCAAAAATTTTAATGAAAATAAAATTATCGCCAAACAAGGAGGAACAATTGCTGGAAATACCCGAAAAGAAATAGAAGAAAAAACGGGTAAAAAAGTGGTAAATTCTATCTCTGCAAAGAAAATTTCGGAAAATAATAAGAAAAATATTAGTTAGTTTTTATACAAAATATTAGCAAAAATTCATTCTCAAAAACAAATTTCCAAAAACACTTGACTTTGCCCCTTTCATAATCGTATATTTGCAGACTGAAAATTTTGTAAATTCTGCAAAATTTTATGTTCAAAAATAAAAATAATCGAGTTATGAAATCGGTATCTATTTATTATTTAGAAAATAATAGTACTAAACCGACCTCATAAGACCTTAAAAAAATAAATATTCTACTTATGAAAATGAAAACCTCCGACTTTAATTTTGATTTGCCAGATGAACTTCTAGCAGAACATCCGGCTCCAAATAGAGACGAATCAAGATTAATGGTTTTAAATAGAGCTACACAAACCATAGAACACAAACTTTTCAAAGACGTTATTGATTATTTCGACGAAAAAGATTTGTTCATATTTAATAATACCAAAGTTTTCCCAGCGAGATTGTATGGTAATAAAGAAAAAACGGGTGCAAAAATTGAAGTTTTCTTATTAAGAGAATTAGATAAAGAAACAAAAGTTTGGGACGTTCTCGTAGATCCGGCAAGAAAAATAAGAATCGGTAACAAATTATTCTTCACTGAGGATGAATCTTTGGTTGCAGAAGTTATTGATAATACAACAAGTAGAGGAAGAACTTTACGTTTTCTATACGATGGATCTTACGAAGAATTTCGTTCAAAATTGAGAGAGTTAGGAAATACTCCCCTTCCAAAATACATCACCAGAGAAGTAGAACCAGAAGATGAGGAGCGCTACCAAACCATTTACGCAAAAGAGGAAGGAGCTGTAGCGGCACCAACTGCAGGTTTGCATTTCTCGAGACATTTGATGAAAAGATTGGAAATAAAAGGGATCGATTTCGCAGAAGTTACACTTCACGTTGGACTTGGAACTTTTAATCCTATCGAAGTAGAAGATCTTTCTAAACATAAAATGGAATCCGAAGAAGCGAAAATTACGCAAGAAAATGCAGATATCATCAACAAAGCATTAGATGAAAATCGTAGAATTTGTGCTGTAGGAACTACCACAATGCGTACTTTAGAAACTTCTGTTTCTTCTAACAACAGATTGGGACAATACCACGGTTGGACGAATAAATTCATCTTCCCGCCACACGATTTTGGAATTGCAAACGCGATGATTACCAATTTTCATACGCCAAAATCAACTTTGTTAATGATGATTGCTGCTTTCGCTGGCAAAGATTTCCTTTTGGAAGCGTATCACACTGCCATCAAAGAAAAGTATAAATTTTATACTTACGGAGATGCAATGCTCATCATATAATTTTGCAAAAAATATAAATCTTCTAATGTGCAGCTTATGGTTGCACATTTTTTTTATGTATTTTTGAACTTCAATTCCAATTAAAATGAAATCTCTAATTATTCCTATTTTGCTTATTTTTTCAAATTCTTGTATCTCCAAAGCCCAAAAATTAGAAGTTGTTGCCGAACTTCCTGGCAAAATAAATGAAGCTTCGGCTTGTGAAATTGCATCAAAATCTGATTTAATATGGACTATTGAAGATCAAAAAAATGATAATGTTCTTCTTGGTCTTAACAAAAGTGGAGAATTGATGCAAAAGATAAAAATCAACAATGTAGAAAATCATGATTGGGAAGATTTAACTTCCGATGAAGAAGGAAATATCTATATTGGCGATTTTGGAAACAATGATAATGATAGAAAAAACCTTGCAATTTATAAAATTAATGCTGCAGATTTGAATAAAGATGATGTGCAAGCATTAGAAGTTGTGCAATTTTTCTATCCAGAGCAGATAGATTTTCCGGCCAAGAAAAAAGATCGAAATTTTGATACAGAATCTTTTTTTATATTTGAAAATAATTTTTATCTATTCACCAAAAATAGAAGCTCCAATTTTGATGGAACAACGAATTTGTATCGCGTAAAAAATCAAACAAAAGAAAAACTTGCGGCAGAAAAAATATCCAGTTTCGTAACCTGCGATGATTTTAATCGTTGCGCAATTACGGGTGCAGATATGAGTCCCAACAAAAAGCAAGTTGCACTTTTAACATCGGATAAAGTCTTTATTTTCTCTGATTTTAAAGGCGACGATTTCTTTTCTGGGAAATCCCAAACGATAGATTTAGAAAATTATACCCAAAAAGAAGGTATTTGCTTTGAAGACGATAAAAATTTATTAATCACCGATGAAGCATCGAAGAAAGGTTCTTTTTTATATCGTCTAAAATTATAAAAAATTTAAAAATTTAATCCGAAAGTTACAGCAAACCTTCCTCCATCTTTTGCATAGAAATAAGATCCTTGAAAAACAAGCTGATCCAAAGCATTTATCCAAATTCCGCCTCCAAAAGAATTGTGCCATTTGTCGGTATTTTCTGTAGGAATCCAAACTCTTCCATAATCAAAACCGCTGTAAATTCCGAAATTTAAAGGTAGAAAGGAATTTCTAAAAGTTCCTAGATTTACGCGTAAATCTGTAGTTTGATAAAAAGAAGATTTACCATAAAATCGATCGAAATTGTAAGCACGAAGATGATCATTTCCTCCTAATGTGGTCATTTGATAAAATTCGTAATCATTGCTAAGCAGCCATTTTGCTTTTGCATAAGTAGACAAAATTAATTTTTCGTTGTTGGTGAGATAATGTATAAAACCTAATCCTGTAGCAATACTGGGTAGTTTTTTGTCATTATTAAATAAATTTTGTCGGTAGCTGAAATCAATGTCTAGTTTCATTCCCAAGCTAGGATTTGCCTTATTATTCAGGTTCAAATAATTAAAGCTGATATCTGCGCCACCAAAATGATTGGTTTTGAAGACGTCTTCATTCACAATATTTGCAGTGGCAATTCTCCTAGCATCTGTTTTTTCTATTTCTATTGCTTCGTAAACTAATTTGGAAGTGAAAGAAGCTGCATTTTTTTTCCAATTTAAAGAGGGTGCAAAATGGTAATCTTTAGCACGAACTCTGTAATAATTTTCTTCGAAAAGATCATCGTAATTTTCAGTTAAATTTCCCACGCCGAAAAAATTTCTAATAAATTTTGAAGAAGAAATTCCTGCATCTATCTGATAAAACCAATTTCCTGTGAGGTTCGGAATTGTAGCTGCATACGCAAATTCATAACCTTTCGAACTTGTAAAATAATTGGCAAGCAATTTATGTTTTGCTGAAAAAGGATTCTGCTTAAATCCTTTTTTTTCGTAAACCGCATTGATGCCTACAATCAATCCATCATCAGGATTAAATCCGATATTGAGATTTTGTGTAAAAAAACTATATTTTGGTCTGGTGAAATTATACTCATTTAAGTAATAATCGTCTGTTAATTTTACATTCGTTTTTTTATTATTGAAGGTATTTTTCTTAGTTTTATAATCATAGATTTTCACGTTTTTGTTATTATTAATGGTATAAACATCATTATTCAAACCTCCCAATAATCTTATTTTTATACCGCTTTTATTTCCATTTACTTCAAATTCATCATCGTCAGAAAGTCCATAGATCCATATTTCTTTAGTTAAATCTTTAGAATAAATTTTATTGAAAGTTAATTCTTCTCCAGATTTTTTAAGCCGATAAATTTTTATTTCCGTTTCCTTATTATTTAGACGATTGATGATGAATTTATCTTTTTTATCTGTTCCTGTTAGCAAAACTGTTTCTTGTAAAATATTGAAGTACTGCTTTGCGTATAATTTCAAATCATTTTTTCGAATTTCTAGATTTTGTTTAATGCTTTTCAGGTTTTCATTTTGTGCTGCATTTGGCAATTGATCCAAGGCTTTTTCAATGTCATTTTTATCTAAATTTTGTTGAATGTATTCTGCTTCATTCAGCCAATCTGCGAGTGTGGAATTTTTAGTAAAAGCTAAATCTATAGCGTATGCTTCTCGGTTGAACCATTTTATGTTTTTTATTTTCGGGCCAAAACTTTGCATATGTTTCAGCTCAGGAAAGGCCAAAATAATTTTGGTAAGAAATCCGTCATATTTCACAAAAGCTTGGTCGCGATCTTTGGGAATAGGGGAAATGTACACACTTCCATTTTCTTTTCTTTGTTCCCATTTCCATTGATCTTGGTGCCGATCCCAATCACCAATAAGCATATCAAAAAGCCGTGCTCTGATGTAAGATTTTTCATCAATGACATATTTTTCGTCTTTTGCGAGCAATTTTATAACTTCATGGGTGCTCAAAATTTCACTAGGATTTTCTAAAGTTTCCTCTGGTCTTTTTTCTAAATAATACAATTCATCGCCAAAATTTTGATTGAATTTTCCCAATCTATTTTGTTTTGGAACATAAAATAGCTCCGGATTTGAGTGTTTTATGCCAATTTGATCAGAAAGATTTCCAATGGCTAATGGTGTATATGGATGAGAAGAGGTGAAAAAATCTAATAAAAATTGATCTGCAAACCCATTTTCTAAATCTTTGCTCATATATTGATTTTTGAAAGCGACGGATTGCAAAAAACGAATACCACTTTTCTTCAAAGCACGCAAAACATATTCTCCTTTTGGTGTTTCTAAACGTAAGGAATTGGTTTGATGGCCACCTCCAGAACGACTTGCTTGTGCGCCACCAAATAAAGTATCTAAAGCTAAAACTGGCGCTTTTATAGGTTCGGAATATAGATTTCTGTAATTTTTGCCCCATAAAAATTCGTAAAATTTCCCTTTTTTGGTCATGGCAACATCATAAACGGACGCTTCAATTTCTGTGGGAAATTTATAAGGATAGCTAGGAATTTTTGGGTCTGAATTTTTTAAAATTTGTTTTCTATATAATAGCTTTTCGGTGTTATTTTCTCTTCCAAAATAAGAAACTTCCGCATCTCCAGATTTGGATATTTCTAGCACAGCATATCCATTTTTGCCGTAAGAAAAGTCGGATTTGCCAATTGCAGAAGCAGCTTCAGATTTAGATCCAGCTCCACTTATTATTTGATGAATATTATCTTTTTCGATGTATTGAAGATTGTGATCATGCCCAGAAACTACAATTACATTGTCTCGATCTGCAAGTAAAGTTTGAATTCTAGAAGATAATTTTCTGTAATTTTCGTTTGATAAATCTTGGTGCGTAATTCCTCCTGTTGCGCGCATCAAATTCATAAAGCTACCTAAAATTGGCAGTGGAAATTTATTTTCTAAGGGGAAAATTTGTTTTTCTAAAGAAAATTTTCCACCATGAGAACCGTTATCTAGCAATGGATGATGAAAAGCTACGACGATGGTTCTGTTTTGATTTTTATTGAGCTCTCCTTCAAAAGCCTCGAAAAAATCTTCTCTGGTTTTTATCTCGCATTTTTCATTTATTCCGGGATTTTTGTTCCAGTCAGCTAGAAACCATTCAGAATCAACGATAATTAAAGCAATATTTTTATCTATTTTTCTAGTTTCTATCGCGCAAGAATTTTTTGGTGCAAATGCTTTTTTGTCTTGCAACTTTTTGGTGATGTAATCTTGCTGATTTTCTAAGCCAATGATTCCGTTGCTATACCAATCGTGATTTCCAGGTATGAAAATGGTTTGTCCTTTATAGTTTTTTGCTAAAGCAATTTGATTATCAAGATGTGCTTCTGCAATTTTTCTGTCTTTGCTTTTTTTGTTAGGCAATCCTTTTGGATAAATGTTATCTCCTAAAAATATCAAAGTACTCTTAGCATTTGCAGAATCTAGTTTATCCTTTAATTGATTGAGCGTGTTTTTGGCTTCCAAACTTTTTATATCTCCTACGGTTGCAGAGTTTTCTAGATTTCCTGCATCTCCTACCAAATAAAATGTGTGGGCAACTTCTTGTCTTTCTATTTTTTCGCTGATAGGATTATTTGCAACTGCACTTCCATAATGTGCATTTCTACTTGCGCAAGAATGTATTAAAATCCCCAAAAGAAGTAATGTCGCATTTTTTATAGTAAATATTTTCATAAATTTGATTCAAATATAAAATATGAGCATTGTACAAAAAGCTGAAATTTATGTTAGTCAGCTCTTTACAAATAAATTGTCTTCAGAATATACTTTTCATAATCTTTTTCATACCAAAAGGGTTGTTGCTAGTGCGAAGCTTCTTGCAGAAAAAGAAAATATTAGTGATAAAGATACAGAAAATTTGCTTGTAGCAGCATGGTTTCATGATGTGGGGTATGTAGATTCTTGCACCAATCATGAGTCTATCGGCATGAAAGCTTGCGAAAATTTCTTGCAGCAAGAAAATTTGCCAGAAGATGATATAGCAGTGATAAAATCGCTGATCTATGCTACTTCTATGCAGTATTTCCCGAAAAATTTACTAGAGAAAATAATTAAAGATGCAGATTTATCTCATATCGGGTCTGATGAATTTTTGGAAGTTACAGAATATCTACGAAAAGAATGCAGAGTGGTTTTGGAGCAGAGATTCAACAAATTGGAATGGGCGAAATTTAACTTGCTTTTTTTAGAATCTAAGCATGAATTTTTCACGGATTATGCAAAAGCAAATTGGAACGAAAAGAAAAAGGAAAATATTGCAAAAACTAAGGCGGTTATTAAAAAATTAGAAGGTAATAAAGCTGATAAGGAAAGTAAAGACAACGACAAATCTCAACTGAATAAGAAAAAATTGGAGAAAATGAATTCTCCAGAACGCGGCATAGAAACCATGTTTCGGACGACGCTTAATAATCACACCAGATTTAGCCAAATTGCAGATACAAAAGCAAATATTTTATTATCCGTAAATGCCATTATCATTTCTGTAGCGCTTTCAACTATAATTCCAAAGCTGGATGCGCCGAAAAACGAACATTTAATAATACCCACTTTTATACTTATTATTTTCAGTGTGGCAACTGTTGTGATGGCTATTATTTCTACGAGACCAAAAATATCGAGTGGCACTTTTACCAGAAAAGAGATCGAAGAACGTAAAATAAACCTACTGTTTTTTGGTAATTTTCACCAAATGCCATTAGAAGAATATATGTGGGCAATGAAAGATTTAATGAAAAATAAAGACTATTTATACGAAAGTATGGTGAAAGATCTCTATTATTTGGGAATTGTGCTCAATAGAAAATACAAGCTTTTGAGAACCACATATACCATTTTCATGATCGGAATTTTAGTCTCTGTTTTAGCTTTCTATTTTGCTTTTAAAGGAATTTTATAAATAGAATTTGAAACTATTAATTATAATTTACCGCAACTCTTATAGCTTTCAAACCTATAATACTTTGCAAATCTTCTAATTCTACAATCTCGATTTCATCTGTAAGTTTGCCTTCTTTTTGTAGAATTTTTATATAGTTGAGGTATTTTATTTCATCGTTTTTTTGAGTGTACACAATGCTTATTGTTCCTATTTTCACCAATCTTTCGGTAGAATTTTTCAAATGTGCTTTGTCTATTCTTTTTTTGATGATTTCGTATCTGGCATTATAGCTTCCATCTACATCAAATCGTTTTTCATCCATTCTAAATTGAATGCTAAGCGGCGTGCTATACACCAAAATAAGCGATGTAATTTCTAATGGCTGAGATAATTCTGATTGAATCTCGCGAAAAAGCAGTTCAGTTTCTGCAATTGCTGATAATTGCCAAATCCGCAAATTATTTTCAAAAACTTCATCATAGCTTAACCAAGGAGCAATGCTTGCACCGAGATATAAATTATGTTCAACACCATCTGTTTTGAATCTTTCATAAAAGAACGGAAATTTTTGCTGTTGCAAGTCTTGCTTTCTATCTAAAAACCGACTCAATTTTTTATTAACAAAAGACATGCTGTCATCAAATTTCTTCCTAAAATGATAGAATCCTTTGGTTTTAGAATCCAACAAACCGAAATAATCTGTTATTTTTTTATTATTATCAATATTTTCATATTTAAGTTGATCTAGAATTGGATAAATTTCCATCGTTAAATAAAAATGAAAATCGGCTTCAGAATTAGCCTTTAAATTACCGATAAATTCCTCTTTCAAAGTCTGCAATTTCAGTAGAATTTGCGCAAAATTTTCCTCAGAATCTATATTTTTAAATAAATTTTCTAAATGCTCAATCTGTAACTTTAAATCTTTTAAAATTGCTTCATTTCTTAGATTAGAAGAACTTTTCACATCAGATTGACCATAAAATGGAATTAAATGATCAAATGCAATTTTTTTATAATTGGATTTGTCTATTTCTTCGCCACCAAAACTAATGTGCCGAGAAACTTCTTTTCTAAATTTCCAGTATACACTCGGGTGAATAGAGGTGTATTCTTTCTGTATAATTGCAGAAATCTTATTTTCGTAAGTATTGTAAATCCGCTCCAAAGTGTCTTCAATAAAGGGACGAACTTCATCAAAATTAATTTCGTTGATGCCGTTTAATGATTTTTCTTTAGAAAACATTTCTATCACTCCCAACTGGTTGCTTTCTTTTCTAATAGCCGCAAATATGGCACTTCGAATTCCTTTATTATAGAGGAATTTCACTATTTCATCACTAGGATTTTCTTTATAAGATTTTTCTACGTCGGAGATTGTATAGTATTTTTGAAGATTTGTAAACATATCATTTGTAGAATCTTCATTACTATCATTGTATTCTATTTTTTCAGAATACATCGTACTTGGAATGATAGAATTTATCGGAGACGCAACAAATGTACCTTTGCTCAAATCAATACCAGTATATCCAATTTCCAAATCTTTAATTTGAAATATAGATCGGAAAATTGTAGTTAATTCACCCATCAAAAACGACGTATCATTATTTTGTAATAGTCTACCTTTTAAGTTACTCATCGCAACTTCTTTTGTAGCATTATACATATTGATGATTGCAAAACCTTCTAAAGACCATGAGTTTGGCGGAAATTTTTCCAACCACAAATCGAAATTATCAAAATTATTTAGTAAATCTTCAATTTCATCTTGTTTTAAAATTTTGGAATTTGCTGCAGGTTTAATCTTAATGAAATCTGCATTATTCAGAATTCTAAAATGATTAATAATGCCATTTTTAGCAGGAATATCAAAGATGAAGGAAAACCCCGGATTTGCAGTAGAAACGCCAAAGTAGCTTTGCAAAATAATACAGCAACTCAGTATATAAAATTGTTGCGGATCATAATCTCTAAACGATAGGCTGAAATCTGGTCCAGCATTATACAAAATGTTTTGTAGCCTTTCTGTGGGATTATAAATATAATTAATATAGGGTAAACTCACCGCTTTAATTTCGTTTTTCGTAAGCACAGCAGGAAAAATAAAACTTAATAATCTTTTAATAAAAATTTTATTTTCTTCCAAATAATCCGTGTCTTCTATACCCGAAATCAACTCTGGATAATTTTGTAATTCTTCAAGAATTTCCTTTTGTTGATGAGCAAAATGTACATCTTGCTTTGCAAGCAATTGCATTTTTTCTATTAAATATTTAAAAGAAAAATTAATGGTAAAAGGACTTTGAAAAATTTGCTCGAAACGCATAAATATAAAATATACTGCAAAGGTATTGTATTAATATCTAAAGATAAATGAATGCTTTAAATACTATAAAAAACATATCTTTGCACCTTACTTTAAAGCTATTATTTTTTGAAAGACATCCGCACTTTATCTTTAGAAGAACTCAAATCTCACTTTGTAACTATAGACGAGAAACCCTTTCGTGCAAAACAAGTGTATGATTGGCTTTGGAGCAAAAATTTGCATTCCATACAAGAAATGACGAATCTTTCTAAAGATTTGCGAGACAAACTAGATTTAGAATTTTTCATAAAACCAATTGCCGTAGATCTTTTACAAAAATCTACTGACGGAACCATAAAAAATGGTGTAAAATTGCACGACGGACTTCTAGTAGAATCCGTACTGATTCCCACAGCAACCAGAACTACAGCCTGCGTTTCTTCCCAAGTGGGTTGTTCTCTAAATTGTGAATTTTGTGCAACCGCAAAACTCAAAAGGATGCGAAATCTAGACGTTGCAGAAATTGTAGATCAAGTAGCATTAATAGATCAGCAAAGCAGAACCTATTTCAATCGTCCACTTTCCAATATCGTATTTATGGGAATGGGAGAACCGATGATGAACTACAAAAATGTGGTAGAAGCCATCAGAAAAATTACTCAACCGGAAGGTTTAGGTATGTCTGCACGTAGAATTACGGTTTCCACTTCTGGAATTCCAAAGATGATAAAAATGCTTGCCGACGAAGAAATAAAAGTGAAATTAGCACTTTCTCTTCACTCCGCAATCGAAGAAATTAGGAATGATATTATGCCGTTTTCCACAGCGTTTCCTTTAACGGATATTATGGATTCTCTGCAATATTGGTATCAAAAAACAGGTTCCACCATCACTTTTGAATATTGTATTTGGAAAGGAATAAACGACCAAGAAAAAGACATTCAAGCCTTAATTAAATTTTGCAGATTGGTGCCTTCCAAAGTAAATATCATCCAATACAACCCAATTGGCGAAGGTAAATTTGATTTCAAAAATACCAAAGCAGAAGAGCGTTATGTAGAACAATTGACGCGCGCAAACATCACCGTTATGGTTCGCAGAAGTAGAGGTGGAGATATAGACGCAGCTTGCGGACAATTGGCGAATAAATCTGCGGAGTAATCCCTTATATCAAATTTTGAACAAAGTAAAGCAATTTCAACATTCTGTTATTGCGAGGTGCGAAGCATTTTTTTTCGCCGTTATTTAATTTCGTTGAATGCCAATTCAGTATTTTTTCATGGCAGCTTGAACTTAGTTCGTAAATTTCAAATAAGGCATCCGCTTCATTCTCATTTATGTCTTCCGTTCCCAATCTTTTTTTTTCAAAAAAAGGATTTCCACTCAAGTCAGGCTGCAAGATTACCCTAAATACTAAATTATTTTTTGAGTTTAAAATTTATTCCCAAAATTTTTGAAGAACAATTTTTTACTCCCATAAATCCAAACGCTAATTTCCCATAAAATATCTTTACTTTTACCGAAATAATTTAAAAAATAATGGTCAAAAAAATAGTCATCAATTTCCTGAAAATTATTGCGGGAATTTTGGGTTTTATAGTTTTATACATTATCTGTGCGTTACTAATTCCTTACATTCAAATAGATGAAAAACCAACATCGGAACCAAAAAATATAGCTGTATATATTTATACAAACGGCGTGCATACAGATATTGTGATGCCTATAAAAACGGAACAAATAGACTGGAGTGCAAAAATTCCGTATAATAATATACTCTCAAAATCAACAGATTTTAAGTATGTGGGAATTGGATGGGGAGACAAAGGTTTCTATTTAGATACACCAACTTGGGCAGATCTCAAATTTTCTACCGCTTTCAATGCGGCGTTTTGGTTGGGAGATTCTGCTTTGCACACTACCTTTTACAAAACAATGACGGAAGCTGAAGATAGCCGAAAAATAATGATTACGAAATCTCAATATGCGGAGTTGATAAAATTTGTAGACGAACGATTTGATAAAAATGCATCTGGTCAAAATATTTTGATTCCAACAAATGCAGTTTATAGCAAGTCAGATGCGTTTTATGAGGCAAAAGGAAGTTATAGTTTTTTTTATACTTGCAATACTTGGACAAACCAAGCTTTAAAAATTTCTGGACAAAAAGCCGCACTTTGGACACCCACAGATTTTGGAATTTTCCAGCACTATAAACTTGATGAATTAAAATAAGAAATATAAAAATTGGCAATCTATCATAAGATATATAAATCAAGATTGTACTTCTTATCTTATGTAATGAGAAAGTATAATTGCATAGATTGCAATGTAAACCAGAAATAATATATAAGAATCTACTTGTTGTGCATTTGGGAATATTTTTTTTACATTAAAGAATGCCAATATTCGCATTTGAAGCGACCGTTTAATCAAATTTGCTTGCAGATTTCACTTTGCTAGTTTAAATATGACGTAAAAAAAACAAACTTTGCGTTTAATATTTTTAACTAACTGATAATAGAAGTTTTAAATTATAAACTCTAAATGCACAACAAGTAAGAATTTTTAAATTTCAGCAATAATCCGATTTTCAAAATAAAATTACAATTATGAGTAAGAAAACAATACTAAAAGAAATAATAGAAACTAGAAAAAGCAAGTATCCAAAAGATTACACTACAGAAAAGATTTCTAAAAAGGTTTTAAATAAAATATTAAAGTCTGCCGATTTTGCGCCCAATCATAAATTAACAAAACCATGGAGATTAGAACTTTTTCAAGATGATGCAAAGATGGAATTGGCTGTAGCTTTGGGCAAGGTTTGCATTTTAAATTTAGACGCAACGACTTCTGAAAAAAAAATAAAGAATATTCAAGAAAAATTTGAGCAAACGAATGCTATCGTTTCTATCAGTGTAAATTACTCTGGAAAAGTACCACAATGGGAAGAATTGGCTGCGACTGCAATGGCTGTTCAAAATATGTATCTCACTTGCAATGCACACAATGTTGGTTGCTATTGGAGTACACCAAAAGAGGCTGAAAACTTAAGTGAATTTTTAAAATTAGAAGACAACCAAATGTGTTTGGGCTTATTTTATATGGGCAAATTGCCGAAGTAAGAAGGGATTAAATTTGTTTAAAATAAACCTTTGCCAAGACGGGAAAATTAATTATCTTTGCAAACTTAATAACAAACCGGGACGAGTTCCCACAATATTTTAAATTATGTCCGTAAAAATTAGATTACAAAGACACGGTAAAAAAGGTAAACCTTTTTTCCACATCGTAGTTGCAGATGCAAGAGCAAGAAGAGATGGTAGATTGATTGAAAAATTAGGTACTTACAATCCAGTTGCTAATCCAGCAATTATTGAATTAGATGTAGATGCAGCAGTTTCTTGGTTGAACAAAGGAGCGCAGCCTACAGATACTGCAAGAGCAATTTTGTCTTACAAAGGAGCATTGTACAAAAAACATCTTCAAGGTGGTGTAGCAAAAGGTGCATTTAATGAAGAAGAAGCAGAGAAGAAATTCGCAGCTTGGTTAGAAGGTAAAAATACACAAGTAGAAACTAAAGTTTCTGGACTTGCTAAATCTAAAGATGATGCTAAAAAAGCAGCATTTGAAGCTGAAACTAAAGTAAACGAAGCAAGAACTGCAGCGTCTCAAAAATTAGTTGATGATGCAAAAGCTGAAGAAGAAGCAAAATTAGCTGAAGAAAAAGCAGCAGAAGATGCAAAAATAGCTGAAGCAAAAGCAGCAGAAGATGCGGCGAAAGTAGAAGAAGAAAAAACTACAGCGGAAGCAGTAGCAAATAAAGTAGGAGAAGTAGCTGCAACAGTAGAAACTGCTGTAAGTACTGCAACTGAAATAGTAGCGGAAGTTGCAAAGAAAGTATCTGATGCCGTAACTGGTGAAGGTAAATCTGAGGAATCTGCTGACGAAGCAAAAGCTTAAAAATAAATTTGTGATGCGTAAAGAAGATTGCTATTTTTTAGGAAAAATCACACGCAGACACGGTTTGGCAGGAAATGTAATTCTGAAAATGGATACAGATCAGCCAGAATTTTATAGAAATTTGGAATCAATATTCGTTGAAATCAACGGATTATTGGTTCCTTTTTTTATTGATAAATTGGGCTTCCCGAAGAAGGATACGCTCAATATTTCCTTCAAAAATGCTACTGAAGGAACGGTAGATCAAAGTCTTGGTAAAAACGTATTTCTACCAATGACCACTTTGCCACCACTTTCTGGTACAAAATTCTACTACCATGAAGTTGTAGGTTTCAAAATTTTGGATCAAGACGACAACTTTTGTGGTACCATCAAAGAGATCAACGATTCTATATCTCAACACTATTTTATTCTCAATTTAGAAGGTACAGAAGTCATCATTCCCGTAATCAAAGATTGGATTCTTGAAGTAGACCGCGCTGAAAAATTCATCAAAATGCAAGTTCCAGAAGGACTTTTGGATGTATATTTGAAGCCGACTGATAATGATGAGCGGTAATTCTTAATTTTCTACGCTCACAAACTTTCCTTCAAAACTTCAATTCTTGTCCTCATTTTATTGAAAAACAATTTTCGATCTCTATTTCCAGCGGTATTTAAAGATTTACAATTTTTTATTTGATGCTCAAAATAATTCAAACTTTCTGCGCAGGTTTTGGTGTCATTTACCAACAAATATCCAAACATATTACATGGAATTGCCAATGTGGATTGAGTACCTTCACTGAAAAATATATCATTCGACAAATGAATCAATTCATTTTGATATATTTGAAAACGGGAATTGTTCTCTGTTTTATTTTCGATGTATTGTATTAGTTCATGCAATTCTGATAATATTTCTATGGCATCTTGTTTAGAAAGCAATGCAATTTCATAATAAAACGAAATTTGTTGCAAAATGCTAGAAATCGTCATGTCATTCCACAATTCTATTACATTTTGTTTTTCGTACGTATCTCTTAATACATCTGTTTTTGAGCCGAATAATACGGGTTTGAAATCTTGAAACGGTTTAAAAACTTGTTTAGAATTAAGTAAATTCATCCAGACATAAATTTTAAATCTAGACAATAGTGTATCTGATAAAGTATAGAAAAAAGGAATATCTTTCGCTGAATAATATATTTCAGACTTTTCTGAAAACGGCAATGAATTTAAAATTTCCAATGAACTAGCGAAGAATGAGAATAAATCTTCGGTTTTATTTACTGTTTTCGTTTTTCGTACCAATAATTTGTTATCATTTTCTAAAAATTGATCTAGAGAAATTTGATAAAAATCTGAAAGTGCAACTGCTTCCTCGAAACTAAATTTCGATTTTGATGAAGTTCTTCTGTGTGCAGCATCATAACTAATATTTAAAACATTGGCAATTTCGTCGTTCAAAGATTTCGTGCCTATTTTACTTCTTATCTCTTTAATTAATTTTTCTTGAAACATTTCTTTTGCGATTTTCACAAATTTACAAAAATTGTTTATTCTTTTTCACATTTAGAAATGCGATTTCCGCTTATACATTTGTAGTATAATTTTAAATAAAAATATTATGAAAACTACCATCTTATTTATTGCAATGATGATTACTTCATTTGCTTTTGCTCAGAAACCAGATGTAAAGAATGATGATGAAATTCTAGATTTGTTGATTCCAACCAGAATAGAATTGACTATTTTTGATGATAAATCATATTTTTCAGTCGGTCCAAAATATGCCTTGAATGAAAAAAATTATATCGGTTTACGTGGTCACTTTAATTGGTGGGATGCAGATGGTAGCAAATTAATTGTGGTGCCAGAATTAGATTATATCTATAGAATTTCCACATATGATGCCAGTAAATCTATGATTACAAGCTTGCAGACAGGAGTTGGAATTACGCCAAACGCTATTTCACCCAAAATTGGATTTACATTTTATCACTTCTTAACTGCGGAATTGGGTAATAATTTTCAATTTAAAGAATATGAAAATTTCACAACCAAAGGTTTTAGACTCTCTTTTGGAATTAATATTATTTTCTAAATTAACCTTAAATTTATTCTGTCAATTTCTTAATTAAAAATTTAAATCATGAAAAAAATTCCATTATCCCTCATCATATTCCGATTTTTATTAGCTCCAATTATACTTTTTCTTGCATATTATTTAGGTGAAGAAAGCAGAATCATTATATTAGTTTTAATGTATCTGGGTTTAATTTCAGATATTTTTGATGGAATTATCGCTAGAAAAGCAGGCGTTTCTTCGGAGAAATTACGAAGATTAGACAGTCAAACAGATTTGATATTCTGGGTTTCTATTGGTGTGGCAACCTATATTTTATTTCCCATATTAATTGTGGAAAATAAGTTTGCTATCATCTCTATTTTTGCGATGGAAGCACTTTGCTACATCATCAGCTTTGCAAAATTCGGAAAAGAAACTTGTACGCACGCTTTTTTGTCCAAAATGTGGGGATTAAGTTTGTTGGTCGCGTTCACTTCATTATTATCGTTTGAATATGCGGGAATTCCTTTTTATATCGCTGTAGTTTTAGGTTTAATAGCGCATTTAGATGTCATTTTTATTATTTTAATCTTACCAAAATGGCAGCATGATATTCCAAGTTCTTACCATGCATGGCAAATAAAAAAGGGTGTAAAAATTAAAAGAAGTAAATTTTTAAACGGATAATTTTATAAATTTCCATAGTTTCTCTTAGAATTACAAAATTTTGCACTTAAGATTTGTAAAATTTGTAAATTCTGCGAGAGCAGTAGTCGTTATTATTTAGGGATAATGTAAGTTCTGTTTCGCCAATTATTAGTTTAAATTTTTCCGCACGGCAACAATAATTACGCCAATTTTTTAGTAAATTTGCCTTTATTGATTTAAAGGAAATATGAAAACTACAATTAAAGAATTACTTTCAGACTACAAAAAGTTGATTCATCATGATATAACCATACAAGGTTGGGCAAGAGCATTTCGCTCAAATCGGTTTATCGCTTTAAATGATGGTTCTACCATAGAAAACTTACAAATTGTAGTAGATTTTGAAAATATTCCAGAAGATATTTTAAAAAACATCAGCGTTGCCTCTTCTTTAAAAATAACTGGCGAATTGGTAGAAAGCCAAGGAGCCGGGCAAAGTATAGAAATCATCGCTAAAAAAGTAGAAATTCTGGGTGATAACTTCACCGAAGAAAGAGATAAAACTATTCTTCAGCCAAAACGCCATACTTTAGAGATTTTACGAGAACAAGCTCATTTAAGAATGAGAACGAATTTGTTTTCGTCCGTTTTTCGTGTAAGACATGCAGTGAGTTTTGCAATTCACCAATTTTTTAATCAAAATCAATTTTTCTACATCAATACACCAATAATTACGGGTGCAGATGCAGAAGGTGCAGGAGAAATGTTTGGTGTTACCAATTTTGACCTGAACAATATCCCAAAAAATGATGATGGAGAAATTAATTATGATGAAGATTTTTTTGGAAAGAAAACAAATCTTACCGTTTCAGGCCAATTAAGTGTAGAAACCGCCATGATGGGATTGGGCAGAGTGTATACTTTTGGGCCAACTTTTCGTGCAGAAAATTCTAATACTACCCGCCATCTTGCAGAATTTTGGATGGTAGAACCAGAAGTTGCTTTCAATAATCTAGAAGCAAACATTGATCTTGCAGAAGACTTCTTGAAATACATAATTACCTATGTTTTAGAAAATTGCAAAGAAGATTTAAAATCTCTAGACGAAAGATTTGCAGCTGAGCAAAAAGCAAAACCAGAAAAAGATAGAGCAAAAGAAGGTTTGATAGAAAAACTAGAAAACGTGATCAGCAAAAGATTCAAGAGGGTTTCTTATACAGAGGCAATTGATATTTTGATGAATTCTAAAGAAAATAAAAAAGGGAAATTCAAGTTTCCAATTACTGAATGGGGTGCAGATTTGCAAAGTGAGCACGAAAGATTTTTGGTAGAAAAGCATTTTGAAAGTCCTGTTGTTTTATTTGATTATCCAAAAGACATCAAAGCATTTTATATGCGTTTGAACGAAGATGGCAAAACGGTAGCTGCAATGGATGTATTGTTTCCAGGAATTGGAGAAATAATCGGTGGATCACAAAGGGAAGAAAGATACCAGGTTTTGAAAGATAAAATGGAAATAATGGGTGTAGATGAAGAGGAACTTTGGTGGTACATGGATACTAGAAAATTTGGATCTGTTCCACACGCTGGCTTTGGTTTAGGATTGGAGAGATTGGTGCTTTTTGTAACAGGAATGAGTAATATTCGTGATGTAATACCTTTCCCAAGAACACCAAAAAATGCTGAATTTTAAATAAATTTCTTTAACTTTATTAAAAATTTAGAGATGAGCACAATTACTTTACATAATGAAACAGAAAATCAATTAAGTTTAATTGAAAATTTATTGGAAGAATTGAAAATTCGATTTGATATTTCCAAAGAAATTGAGATGGAAGAATTAACTGATTGGCAAAAAGAATCAATTGAAAGAGGTATTGATGATTTTGAGAATGCGAGATTTACAACATCAGAAGAAGTTCGAAAAGGCGCTCGCTTATGTTTGAAATAAATTGGTCAGATGAAGCAAAAAATGTCTATTATGAAACGTTAGAATATTGGTCTTTTCGTAATAAATCGGATTTATATTCTGAAAAAATAATTGAGGAAGTAGAAAACATGGAACTTTTAATTGCCAAAAATCCTTCAATCGGAATTAAAATCAACTTTAAAGGATCTCGAAAAGTTAAAGTGCTAAAATATTTTTCACTGATTTACTTGATCAATGCAAATAATGTAGAAATCCTTTCATTCTGGGACAACAGAAGAGATCCAGAAAATTTAGATATAAAATAAAAGTTAGTACAAAAAGATAAATGTTAAAACAAAATTTTCAGTTAAAATTAGGGCAAAAATTAGCGCCACAGCAAATTCAATTAATGAAGTTGATACAACTGCATACACTTGAGTTTGAAGAAGAACTAGAACGCGAAATTGAAGAAAACCCTGCCCTAGAAAGAACTGAAAATAAAGAAGAAGAAACCTACGAAGCGCCGAGTGCAGATTTGGAAAATGAAGGATCGGAAAGTATAGATACAGATTTTGACGTCAATGACTATATGTACGATGATGAACCTGCATACAAATCTACTTCTAATAATTACTCTGCAGACGATGAAGAATTTGATAATCAAAGTTTGCTTACAGAAGGTCAATCTTTGTACGATTATTTACTAGAGCAGATACGCCTTGCAAATATCGAAGATCAAGATCTTATAATTGCGGAATACATCATCGGAAATCTAGATAACGACGGATATTTGAGAAGAGAAATAAAATCTCTGGTAGATGATATGGCGTTTTCTCAAGGTCTATACACAAGCATAGAGAATGTAACAGATATTCTCGTAAATTATGTGCAGAAACTAGATCCTACGGGAGTTGGAGCAAGAAATTTGCAAGAATGTTTGCTTTTGCAAATAGAGAAAAAAGTGACCGCAGATAAATCTGTAATGCTTGCTGCAGATATTTTGAGAAGTCAATTTGATGCTCTTACAAATAAACATTACAACAAAATCATCCAAAAATTTGATATTGATGAAGATGATTTGAAAGATGCACTGGAAGAAATAGGTAAATTAAATCCTCGTGTTGGTGGGAATTACGATACGCAAACCATTACTATTAATAATGAAATTATTCCAGATTTCACCATAAAGGTGATTGATAACGGAGACAAACCAGCCGATGTAATTCCAATGTTGAATAGCAAAAATGCGCCAACTTTGCGCGTTTCGCACGAATATAAAGAAATACTTTCTACCTATTCTCACGACAAAAAATCTAAAGAACATAAGCAAGCCGCACTTTTCATTAAACAAAAGCTAGATGCTGCAAAATGGTACATAGATGCCATCACGCAACGCCAAAATACATTGATGCAGACCATCAATGCAATCGTGAAATTGCAAAAAGAATACTTTTTAACTGGTGATGATAAATCTTTGAAACCAATGATTCTGAAAGATATTGCAGACATCACAGGATTTGATATTTCTACCATTTCTCGTGTGGTAAAAAGTAAATATGCAGATACACCAAACGGAATTTTATATTTAAAAGACTTGTTTTCCGATTCTTTGACGAATGATGAAGGTGAAGAAGTTTCTACTAAGGAAATTAAAACCTATTTGATGGAGGCGATTGATGTGGAAAATAAAAGAAAACCACTCACAGATGATGCTCTCGTGAAAATTCTAAAAGAAAAAGGCTACAATATAGCCAGAAGAACGATTGCAAAATACCGCGAACAATTGAGTATTCCTGTAGCGAGATTGAGAAAGGAGTTATAGATACTTTCAGTATAATAAAGAAAAAGCTCCTTATGTCGTATGAAAATATTAAATTTTTTGATGAATTAGAGGCAGTTTAGAAAAACTTGCGAAGGCTTGCCTTTCTTATTGTTTAATAATTATCCACTTTATTCCGCTTCTTCAATCTCTTTCAATTGCTTTAAATGTGCGCCCAGTCTTTTCATGATGATGCCATAGACCAAACGATAATACAACCAAATTAGTACTACGCAGAATATTGTTGTCACAATTAAGCCAACAAGCAATCCAATTCCAGTTTCTTTTGGAAGATCTACATTTTGAGTTTCTAACGTTGTAAATACAAAAAAAGCGAGGGCCACAAAATATAAAACTAACAAAATTATATTGGTGAAAATAAAGAGATTTACTGTTTTTTTGAATTTTACAATTTGCAGTATAAATTTCTTCAGATTAGATTCTACCCGTATTTTTAAATAATTAAATAGAAAACAACCCACAAAAATAGCGGTGATAATTAATACAAATATCTTCATTGCAAAATACAAATGCTCAAAATTCATTACTACTTCTGCATTGTTTTTAATGCCCATTTTCTCTAAAATTTTGTAGTAATCTTTGCTGCTATCATCATTAAATAGATAATATATAGATAACGAAAGTATCAGAGCAAATTCTAGTATGGAGATCCATACGATATATTTTATATAGTTGGTAGATTTTTTGTTCAGCATTTTCACAATTTCAGCATTGCTGTATTTTTGCTCAATTGGCTGCTCTTGCCATGTTTTTTTATATTGGTCTAAATTAAATTCAGGCATGTTTTTCCATTAAATTTTTTAGCACTTTTTTCAGTCGGTTCATTTTTACTCTTGCATTTACCTCGGAAATTCCTAGATTTTCAGAAATATCTCGGTAGGGCAAATCGTCTAGATACATCATCACTATTGCTCTTTCTACGGTGGGCAACATTTTTATCACGCGGTACAATGTAGATATTTGATGTTGCTTTTCATCGTCAAAATCTTCTGAATGTTGATAGTGAAAATCTTGTAACTCGTCGGTTTTTGGCGATTTTGTTTTTTTTCTAAATAAGGTAATCGCCGTGTTCAATGCAACTCTATACATCCAGGTTGATAGTTTACTTTGCCCTTTGAATGAGTCGTAACTGCGCCATAATTGTAACACAATTTCTTGAAAAAGATCTTGCTCATCTTCCAGTGTATTGGTATACATACGAGAAATCTTGATAATCAGGCCTTGATTATCATTAATAACTTGCGAAAATTCTTTTTCTTTGGACGTCACAACAGAAGTGGATTTCGTAGGCGAAGATAGTGAAAATGTGCTGATTTTTAAATTTGAAAATTGATAAAGGCGATTTAATGTGCCAAGGTTTTTATTTACAATCAGAATAAATTAAACAATTTTTTAGTTTTTTTATAAATAAAGTTGCACAATTTTAATTTTAATTTAAATTTAGCTCTCATTAACAAACAAAAACGTTTATAAGATGAAAAAATTATTTTTTGTTGCAGCTTTAGGAGTTGCAGGTATGATGAGTGCAAGCAATACGATTGTAAAAGAAGTAGAGATTGCAAAAACAAACGAGTGTATAGACCAGAAATCTGCGGAGATTTCTCCTTTGAAATTGAAAAGTCCTGGGGATGTTATAATTGAATTTGATTTATCTTGTTGTACTGGTGCAACATGGCCTGTACAAAACGGAACAGCAATAAATAAGAAACAACTTGACATCATTGAAGCTATTCTAGAAAGTGTCTATTGTGATGAATAGTTAAATTGATAGAAAATTTTAATATAAAGAGGTGTTTTGCACCTCTTTTTTAATACAATAAAAAATATGAAAAAATTCTTATTTTTAGCATTTACCTTTATTTATGGGCAAATTTATGCACAAGATATACAATTTGAATATGAATATACGAAATCACTTGATAGTATTAATTCTAAAACACAGCACTATATTCTAGAATATCATAAAAACTATCATTATTTTTATGGAAAAGACACCTATGCATTAGATTCACTTTCAAAAGTCAATGATACTCGTATAGTTATTACTCACAACATGAAAATACCAGTTTCCAAAAAAAAACAAAAACGAGATATTTTGAAAAATTTTTTATATGAAGATGGCAAAGATTATTTTATGATAAGTAATTTTACGGTATTAAAAATCAAGTATGAAGATAAAATAAATCTTGATTGGAAATTAGAAGAAAATACTATAGAATATTTGGGTTATATTTGTAACCAAGCTACTACGGAATATGCTGGTAGAAGGTATATTGCTTGGTATACAAAAAAAATACCAATATCTGCTGGTCCATATGTTTTCAGAGGATTGCCAGGTTTAATTGTGAAAATTTCTGATACTGAAAATAAGCATGTCTTTCGATTAACTGAAATAAAAAAAACGCTCAATAACTTTTCAACGGAAGGTTATAAATTGATTGCAAAGGAAAAAGCTAAAGAACTACAAACTAATATAGAAAACGATCCAATTCAAATGTTACTGCCAGATTTTCAACCAACTCCAGAAACAAAAAAAAGATTGGATGAGCTTAAAAAAAGAAATTTTAAGAAGGATACAAACCCAATAGAATTGATAGATTAAAAAAATCTGTGAGAGGAACTGGTTCAATTTTGAAAAAAATCGAAAATCTCATAGCCCTGATAGAAACGGCATCCTTTTTTGTAAGAGCGCGCTTCAAGGCGTGTTCTTACAAAAAAGATATAGTGGATAGCGGGATTAAGCTCCAAAAAATATGTATTATCAATAAATTTACGTTTTTACAATTCGAATAATTCGTGAAATTTGTAATTTTAATATATCTTTGCCATCCATGAGAAAATCGGTCTGTTGTTCCGAATTTATTTCGGGAAGGAAAGTCCGGACTCCATAGAGCAGCGTATAGGATAACGTCCTTGCATCGTGAGGTGATGACCAGTGCAACAGAAAGTATGTACAGTTCGGCTGTAGTGAAACCAGGTAAACTCTGCGCGGAGCAATGGTAAGTATATCGGTTCTTCAGGATTTTTTCCTGAATAGAGGCGGCTCGTCTTGAAATCCGAGGGGTAATCAGCTAAAGTTTTGCAGTAATGTAAAGCGTAGATAAATAACAGACGTTCAGATTTATTTCTGAAAACAGGATCCGGCTTATAGATTTTCTCATGGGTTTTTTCTATAATGCTTTTATCGGGAAGTTGAAATATATATTTAATCCTTCTCCAATTCCAATTTTGCATTTTGCAATTTTGCTTTTTCCTCTTCAGAAACTTCGGGAAATTTTAATTCCATTTTTTCTAGCGTATCTACTATTATTTCTAAAGCCGTTAATCTTGCAAACCATTTTTTATCTGCAGGGATTATGTACCACGGCGCAAAATCTTTAGAGGTTTTGGTGATGGCTTCTTCATAAGCTGTCATATATTCGGGCCAAATTTTCCGTTCGGCAAGATCCCCCATTTCAAACTTCCAGTTTTTATCTTCCTCGTTTATTCTATCTAGCAATCTCTTTTTTTGTTCATCTTTAGAGACGTTTAAAAATATTTTGATAATGGTTGTACCATTTTCTGCTAGATTTTTCTCAAAATTTTCTATGCTTTCGTATCTTTTTTCCCAAAAACTTTCGTCGAAATCTTTTACGTCTTTCCACGTTTTTTCATTTAAATTATATTCTGGATGTACTTTGCAAACCAAAACACTCTCATAATGTGATCTATTGAAAATCCCAATTTTTCCTTTTTCTGGCAATGCAAGATAGTGTCTCCAAAGGAAATCATGCTTATATTCCAAAGTACTTGGTGTTTTAAAGCTTTTTACTTGGCAACCTTGCGGATTTATCCCTCTAAATACATGCTCTATCAAAGAATCTTTTCCTGCAGCATCCATCGCTTGCAACACGATAAGTAAAGATTGAGAACCATTTGCATACATTTTCTCTTGCAATAGATGCAGTTTTGGTTTTAAAATTTCTAGTGATTTTTCACCATCTTCTTTATTAATATTCCCATCATAACTTGTAGAAAAATCTTTTAAGTTTATCTTTCCTTCGGCTTTATATTCTTCGTAATTCATCATATTTTCATCTAATTATTTGAGACATCAAGATATAAAAAAAACCGACAATATTTTGTCGGTTTTATTTTTTTTTCTTTACCTAGATTATTTAGCCGTAGATTTTGCCATTCTGGAATTTTTTTTGTCTGCTTTCATTTGAGCTTTTTGCGCTTTTGCTTTTGCCTTCGCTTCTAATTTTAATTCTTCTGGAGTTAAAACTTTTTCTACAGCATTAGGATCTACAGTTCCGGTAATCATCAATGCAGTTCTAGCATTCACAGGATCATTAGAGAAAACTTCAATTTGCTTTGTGAAAGCACCATTGATGGAAGTATTATATCCTACCTTAATTTCAGCACTTTTGCCTGGTAATACTGGTGCATCACTCCAAACTGGTGTAGTACAACCACAAGAAGCTTTTACGCTAGAAATGATTAATGGCTTGTCTCCAGTATTTTTTATGGTAAAAACTCTTTGTCCATCAGATCCTGTTTTCACAGTTCCATAGTCTACGGTAGTTTTATCAAAAGCGATTGTTTGTGCAGAAGCTAATACGAAAACACCTAAAAGTGCAATTCCTGATAATAATTTTTTCATTTTTGAATATTTTTTGTAATTAAATTATAATGCAAAGTTAAAAATAAATTTAATATGCGTGATATTTTTTTTCTTTCCACTATTTTTGCAATTATTAAGCCAAAGATTCTCATATTATGCAAATTTCTGAAAAGTACAATCCACTAGAAACTGAAAACAAATGGTACGCCTACTGGATGAAGAATAATTATTTTCATTCTACACCAGATGATAGACCACCTTATACCATCGTAATCCCACCACCAAACGTAACGGGAATTTTACACATGGGACATATGCTCAACAATACTTTGCAAGATGTTTTGGTAAGAAGAGCAAGAATGCAAGGTTTTAATGCTTGTTGGGTTCCAGGCACAGATCATGCGTCCATTGCTACAGAAGCTAAAGTTGTAGCAAAACTAAAAGAAGAAGGTATAGACAAAAAAGATCTTACGCGAGAAGAATTTTTGAAACATGCATGGGAATGGACTGATAAATATGGTGGAACAATTCTAGAACAACTAAAAAAATTAGGTTGCTCTTGTGATTGGGAGCGTACAAAATTTACTATGGAAGATGCGCTTTCTAAACAAGTGACCACTTCTTTTGTAGATTTATACAACAAAGGCTTGATTTATAGAGGCTATAGAATTGTAAACTGGGATCCAGAAGCGAAAACGAATATTTCTGACGAAGAAGTTATCTTCAAAGAGCAAAATGGGCAATTATATTACCTAAAATACCAAATAGAAGGTACGGAGGAATTTCTTTCCGTTGCAACCACACGTCCTGAAACTATTTTTGGAGACGTGGCAATTTGCATCAACCCAAATGATGAGAAATATGCTCATTTAAAAGGCAAAAGCGTTATCGTTCCTATCGTTAATCGTGTGATACCTATTATAGAAGACGATTATGTAGATATAGAATTTGGAACAGGTGCTTTAAAAATTACTCCAGCACATGATAGCAATGATTACGAAATAGGCAAAAGACACAGTTTGCCAATGATAGATTCTTTGGATGATGATGGAAATCTGAACGAACACGGAATGCATTATGCCGGTAAAAACAGATTCGTAGTACGGAAAATGATTGCCAAAGAATTGGTAGAGAAAGATTTATTACTAAAATCTGAAGATTACATAAACAAAGTTGGAACATCAGAAAGAACTGGCGCTGTCATAGAACCAAAAGTTTCTGTGCAATGGTTTCTAAAAATGGAAAATTTAGCAAAACCAGCTTTGGATGTAGTGATGAATGATGAGGTGAAATTCTATCCTCCAAAATTCAAAAATACCTACAAACATTGGATGGAAAACATCCGCGATTGGAATATCTCTCGCCAATTATGGTGGGGACAGCAAATTCCCGCCTATTTTTATGGCGAAGGTCAAGATGATTTTGTAGTTGCAGAAAATATTGAAGCAGCCTTAATTTTAGCTAAAGAAAAGTCTCAAATTTCAAACCTCGAAATTTCAAATCTTCGCCAAGATTCTGATGCATTAGACACTTGGTTTTCCTCGTGGTTATGGCCAATGTCAGTTTTTGATGGCTTAAATGATAAAGATAACAAAGAAGTAAATTATTACTATCCAACCTCAGATTTAGTTACAGGTCCGGATATTATTTTCTTTTGGGTAGCAAGAATGATCATGGCAGGAATAGAATTCCGTGGCGAAGTTCCTTTCCAAAATGTTTATTTCACAGGAATTGTACGGGATAAGAAAGGAAAAAAAATGTCTAAATCTGCAGGAAATTCTCCAGATCCAATAGAATTAATAGAAAAATACGGGGCAGATGGAGTTCGTGTGGGTATTTTATTAAGTTCTGCTGCAGGTAACGATTTACTTTTTGATGAAGAATTGATGAGCCAAGGTAGAAATTTTGCTACTAAAATTTGGAATGCTTACAGATTAATCCAAGGTTTTCAACAAGATTCAAGTATTAAAATGTCTGCTGCAGATGCACAAGCAATTGCTTGGTTTGAAAATAATTTAAGCAAAACCATCGCAGAAGTGAACGATCAATTCTCGAAATTTAGAATTTCGGATGCGTTGCATTTAATTTATAAATTAATCTGGGAAGATTTTTGTTCATGGTATTTAGAAGCCATCAAACCAAAATATGGCGATCCAATTTCTGCAGAAGTATATGCAAAAACCATTGCACTTTTTGAAGAATTGATGAAATTGCTGCATCCGTTTATGCCTTTCCTCACAGAAGAACTGTGGCATTCTATGTCGGAAAGAGGAATTTCTGAAGCATTAATTGTAACTCAGCAAACAAAAGAAAATACTGTTGATGAAATCGTGCTATCAGACATAGAAACATCTAAAGAAATAGTTTCTGGTATCAGAAATTACCGACAAACAAAGGGTATTTCGCCAAAAGATGTCTTAGAACTTTATACCAATTCCAAGAATTTTCCAAATGAAGAATTTATTTTAAAATTGGGCAACGTTTCTCATATTAATTTTGAAACTAAAACAGATTTGCCGAGTTTTACTTTTTTAATAGGAGGAACAGAAATTTCTATTCCTTTCAGCGAAGATTTGGATCTGGAAGAAGAAAAAGCAAAAACTGAAGAAGAGTTAAAATATTTAAAAGGATTTTTAATCTCTGTAGACAGAAAATTGAGCAATGAAAAATTTGTAGCCAACGCAAAACCAGAAATTGTAGAAAACGAGCGTAAGAAAATGCAAGATGCGCAGGATAAAATAGTTCTTTTGGAAGCAAAATTGAAAACTTTGTAGTGAAGATGGAAGTTATTTTTGCCAAAACTAGAAATGAAATGAATGTAGAATATATTCATGATTATTTAACCACTAGTTATTGGAACAAAGGTATTACTTTAGAAAAAGTTCAAAAATGTATAGACAATAGTTTGAATTTTGGGATTTTTATCAATCAGAAACAAATTGGCTATGCACGTGTTCTCACAGATTTTGTACGATTTGCATATTTAATGGATGTTTTTATAGATCCAAATCAGCAAGGCAGAGGCTACGGAAAACTTTTAATGGAATATGTGCTTGAAGATGAAGAACTAAAATCTTTGCCAGGAATGCTTTTGGCAACTAAAGATGCACATTCATTATATGAGAAATTTGGCTTCAAAAAGTTTACGGAAGAAAATAATAGTAAATTCATGATTTTAAAAAGACCAGATTAATTTAAATTTAACAATATTTTTAATTAGAACTATCAAAGCAAATGGAAATCTTTCACCTTGAAAATTTTTAAAAATAAAAAATTGCGCCTTTGCGTTCTAAAAACCTAAAAAAATGCAACACCTAAAAAACATAGAAAAACTATTTTCAAAAAATTTTATAGAAAGTCCTTTAGTAGATACTTTTGATGCTGGAAAAATAAACATCACATCTGGAAGTTTAGTTGCTTCAGATCCTTTAACGACCAGTGAAATGCAAGCTTTCGATACAAAATTTCCTCTGGGAGAATTTCCTGTTCTAATCCACAAAGAAATAGAAAGCAATTGTATCGCCTACGTAGAAATCATTTTTAAAAATGAAAAACCTGCAAAGTGGAAAATGGCGACCACAAAAGATCAAAATTTAGAAGATTTAGATGGCGAAGAAATTTTTGGCTATCCATCCGAAAGTGGAATGGGCTGTCTTATGGACTGGGAAGCGCAAAAAAGTTTGCAAAATTTAGAGCAGAAAATCTACCAAGAAAAAGGCGAACAATTCTGTGGAATTTATGAAGAATTTTTCCGCCCTGCATTTTTTAATAAAGATGAAGCCGCCGCCGATCAGTTTGCTATTTTACAACCAAATTTAGAAGATAAATCTACCATTTTGGCCTTTGAAACTGGATATGGAGATGGTTTTTATGCAAGCTATATCGCTTTTGATAAAGATGAAAATCCCTTGAAAATAATTACAGAATTTATTGAAATAGACGCGTAAGTTCTAAATATTTAATCAATCCTGTCCTAAACAAAATTGTTTGTTGTAAAAATGCGTTATTTTATTGAGTTGATTGATATAAAATTACGTTTTTTAAAAAAGAACCC
>NZ_JABSNO010000020.1 GCF_013294015.1 Frigoriflavimonas asaccharolytica
AATCTTATTTACTTCTTCAAATTTTACAATATCAAAATGGTCTACTAAAAACTCTGGGAGTAATAATTTCAAGATTTCAGTTTCGTTTAGCATCCTACAAATTTACTACTTCATTTTAATTTCTCCCCAAGTTTTGAGACTGATCCCGTATAACCTTGATTTTTCTAGTGTTCTGAAGATAGATTTGTACGTGTTTTCCAAAAAAAAACCACCTACATTACTGTAAGTGGTTTCAAAAAGTAGCTCCTCCTCTTGGGCTCGAACCAAGGACCCTCTGATTAACAGTCAGATGCTCTAACCAGCTGAGCTAAGGAGGAATTTTTGCCTTTTTTAATTGCGTGTGCAAATATAGGAACTTTTATCTTTCCACCAAAATAAATTGAAAGAAATTTTAAAATTTATTCATTATTAATTTATAAATGTCATTTCCGAAGATTAAAAGCATCAATCCCAATAGAAATACAACGCCAATCATCTGTGCGCTTTCCAAAACTTTTTGAGGTACAGGTTTTCCTGTTATCATTTCCCAAAGCGTGAAAACTACGTGACCGCCATCTAAACCTGGTATCGGCAATAAATTTAAGAAAGCCAACCAGACAGAAAACATTGCTGTAAAACTCCAAAATTTAGTCCAATCTATGCTAAAGTCGCCAGATTTGCTTTTATCAACAGGCATCATGTTTACGATAGCAATTGGTCCACCAACGCTTTCATATCCTTTAATTTTGGAATTAAAAATCAATCTGAATTGTTTTACCTGCTTGGTCAAAGATCCAATGGTTCTTTCAAAACCTCTTGGGATGGATTGTAGAAAAGTATAATTTTCTGTAGTTCCCATATTTCGGAAAAAACTGGTATCTGTAGTTAAGCCTATCTTTCCGTTTTTATTAATTGGAACATTTTCTATAACTTGTTGTTGCCCGTTTCTCTCTATGGTTAAATTTATATTTTGTCCTTTAAGTTTTTCTAGATATCCAGAAGCTTCGTCAAAAAATGAAATTTTATTTTCACCAATGGCTACTATTTTGTCATTTTTCTGCAAACCAGCTGCCGTTGCACTTGTACCTACAGAATCCAAAACCATCGGGATTCTAGGCGTTAAAAATAGGCCTGCTTGTTTTTGTTTTATCACATCGCGTATACCATCTTCATTTACGGCGAAAGTTTTTTCTTGTCCGTTTCTTTCAACAGTTACATTATTACTTAACAAGATATCAAACGAAGATTCTTCTAATCTGGTAACGGGTTTTCCGTCTACTTTTAATATTTTATCACCACTTTCAAAGCCCATCTTTTTGGAAGCTTCAGTTACGCTCAATCCGTGATCAAATTTTCTAAAATCTGTGTAAGATTCTCCATTAAAATAACTTAAACCAGAAAAAATAAGCCACCCTAAAAAGAAATTCACAATTACGCCACCAAGCATTATAATTAATCTTTGCCATGCTGGTTTACTTCTAAATTCCCAAGGTTCTGCGGGTTTTTTCAGCTGTTCTATATCCATACTTTCATCTACCATACCAGCAATTTTTACATAGCCTCCCATTGGAAGCCAGCCAATTCCCCATTTGGTGCTCTCGGTATGTTTTCTCCAATCGCTATCTGGAAGATTTTCTAAATTAATAGCAACTTCTTTTTCCTTTCCATCTACAATTATTTTTTCTGTATCTGGTTGGTTCATCGTAAAGAATTTTGTTTCCCATTTCCCGTTTATTTTTTTCATAGAGAAAAGGGAAAAGTAAGGATCAAAGAAAAGATAAAACTTTTCTATTTTGGTTTTAAACCATTTTGCGGGTAAGAAATGCCCCAATTCATGCAAGACAACTAATATTGATATGCTCAAAATGAATTGACCAATTTTTAATGCTAATTCCATTTATATTTTTAAAATTTAAGTATGCAAAGGTACGCATTCACGATTTCTATGCCAAATAAAAAAAATCCTCAAAAATTTGAGGATTTTCTTAGTAAATTGAAGATGAAAAATTTTATAAATTAAAAGAAACACCGATGCTTCCATTATTTCCAGCCTCTAAATAGATTCCAACTTTTGGAGTGAAATAATATCTTACACCAATGTAGCCACCAAGTTCAGTGCTATCTCCTAATACACCTAAATTTATTCCAGGATAGATATCCCATTTCTCTGGCAAACCAAGAGGATCTTGTAAATGAAATCCTAATCTACCAAAAAGATATACATTATTATCTTTGTTATCATCTTTATATCCGTCAAAAATCAGATTTGCACCTGCTCCAATAGATATTATTTTTGATAAGCCGTAATCGTATGTTCCAGTAATCCCTGTTCCATAACCGTATCCATTTAATCCTATTTGAATTTTTTGGTCGCCTTTTCCGTTCCAAGCTTGTGCAGAAGCCGTAGAGCAAATGAACATCATCATTAATACAATCGCTAATTTTTTCATAATTTTACTTTTTTAATTAACCTGCAATGTAAACATTTTTTAATAATAATATTAAAATAATAAAAACTCAACAATATTATGATCGTAAAAGGTATCAATTTAGACATCAAATGGAAAAGTAAATCTGAAAATTTTAAAATTATTGAGGATGCATTTTCGAGTGAGGAATCAGATTTGTTTGTGCTTCCAGAGATGTTTTCTACTGGTTTTTGTATGGATGCAGAGGAAATTGCGGATAGAACTGAAGAATCTTTATCTTGGATGAAATCTTTTGCAAAGCAAAAAGGTGCCGCAGTTTGTGGTAGTGCTTCTGTGGAAGAAAAAGGAAGGTTTTATAATAGGATGTACTTTGTAGAACCTAGTGGTAATGTTGTTTTCTACAATAAAAAACATTTGTTTTCCTATTCTGGAGAGCATAAAATTTATACAGCAGGAAACGAACGGGTAATTGTAAACTACAAAGGTTTTAGAATATTGCTTCAAGTTTGTTTTGATTTAAGGTTTCCTGTTTTTTCTAGAAATAATAATGATTATGATGCCGTTTTGTTTGTTGCAAATTGGACAGAAAGTAGAGTTGTAGCCTGGGAAAGCCTGCTAAAAGCTAGAGCAATAGAAAATCAGGCCTACGTTTTTGGCTTAAATAGAATTGGCAAAGACGGGAATAATCTTAATTATATAGAGAGTTCGCACTGTTTTTTTGCAGACGGTGCAGAAATTTCTATCAAAAATAATAATTTGGTAGAAGCAGAATTCAATTTGGAAAAACTAGAAAATTATAGAAATCAATTTCCATTTTTAGATGATAGAGATGAATTCTATTTTAAATAAATTTTAAATCGGTTACAAATAATCTACTATTCCGTATGATCGGAAATAATCTTCCATCCGTTTTTAAATTTTTGGAAGATCAAAGTATAAATTCCACCCAAATCTCCTTCTGTTCTTTGTAGATGCCACTTGCCGAAAACTTGCGCATAATCTTTGCCTAACATTTTTATTTTTTGATCTGTGAAAGAAAGTGTTCCCATTTTTTCTTTCGTAGGATACGATTTTTTATAATTATCCAAAGTTTTTTGCCAACCATAGTTTGGTCCACTTTTCCCAATAAACATCATTTCCTCGCTGTTCCAATAGCCTTGCATAAATTGGTCTAAATTGCCTGCATTCCAAGCAATTTGTTGATTTGCCATTACTTTTAAAATATTTTCTTCTTGAGCCGAAAAAATTTGTAGTACGCTAAAAAATAGAAGCAGAAGAACTTTTTTCATTTTTATACGTGTTGATTGATCAATTTCGTCAAGGTATCTACATCATGCACACCGCTTTCTTTCCAAAGTAATTCTCCTTTTTTGTAAATAGCTAATGTTGGAACACCGCGAACATTGTTTTCTGACGCAATTGTTGGGTATTGATCGATATCAATTTTCACAATTCTAGCTTTATCTCCGATATTTTCTTTTACAGAATTCAAAACTGAAGATTGCACTTTGCACGGACCGCACCAAGTAGCAAAAAAATCTACCAAAACTGGACGTTCAGACTGTATTAATTCTTGAAATTTTTGTGACATAATTTTTAATTTTAATTAATTTTTAAATTAGAAAATTTAAGTTTTTTAATCTTCTATTTTATTTTTCTTAGGTTCTAACGTGCAATTTCCTGCAGCACAACCGAAACCAAAAACCGCCATAGAAACTGCATAAATTCCTATAATGGTTACGATCCAAAACTGATCTATAATACTTGAAACAATAAAGAAAATACCCACCAATAGATAAATAAATCTCTTTATATTCCAATTTGTTACAATATTTTTCATCCTAATTTATTTTTTAATCCAGACCAACTACCGCCGTTATATGCTTCATAGCCTTCATTTTGTAATATACTTTTCGCTGATCCACTTCTTATTCCACTCGCACAAATTGTGATTACTGGTTTCGTTTTATCAATTTGTTGAAAGCTGTTTCTCAGATTTTGCAATGGTATGTTTTTCGAATTTCTAAGGTGTTCGTTTTCATATTCTGCTACAGTTCTCACATCTATAATTTGTGCTCCATTTTTCACCAGATTTTTAAAATCTACCGTTTTTATACCAAAGAATTTTTTAATAGAATTAAGCATTTTCTTGTTGTATTTTAGATTTTTTAAAAATAGAAAAGGTTAAATATCCCATTAACATTCCATAAGCGGTTGAATTGAAAGGCTTAGAAGTAATTGCGCAAGTGCCTGTAGAACATCCAATAAAATGATAATAGGCATAGCCTAAAATTCCGCCGAAAAATATACCGACAATTCCTAATTTATATTTATTGATAAATGATTTCATGATTTTTCTATTTTTTTGAGATTAATAAAAACCTCGCTTCCTTTTCTTGCTTCTATGCTATTGTAGCATTCTTCCATGGTGAGAATTTCAAAATATTTTTTAAATATAAACTGATATTCTGCGATACTTCCACCAAATGGCGGACCTTTTTTTTCGAAGTTTCTATTGAACATTACTCCGATTATTCTACCATTTTCTTTTAATAAATAGTGCATCTTTTCTGCATACTTCGATCTTAATAATGTTGGTAGTGCACAAAAAAAAGTCTGTTCTACCACCAAATCATAATTCCCAATATGATTGAAAAAATCTTCACAAATTATAGAAACACCTTCTAAATCTTTGTATTTTCTTTTTAAAATTTGCACTGCATTTGGTGCAATATCTACTACGGTAATGTTTCTAAAACCTTGGTCATAAAGGAATTGAACTTCATAAGCATTGCCACAACCTGGAATTAATACACTTGCTTCTTTGTTGGTGTACTGCAAAAGATATGCCTCTATTGCTGGCGAAGAATAGCCAATATCCCAACCTGTTTCTTTGTTTTGCCATTGGTTTTCCCAGTAATTTTTATCCAGATTTGTTTGGCAAGATATTGTACCACAAGAAAGTTCTTCCATTTTTATAGTTCTTGAGTAAGCGTAAAAAGGTTTTCATTAGAAACGCCAGTTACTTCATGTTCTACATTTACAGGTATTTCAAAAATATCAAACTGACGAAGTTGAGTTTTTTCTTCTCCAATCATGAAATTTATTTCACCTTTCAAAACCAATAATGTGGTTGGAACTGGCGCTGTATGTTTTTTCAAAACGGCATCTCTACCAAGTGCAATTGCGATATATTTTATCTTATCAGATTTTTTAAGAAGAAAAACGCTGGGCTTTTCATTGTTAAAAGTGATATTTTCTATTATATTATTCATCTTAAATTATTTTAAAGTTTTGCTCTGGCAAACGAAATTAGAAACGGGCACTTTTCCAGTTTCTGCTATCGCTTTGAAACCACCTTCTATTTCAGAAAAATTTCTAATTCCACGAGCATTTAATATACTTGCCGCAATCATACTTCTATATCCACCTGCACAATGAATGTAAAAATGTTTTGTATCATCTAAAGTTCCAGCCCAATCTGCTATAGCGTCCAATGGTTTGCTGTAGGCTTCATCTACGTGTTCCGCTTCATATTCAGCTGGTTTTCTTACGTCTATTACTATAGAATTTTCATTAAATTCTTCATTAAATTCTTCTGCAGAGATTCTATTAATTTCATCTTCTTCTTTTCCAGAATTTTTCCAAGTTTCAAAACCTCCATCTAAATATCCAACCACACCATCAAAACCAACTCTGGATAATCTTGTAATAGCTTCTTCTTCCTCCCCAATTTCTGTAATTAATAAAATTGGTTGTTTCACATCTGCAATCATTGCTCCAACCCAAGGTGCAAAATCTCCTTTCAAACCGATGTTTATAGCATTTGGTATGTAAGATTTTTGAAATTCTGCAGCATTTCTGGTATCCAAAATTACGGCGCCAGTTTCTTCTGCAGCAGTTTCGAAATTATCTGCAGAAAGTGCGGTATTTCCTTTGTTCATCACGTTTTCAAAACTCTCGTAACCACCTTTGTTCATCGCTACATTCATCCCGAAATATTTTGGAGGTGCAGAAAGTCCATCTAAAACGGCTTCTACAAAGGCTTCCTTATTTGGTTGATTTAAAGCGTAATTGGTTTTTTTCTGATTCCCTAGTGTGTCTACAGTTTCCTTCTGCATATTTTTTCCACAAGCAGAGCCAGCTCCATGTGCAGGATACACGATGATATCATCTGCTAAAGGCATTATTTTGGTTTGCAAACTATCATACAGAATTCCAGCCAGATCTTCCTGTGTTAAATGTCCTACTTTTTGAGCTAAATCTGGTCTGCCTACATCGCCAAGAAATAAAGTGTCTCCGGAAAAAATGGCGGTCTCTTTTCCATTTTCATCTATTAAAAGGTAAGTAGAACTTTCTAAAGTATGACCAGGTGTATGTAAAACTTTAATTTTAATTTTCCCTATTTCAAAAATTTGCTCGTCTGTTGCAATAATTGCTTCAAAGTCTGGTTTTGCGGAAGGTCCAAAAACAATAGGTGCTCCAGATTTTTTGCTCAAATCTAGGTGGCCAGAAACAAAATCTGCATGAAAATGTGTTTCGAAAATATATTTTAATTTCACGAAATCTCTATTTAATCTGTCTAAATAGGGCGAAATTTCTCTCAAAGGATCTATAATTGCAGCTTCTCCATCCGAAGTAATGTAATACGCACCTTGCGCAAGACAACCTGTATATATTTGTTCTATCTTCATTTTTTCTTTATATGTGTGCAAATTTCGGGAATAATAATTTTTGAATCAGACATTTAACTGCTGATAAGAATCAATTTAAAATTCTAAAATTCGTTAATTTTTATTTAAGTTCCTTTTAAAATTATTTCATTAATAACAATCCAAAGTCCTAATATTAATACAATCCAACCAAATAATGGTTTTAGTTTTCTGCTTTCTATTTTTTTTGCAAATTGAACTCCCACCAAAATTCCAACTACCGAAATGGATGTAAATATTAACAAAAATGGCCAGTCTACAACTATTTTATCAAGTGATGATGCAAAACCTATCAAAGAGTTAAAAGAAATAATGAATAAAGATGTGGCTACAGCCTCTTTCATAGAAATTCCAAGTAGCATTACCAATGCTGGTACAATTAAAAAACCACCTCCTGCTCCCACAAATCCTGTTACAATCCCGACCAAAATACCTTGGGAAATAAGCAAAGTATAATTCGGTTTTTCAGATTTTTTGATGCGTTCTCTATCAGATTTTTTAATCATTTTTATAGATGAAATCAGCATCAAAACGGCAAATAACAATAGAATAAACATGTCTTTTGTTAATTCTATTCCCCATCTATTGATAATGAAATGCGGCAAATGTGGCAACACAACTCTTCTAGAAAATAAAATTCCTAAAACAGATGGCAAACCAAAAAGTAGCGATACTCGATAATCTACAATTTTGCGTTTCATGAAATCTATAGAACCTACAGAACTCGTAACTCCGACTACAAATAGGGAAAATGCCGTGGCTGTAGTTGCGTCTATTTTAAATAAATAAACAAATACGGGAACACTCAAAATGCTTCCGCCACCACCAATTAATCCCATTACCAAGCCGATAATTATTGCAAAAAAATAGCCTACAATTTCCATTTTTTAAAATAACTAATTGATGGATTTAATTTCTAATTTCTGATCGCCCATCATTATTGTATCTCCGATTTTTTTATCTTCCACTATTTTGAAAATTGGCGCATCATCAGAAAATGAAACTACTTTTTTACCCTCAAATTCAAAAACTGGAACGGAAATGCCAACGAATAAATAATTTTTTTCTGTGGAAATGAGTGCGCCATTTTCTATTTCAGTGTGGTTTTCTTCCATTTCAGTTTCCACAAATGCTAAATTTTGCTCTTCTATTCTCAACATATTTTCATAGCGAAGTTGCATATCTTTTGCTTCCGCTTGATGAGATAATTCTTCTGGATCTGAAGCACTGTTTTCTTCCAAATTAGAAGCGATTTTATATCGTGCTACAGAATTTTCTAGATTTTCTATAATGTTGTTTTGCTCTTCTATTATTCTTTTTAATATCTTTTTTCTTTCCATAATATACTATTTTGTTGTCTTTCAAATTTACTCAATATATTTGGAATTTTCTATTTCTTACGGTCTAATATTTACAAATCCTTTTAATTTTACCAATTGAAATTGAAGTTGACAAAGAAATTTCTTCCTGTTCGTGGAATTTTGTTCCAATCTGAATACGTGGTAAAATTGCGATCGAAAATATTTTCAACCCCAATTTTTGTGAAAATTTTCGTTTGACTAAGAGGAAATAAATAGCCAAAATTAGCATTGAAAATCGTGTAATCTGGTGTTTCAGATTCGCCATATTGCGGTGCAAAATCCCGATGTTCTGTGTTTCCTAAAGCGGAAATTTCTGTAGAAAATTTATTTTTATCGTATCTTAATGAGGTTTGATAACTAAACGGGCTCATAAATGGTAAATTGCCATTGTTATTGTCTTTTCCACGAGTGTATACCAATTGTGTAGTCCATTTCAAAGGTTCTATCACTTGCAATTCTGTGGATAAACTTATATTAAATAAATTGGCATATTCTAATGCTGTATAGCTTTTTACTCCACTTCCACCAATCGTCATCGGAACGAGATTATTGATGATTTTCCCCACGATATAATCTGAAATATGAAAATAAGAAGTAGAAATTTTGGCGTTAAATTTCTCTTTTTTCATACTAATGAAAGCATTGGCTTCCATAGAAGATTCATTTTTAAGATTCGGATTTCCGATGTAATCATACTTCTCGAAACTATTGAATAAATAAAACCCATACCCTTCGGAAACGGAAGGAGCGCGATCTCCATATCCTAAACCAAATCCTGCTTGAAATGCATTTTTATCCAACTGATAATTAGCCGCAAAACTCTTCAAAATTCTGGATTTTTCAGCAGGCATTTCTGGGTAAAAAATCTGCAAACTATTCAAGCCAAATTCGCTTTCTATCTTATTTTGATGCATCGTTGCAGAAGCAGATATTTTTAAACTAGAATTTTGGTTAAATTTTATTTGATCTTCCAAATAAAGCGATTGAGCAAGCGTTCTTACATCTGGCCAAGTCAACATAAACATGAGTTTTTCGGATTTATTTACAGGATACATCGTCATTTCTGCACGGGATTTATTTAAAAATCCGTTGATATTTAATAGAAAATTGTGCTTATTTAAAACCGATTTCAAGTGAGAATAATAACCGTAAGTTTTGCTCCAACCAAGCATATCCATGTGTATTGCTACGTTTGGTCTTGTGGTATCGTCCATTCTATGCATGATGGTATTGAAGTAAATTTTGGTTTCCCAACTTTTCAGGAAATCACTTTCAGGAAGCATTTGAAATTTCAAAGACGTTATTAATGCTTCTGCAAGAGAAACATCCATTGGTAATGCGGGATAACCTACATCATTGGCTTTGTCGTAAATAACGGAAGCTTCTACTAATTTATTTTTTCCCAATTTAACCCCAGGAATCCCCGAAATATTAAATTTAGAAAATTGAGAATAAGGAATTTCTACATTTCCGCCGGCTTTATAATTTTCTGCATCTCGCATCATAAAATTCACATCGGTATAGAATTTTTCTGTTTTAAAATTGGTTCCGATTCCAAAAATCTTTTGCTGATTTGTAGTTTCATACCCTGTATTTACGTTGAAATTCCATTTTTCCTGACCAAACATCATTTTGTTTCTTTTCAAATCGATAGAACCGCCAATCGTATTACCATGCAAAGAACCTTCTTGTCCAGAACTGATTTTAGCTTCCGACAAATTAGAAATTTCGAGATAAGAAGTAATCGGATCCATTTTATCGGTACATGCTCCAAAAATCCGCATTCCATCCATAGTTACTAAAGTTCTTTCCGTTGGCAAACCATTGATTAAAGGTTCCCAAGCATAAGCTCCCCGTTTTACCATATCTACTTTCGCAGATTTTTGCAAATATTCGTCTATAGAACCTAAAGGTTTATTTTCCGTGGTAGAAATTTTGGAAGTTCCAAATACAATTACTTCTTGAATATGTTGTGTTTTTGTAGAATCTGAAGGATTTTCCTGTGCAAAACTATTGGAAAATAGCAATACAAGGAAATTCGCAATTAAGAATCGTTTCATAATTTTGCGTATTAATTAGAAAGATGCATTACATTTTAATTAAAAAAATAAATGCATCTGAAAATTGGAGGAAAATCAAAACTATCTGGCAATCAATTAGTTTTGATTTATGTGTATTGAATTTTAGAACTCAATCTCGAAATACATACTGCTTTCAGTAACGGTACCTGCGATTTCTTCACCTTTCAAAATGGTACCATCAGCTTTTGCTAATTGAAGATTAAGCTTCCAGTAACCCGTCATCGTTAAAGATAGTTTTCCGTTGTACAAATTTCCTGCAGAAGTTTGCGTTAGGTTTACATTATTCGGAGAACTGTGATTTCCCATTCCTGGCATTCTTGGGTCTAATTTTACGATATAACCATCTACCATTGGAAAAGTCATCAAATCTTGCGTTTTCCAAACGCCAACTACCATATCATTGATGGCAACTTTCGGCGTTTTTGGATCTACATAAGCAACTACATATTGCACATTATCTGTTCCCTTAAATGATGTCACAACTTGTTTAGTTGCAGCAGGTACGCTTACTCCAGTAGTTGCTGTGTAAGTAGTAGTTCCAATGGTGTAATCAATTTTTAAATCCCAATATTCAGAAGTGTTTTCTGGCATTTGGAAAACGATATATCCAGAATAAAGAGAACCATCTGCTGTAACTTTTTGAATTGTTGAACGTGGGCAAGAATGCATCATAGAAGTCATGTGCATTAATGGCGTCCAAGTGATGCTTGCATTTTTCTCATATTCACTGCTTGCAAGGTTTTTTATACGAATTTTAATATCGTTATAGCCTTGTTTGGTTGTTCCAGTTTGTGAATACAATTCAATTTTATGGGTGCTATTGGTAACTTCTTTTATCAGAACTAAACCTTCTGTTTCAGAAGTTGGGACAATTATTTCTTCGGAATCCGATGTTCTACAAGAGATTACAAGGAATGCCATTGCCAAAACGGCAAATATCGATTTTAAGGAAAATTTCATTTTGTTTGATTTTAAATATAATTTGTTTCGAAAATTTTTCTCCATTTTTAGAGAAGGTGAGACCACTTCAATTCTATTAAGAAATGAAGAAGTTTTAAAAAAAAGTTCAAATTATATTTGCGGAGGAATCGCCGGTATTTTCAGGAATATTGTAGGAACAAACAATTCCTGATATTTAAATTTAGAAGTTTCTGCTTTCAACAAGGGTTGATTTTCTACTAAAAACTTAAAAGGTGCAGAAGGTAAAATTTTGAATTCAAAAGAATATTTTACTTGGCTAAATGGGTTGGACGTTTTTTCAGTTTCCTTCTTCGCCTGACATTTTCCGTGACAATCGAGCTCAGGTTTTGCCTTATTAATACAATGAATTTCATAAAAATCTTGATTAATTTTATAGTCTATCATAAAAAGAGAGTTCTGAAAACTTGCTCCAAATACAATTAATGAAAATAAAAAATTGATTACGATTTTCATAATCTGCAAAATTAGAACTTTTTTAGAATAAATAAATCATTATATGGGAGTATTTGACGCAAAAATTTAGCTCAAATAAAATATTACTCTTTTATATTTTTTATCTTTATACCTTGAAAATAAAATCACATGGCAGATAAAGCAAAATTCATCCAAGAACTATCCACCAGATACACTCCAAAAGGCGAATTTATTACCTTAGGAAAGGGAATGTTCAATGGTGAAATAGTAACCGAAGTTGATGTAACTATTCCATTAAAAACAATCAACCGACACGGATTAATTGCTGGTGCAACAGGAACAGGTAAAACCAAAACTTTGCAGGTTTTTGCAGAGCAACTTTCTCATCACGGAATTCCAAGTTTGGTTTTAGACGTGAAAGGAGATTTTTCTGGTATTGCAGAAGCTGGGTCAGAAAATGCAATTATCGAAGAAAGGTATGGAAAAACGGGTTTCTCCTATGAACCACAACCATTTCCAGTCGAACTAATGACTATTTCTGGTGAAAAAGGCGTACAACTTCGTGCAACAGTTACCGAATTTGGACCTTTGCTTTTAAGTAAAATTTTAGATCTGAATGATACGCAAAGTAGCATTATGTCTATTGTTTTCAAATATTCTGATGATAAAGGATTGCCATTAATTGATCTAGAAGATTTAAAAAAATTATTACAATACGTAACAGATAATGACCAAGGAAAAGCAGATTTAAAAAGTAATTATGGCTCAATTTCTTCCGCTTCTTTAGGAGCAATTTTGCGTTCAATAGTTGCTTTGGAACAACAAGGAGCAACAGGATTTTTTGGTGAGCCGAGTTTTGATGTGCACGATTTGCTTCAAACCCGAGATGGAAAAGGCGTCGTGAATATTCTACGAGTTCAAAATATCCAAAGTCAGCCACAGCTTTTTTCCACATTTATGCTATCGCTCTTTGCGGAAATTTACATGACATTTCCCGAAGAAGGAGATTCTGGAAAACCAAAATTTGTATTGTTTATAGATGAAGCGCATCTTATTTTTAATGAAGCTTCAAAAACTTTATTAGCGCAAATAGAAACTATGGTAAAACTCATCCGTTCAAAAGGAGTGGGAATTTATTTTATCACGCAAGTTCCAGGAGATGTGCCAGAAAATGTATTGAGCCAATTGGGAATGAAAATTCAACATGCTTTGCGTGGTTTTACTGCAAATGATAGAAAGGAAATTAATAAGGCAGTTCAAAATTATCCAATTACTGAATATTATGATTCTGGCCAGCTTATTCAAAATTTAGGAATTGGAGAAGCATTTATCACAGCTTTGGACGAAAAAGGAATCCCAACTCCGCTTGTGCACACCTATTTACTTTCACCAGAATCTAGAATGAATATCTTATCAGATTTAGAGGTTGCAGAGCTTACAAGCAAATCTGCTCTTGTTGCCAAATATGAACAAGCAATAAACAAAGATTCTGCTTACGAAATGCTTACCAGCAGAATGGAACAAGCCGTAAAAGAATCTGCGCCCGTTGTGAAAAGTAAAGCTACGAAAGCAGAGCCAAATGTTTTTCAAGAAGTGATAGGAAGTAGAGCGGGCAAAAGTTTTATGACCACTTTGGCAAGAGAAGGAGCAAAATTTGTTTTGGGAATGTTGACTGGAAAAAGGTGATAATTTTTGAAAAAAAATTAAAAAAAATTTAATTAAAGAAATAATAATTGTACACAATCATAGACATAGAAGGAAACGGTGCTCCTTTTAGAAAAGAAAAAATAATAGAAATTGCTATATATCGATATGATGGCCACAAAATTACAGATCAGTTTTTATCTTTGGTAAACCCGGAAAGTAAGATAACTCCTTATGTTCAAAAATTGACGTCCATTTCCGAAAAAATGGTAATTACCGCCCCAAAATTTCACGAATTGGCAAAAAGAGTCGTGGAGATTACAGAAGGAACAACGTTGGTAGGCCACAATATAGATTTTGATTACAGAATGCTGCGCCAAGAATTCAAAACATTGGGTTATGATTTTGAAATCGATACCATTGATACCATTCCGCTTGCTAAAAAATTGCTTCCAGACGAAGAAAGTTATTCGTTAAGTAAACTCGTGAAATCTCTTGGAATACCATTAACGAATGCGCATAGAGCAAGTGGAGATGCAAGAGCAACTTTGGATTTATTTAAATTATTATTGATAAAAGATCAAAATTCAGAGATATTGCAAATGCACAAAGAAGATGTGCATTCCAAAATTTATTTAAATAAAATAAGAGAACTTACCCATGATTTGCCCAATGATAAAGGCATTGTTTATTTTCAAAATAGAGAAGGTAAAATTCTGCACATGGATTTTACAGACAGTATTAATAAATTTGCAAAGAAAATCTTGAGTGCAAAATCTTCCGATTGGGAAAATGTACAAGAGGAAATAGGCCAAGTTAATTTTGAATTCACCGGAAGCACAGTAATCTCTAAACTAATTCTTGCCACGAAAGGGCTGCAAAAAGAAGAAATATGGAAATTTGGATTGCACTATAGAAACGGAAGATTTAGAGTAGAAAAATTAAAAAATAACGAAGAGCCATTGTTGAAATTTAATTCCTACACACAAGGTTTGAAGGCCGTGAAGTATATTAATTCTCTAGAAAAATTTCAAAACTTAGAAGAATTTCAATTATTTTTAAAGCTTGAAAATAGAAACGAACTTTGGCTTTCTAGCGGAAGAACTTTGGGAGAAAAGTGTTTTCTAATTTTAAAAAATGGAAAGGTAACTTCTTATGGTTTTTATGAACTATACACACAAATAAAAAATGAAAAAGCTATTTCCAAATTAAAAATTGAGGTGGAAATTAAAAATTTAGAAAACGATCTGAAACTAGCTTTATTGAAAAATGAGTTTCAAATTTTACCTTTACCTGAGAAAATTTGATTATAAAAAATATATTATTAAAAAATGACAAATAAAGATTTACTAAAAATTGCCTCAGAATTTGGCACTCCAACCTATGTTTACAACGCGGAATCTATTAAAATTCAATATAAAAAACTAACAGACTCTTTCACCCAAAACACGAGATTTTTTTATGCTTGCAAAGCACTTTCTAACATCAATATTTTAAAATATATCGAGAAATTGGGTGCATCTTTGGATTGCGTATCCATAAGTGAAGTAAGATTAGGAATAAAAGCAGGTTTTACTTCAGATAGAATTTTATTTACACCAAACTGTGTAGATTTTGCAGAAATTGAAGAAGCTGTAGCTTTAAATGTACACGTAAATATTGATAATATTTCTATTTTGGAACAATTTGGAAACAAATTTGGAGATTCTTATCCTATTTTCGTTCGCATCAATCCGCATATTTTTGCCGGCGGAAACTACAAAATTTCTACCGGACATATAGATTCTAAATTTGGAATTTCTATTCATCAATTAAGGCATATAGAAAGATTGGTGAAATCTACAAATCTACGTGTAGAAGGACTTCACATGCATACGGGAAGCGAAATAAAAGACACCGATGTATTTGTGCAAGGTTTAGAAATTTTGTTTGAAATCTCCGAGCATTTCCCAGATTTAAAATATCTAGATATGGGAAGTGGTTTCAAAGTGCCTTACCAAGATGGAGATTTGGAAACAGATGTAAAATCATTAGGCAAAAAAGTAGAAAAAGTACTTTCAGATTTTAATAAAGAACAAGGCAAGAATTTGGAACTTTGGTTTGAGCCAGGAAAATTTTTAGTAAGTGAAAGCGGACATTTTGTGGTAAATTCCAATGTGATAAAACCAACTACAGCAACTACTTTTGTGGGGATTAATTCTGGATTTAACCATCTAATTCGCCCAATGTTTTATGATGCTTACCACAAAATAGAAAATTTATCCAATCCAAAAGGTGCAGAAAGAATTTACACCGTTGTAGGTAATATTTGCGAAACAGATACTTTTGCGTGGGATAGAAAATTGAATGAAGTTCGCGAAGGCGATGTTTTGGTGTTCCGCAATGCTGGAGCGTATGGTTTTGAAATGAGTTCTAATTTTAATTCAAGACTGAAGCCAGCCGAAGTTTTATTTCTAGATGGTAAAGCACATCTGATCAGAAAAAGAGATGAATTTGAAGATTTATTGAAAAATCAAATTGAAGTTTTATAAATTATAAAATTAAAAAATTATTTTAATTTTCAAATAATTATATGAATTCCACAATATCAAAATATTTTGCAACCGCTTTACTTCTTGCTTCAACATTATTTGCGGCGCAAGATGTTTTATTCCACTATCCCGATGGTCAAGAAAGCTATGTAGGCGGGAAAAGACAATTTTATAAAGATTTTAATAAAATATTAAACGATCAAAAAATTCAACCATGTGAAAGCAAGGAGGAATATTATGAATTAAACGTACTTATAAAAGCAGATGGAAAAATTAGCTTTGTTGCAGACAATGAAAACTATGACGAAACTACAAGCAAATGTGCAAAAGATTTGAGCAGAGAAGTTGCAAAATATTTGGATGGTTGGAATGCTGCAACTGTAGATAACGAAAAGGTCTCTGCCATTGCAAGTTTCATGGTTATTCCTAATCAATTGTATGGCACTTTGAAAGATGGATATATAGCAGAACCGACCCAAACGTTAGCAGAATTTCCTGGTGGCATGAAAGAGTTTAGACATCTTGTAGCAATGAGAGCAGATACAAGAAAATTCACATATGATAGAACATTTAGATTAGAAATTACCTTTGTTATAGATAGAGATGGAAGCATCGTGGATGCACAACTTGCGCAATCATCCGGATCAGATGATTTTGATTACGTGATTTTATCTGCTGTTTCTAAAATAAGAAAAAAATGGAAGCCTGCAACTATAAACGGTATTCCTGTAAGATACCGGTTTAGAATTCCATTGACTTTTCAGCTATAATTTAAATATAATTACGAACAGGAAGAAATAAAGTTTAATCTGCCATTCTGTCCCATTTTTTATATCTTTGCATTTGCATTAAGCCTAAAGCTTTTTGCTTAAAGCAAGAAATCAATGGAAAAATATATAGACGAAACAAAACAAGGCGAAGCAATTGCACTTGCAGAAAGACCAGAAAATGGCAAAAAACTTTTTCTGGAAAGTTATGGCTGTCAAATGAATTTCTCAGATTCAGAAATTGTAGCTTCTATCTTAAATGATCAAGGTTACAACACTACAAAAGTTCTAGAAGAAGCAGATTTAATTTTATTAAATACCTGTGCAATTCGGGATAAAGCTGAGCAAACCGTGAGAATGCGTTTGTCTCAATTTAAAACATTAAAAAAAGAAAAACCAAGCCTTACTGTAGGAGTTTTGGGTTGCATGGCAGAACGCTTGAAAACCAAATTTCTAGAAGAAGAACAATTGGTAGATCTTGTAGTTGGTCCAGATGCATACAGAGATTTGCCCAATTTATTAAAAGAAACCGATGATGGAAGAGATGCCATCAACGTGATTTTATCCAAAGAAGAAACGTATGCAGACATCAATCCGGTTCGTTTAGGTGGAAATGGCGTAACCTCTTTCGTTACGATTACAAGAGGTTGCGATAATATGTGTACTTTTTGCGTAGTTCCCTTTACCAGAGGAAGAGAAAGAAGCCGAGATCCACATTCCATCATCGAAGAATGTAAAAATTTAGCAGAAAACGGCTACAAAGAAATTATGCTTCTTGGGCAAAATGTAGATTCTTACTTATGGTTTGGTGGAGGTCCAAAAAAAGATTTCAAAAAAGCTTCAGAAATGCAACAATCTACCGCAATTTCTTTTTCACAATTATTAGAAATGGTTGCCATTGCAGTTCCTAATTTGAGAATCCGTTTTTCTACATCCAATCCGCATGATATGACGGAAGACGTCTTCCACATGATGGCGAAATACAAGAATATTTGCAACTATTGCCACCTTCCAGTTCAAAGTGGAAGCGATGTAATTTTAGAAAAAATGAACCGTCAACATACACGAGCAGAATATTTGCATTTAATCAATAGGGCCAAAGAAATCGTACCTGGAATTTCATTTTCCCAAGATCTAATCATCGGATTTTGCGGCGAAACCGAAGAAGATCATCAATTAACTTTAAGTTTAATGCGCGAAGTTGGTTTCGATTATGGCTATATGTTTTCTTATTCTGAAAGACCAGGAACACCCGCTCACAAAAAATTTGAAGACGATATTTCCGCCGAAGAAAAGCAAAGAAGATTAGCAGAAGTCATCGCTTTACAAGGCGAATTGTCCCGAAAAAGAATGGAAGGCTACGTTGGAAGAAACCACGAAGTTTTGATAGAAGGAATTTCTAAAAAGAACAAAAACCAATGGAAAGGCAGAATTTCCGAAAACGCAATGTGTGTTTTTGATATGCAACCCGGGCAAAAATTAGGAGATTTCGTGCAAGTTTATGTACACGGAAACACGCAGGGAACTTTGTTGGGAGAAACCGTATAATGTAATTGCGATCCCGATAAATATCGGGAAAAGCAATCTATTTGGGTAGCAATTTGACTACGTCGAAAGCTTATTTAATATTTTTTTATGGCAGCAATTTCCGCCTTCCGTTCCCAATCTTTTTTTTTCAAATGCAAAAAAAAAGGATTTCCACTCAAGTTGGGCTGCAAAGTATCGCAAGTTGCAAGAGTTTAGATAAAATGTAAGATTAAATTTTAAATGAAAGATTTACAAAACCCACAATTGCTACAAAATATTTCCGCATTATTAGAAAATGCAAGGAAGAAAGTTGTTATTGCTGTAAATCAAACCATCGTTCTTACCTACTTTGAAATAGGCAGAATGATCATAGAAGATGAGCAAAACGGAGAGAAACGCGCAAAATATGGAGAGAATGTATTGAAAGATTTAGCGAGTCATTTAACGCATACATTTGGAAAAGGTTTTTCTGAAACGAACTTGCGTCAAATGAGAAATTTTCATCTTGCATATTCAGATGCGAATCAGCCGACGCTGTCTGCTGAATTGCAAAACCGAATGTCACAGACACTGTCTGCTGAATTGCAAATGGACGAAAATCAAAATTTTAGAGCAAAAGTTGCGAAAAAAACGTTCACTTTAAGTTGGTCTCATTATTTAAAATTAATGCGGATAAAAGACATTAACGAAAGAAATTTCTACGAGATTGAAAGTTTTAAAAACAATTGGAGTTTGCGAGAATTGCAAAGGCAATATGATTCTGCATTGTATACAAGACTTTCTTTAAGTAAAAACAAGGAAGAAATTATTCAACTTTCAGAAAAAGGTCAAATAATTGAAACTGCAAAAGATGCCATAAAAGATCCTTATGTTTTAGAATTTCTGGGAATACAAGAAAATTCTAACTATTCTGAAAGCGAATTAGAACAGGTTTTAATAGATAAATTAGAACATTTCTTGTTAGAATTGGGAACAGGTTTTACCTTTGTTTCTCGCCAAGAGAGAATCACTTTTAATGAAAAGCACTTCCGAGTAGATTTGGTGTTTTACAATAGGCTATTGAAAAGTTTTGTTCTGATTGATCTAAAAATTGGTGAATTAAAACACCAAGACATAGGACAAATGCAGATGTATGTTAATTATTACGATAGAGAAGTAAAGCTTCCTGCAGAAAATAAAACCGTCGGTATTATACTATGTCAAGATAAAAACGAATCTTTAGTAAAATATACTTTGCCTGAAGAAAATGAACACATCTTTGCAAGTAGGTATATGACAGTTCTTCCCTCAAAAGAAGATTTCAAAAAATTATTGGAAGAGAATATTTAAATAATTATCGCCCACCATTCAATATTTACAAAAAAATGACAGAACTACAATCCATAAAAACGCGCTTCGGCATCATCGGAAATTATCCTGTTTTGAACCGAGCTTTAGAAAAAGCCGTGCAAGTTGCACCAACCGATATTTCTGTTCTAGTAATGGGAGAATCTGGTGTTGGGAAAGAATATATTCCCAAAATAATCCACGGAGAATCTCGCAGAAAACACCAACCTTATATTGTAGTAAACTGTGGTGCAATACCAGAAGGTACAATAGATTCAGAACTTTTTGGACATGAAAAGGGTGCTTTTACCGGTGCAACTGCAACAAGAAAAGGATATTTTGAAGTGGCAGATGGTGGAACTATTTTTTTAGATGAGGTAGGAGAATTGCCTTTGCAGACGCAAGTTCGTTTGTTGAGAGTTTTAGAAAGTGGCGAATTTATGAAGGTCGGATCTTCTCAAGTACAAAAAACGAATGTGAGAATTGTTGCAGCTACCAATGTGAATATGATGAGCGCCATCAACGATAATAGATTTCGGGAAGATTTGTACTATCGATTGAATACTGTACAAATAGATATGCCTGCTTTGCGAGAAAGGAAAGGCGATATACACTTGCTCTTCCGCAAATTTGCCATAGATTTTGCGGAAAAATACAGAATGCCAGAACTAATTTTAAGCGGGGATGCAATACAATATTTAGAGAGTTTTCCCTTTCCAGGAAACATCCGTCAACTGAAAAATTTAGTTGAACAAATGACCGTGGTAGAAAAGGAAAGAACCATCAATGCCGTAAAACTTTCGGAGTACATTCCGTTGCAAAATCAACTTCCTGCCGTTATCAACAAAAATGGAGAAGCCAGCAATTCTAGCTCAGAATTTAGCAATGAAAGAGAAATTATGTACAAAATCCTCTTTGATATGCGCAATGATATAAATGATTTAAAATCCTTAACTTCGGAGCTTATAAAAAATAAAGATAATTCGGATTTTAGCAATCAAGAAAAGAGCTTAATAAGTAGAATTTATACTCCAGAATCTGGACAAAATACCCAAAATTCTTTGCTCTATTTTGAAGGTGGAAACAAGCAAAACTATGCAAATTCTACCGCGGAATCTGATGATAAAGATCATTTTGAAGATGTAGAAGATGTGGAAGATGTAGAAACAAAACCAGAATCTCTTTCTCTTCAAAATAATGAAAAAGAATTGATAGAAAAAGCCCTGGAAAAACACAACGGACGTAGAAATAAAGCTGCTGCAGAACTTGGAATTTCGCAAAGAACGTTATACAGAAAAATAAAACAATATAACCTAGAAGAATAAAAACTATGAACACTATGAATAACTTCAACCCAAAACAAATTGAATTCAAATTTGGAGACTACATCAGCCAAGGCTTTGAACTTTTTAAAAAAGACATCTGGAACTTTGTAGTTGCATATATCTTTGTAATGATCATGTCTATGATTCCATTTTGCAATATAATGGCAGTTGGGAATTTTTACAAATATTGCAGAAAAAAAAATAGAGGAGAAGAAGCAACTCCATCAGAAATTTTTAATTTTGATCAATTTGGAACCTATTTTATATTAAATTTAATCATTATAGGATTGTCGCTTTTTATAGCAGTTCCTTATTTTATGTTTATTGGTAGTATGGCAACTTTGGGAGAAACTGGCGAAGTTTCTGCAGTTTCTTCAGGATTATCTATGATTTCTGGCTTGTCAATTTTTGTGGGGGTAATTGTAATTTATTATTTAATGTTGAAAGCATTTTACATCACAGGTTTAATTTCATTAGAAGGCGAAAATGATTGGAAAAAGGCCTGGGAAAAATCTAAAATAATGACGAAAAATAATTTATTGATGATTTTATTATTCGTTTTTGTGATCAGTTCTATTGCTCAATTGGGTATTATGGCATGTTGCATTGGTATATTTCTTACAATGCCATTATCCCAAATTTGTAGTTATGTTGCTACAGAAGACGGCCTAAATCAAATAAAAAATGATGAAATTAACGAAATTGGAATTACAAAAAGTTATTAATTAATTTCTCTTCAAAAAAGAATTTATGTTCAAAATAGTAAGAATTTTTTCACTTTTCACTTTCTCTTTTATTCTTTTTGGCTGCTATAGTTTCACAGGATCTTCTTTGAGCCCAGAAACTAAAACAGTGCAAATAAATGAGTTTAGAAATAATGCTGCACAAGTAAACCCAACTCTTGCGCAGCAATTCTCTATTGATATACAAAATAGATTTCTACAAAGAACCACTTTGAAAGGAACGAAAGAAAATCCAGATATTTTGATAGAAGGCGAAATTACAGATTATAGTATCACGCCAACCACCATTTCTACTTCTGTAAATGCTCCTGGCGGAAATATACAAGCAGCACAAAATAAACTTACCATAACCGTAAAAGTACATTATGAAAACAATGTACCTAATGAAAAAGATAAAAGCTTTGATAGAAGCTATACAGATGAGGTGGTTTTCAGCAGTGCATTAGACATTACAGCGATAGAGGCTTCGCAAGTGAGGTTGGTGAACGAAAGAATCATTAATAAAATATTCAACGATATTGTAGCAAATTGGTAGTATGAAGGCAAGAATTTTAGAATTAATAATCAATCCAGAAAGTATTGAGAACGAAGATCTTCCATTATTACAGGAAGAAATCTCCGTTCAACCCTATGCTCAAAGTTTGCGAGCGTTATATCTTTTGGGGATAAAAAAATATAATTCTACAGAATTTCAAAAAGAACTTTCTACCACTGCAGCTTTCACTACAGACAAAAAAGTGCTTTATCAATTCATAAACGGAGAAAAATATGAGGCGAAAAGTCTGCAAGATGAACAAGAATCTGTAGCAGAAAATATTGAAGAGTCGCCAAAAGCAATTGAGGAAATTTCTATAGAAAATACCAAGGAAAACACCAAGGAAAATACCGAAGAAGGAAATTGGCTTGCAGAAATTCCAAGAAAGGAAATTCCTAAAGAAGTTGAAATAGATGGCGCCGTAAACAGGATTTTATTTGAAGGTGAAGAAAATTTTTTAAACGAAGAAAACGATTTAAAGATAGATCTAGAAGCAACAGCAGAATCTGGCGTTTTGGTCGCAGAAAAACAAGGAGACGAAAAAATTGAAACCTCTAAACCAATAATCGATAAAGAGAAATCTCCCGAAAAATTTAAAAATGATTTGCTTTCTATAAAATCTGAAATTTTAGCTACCGAAGCAGAAAATAGCACAGAATTAAATGTAGATTCAAAAAATGAAATTATTGAAGAGGAAGTAGTGGAAAATATAAATATGCCAGAAGAAAGCTCAATAATTAAAGAAAAACTGCCAGAAAATAAATATGAAATAGAACGTAAGAAAATGGCGGAAGAGATTGAAAGAAAAATGTCTCAACTAAAAAAAACTACGCAAAAATTAGATGTTATTGTGGAGAGTGAAGAGCAAAATGCCACTGTAAATTTCTTTCATTCGCAAGAATTTTTAATCAAAAATGAAACAACTCAAAACTTAGAAAATGAATTGGTTGTAGATAATAATTTAAACGAAAAATCAAAGGATGCTATTGAAGAATCAACAGGTTTAAATTTTGAAAATACTTCGTGGGAACCAATGCACGAAAAAGAAAAGACAGCTTCAAGATTTAAAAAAGACACGCTTTCGGAGAATGTAATTGATGAAACTGCACCAGAAATCATTCCGGAATCTGTTGTAGCAAATACAGAAATTCCAGCCTTAAACATTTCATTTTTCACCCCAGAAATTTCTTCTATTGAAAAGGAAGAAACCATAGAAGAGCCAATTGTAGAGCTTGTTGAAGAACCAAAAGAAATTGTGAAAAGTAATATCCCTATTTTTATTAATACTTGGCAAAATTGGTTGAAAATAAAACGACCAGAAGAGGTAATAGAGGAAAATTTGCCAATTGCTAAGGAAACTAATAAACTAGATGCTATTGAAAAATTTATAGATAATGCCCCAAAAATTTCTAAATTTAAAGAAGATAACGACTATAAAATTCTAGAAAAAAAGGATGATATTACACATTTGATGACGGAAACTTTAGCCAATCTTTTTTGGACACAAAAACTATATTCTAAAGCAACCAACGCCTATAAAATTTTAGGAGAAAAACACCCTGAAAAATTAGAATATTACCAAAGTAAAATCGAAGAAATACAAGCTTCTAGACAAAAATAAAATTAAATTTTTAGCTGAGGATCCTTATTTTTATTTCTAAATTTTCTATATATTTTTTTACTGTAAAAGAAAACTAATATCACCAAAATAATGGCGATAAAACCTGCGATAATAGGTGCGAAAATTGTGAGAATGCTAAGAATTCCAGCTCCTGCAGTTTCGCCTGTCGCAACTACAGAATTCCCGATTCCGCCAGTTGTAGCACTAGATACAGCTCTTGTCCCAGCAAAGCCAGAACTTATTGTGGCTGCAGTTCCACCACCTGCAATCAATGCTAAAGACCATTGTGGAAAAGTGCCCAAATCTGCAAATTGACTCGCAAACAAAACCGAACCAGCGATGGTAGCCAACGGAATGGAAATGGTATCTAAAAGTGAATCTACAAAAGGAATGTAATATGCCAAAATTTCTACAATCATGGCAATTCCGGTCGTAATTAAAGTGGGCAATCCAGAGAGCCACTCAAAACTATCCGTCATCGGAATCCAACCTAAATAAGAGGCAAGACTTACGGCAAACATGGGCAAGAATACCCGAAATCCAGAAGCAGCAGCCAAACCAATACCGATGAAAGCCGGCAAAATTGCACTCAAAAAAGGAATATTATCTAGCATTGTTAGTATTTTATCCAAACAAATGTAGCAAAAGAAATTCACTATTTTTTGCGAGCCTCACAAAATTCTAGAAATGCCTTTTCGATTTCAGCATAATGCAAAGGTTTTTCAGGCGAAATATAGAATAGCATCGCAATTTTATTATTTCCAAAGGCATCTTTGTACAGGTCTTTATTTAAGCGATATACCTCTCGCAACAATCTTTTTATTCGGTTTCTATCCACCGCTTTTTTATAGAGTTTCTTTGCTACAGAAACTCCAAATTTTGGCGAACTTTCTGCTCCATGTTTCACAAAAACAATACGCAAAGTGCCATGAGAAAACCACTTTCCTTTTTTGAAAAGCAATGCTGTATCGTCTTTACCTTTTAGTTTTTCGTGTTTTGGATATCCTTGCGTTTTCAAATTTCTGTGTGTTTTTTTAAGATAAAATTGATGGTTTCTGCGGCGGCATACAAACCAAAAATTGCAGGCATATAGCTTATAGTTCCGTAAAAAGATCTTTTGTAATTTGCGCCATCCGTTAATTGAAGGCTTTTATCGTCTTGTATTTCTGTAGAAAATACGCAGCGAATTCCTTTGTTTATTTTTGCTTTTTTCAATCTTTTCCTCACGGTTTTTGCCAAAAAACAACTGGTAGTTTTGCTAATGTCTAAAACCTTTACTTTAGAAGGATCCATTTTTCCGCCAGCTCCAAAACAACTCACCATTTTTACGCGATTTCTTTTCGCCATTTTGATGAGTTCTACCTTCGGGGAAACGCTATCGATACAATCTACAATATAAGAAAATTGGGAATTTTTGAATAAATTTTCCATCATTTCTGGTCCCAAAAATTCTGGAATTTCTATCAGATTTAATGTAGGATTGATGTCTTTCAGCCTTTCTGCTACGATTTCTATTTTTTTCTTTCCAATTGTGGAATGTAATGCGGGCAATTGTCTATTGATGTTGGTAATATCTACCTCGTCTCCATCCACTATCGTTAATTTCCCTACTCCTGCTCGTGCCAAAAATTCTGCGGCAAAAGAGCCAACACCTCCTAAACCAACCACCAGAATGTGAGCATTTTCCAAAGCTTCAATTCCGTTTTTTTTTATTAAAAGTTCTGTGCGTTCTAGCCAACTTTTATCCATTAATAATAAATTCTAAATTCTTATTGATTTGATTTTTAATAGTTTTCAAACTTTCACTCCTTATTTCTGCTATCTTTTCATACAAATTTTCAATGTCGAAATCTGCATCATCGGTTTCAAGAAAATATTTTTCTTTGGGAATGTTCTTCACTATTTCTTGCAAAGATACATTGTGAAGTACAGCTTTTCCAAAACTTAAAAGAAAATCTTCTTTTAATAATGCATCTGCAACTGCCGTATTTTTATTAAATCCATGCATTATCAAAGGTGTTTTTGCTATTTTTCTGAAAGGAATTAAATCATAATGCTTCCTCACACAATGGATGATTATAGGTTTTTTTAAAGAGTTTGCGATTACAATATGTTTTTGAAAAATTTTTTTCTGTATTTCCAAATCTATTTCTACAAGACCATCTAGTCCACATTCTCCAATTGCAAAGCAGTTTATGTTTTTAGTAATTTCTTCTAACCAGAGAAATGCTTCATCATTATTTGATGAAATATCTTTTGGATGAAGACCTGCCGAAAATGGAAAATCTACCGCATTGCCAAATAATGGTATATTATAAATTCCGTTTTTGGTATTTATGTGATGATGATGAAAATCAAAATAGGTCATAATTTATTATTAATGGTCAAATTTTTAAACATTTGTTTCAACTACTATTAAAATTACTTAAATTTACTCAAACATTCAATAATGAAAACAACTTTTACAGAGAAACAAATGCATATTTTGACCGTTGCAGAAGAATTAATAGCTAAAAAAGGTTTTGAAGGTACTTCTGTGAGAGATATTTCTTCAAAAGCTAAGATCAATGTTGCGATGATTTCCTATTATTTTGGCTCCAAAGAAAAAATGATGGCAAATCTTTATCATTTCAGAGTTCAAAAAACGAGAGAGCATTTCGCGGAATTTGCAGAAACCATAAAAGATGGAAGACCAGAAATGCAGATGCGAGAAATCATCAAGTATTTGACAACGCAACTCTTTAAATATAATTATTTCCACGGCTTCGTTACCCAAGAATTACGACATACAGAGCATTTAAAACAAGATTTGCTAGATTTCTACAAACTTTGCGTAGAAAAAATAGATGAGATTATTAAAAAAGGAGTAGTGACTGGTACATTCAGTTTTGCACCAAAACCAGAGGATGTTCTTGTTAATATTCTAGGTTCTACACTCTTTACGATCAGAAATAAAAATTTTATAGAACTTTCTGTACCCTTTAAAAATGAAGAGCAATATATGAAAGAGGCAGAAAAAAAACTAAGAAATAGCCTTACTTTTACCACTTTTGCTATTTTGGGGTATGTAATTGATTAAAATAAAGTTAAAGTCTCACAAATAAAATTTAATTGATAAAATTATTTTATTTTTGCAAATTGGTAAACTACTTTTTACGTAAAGTAAAACCTTACAAATTTATTTATGAAAAAATACATTCTTATTCTTCTTGCATTTTTTACTGTTGCTGCTTGTAATTCTCAATACGATAAAGCGATGAAAAGCGCAGATAAAGATCTGATAATAAAAGCTGCAAACGATTATTACGCCAAGAAAAAATGGACAAAAGCATTAGGTCTTTATGAAAGAGTAACCAATCTTGTTTCTGGTACAGATGAAATGGCAAACGTGGTTTATAATACAGCATATGCAAATTATTACGACAAAAACTACAAATTAGCAGGTTATCAATTTAAAAACTTCTCTGTGAGTTTTCCGCAAGAGGATAGAACAGAAGATGCAGCTTACATGTCTGCACTATGCTACTACAAAGGTTCTATGCAATATAATCTAGATCAATCTAGTACAGACTCTGCCATCAACGAGCTTCAGAACTTCATCAATAATTATCCTGAATCGGAGAAATCCAAAAATATTAATGATTTAATAGATGAACTTTCTTACAAATTAGAATTTAAAGCGTACGAAAATGCAAAGCAGTATTACAAAATGGGTGAATACAAAGCTGCAAACGTCGCCTTCGAAAACGTACTGAACGATTTTCCAAGCACAAAATTGAGGGTTGATATTGTAGATTACCTAATGAAAGATCGATTTGAATTGGGTATGAAATCTAGTTATGATTTGAAGGAAGAACGTTTAGAAAGTGCAATAGCATATTCTAAACAGCTAGAAAGAGAGTTTCCTAATACAGATACGAGCAAAGATGCCGTAGCAATGAGAAAGAAACTAGAAGCTGAAAAAGTTTCATTTGGAAAATTAAAACTAGAAAGAAATTTTAAAATTGCAGAGCTTACAGCTAGACAAAAACGTGAAGAAAACCGATTGGCAGATAAAAACAATAAGGAAGAAAACATGAAAAATCAGGAAAAAAGCGAAATCAATACAAGACAATCTTTACGTGATAGTGCAAAAATTGCAACACCTCCACCAGCAGCAACTTTCAAAATTAAAAGATAAGTTGTAGATTTGCAAAATCATTAGATAAATAATATACTGAAAATGAGCGTAGAAAAATCCACAGCAGAATTAAGTACCATAACATATGATAGAAATAAAATAGAAGCGAACGTAGGTTCCATCTATGAAGCTATCGTTATTATGGGAAGAAGATCCGAGCAGATAAATGCAGAAATTCGTACAGAATTGCACAATAAATTAGATGAGTTTGCAGTACATAATGCAACTTTGGAAGAAGTTTTTGAAAATAGAGAGCAAATAGAAATCTCTAAACATTACGAAAAAATGCCAAAACCTACATCAATTGCTATTGCAGAATGGTTGAATGATGATATCTATTACAGAAAAACGGATAAATAAAATCCATTTTTCTTACAATACCAAAAGCCGCAAAAATTATATTTTGTGGCTTTATTTTTTATTTAAATCAGAGTTTCTCAAAATTTCTGTAAATTAGTACCATCAATTAGACAACATGATTTTTCAAGGAAAGAAAATTTTAATCGCGATTTGTGGTGGTATTGCTGCCTATAAAATAAATCTACTCATACGTGATTTTGTAAAAGCAGGAGCAGAAGTCCAGATCATTATGACCGAAGATGCAGAGAAATTTGTTTCAAAAGTTACACTTTCTACACTATCTAAAAATCCTGTATATTCTACATTTTATGATCAAAATGGAACTTGGCACAACCATGTAGAGCTTGCCTTGAACGCAGACGTCTTCCTAGTCGCTCCTTGTACAGCAAACACTTTGGGCAAAATGGTACACGGAATTTCCGATAATCTTGTTTTGGCAACGTACCTTTCCGCGAAATGTCCAGTATTCATCGCACCAGCAATGGATTTGGATATGTATGCACATCCTTCTACCCAACAAAATTTAGCAATGGCAGAAGATTTTGGAAATATCATTATTCCTGCAGAATCTGGGGAATTGGCAAGTGGTTTGAATGGACTTGGAAGAATGGCAGAACCAGAAACGATTGTAGCATTAATAGCAGAATATTTTAGCGCATTTAATATAGAACAAACATTCTTAAATAAAACTACCCTCATAACGGCAGGACCAACATACGAAGCTCTAGATCCTGTAAGATTTATAGGAAATCATTCCTCTGGAAAAATGGGATTTGCAATGGCAGAGGAAGCTGCGAATCGTGGTGCAAATGTTATTCTAATTTCTGGCCCTACAAATTGCAAAGCTAAAAACGAAAATATAAAAACCATCAATGTGGTTTCTGCAAAAGATATGTTTGCAGAAGTTTTCAATTATTATCAAGAGGTTGATATCGCTATTGCTTCTGCCGCAGTTGCAGATTATGCGCCAAAGATAATAGCAGATGAAAAAATTAAAAAAAATGATCTTAATTTTACGCTAGAACTGATCAAGAACCCAGATATTTTGTTGGAAATGGGTAATCAAAAAAAGGATCAGTTTTTGGTAGGTTTTGCACTAGAAACTGAAAATGAAGAAGCAAATGCCAAAGGCAAATTGAAAAAGAAAAACCTAGATATGATTGTTCTAAATTCCCTCAGAGATAATGGAGCAGGTTTTAAAGGGGATACCAACAAAATAAAAATAATTACAGAAAACGACATCCAAGAATTTGGTTTGAAATCTAAAAAAGAAGTTGCAAAAGACATTCTGGATAGCATACAAAACATTTTAAAATAAAAATTTTAAGGTATCGTTATAGTAAAGCTAGAAAACAATGAAAAAAATATTATACATACTCACATTTCTACTTTTTGCGCAATTTGCAACTGCACAAGAACTTTTGGCAAACGTGAATATCAATACGCAGCAATTGCCAGGAAGCAATGTGCAAACCTATAAAGTGCTAGAAAGAGATGTTCGGGATTTTATAAATAAAACAAGCTGGACGGGCAAAACCCTAGAGAATTTTGAAAAAGTAAAGTGCAATTTCTCCATGATTATTACTGGTAGAGATGGAAATAGATTTAGCGGAAGCATCGTAGTTCAATCCGTTCGTCCTGTTTTCAATTCCACTTATGAGTCTCCCATTTTAAATATAAACGACACAAAAATGTCTTTCGAATACGTTGAAAATGAAAATTTAATTTTCAACGAAAGACAATTTTCTGGCAAAAATCTTACGGATATCATAAGTTTTTATGTTTATTTAATTCTTGGCTACGATGCAGATACTTTTCAACAAAATGGTGGTCAACAGCATTTTGCAAAAGCACTGCTGGTCTCGCAAAACGCGCAAAATAGAGGTTATGATGGTTGGAGCCAAATAGACGGTCCAAAATCTAGAGGTTCTTTGATAGACGATATCGTTAATCCAAACTTTGCGACTTTACACAATATCAATTATGCCTACCACCGTTCTGGTTTAGATAATATGTATCTTCAAGATCAATCTCAACCTAAAAAAATTATTGCAGACGCACTATTAAAATTGAAAACCTACGAAAGTACATTTCAACAAAATTATGCAATCAATCTTTTTCTAGATGTGAAAAGCCCAGAAATCTTTAATATTTTTGATTCCAACAATAACGGCGCTGTGAATATGCAAGAAATAAAACAATTAATGACGACTTTTTCCCCAAAAAATATAGATACAAAATGGAGCAAATGGAAGTAAAATTCTAAAGTTTTTTCCTATTTTTGGGCAGCTTAATCCACCTTCCAATCTCAAAACGAGGAACGAGTTTCGATGATTCAAATAAAAATTATGAATCAATCTTTTTGTTCCGCGTTGCTAGACAAAACGGATTTCATTCAAGTCGGGCTGCACAACGCTACTTTATCTCATCTTATCAATCATTATTTATCATTCATCAATCTTTCCAAATGCTTACAAGAATTTTTATCCAAAATTTTGCCTTAATAGAAACACTAGAAATTAATCTGCAAGATGGTTTGCAGGTAATCACTGGAGAAACTGGTGCAGGAAAATCAATAATATTGGGAGCATTGCGTCTAATTTTAGGAGAAAGAGCAGATTTGAAATCTATTGCAGATGCTGCAAAAAAAAGTGTAGTAGAAGCAGAATTTTCTATTCAAGACAATTTAAAATCTTTTTTCGAAAAAAACGATCTAGATTTTGAATCACAAACCATCATCCGCAGAGAAATTTTGCCCTCTGGGAAATCTCGAGCTTTCATCAATGATGTTCCCGTGACATTAGAAAACTTAAAAAAACTTTCCGAAAATTTAATAGATATTCATTCCCAATTTGAAAGTTCAAATATTTTTCAAGAAGAATTTCAATTCAAAATAATTGATGGTCTTTCCAAAAATAAAAGCTTTTTACCAGAGTATCAGGAAGTTTATGTGAAATACCAAGACTCTAAAAAAAGATTAATTCAATTAAAAAAAGATTTTGCAGAAGGAAATAAAGAAGCAGATTACAAAAATTTTCTTTTGAATGAATTGTTAGAAGCCAACCTGGAAGAAATGGATTTAGAAGATCTAGAAGATCAACTCAATACGCAAGAAAACGCAGGTGTAATTTCAGAAAATTTGAGCGAAATATTTGCCCGTTTAGATCAAGATGAAGTGGGAATGCTAGAATCTTATGCAGATATTCGCCAAAAATTATCTAAAGTTGCAGCACTTTCTCATCAATTTACAGAGTTGAATGATCGATTAGAAAGTAATTTCTTAGAATTCCGAGACGTAGTTTTTACGCTTCAAAACCTTTCTGAAGATATGGATTCTAATCCTGTTTTGTTGCAAAATTTAAGGAATGACATCAATAAAATCCAAACTTTATTTTCTAAACATCAAGTAGAATCTGTAGCAGATTTAATAAGAATAAAAAATGATTTAGACGGAAATCAACAAAATTTTCTAGATTTAGAAAATCAAATTGAAAAAGAAACGCAAGACTTAATTAAAATAGAAAAAATACTTTCCGAAAAAGCAAAAATACTTTCTGAAAATAGAAAAAAAAGCATTCCTATCTTTATTAAAAAAATGGAAGCTTTGCTTTTTCAATTAGGTTTAGAAAAAGCTAATTTTCAAGTAGAATTGCCAGAAATTGAAGGTTTTTCTAAATTTGGAAATGAATCTATAGAATATTTTTTCCGTGCAAATACCGGGTTTCCATTAAAGCCGATACAATCTGCAATCTCTGGTGGCGAACGATCTCGAGTGATGCTTGCTGTGAAGAAATTAATGGCAGAAAACTCTGAACTTCCAACGCTGATTTTAGACGAAATAGACACGGGTGTTTCTGGTAAAATTGCCAACGAAATGGGAAATGTGATGCAGGAAATGGCAAAAGATATGCAATTAATCGTCATCACTCATCTTGCACAAGTTGCTGCAAAAGGAAACCAAAATTATAAAGTTGTGAAAGAAGAAATTGAGGGCAAAACAAGATCCAACATTATATCTTTAAACCAAAAAGAAAAATTGCAAGAAATAGCGCAATTGCTTTCTGGCAGCAAAGTTACAGATGCAGCTTTGCAACAAGCAGAGGAACTGATGAAATAAAATACAAAACATGAAAAATTTTTTGACGGTATTTACCATTCTTATTTGCAATCTTATTTTTGCACAAAATGGCTACAAAATCACTGTGAAAACAAACGGAACTACAGATGATTTGCTGTATCTTAAACTATACAATGGTACCTACAGCAGCAATAATATTATAGATTCTGCTAGAATAGACTCCAACAATAAAACCGTTACTTTTAATCAAACTAAAAAAATTATTGGTTCCATTTATCGGCTTGAATTAAAATCTAATCCTAAAATAAAAGCGGATATTATAATAGAAAACAATAGTAAACCTATTTTTACTTTAGAAGGAAATAGTTTGTTTGCATTATCCACAGAAAATCAACTTAATAAAGATTTTTTAGCATACCAAAAAATGTCAGGAAGTAACGATCCAAAATTAGCTGCATTACAATCTCTTCAAAAAAAATCGCCCAATTCTGCGCTCAATCTATTTACAATTTTGGAGCAAAAAAGGTTGATGAAAATACCCGAAGATCTTTCTGCTAAAGTTTTGGTGAGAAATGAATTTTTCAATGGGATAGATTTGAATGATAAACAAATAAAATTGATGCCCAATTTTTTTCAAGTTTTGTATAGGTATATCACAATTTTGCCAGTTGATAATGATAATTATAAAGAAAATGTTGATATTTTGCTAAAAGGCCAAAATTGCGAGAGCAAGAATTTTATTTTTTATCTGGGTTGGATTTTCAAAAATTTAGAATATTTCAGTCAAAATAATATGAACGAAAGTTTTAATTATGTTTTTAATAAATATTTGAACGATGAAAAATGTATTAAAACGAATAAGATATTTTATGATCAAAATTTGCTAAGATTAAATTCTTTGGAAGCAGTTCAGATTGGATCGATAATTCCGCAAATAGAAATGCAAGCTTTTGAGGACAAAAACTATTTGCTTTCTAATATTTATTCGAAATCTAAATATACCTTTATGATGTTTTTTGATCCAGATTGTAGCCATTGTAATGAACAAGCTCCCAAAGTTGTAAAATATTTTGATGAATTGAAGTTGAAGGGAATTGATGTACAAACGATCTCTTTTCTAAACACGCCAAATGAAATAGATTGGCAAAAATTCACCAACGAATATATGAGAAGCGGTTGGATAAATGTAAAAAATAAAAATAGCAAAACAGATTATCAAGCAAAATTGCAAACGTACAGTAATCCAAATTTTTTCCTCCTTGATCAAAATGGAAAAATATTACTAAAAATTTTTAGCGAGCAACATATAAATAATATTATTTCAGATAAAGCTAAGGAATAAAGAGAATTTGCGTTGGAATATTGATGACTATTGTAACTTTTTTCTAAATTCTATACTAATAACTTAAAGTAAGAAAATGTACAGAAAACTATTGCGTTTAGAATTCAAAAATTTTTTTAGAAATCCACAATTGAGTGCCAATATTGCCATGAAAATTTTCATGGGATTTGGAATTATCTATTTTAGTTTGGCATTTATTGGTGCTGCTTTTGGTTTATTTTTCTTTGTAAGGAAAGAATTAAATGCAGATCCAGTGCAGATTTTTTGTCGTTATTTTATCTATTATTGGGCTGCAGATTTGCTGATCAGATACATGCTGCAGCAAATGCCAACGCAAAATATCAAACCCTTTCTCACTCAAAATATCACAAAGAAAAAACTCGTTTTGTATACCATCATCAAGACGATAAGTCATTTTTTCAACTGGGCAATTCTTCTATTTTTAATTCCATTTTGCGCATTGATGCTGTACTATGATTATTCTATCATTGGTACCATCGGTTTTTTTCTGGGGATTTTTTCTATAATACTATTTAATAATTTTTTAAATATATTATTAAACGGAAAGACGCTTGTTCTCGTCATTACATCCATTTTAATTTTCGGTTTAGCAGCTTTAGAATATTTTGGAATCTTTGCAATTTCCAACTATTCAGAATTGTTTTTTTATAGTTTGTACAATACAATAGGTGCTTTCGTCATTCCTTTAGCCCTACTATTTGCTGCTATGTATTTAGCTTTTAAAAGTATTTACGATGATTTTTATTTAGATCAAGGTTTAGAATTAAAGAAAGCTGAAGGCAAAACAGAAAATATAGAATTTCTAAATAAATTTGGAGTTATCGGTACATTTTTAAATAATGACATCCGGCTTTTGAAAAGGAGTAAAGCGGCAAAGCAAGCCGTTTTTGGCAGTTTAATGTTTCTGTGTTATGGTTTGTTAATTTACACACCTGGTTCTTTTTATCAGTCAGATTTTATGAAATTCTTCTGTGGCTTATTTGTTACGGGTGGTTTTGTGTTTATGTTTGCCCAAAAAGTTCCAGCATGGGATAGTTCTTATTATCCATTGATGATGACGCAAAATGTGCCCTACAAACAATACCTTAAAGCAAAATGGTCTTTAGTAGTAGTAGCTGTTTTGCTTTGTATGGTCGTTTCTACTGCTTATATTATATTAAGCTGGGAGTTTTATTTAATCATTTTTGCGGGCGGATTGTACAATATCGGGGTCAATTCTTATCTCACGTTAATTTCTGGTGCTTACAACAAGCAACCCATAGATCTAAATTCTAAAGCAAAATCTATGGGCGGCAAAAATAATTTTAATATTAAATTGATTTTAATGATGCTTCCACAAATGCTTTTGCCAATGGCAGTTTTTTCAGGGATGAAATATTTTTTTGGAATGACAGCAGCAATCGCTGCGATAGGTTTTTTAGGATTGATAGGTTTTCTGCTGAGAGATAAAATCTTTGATTACATCGTAAAAATTTATAAAACAGAAAAATATACTACTATAGAAGCCTTCAAAAAGACAGAATAGTTAATTTCAAAAGTTGATTTATCAATTGAGAAAAATTCAATGATAAGTTATTCAGTTATCATCAACCATTAATTATAAAATTATGATTTCAGTTCAAAATATTTCAAAAACCTACGGTGCAGTTTGCGTACTTAATATTGCATCTTTAGAAATTCCAAAAGGAGAAACTTTTGGTTTGGTAGGGAATAATGGTGCCGGCAAAACTACCTTTTTTAGTCTGCTTTTAGATCTGATAAAACCATCTTCTGGTAGCATTTCTATTGCAGATGAAAAAGTGAACGAAGGTGAAAAATGGAAAAATAAAGTAACCGCTTTTATAGACGAATCCTTCTTAATTGGCTATTTAACGCCAGAAGAATATTTTTATTTCTTAGGAGAATTGCGATCCCAGACAAAAGCTCAAGTAGATGAGTTTTTAAAACAATTTTCAGAATTCTTTAATGGAGAAATTTTGCAAGGAAAAAAATATATCCGAGATCTATCTAAAGGAAATCAGAAAAAAGTGGGAATTGTGGGAGCGTTAATTGGCAATCCAGAAATTATTGTTTTAGATGAGCCTTTTGCAAATTTAGATCCATCTACACAATTCAAACTAAAAAAACTAATTAAAGATTGGTCTGCAAACGAGCAAGTTACCTTCTTGATTTCCAGCCACGATTTGGCTCATACCACGGAAGTTTGCAACAGAATTGTCCTGTTAAATAAAGGCGAATTGGCGAAAGATATTAAAACTACACCAGAAACTTTACAAGAATTAGAAAATTTCTTTTCGGCATCTGTAAATGATAATGGTTTAGTTTAATTTTTTTGATTAATCTACATCTTTTTAAAGATATAAAAAGCCTCTCAATGCATACATGAAAGGCTTTTTTGAATCTAATATATTTTTTAAAAAATATTGTACCCTAAAGCAAATGATAAATTTTGATAACCTGTATCTGCATTATTAGGAATAATAATTCTTTTAGGTGAATTATATCTTATTTCTGCACTTATCTTTTTATTGTAATTGTACCCTACCCCAATTCCTAAAGTTAATTGTGACAACCCTTCCGAATTTTCAATAATTGTACCATCTTCAGTTTTAAGAGTAAAACTTGATTGCTTATTAAAATTGGTTACAAAAAAAGTATTTACAAAAAATTTTGATTTATTATCAATGAAAATATAATACCGAAATCCAAATTCTAAATCTAAAGACTTGTAATCAATATTCGCAATGAGGTTGCCACCATAACTTTTAGGAATTATAAATGTGTTTTCGGCTTTGTAAGTTTGGAAACTTGGCTCAAAAATTAAAGCCAGTTTTTGGTTTGTGAAACCAGGTAAATATTCTAGCTCTAGACCAAATCCAAAAGAAGATTTGCTATCCATTTCAAAAATTTGACCAGGTACATTTGTGTTAAATTGTAAATTATTTAAATTTAATCTTGGACGAATATAAACATTAAATTTCCCGCTAGATTTTTTCACCTCAAGTTTTGTGTAATCAGAATCTACGCAAAGGTTGATGGCGTTAAAATATTTTCGTAAATCCACTTCGTAATAATCCGGTGTTCTTAGTTTGTCTGAAACGTTATCACAAGTGACTTCTTTTTCTATTTCGTCTATATATTGTTTGTTGTACGCAATAGAGCCAGTTTTAATTTCATAAGGTTTATAGATCAAAGGTCTTATTTTGCCGTCTCCTTTTCGATAGTAAAAAGTTGTTTGTTTCCCCACCAAATATTTAAATAAATCGTACTCTCCGTCTACAACAATTCTTAAAAATAAATTTTTAGATTCGAAGTTTGGGTTTTTGTTCGTGTCTAAATTTCTAATATCACTATCATATTTTTCAAAATCTACTTCTGCACCTACATATTTAGCGACATCGTAAATTTCGAAATAGGAGACAGATTTTGGAGATTTTTTAAGTAAAACATCACTGTTTTCAAGTTTATATTCAAACTCTTGCGGAGTTTCACTTCTGTCAAAATTTTTAATTACACAATCAATTCTTGTTCCCTCGTTATCAATAAAGTAGCCTTTATCAAACGTGAATTGTGCATTGAAAAAAAATGGAAGAATCAGCGTAAAAAATAGTAATTGTTTTTTCATAGAATATTTGTTTTGGTTGCTAAGATAATTTAATTTTCTAAATTATATGATAACATTTATTTTCGCTCTGAAAAAAAATCTAGGTCTATTAAAAATCGTACTTTTGCACTTGTAAAACTTTCCCTTAACGAAAGCGTAACTTAAAATATGAAAATAGTAGTAGGACTTTCTGGAGGCGTAGATTCCAGTGTTGCAGCGTATCTGTTGCAACAACAAGGGCATGAAGTGATTGCCCTTTTTATGCGAAATTGGAACGATGCTTCCGTAACTTTGGAAGATGAATGTCCGTGGATAGAAGATAGCAATGATGCGCTTTTGGTGGCGCAAAAATTGGGAATTCCCTTCCAAGTGATAGATATGAGCGAACTCTACAAAGAAAAAATTGTAGATTATATGTTCGAAGAATATCAGAAAGGAAGAACTCCAAACCCGGATGTACTTTGCAACCGAGAAGTGAAGTTTGATGTTTTTATGAAAACAGCCTTATCTCTTGGTGCAGAGAAAGTTGCAACGGGACATTACGCACAAGTGAATTCTACTTTTGATGAAAATGGTAAAGAGATTTTCCATCTTTTGGCAGGTGCAGATTCTAATAAAGATCAATCTTATTTTTTGTGTCAGTTGAGCCAAGATCAACTCTCAAAATCTTTGTTTCCAATTGGTCATTTAGACAAACCACAAGTTCGTGAGATTGCACGAGAAATGAAATTGGCAACAGCAGACAAAAAAGATTCTCAAGGTCTATGTTTCATCGGTAAGGTGAAATTACCCACGTTTTTACAACAACAATTGGAACCGAAAGAAGGCGAAATTGTAGAGATTTTTAAAGATTTTCCAGAATTTCATCAAGAAGTACCTCAATTTTCTTCAAAATTAGAAGAATTGCAATTCTTATCTAAAAAAATAGTTTACAAAAAATCTGACGGAAAAATGATTGGTAAACATCAAGGTGCGCATTATTTCACGATCGGACAAAGCAAAGGTTTGGGAATTGGCGGCCACAAAGAATCTTGTTTCCTCATTTCTCGCGACATGGAAACCAACACCATTTACGTAGGCGAAGGAAAAAATTTCCCTGGACTTTTCCGTTCTGCTTTAAAAATTGAAAACGAAGAAGTTCATTGGGTTCGCGAAGATTTACAACTAAAAAATGGGGAATCTATGCAAGTTCTTGCCAGAATAAGATACCGACAAACTTTAGAAAAGGCTAGCATTTTTCAGTTTGAAGATGGCTTTTATATAGAATTTGAAAATCCACAATCTGCGATTGCAGAAGGACAATTTGCTGCTTGGTATTTGGGTGATGAGTTGATTGGGAGTGGGGTGATTTCGTAGAAACTTTCATAAAAAATGAAAACAATGTATTGTCTACTTGGAATATATATGATTCAGTAGCGATTTACAAAACGAAAATTATTAAACTTAACAAAGACACGCTGATTTCACAGAATTTCTGTGATTCAATAATCTTATATTATTCTAGGAAAGAAAAAGGTTTTTCTAAATAAATTTTGTTTTATAAGTAAGTTTACTTCATGAAAAAGTTCCTGCATTTTCCTATTCCAAAACCAAATCCTATTGAAGCCATCAAATTCCGAATGGAGCAGAGAAATATGTCTGAAAGTAAATTAAGTAAGATTTTGGGAACGCGTTCTCGCAAATCTGAAATCCTATCTGGTAAAAGGAAATTGAGCCTTACAATGATCCGAAATTTGAGAGAAAAACTGAATATCCCTGCAGAAGTTCTTATTCAATTATATTGAAAATTTAAATTTATTATTTTAAATTTTTCTCATTAAAGATATTTGTATAATAAGGATTTCCTACACCAACCAATCCTTAAATTCCTTCACGCGATCTCTGCTTACAGAAATTTCTTCCTCTGGTTGAAATTCTAATTCTACCTTGTAAGTTGGCGATGTGTGGATGTTTTTAATATAATTTAAACAGATAATAAACTGGCGGTTTACACGGAAAAATTGCTTCTCATCCAAAACCTCTTGCAATTCGTCTAAAGTGAAATCCGTCGGATAATTTCTTTCTTTGGTTTGTAGATATACAATCTTATTTTCGCTGTAGAAACAAGAAACTTCTTCGGTTTGGATGATTTTTAAATTATATCCAATCTTTACTAAAATTCTGGAAAGATTTTGCTTTTCCTCTTTAATTAAAGATTTAATTTCCAGGGTTTTATAAGATGAATCTGAAGGCAAGAAACTTTTGTATTTATCAATGGCTTTTTCTAGATCTTCTTCCATTATGGGTTTCAAAAGGTAATCTATAGAATTGAGTTTGAAGGCTTTCAAAGTATATTGATCAAAAGCTGTGGTGTAAATCATAAAACTTTTGGTGGGTACTTTTTCAAAAATATCAAAGGACAAACCATCGCCCAAAACGATGTCGGAAAATATCAAATCTGGATGCGCATTTTCTGCAAACCAATCTACACCTTCTTCCACGGAATGTAGTGTTGCAACCAACTGCAAATCAGGAAATAAACTCAATAGTCTTTCTAGCTTTCTAGCTGCTGGTTTTTCATCCTCAATGATGACGGTTTTTATCTTATTTTCTGTTTGCAATAGATTTAATTTTTACAATTTGTAGTTCCTGTTTTTTTCCATTATTTCTTGTATTTTTCTTTCTTCCCAATTATTTCCTAGAATAAAATTAGGCAGAAAAACACTCAATCCATGAGCTGAAAGTCCGATTCCCCAGAAGAATAAAGTTACAAAATTTTGCCATTGAAAATAGGTTTCTCCAGGTTTTAAGTCTTGAAAATTAAGATAAACAATCAATAAATTTACACAAACATAAATTAAAAAATGAATGTAAAATCCTTTGATGCGTTTAACCCTCTTTTTCGCTTCCAAATACTTGATATTGTCTTCATTAAAATTTTCCATAATTAGTTTGTTTTAGTTCTTTATCCATCATTTTACGTTCCCAATTTCCATTAAAAAAGAATAGTTTTGCACTTTTTATGGCTAAAATGATGCCCCAAATCCAAAATATAACAGAGATGTTTCTCTTATCCATAAATATGATATCGCCAGATAAATAATACCTTCTCATACTATATGCTGCAAATATGATGATGAATATTGCAAGACTGGTATAGAATTTTTTCAATTTTTGAACTCTTTCTTTCGCAAAAGAATAATCGATTTCTTGTTTGGTTAGATTTTCCATATTTGTTATTGTTTTTTATTTAAAATTTTCTGAATTTGCTTCTCTTCCCAATCTTTTCCTACACCAAATGTTTTCAATGCGTGCATTCCGAGACCAATTCCCCAACCAAACATCGGCCACCAAAACCATAGGTAATTAGAAGATGTGAAGAGGTTTATAAAAATTAAAGTCGGTATTACCAGACAATAAGAGGTTAAATTCGAGTAGAAGCCTTTCAATTCTTGTACTCTTTCTGCTGCGTTTTGGTAAGCGATGGCATCGCTGTTTTTTTGTATTTTCATGTTAGAAATTTTATTTGTTAAGATTGGAATTTTTACTCGGAAAAATTCGTTAGATTTTTCTATCGAAACATTTAGTTTAGATAATAAGGAATAGCGTTGCACGATGTTTGAAAGCCCAATTCCAGCGCTTTCTTTCATCTGCTCTCTTTGTTGTAGGTTATTTTCTATCAATAAATATCCGTTTTCTGAATAGATTTTTATGAATAGTGGTTTGCCAGAAGTTGCAAAATTGTGTTTGATGCAATTTTCTAATAAAAGCTGCAAGGAAAGCGGAACTACAAATTTTTTCAGCATATTTTCCTCTACTTGAAATTCAAAATTTACGCTGTCTTCAAATCTTGTTTTTAATAGTTCACAATATGTTTTTGCAAATTCTATTTCTTCTTCTACGGTTATCAATTCTTTGTCTTTTTGTTCCAAAACGTAGCGGTATATTTTGGACATTGATGCGGTAAATCTTTGCGCTTGGCTGGGATTTTCATCTATTAAAGAACTTAAAACATTTAAAGAATTAAATAAAAAATGTGGATCTAATTGATTTTTAAGACTTTCAAATTGTGCATTAGCAGATTTTGCAATAAATTTTTGCTCTACAATTTCTTTTTTTGAGGCTTTTTTCCATTCATCCATGAAACTTTTTGCATGCAGAATGGCAGAAATTAAAAGCGCGATGTTAATGATCAACCAATTTATAGTTCCCATCGAACCGGAAAGAAATTGGGCAGGATTTGCTTTTTGCAACCAAATGAAATTTACGTAGTTGCATCCTAAAACTAAAACGACATTTACTAAAATTGTTGCAATAATTCCCGTGGTAATCCTTGTTTTCGTATCTTCTATCCAAGAATATTTGGTGTTTAGAAAATCATTGAGCAAACCGTTTCCAAAAGTGAAAACTGATGTGTATAAAAATGCTACAAATAAACTTAAAAGCAAATTCTCTATGCTGCGATCACTTGTAAAAAAGGTGAAAAAGAAAGTTCCGGTTGCAAATGAAATCAAAAGCATTGTAGAGATTCTTATTTTCATTTTTGTTGTTTGCATTCTTTTTTATTTTTAATGATTTGAATATTTATCGCAGCAATAGATTGTATGCAGCAATAACTTTTATTTTTTTATCAATTCTGCTATCGCTTTCAGCACTGCGTCTTTATCTTTTGTAAATGCTTCTAGATGATCTCCATCGTATTTCAAAAATGTTTTTGGATTTTGTGCATTGTCAAAAACTACTTTTCCTTGCGATATCGGTATCGTTTTATCTCCATCACTATGGATGAATAGTTTTGGAATCGTCACAGTTTTAATATCTTCTTTTGCAGCATAGGGAAATGCAATCGCGTTGATGTAGCTTTCATACTGCGGAGCAAAAATAATAGCAACATCATTGAAAGACGAGATGCAACCATCTAAAACTAATGCTGTAATTTTCATCGAGTTGTTTTTTGCTAAATGCGTTGCAACTTCGCTTCCCATTGATGCGCCATATAAAATTACTGGCTTATTTTTAACTTCTTCTAGGTTTAGAGAATAATCTAAAAATTTCTGACCATCTTTTGCAATATTTTGATGTGTAGGAATTCCTGTAGATTTTCCATATCCGCGAAAATCAACCATTAATACTTGATATCCTGCTTCAACCAAAGGTTTCGTCATAAACATGTAGCTAGAAACATTTCCGCCAGAACCGTGGAAAAATAGGATTGTCGCTTTTGCTGTAGTTTTTGGTTTGATGAAAATTCCCGTGATGGTTTCTGTATCTACAGGAATTTTGAAATCTGTATAATTCAAGCCTTCAATGATTTTCAATTCTGTGCTTGGTTGATAAAATTTATCGTCCATTTGTGCAAAACAAATTTGAGATAAAAAAAGTAGGATAATTGCGATAGTAGTTTTCATGATATTTAATTTTTGGTTTTTATTATGCTGTAAAGATATATGCACCAATCATCAATTAAAAATTTATCAAACTGAACGGTCAATTTTCAATACTGAATCGTCAAAAAATGTAAAATCAAAAAATTATACGTTTTAAAACTATAAAATTACACGGAAAATAATGAAAACTAATTTACTGCATTACAAAATAAGCATGTGCAATATCAAATATTCCAGCTAGTTAAAACTTATGAAAATGCCCTGGAAATGCATCTTCAGGTTTTTTTCTCAATACATTCAGCACGAACCAAGATTTTAGAAATCCATATCCATAGGCAAATAATTGAATGAAAGAAGCGATGATTGCCATAGAAGCAATACTCAGATTTTTTGTTTTAAATAATGCGTGGAAAAAAATTAAGAATGTGTATAAGCCATACATTATCAACAACATACTTTGTTTGAACCAAAAATATTCTACAATTCCCATGATGTATCCTAGAAGGAATATAGAAGGAAATGCGAAAGAAATTTTCACGTAATTGGGATGTCTTTGGTTCAGAATTGGTCTTGCAACTCCAAATTCGTAAACTTGTTTGGAAAATTTACCAAAATCTGTTCTTCGTTTGTGATAGACACCAATATCATCAAAAAATGCGGTAGAAAATCCGGCTTCCCAAAGCGACATAGAGAGATCTGGATCTTCGCCAATGCGCATTTCTGAAAAACCACCTACTTGATCAAAGGCAGACTTTTTCACTCCCATATTGAAACTTCTTGGCTGAAATTTGGACATAGATTTTTTGTTTCCACGAATTCCACCCGTCGTTAAAAGGGACGTCATTGCATAAGAAATTGCTTTTTGCATGAGATTGAAACCTTTGCTGGCTTTATCTGCGCCACCAAAAGCATCGCAATTATTTTTGTTTAAATTATTTTTGATGCTGGAGATATAATCTTTCTCCACAATCACGTCTGAATCTACAAAAACGAGCCAGTTTTCTTTATCGGTATTTGTTGAAACTTTGCCCGCTCCAAAATTTCTAGAAAGTCCAGGACCAGAATTTGTTTTGCGAAAGAATTTTATATTGAGTTGATCTTCAAAAAGTTCAATCGTTGGAAGCAGAGCGATTTTCGATCCGTCGTCTACAACGATAACTTCAAAATCTTTATCCGTTTGAAAAGCTAGTGAACTCAACAACTCAAAAAGTTCGTCTTTTCGGTTGTATATGGCGATTATTATTGAGATTTGGTTTTTCAATTCTGAAAATTTTAATAAATTATTTTGGAAGAGATTTTAAAAAATAGATTCGCCTGTTTGTGTGGTAAATTCTTCTAAAAACTTCATCCCTCGAAAAGAATTTCCTTTTAGATTTAATTTTGGACTCCAAACAGTGATGCAGTAATGATAAGGAAATAAGGCAACAATTCCACCACCGACACCACTTTTTCCTGGTAGGCCAACACGAAAAGAGAACTCACCAGATTCATCATAAAAGCCACAGGTGAGCATGATGGCATTAATTCTTTTTGTTTTGCTAGAAGATAGAATCGTTTCGTTATTTTTCGGGTTTTTTCCACCATTCGCAAGGAATAGACAAGATTTAGACAAATTTTCGCAAGTCATTTCTATAGAACAAATATGGTAGTATAAGTCCAAAACATCTTCGGGTTTATTTTTAATATTACCAAAAGATTTCATGTAATTACACATTGCAGCGTTTCGAAATCCGTTTTTTTCCTCGCTACTAGCAACTTTTGTATTAAAATTGATGTTTTCGTGTTGCGAAATTTCTCTAATAAAATTCAGCATTTCATTTTTCGGATTCTCAAAAATTTCTAGCATAATGTCACATATTACTAGCGCTCCAGCATTGATAAAGGGATTTCTTGGAATTCCATTATCTGCCTCTAGTTGTACCAAAGAATTAAATGCATTTCCAGAAGGTTCTACATCAACTCTCTTCCACAATTTCTCGCCAAGATTTTTGTACACCAATATTAAAGAAAAAACTTTTGAAATACTTTGGATAGAAAATTTCTCTTGAAAATCACCTTTGCCAAAACTATTGTTATTTAAATCCAAAAAAGCTACGCCAAATTTATGATCAGAAATATTTGCTAATTCAGAAATATAATTGGGGATTTCGCCAAGATTTTCACCACTTACAATTTCGCTGTATATACTTGATATGATTTGCTGATAGTTGTTTTTCATAAAAAATTTACCCAATAATTAATTCAAAATATTTGTCGATTTATAGTGTAAGCCCACTCAGCAAATCAAATAGTTCGTCTTTTCGGTTGGAGATGGCTAAGATTATGGAGATGGAATTTTGCAAGGATAATTTTATTTTAAATATTAAATCAATGTAAAAAATTATTGGTGAAATTTAACACAAGGATACAAAGATTTCACAAAGGTTTGTATTTAAATACTTTTTATGACACAATGCTTAAAAGTAAATAACCTATTCATTATAACTTTCCATTAATTACTCTTTTCACGCCGTCCTTAAATAAAAATGTATTGAAGTTAATGAGCAAACCTAATTTACAATTGCTTAATTTTAAATAGGTTAGCAATTGTGCAAGATGTATATTTTCTAAAGATACTATAGATTTTACTTCAATTATAAATTTGTTTTCAATCATTAAATCTACTCTGTAACCTGCGTCCAATTTTATGCCTTCGTAAACAACGGGCAAAATTTTTTGTTTTTCAACGAGTAAATTTGTTTTTGAAAGCTCATGAAATAAACATTGTTCGTAAGCACTTTCTAGCAAGCCTGGACCTAAAGTTTTATGAACTTTTAAACCAAGTTCAAAAACAATTTTGGAAATTTCATTTTCTGTCATAAGAATCAGTTTTGCTAGTCAATTCTCTTTGTGCCATATAACCCAATAAAATTTTTGTGAAATGCTTTGAGTCTTCGTGTTTAAAACCTAAATCTCTTCATCTTCAAAATACTGAAACAGAAAATCATTATATGGAAATCTAGAAATGTGTATCCTTTGTATTTCGTCGTACATCATTTTTTTCATCTCGGGGAAATTTTCTTTTGTGAGTGCAGAAATGAAAACCGTTGGATGTTTAGAGTTTGCCATCCAAGTTTTTTTCCAGTCTTCTAAAGAAATATTTTTTCTAGTTTCTGGGGATAGATCGTCTTCATCTTTTTTCTCGTAAGAAAAATCATCAATTTTGTTGAAAATCATGATCATCGGTTTTTGGCTTGCATCAATTTCTTCCAAGGTTTGATTCACAGAATTCAATTGATCTTCAAAACCTTCATGAGAAATATCAATCACGTGTATCAATAAATCTGCTTCCCGAACTTCATCCAAAGTAGATTTAAAACTTTCTACCAATTGTGTTGGCAATTTTCGGATAAAACCAACGGTATCCGTTAATAGAAATGGCAAATTCCCGATGACAACTTTCCGAACGGTGGTGTCTAATGTTGCAAATAATTTGTTTTCAGCAAATACATCAGATTTGGAAATAGCATTCATCAAAGTAGATTTTCCTACGTTGGTGTATCCAACCAAAGCAACGCGCACCATTTTTCCACGGTTGTTGCGTTGTGTAGCCATTTGCCTATCAATAACTTTCAATTTATCTTTTAGTAAAGTAATCCTATCTCGGATAATTCTTCTATCCGTTTCTATTTCCGTTTCACCTGGTCCACGCATTCCAATTCCACCTTTTTGCTTATCGAGGTGAGACCACATTTTGGAAAGTCTTGGCAAAAGATATTGATATTGAGCCAATTCCACTTGCGTTCTAGCATAAGAAGTTTGCGCTCTTTGTGCAAAAATGTCTAGGATAAGATTTGTTCTGTCTAGAATTTTTACTTCAATTTCTTTTTCTAAATTTTTCAACTGAGACGGCGAAAGTTCATCATCAAAAATAATGGTATTGATGCCATTATCCTGCACATATTGTTTTATTTCTTGTGCCTTTCCACTTCCTACAAAAGTTTTTGGATCTGGAGTTGTCAGTTTTTGTACAAATCTATTTTCCACAGTTGCACCTGCTGTATAAGCTAGAAATTCTAGCTCATCCATATATTCTATTAGTTTTTCTTCATCTTGCTTTTGTGTAACCAAGCCTACAAGTACAGCTTTTTCATATTGATGATCAGATTTTTCTATCATATTTTCTATTCTTCTAGCCTATTTAATTATAAACTAAGCCTCTTTACACAAATATAGGGTTTTTGTGAATTAAATATTGCTTTAAGTGATAATTTTAAGGCCGTTTTACAAATTTATTTTAGTAAATTAGCCTCATTAAACAATATTTAAAATGAAAAAGATATTACTATTATGTACGTTTCTATTGAGTTTCGTGCCAATGAAAGCAGATGAAGGGATGTGGTTGCTCATGTTCATCAAAAGATTGAATGGGGTAGACATGCAAAAAGAAGGGCTTCATCTTTCGCCAGAAGAAATTTATTCCGTAAACAATGCCGCTTTAAAAGATGCAATCGTGAGTTTTGGTGGATTTTGTACAGGTGAAATCGTATCTGATCAAGGTTTAGTTTTCACAAATCATCACTGTGGTTATGATGCTATTGCATCTGCTTCTACGCCAGAAAAAAATTATTTAAAGGATGGTTTTTGGGCGATGAAACAATCTCAAGAATTTAATGCTGAAGGTCTTTACGTAAGATTTTTGGTAAGAATGGATGATGCTTCACAGCGCATCAATTCTAAATTGAACAATAAAATGTCTGCCGAAGAAAGAGCAAAAGTAATTGCTGCTGAAACAAAAGCAATACAAGCAGAAAATTCCGAAAATGGAAAATATACAGTTGTTGTAAGAGATTTCTTCAATGGAAACGAATTTTATTTCTTTGTTTATCAAGACTATAAAGATATTCGTTTGGTTGGTGCACCACCATCTTCTTTAGGTAAATATGGTGGAGATACAGACAACTGGGAATGGCCAAGACATACAGCAGATTTCTCTATCTTTCGTGTGTATGCAGATGAAAACGGAAATCCTGCAGAGTTTTCTCCAAAAAATATCCCATTAAAACCTAAACATTTTTTACCAGTTTCTCTAAAAGGATATAAGCCAGGAGATTTTGCAATGATATTAGGTTATCCAGGTAGAACAAATAGATACCTAACATCTTTTGGTATTAATCAAATGGTGAATAAAGATTATCCAGCTTGGGTAAAAGCATCCAAACTTTCTATGGATGTGATGAAAAAATATATGGACAGAGGAGAAGCTACAAGATTAAATTATGCTTCTCAATATGCAAATGTTGCCAATTACTGGAAAAATAGACAAGGAACTATTGATGCCGTAATACAAAACGGAACTATTGCAAATAAACAAAATCAAGAGTTTGAATACAAAAAATGGGCGTTGCAATCTGGAAACGAAGAGTATGCTTATATTTTAGATGATATAGATGCTTATTACAAGCAAACCTCTGATAGAAATGTGGAAAGAATGTATTCTTCCAACGTGCAGAGAAATGCAAAATATATCATGACTGCATATCAATTGGGATCATTATTAAAAACTTATGCTGCACAAGACATGCAAGCAAGATTGGCGATGAAACCTAGAGTAGAAGAAGCATTGAAAGGTGTTTATGAAAATTTTGACTCAGAATTAGAGGGCGAAATGTTAAATTCTCTAGTTAATTTATACCAAAAAAATGTAACAAAAGATGTTGGTTCTCCAACTTTGATGAATGTGAATGCTGGTAGTTTATCTATCCTTGCGCAGTCTTCTATTTTTGCTAATAAAGCTTCTGTTACTAATTTTATCTTAAATCCAGATCGTTTGAAGTTGGATGCAGATCCACTATACAAAATGGCCAATTCATACGTAGAAGATGCAAGACTTTCGGGCGAAAGATTCGCTATAATTGATGCAAATTTTGCCAAAAACAATAGAATATTTTTAGCAGGTTTGATGAAATCTCAACCAGATAAAAAATTCTATCCAGATGCTAATTCTACAATGAGATTAACGTATGGAACAGTAGATACTTTGCCAAAAAGAGATGATAGAAATTATGATGGAATTTCTGAAAACTACTATACTACAATGGATGGTATGGTTGCTAAATATAAAAAAGGAGACGAAGAATTTGATCTTCCTACCAAAGTAATAGACCTTAATTCTGCAAAAGATTACGGAATGTATGGAGATGCTGCGGGATATATGCCAGTAAATTTTCTTACCAACAACGATATTACCGGAGGAAATTCTGGATCTCCTGTAATAGATGGAGATGGAAACCTGATCGGGATTGCATTTGATGGTAATAGCGAAGCTTTAAGTGGTGATATTGTATTTGAAGAAGCAGTACAAAAAACCATCAATGTAGATGTGAGATATGTACTTTGGGTAATAGATAAATACGCTGGAAATAAGAGATTGATAAAAGAATTAAAATTGATTACCGACGAAAATACACCGAAAGAACCAAAGAAGAAAAGAGTAAATACTACCGACGAAAAAAAGTCGAAAAGAAATAGAAAGTAAATTTTAATATTTCTACATAATAAAAATCCGAAAGATGAATTTCTTTCGGATTTTTTTGTGACGTTGAAGGGAAGTTAAGTTTTGAAAATCTGATTCTAGATCCTAAAATACCTAATAATGACCCGCTAATATGGATGTATAGAAAATTTATTCATTTAGAGATTTCTCGTAAAAAAGATTTTGCTTGAGAAGATAATTACAGCTGATCAAAACTGTCAAATGAAGATTTTTGTTCCATGAATTATTAGTTTTTCCAGCTATCTCTATCCAAACTTCTATATTGTATCGCTTCAGAAATATGGTCGTTTTCTATCGTTTCGCTCAACTCTAAATCTGCTATTGTTCTGGCAACTTTCAATATTCTATCATACGCTCTTGCAGAAAGCCCGAGTTTTTCCATCGCTACTTTTATTAATGTTTGAGAAACGTCCGTCAATCCGCAATATTTTTCAATTTGTTTCGGTCCCATTTGAGCGTTGTAGTTGATTTCCAAATCTTTGTAACGTTCACTTTGCATGTCGCGCGCCTTCATCACACGATCTCTGATGCTTACACTCGTTTCGCCTTTTCGTTTGTCTGTCAGTTGATCAAATTCTACTTTTTGCACTTCAATATGAATATCGATCCTGTCTAGAAGTGGACCAGAAAGTTTGTTCATGTAGCGTTGCATTTCAAAAATAGACGAAGTATTATTAGGATCATCTGGGAAAAATCCACTGGGACTTGGGTTCATGCTTGCAACCAACATAAAACTTGCAGGATAATCTACAGTAAATTTTGCCCGCGAAATTGTTACAATTCTATCTTCCAAAGGTTGGCGCATTACTTCTAATACGGTCCTTTTAAATTCTGGCAATTCATCTAAAAACAAAACGCCATTTTGCGCCAAAGAAATTTCTCCAGGTTGCGGATAACTTCCTCCTCCCACCAAAGCAACATCCGAAATCGTGTGATGAGGCGAGCGAAATGGGCGAACCGTCATCAAAGAAGTATCTGTTCCCATTTTTCCGGCAACAGAATGTATTTTTGTGGTTTCCAAGGCTTCTTTTAAAGATAATGGGGGCAAAATACTGGGAACTCTTTTCGCCAACATTGTTTTTCCACTTCCTGGTGGACCAATGAGAATAATGTTGTGACCGCCAGCTGCAGCAACTTCCATAGCACGTTTTGCAGTTTCTTGCCCTTTCACTTCCGAGAAATCAAATGGAAAATCGTTTACTTTTTCTTGAAATTCTTTTCTGGTATCAATCGTCGTTCTTTCAAGAGGTTTTCCTTCATTAAAAAAATCGATCACTTCTTTGATGTTTTCTACTCCATATACTTCTAAATCGCTAACTATTGCGGCTTCTCTGGTATTTTGTTTGGGTAGAATAAAACCTTTAAAGCCTTCTTCTCTGGCTTTTATGGCAATTGGAAGTACTCCTTTTATCGGTTGCAAATTTCCATCTAAAGATAATTCTCCCATGATGATGTAATCTCCCACATTGTCTGCAACTATTTGATCAGACGCTGCCAAAATTCCAATTGCAATACTCATGTCATAAGAAGATCCTTCTTTTCGCAAATCGGCGGGAGCCATATTGATGGTGATTTTCTTACCTGGAATTTTAAAACCACAATTTTTTAGCGCCGCAGAAATTCTATAGCTGCTTTCTTTTATAGCATTGTCTGGCAAACCAACGAGGTGATAGCCAACTCCACCTGTATCTACATTTACTTCTATCGTTATAGTTTGTGCAGAAACGCCGAAAAGTGCGCTTCCAAAAATTTTTACCAGCATTGTTTTTTATTTCTAAATAAATATAGGAAGATTTTCAACGATTCTGTAGCAATAATTAAATAAATTTCTACATTTAATCAAAATAATTGAATATAGCCAAATTCTCATTTAGCTTTAATTATCTTTATAGATTAAAATATCTATCTTGAATTTAAAATCTCTTAGCAATATTCTGCAATACGTCATCGCTGCAGTTTGGCTAGCAAATGGCCTTTTCTGTAAAGTGTTGAATCTCATTCCACGGCATCAAGAAATTGTAGCCAGAATTTTGGGAGAAGAATATGCTTCAATTTTTACTATATTAATTGGATTTTCAGAAATTGCGATGGCAATTTGGATTCTATCAAAGTATTTCTGGAAGTTAAACGCCATTTTGCAAATAGGAATTATTATTTTGATGAATATTTTAGAATTTATTTTAGCACCAGATTTATTGCTTTGGGGAAGATTTAATATATTATTTGCGCTACTTTTCGCATTGCTTATTTATTATCAAAATTTTGTTTTAAAACCGAAAATTTCATTTTTAAAATGATTTTTGAAATGAATTTTTGCAATGCGAATCGACTTTGCAGTAGTTCAAACGCATTAAAAAAGTAGCATATAGATTTTCTGCAAATTCTGTATGTTTTTCTGGCTGAAATTCTGTTTTTAGTTGATTATCAGAACTGTTGAAGTGCAAAAAGTACATTTATCAGTAGTAATCTGTGGCTAAATAGCCTTTAATAATTTTACTGCTTTTGCCCTGGTTTTGCAGAATTAAAAAGATTTATATTAAAAAAATATTCCTGAACTCCGCAATCAAAAAATTTATTTCAAAAATTCAAAATAATCTACAAGAACTTTCGCATTTTCAATTCCTTGTGTATTTACCTCTAAAATTTGAGGTTTAGGACTTGGCTTGAAAAAATTTTCTAAAACCCTGCCCATCGTCAAATCGTCTTCCACTTTTGTATAGATAAACCCGAAATGTTTTGCCAATAGTTCTGCGTTTTTGGAATGCGTAGTTGCGATAAATTCATCCAACGCATTTTGAGCTTTTGCTGGTCCAGGTATTATTTTAAAAATATCTCCACCACCATTATTAACGATTATTATTCTAGTATATGGTGGGATATAAGGATTCCAAAGACCGTTAATATCATAGAAAAAACTTAAATCTCCCGAAACAAAAAGTGTTGGATTTTTGTCTGCCATGGCAAATCCCATTGCTGTAGATGTGCAGCCATCAATTCCGCTCGTTCCTCGGTTGCAGTAGACTTTGTTTTTATTAAAATGAAAAAGTTGCGCATATCTAATTGGTGAACTATTCGCAAAATGCAGATTGTAATTTTCTGGTAAAATATCAGACAGCATTCTATATAATTGGAAATCGCAAAAATTTACAGATTGTAGAAACCGCTTGTGTTTCGCATCTTTTTTATCTCGCAAACTGTCCCAAAGGTTGTAGAAGGCTTTCGGTTCTAGCTGAATTCCTTTCAGCAGCTTTGTAAAGAAAACTTCTGGTTTGGTTTCAAATTTATTTGTTAAAGAAAAATAAGTGTCTGGTTGCCAATTAGCATCTAAATGCCAATGATTTTTTGGCTTGGCTTTTCTTAAAAATTGTTTTACTTTTTTGGAAACTACATTTTGCCCAACGGTTATCAATAAATCTGGTGCAAAGAGGTGCATTTCTTCTTCCGTGAAATTAAAAACGTAACGATCTATATGCTCAAAAAATTTATCATTATTAAGATTAGAGGTTACTTCGGTGAGTATTACCGCAGAGTGATTTTTTGCTAATTGAGAAAGCTGCATTTGCAACTCTTCAGAGTAATTTTGTGTACCTACTAAAATTAATATTCTTTTTGAAAGGTTCCATTCTGCTATGAATGTAGAATCTAAGGTAAAATTCTTTTTAGCAATTGTATTTTCAAATTTTGGCAAAGTAGGAAGTTCGGAAACTAAATTGTACAAAGGTTCTTTCAGAGGAATATTGATGTGTACAGGTCCGTTTTTTTCTATGCAAATTTGCATTGCTTTTTTAGAAATTTCTAAATTTTGAAATTCAGAATCTTCTTCATCATCTTCCAGTAATTGAAAATCTCCGTAAGAATGTTGCTGAAAAAGCTGATTTTGACGGATAGTTTGTCCATCAAAAAGATCTACAAAATCTACAGGTCTATCTGCGGAAAGTATCAACAGAGGAACATTTTGATAAAATGCTTCTGTGACTGCCGGATAATAATTTGCAGCTGCAGAACCACTGGTACAAATGACTGCTACTGGTTTTTGCAAACTTTTCGCCATTCCCATCGCTACGAAAGCAGCACTTCTTTCGTCTACGATGCTGTAACAATTGAATTCATCTGTTTCTGAAAAATGAATCGCCAAAGGCGCGTTTCTAGAACCAGGGGAAATTACAAAATGAAAAACACCCATTTCTTTGCAAACGTGCGCCAAGACTTGTACAGAACGAATAGAGGAAAATTGCTTCATAAAATATTGATGGAATGCAAATTTACAGTAATAATATGAGTTGAATTAATTTCTGTTCGCAATTACAGTCCATTTTTTACAAATTTTCTCTACCTGCAGATATTTCTCTTTAAGTTTATTTTCTACCCAAAATTGCGATGAAAATCTCCATATTCTTTCTCATAATCTTTATCTCGGAAATAATTTCTTACTGCCATTAATCCTAAAACAACCGCCAATCCAAATGAACTGGCAAATATAACTTGTGTATTCTTATTCATTTTTTAAATTTTTAACAGTACCAAATTACAAAATAATTCAGTTTTAAAATGTTAACGAATTGATAATTAACAAATTTTTGGCTAATTTTATAAAAATTTAAAATTATGTCTTTAAAAATATGCTGTCTTGCAGCACTTGCTTTATTTTCTACAAAAATTATGGCTCAAAAATCTAACCTAAACTACCCAAAAACTGAAAAAGGAAATCATATAGATAAATATTTTGGAGCAGATGTTGCCGATCCTTATCGTTGGTTAGAAGATGATAGAGCCGAAAATACCAAAGCTTGGGTGAAAACACAGGTTGCCTTCACTCAAAATTATTTAGATAAAATTCCTTACAGAAATGATATTGGTAAGCAACTAAAAGAAATTTGGAATTACGAAAAAATAAGCGCACCTTTTGAAGAAGGAAACTACACTTATTTCTACAAAAACGATGGTTTGCAAGCGCAATCTGTTTTATACAGAACCAATACATCTGGAAAAACAGAAGTCTTTCTAGATCCAAATAAGTTTTCTGATAAAGGAACAACTTCACTTTCTGGCGTTTCATTTAATAAGAAAGGAAATTTGGTGGCTTATTCTATTTCCGAAGGTGGAAGCGATTGGAATAAAATCATCATCATGGATGTAGAAACAAAAAAAATTCTAGACGAACCCGTAACTGCAAAATTCAGCGGTGCATCTTGGTATAAAGATGAAGGGTTTTATTATTCTAAATATGATCAGCCAAAAGAAGGCAGTCAACTCTCTGGAATGACGGATATGCACAAAGTGTATTTTCACAAACTAGGAACTTCTGTTTCCGATGATACATTGATAAAAGGTGGCGCAGATTTTAAACGAAGATACATGAGTATTGGCGTTTCTGATGACGAAAGGTATTTAATTCTTTCTGCCTCCGATGCAACCAATGGAAATGAACTTTACATAAAAGATTTAGAGAAAAAAAATAGTGAATTTGTAGCTATTCAAACAGGCTATGATTTCAATACAGATATCGTAGAAACCGTGGGAAATACTATTTATGTTTCCACCGATAAAAATGCACCAAACAAAAAATTGCAAAAATTTGATATTAATAATCCGAAAGTTTGGACCGATGTAATCCCAGAAACTGAAAACGTTCTAAGCATTTCTACAGGTGGAGGTTTTCTTTTTGCAACATACATGAAAGATGCAGTTTCAATAGTAAAGCAATACGATTTTAACGGGAAGTTGATGAGAGAAATTGCACTTCCAGGAAAAGGAACTGCAGGTGGTTTTGGCGGGAAAAAATCTCAGAAGAATTTGTACTATTCTTTTTCAAATTTTATTACACCAAGCACAACTTTTAAAATAAATGCAGCTACTGGAGTTTCTGAGGTTTACCAAAAACCAAACGTAAAATTTAGTCCAGAAAATTATATTTCTGAGCAAGTTTTTTACACCTCCAAAGACGGAACCAAAATCCCAATGATGATTTCCTACAAAAAAGGATTGAAAATGGATGGCAAAAATCCTACAATTCTCTATGGTTATGGTGGTTTCAACATCAGCATCACGCCTTCTTTTTCTGTGGTGAATGCTATTTGGATGGAAAACGGTGGAATCTATGCCGTTGCAAACATTCGTGGTGGTGGAGAATATGGGAAGAAATGGCATGACGCGGGTACAAAAATGCAAAAGAAAAATGTGTTTGAAGATTTTATAGCTGCAGGAGAATATTTACAAAAGAATAAATATACTTCACCCAATTTCATGGCGCTTTCTGGCAGATCTAATGGTGGGCTTTTGGTTGGCGCAACCATGACGATGCGACCAGACCTTGCGAAAGTTGCCTTTCCTGGTGTTGGTGTTTTAGATATGTTGAGATACAATAAATTTACAGCCGGAGCAGGTTGGAGCTATGATTATGGAACTGCAGAAGATAGCAAAGAAATGTTTGAATATTTGAAATCTTATTCTCCAGTTCATAATGTGAAATCTGGCAAATGCTATCCATCCACAATGGTGATTACGGGAGATCATGATGATCGTGTAGTTCCAGCACATTCCTTCAAATTTGGAGCGGAACTTCAAGCAAAACAAGATTGCAAAAATCCTGTTTTAATTAGAATAGAAACCGATGCAGGACATGGAGCAGGAAGATCTACAGACCAAGTGATTGCAGAAAATGCAGATATCATCAGTTTTGCTTTGTTTGAAATGGGTATCGAAAAATTAAATAAATAATAGAAATTTTATAATTTTAACTATTCTGAAAATAGTAAATTTAAAAAAATTAAAAAATATGGAAAATACGAGCGAAAATATGAAGACTCTAAGTCAAGTTATGACGATCTTGGCAAAAAGAGGCGTGACAAAAGAATTTCGGATGAATGAAAATAACGAAATGAAATTAGAAAATGGAGAGAAAAACTATAATTCTGATGAACTCATAATCGCAAAAACATACCGATTTGAAGGCGATAGCAATCCAGATGACAACGCTGTACTTTTACTCGTGAAATCTACCGATGGAAACATAGGTTTTATTTTAGATTCTTATGGCGCAGAAAGCAATTACAGCGGCGAGGAATTTGACGATTTTTTAAGAAGAATTCCAGAATCTGAGGATCCAGAATATAATTTAGATTAATTTTTAAAAGGCAGAAATTCAATTTTTCTGCCTTTTATTTTTTCTTAAATATTCTTTTAAATATAGTTTTTCTTTTTGGAGTCTCTTTTGCGGCTTGCTCTACTTTTTGCAAAGCCTTTATTTCTTCCTCATTATCTGGAAATTCTTCCGTGGTGTCTACCTTTTGTGCCTTAGAACCTAAACCGACTAATGATTTTTTCAAACCTGCTTCTATACCTTTATACAAGAAATTGAAGAAAGATTTCGTATTATCTCGTTCCACATTTTCTATCAAAATAGCAGCTGGATTTGGACCAGAATCATTTTTCACAAATAAATTTGCGATAGCAGAAAGTACTACTTTTTTGTCCCCATCATCTTGTAGCATTTGTACTTTTAAATCTTTATTTATCATTTTGAAAGTACCACTTATCGTTTTTACATTACCAGTATAAGCAAACGCTAATTTTTGAATTTCACCTGTAGCACGCACTTTCAAATAAGGTTCTGTAAATAAATTTAAATCTGGAGCAGGCATCAATCCTGTGAAACCTGTTACCGTAAAATAATCGTCTTTCCTGGCAGTATCAAATTCCCAATTCACCGTCAATGGTGCAGAATCCATCAACATGGTGTTGATGACAATAGGAACGTTGGTTGGTTTCCCTGCAAATTTTCCAGAATTTATATTTTTCGCGTTCAAATTGAATTTTCCAAATACCAATTTCCCTGGTCCATCACTTTTTTTCGTGTCTTCCTCGTAGACTAATCTAGAGTTTTTGATATTCAAATCTTCCACAAACAAAGGAAATTTCAAACTTGAAAGCATCGAGCCATAAAGAGGTTTTATCTTTGGATCGTCTGTAGGAATCTTGCTGCGAAATATATTCGCATCCATGTTATCAATATTTAAATTATTCACATAGATACTCAACTGATTGCTAAAAAAATCCCATTTTCCGTTTGCACTTAGTTGTTTGATATTCAAGTTGTATAAATCTTTTTCTACAGGTTGCCGTCTCACAAATTCCGCTCTAGAGACAGTGGGTTTTAATAGCAGATTAGTTAAATTTATTTTACTGTCGTTAATGTTTATAGTAGCAATTTTCGCATTGTAAAATTCGCTCAATGTATAATTAAAATTTGTTGCTGCAAGACTATAACTCCCCATTTTAAAAGGTGTTTTATTCTTTGCTGTTTGTTCATTCATCGTGAAATTTCGCACTTCAACGTTTAGATTTTTGAAACTTAAAGGTTTGTTGTCGGAATCTAATTTAAAGGCAGAGTTTTTCAATGAAATTTTCCGAAGCAAAATATTTGGAGGGTTTCCATTGTTACTTTTCGCTGTTTTGGTTTTATTCTTTGCTAAATTTAACTTCCCGTTCAAACCGTTAATTAGTACGTTTTCTACATCTAATTTTAAAATATCATTGTCAAAATTCCATTCTTTTATTTTCACATCAATATTTTTGATAGATCCAACCATGGCAGTTGTACTACTGTAATTTCCATTATTTTTAAGATTAATGTTGGTTAATTTAATAGAATTTGGAAGGATAAATGCAGATTGCGCCTCTATATTTTGATCTTTTGTATTAAAAATAAGGCTATTTCCTGTAATTTTAAAATCTTTATATTCAATAGGAATTTTGCTTTTACTAGATTTTTCGGTTAATGAGATATTGTTTACCAAAACTTCTAAATTTTTGCCAGAAAATACATTTATATTATTACTGTTTATAGATAGATTGGAATTTTTTAGTTCCATTTTTTCTAACAAAAGCGGAAATTCAATTCCAGAAATCGGATTGTTCTTTTTAATGTTTTTTACAATATTTAAATTCCCGTTTGCGCCATCTATTAGAATGTTTTTAATATTTAAATCTAAATTGTCATCATCAAATTTCCAATCATTAATATTGATTGCAACTTTTTTGATGCTGCCATTCATATTTGTTTCAATTTTTCCATTTCCAAGAGTTTGCAAAATAATTTGATCCAATAAAATAGATTTTGGATTAATATTTACTTGTGAAAAAATGGCTTTCTGTTGTCCAGAAATTGTTTCTATTTCATTTCCACTAAACGCAAAATTTTCATATTTCACAGGAATTTGAATTTTCAAAGTTTCATCATTCAATTCAAATTCAGAAATTTTTAAGTTCATATTCCTGCCAGAAAATACTCGGTTTGTAGCGCTATTGAAAACTTGAATTTTTGAATTTTTTAAATCTAGATTTTCTATATTAAATCCAAAATTCAAAGGTTTTTTTTCTTTAGTACTATTTCTTTTAATTGTAAATAATTGAATGTCTGCATTCGCAATTTGAAAAGTTTTTAGCTCGATGGATTCTTTTTTCAAGATAAAATCTTCCAATTTAATTTGTCCAATTTTACCTTTCGCAAAACTTCCTTTTTTGGGTTGAAATTTCGCAAATTGATCATAAGAAAGCAGAGGGATTATTTCTAAATTATTAATGTTTAGAAGTTTGTTCTCTGTTTTTATTTTTTCAGCTTTAATTATTTGTAAATTCCCTTGTCGAAAGAAAAGATTTTTAGCGTTGATATTTTGCTTATCAAATGTTATCGGCAACAATTGATTGCTATTTTTATCGGCAAGTTCAATATTTTTTATGTTGACGCTCAGATTATTAGCGGAAAATATTCTATTATTGTTGTGTTTGAAAACAGCCAAATTTCCATCCGTAATTTCTACATCATCAAACGGAATTGACGCTTCTTTCTTTTTCTTTCTAAATTTTGAAGGGTTTGGCAGAATAATATTTAAATTTGGTTTTATCAAAATTAATCTAGAAGCACTTATTTCATTATTAAATACCGCATCAAAAATCCCAAACCTGCTAATTTCGAATGATCCAACAGTTCCTTTTAAACGAAGAATAGAGTCGTTTTTTTCATTTTTGTTGTGAATAGCAATTCCAGTGGTTGCAATATTTCCCGTAAAGAGATCAACATCAATATCTCGATAAGTGATGTTGTAATCCGTATTTTTTTTAATGTAATCTGGCAGATTATTTTGCAGCCAAAAATTCAAGCCGATATTTGCAAAAACGAGCAAAACGATTATGCTTCCTAAAGTATAGACGGTATATTTTACCCATTTATTTTTCATAGAATTATCCTCATAAATAGGATTTTGTTTTTTTTCTATATTTCAACTTCTACCACAAAACCTTCGTGGCTTCTAACATTCATCACAGATCCATCTTCAAAACTTAAATATTGCCCTTTAATTCCCTTTAAAACTCCTTCAAATTCTGGTGTTTTTTCTAAATTTACGGAAGATATTTTTTCGTTTGCTTCGTAAGGAAAGTCCATTTTCCAAACTTTTTCTTCCCCAGAATAAAACTTTTCGAATTCTTCTGGAAAATTTTCTTTCACTTTATTTCTAAAATCTTCCAAATCCAAATCGCCTTCCATTTCATCTTTCAGCATTTTGCGCCAATTTGTTTTGTCTGCCACATGCTCTTTCAAGGCTACTTCTATCATTCCGGCTTCGTATCTATTTTCCGTTCTTGCAATTTCTAGAGCAAAAGTTGCCCCTTGATCAATCCATCTTGTTGGGATTTGTTTTTCTCTCGTTACACCAACTTTTATTTCTCCCGTATAAGCCAAATAAACGATGTGTGGCACCAATTGGATTTGCTCTTCCACAGCAATATCTCTTTCTTCAGTTCCAAGATGCGCCGTAGAAAGTTCTGGGCGAATGATGCTTTCGCTTGCGTATGGACTTTCAAAAAAGCATTTTTTACAAAATCCCATCCGGTATAATTTCTCGTTCCTACCACAATTTACGCATTGATAACCGGTATGTTTTATGGATATTTTTTTATTAAACAACTGATTCATATTTAATAAATCATCAGAAAGATTGAGATAATATTGAATAGGAGAAGCATATTGAGTGCTCATTTTTAGCAATTGACCTTTGAAAAGCATTTCTTAAATTTTAGAGAGTAAAAATACAGAATAATTGATAAGTGATGTTATATTATTTTGTTCAAGATTAATTGGTAAATTTTAAAATTATAACCATCATTATTATTTTGAAGAAAAAACAAAAGCTTAAATTTGTAATCTTAAATGCTATTAATGAATTATCTTGTAACAGGCGGAAGTGGTTTTATAGGTTCCCATCTGGTGGAAAAATTGTTAGAAAGTGGACATTCTGTCATCAATATAGATAGCTTTGACGATTTTTATGACTATAAAATTAAAATTCAAAATACATTAGATTCATTAAAAATAACAGAAGCTTTTATTTTTAAAAATAAGCTTCTGGATATTCAGAAATTAATATCTGAAACTTTCTCCTCGAACTATCAATTGTTTTATCAAGATATTAGGGATTTAAGTGGTTTAGAAAATATATTTCGCAACAATAAGATAGATGTAGTTATTCATCTTGCTGCTTTGGCTGGAGTTCGCCCTTCAATAGAAAACCCTTTAGAATATCAATCTGTAAACATTACCGGAAGCATGAATATGTGGGAGGTTTGCAAGAAATTTGAGGTTATCAAATTTGTTTGTGCTTCAAGTTCAAGTGTTTATGGCAACAATACAAAAGTTCCCTTTTCGGAAACGGATATTGTAGATCAACCCATTTCGCCTTACGCTGCAACAAAAAAATCGGTAGAAATTATAGGACACGTTTATCATAGTTTATATAAAATAGATATGATTCAATTGCGGTTTTTCACTGTTTATGGTCCTCGACAAAGACCAGATCTTGCCATCCATAAATTTGTAAGATTATTGTCTGAAAATCAAGAAATTCCCTATTATGGAGATGGCACAACTGCAAGAGATTACACATTTATTGATGATATAATCCAAGGTATCATCAATTCTATCCAATATTTAGAAGAGAACAAGAAGGTGTACGAAATTATTAATCTGGGTGAAAGCGAGGTAATTACCTTGGATAAAATGCTGGCGACCATAGAAGAAAATTTTGGCAAAAAAGCCATCCGAAAATTACTGCCAATGCAAGCAGGAGATGTGCAAAAAACCAATGCAGATATAGAAAAAGCGAGGCGCCTAATTAATTATAATCCGCAAACAAATTTTGAAAATGGCATAAAAATTTTTGTGGAATGGTTTTTGAGAAAATGACAATCGTCTGATAAGTTTTAATACTATTTTTCAGATTTAAAATAACAATACGAAAAATGTTGAAAATCAGCGTAAAAAAACTTTTTTATATGCGCTAATTTTTTACTTTTGCAAAAATAATAATATTATGTACTGGACATTAGAATTAGCATCTTTTTTAAGCGACGCACCTTGGCCGATGACAAAGGCAGAATTAATTGATTATGCCATCAGAACTGGAGCACCAATGGAGGTTGTAGAAAATTTACAAGCTATAGAAGATGAGGGAGAAATCTACGAATCTATAGAAGAAGTATGGGCAGACTATCCAACAGACGAAGATTTCCTCTGGAACGAAGACGAATACTAAAAATAAAGCTTTAGGCATAATGCTTAAAGTTTTTTTACATTAAAATAAGCATCCTTTTTTGATGCAGAATAATTGCTGGAGTTTAGGTACATCAGCGCAAAGTGATAATTTATGGGTTTACTAGATCAGGTTTTAAAAGGTTTTTTGGGCGATAAGAATGCTAAAGATCTTAAAGAAGTAAAAAAAGTAGTTGCAAAAATCAAAGCTGCAGAACCGAACGTAGAAAATCTTTCGGACGATGGTTTGAGAGACAAAACTGCTGAGTTTAAAACTAAGATCAGGGCATCGTCTGCTAAAATAACTTCTGAGATTGAAAACATAAAAGAAAAAATTTCTACCACATCTAATATTGATGAGAAAGAAGGCATGTTTCAACGAATAGAACTTTTGAAAAAAGAAGTTTATGAAGTGGAAGAAAAAGTGCTTGCAGAAATTTTGCCAGAAGCTTTTACCTTAGTGAAAGAAACCGCGAAAAGACTAGCAAAAAACGGAGAACTGCGTGTAACAGCTACAGAGATGGATAGAAATCTTGCCGCAAGAAAAGATTTTGTAGTGATAGAAGGAGATCAAGCTGTTTGGAAAAACGCTTGGAATGCCGCTGGAACTTCTGTAGTTTGGGATATGGTGCACTACGATGTGCAATATATTGGTGGTGTAGTTTTACACTCTGGAAAAATTGCCGAAATGGCAACTGGGGAAGGTAAAACGTTGGTAGGAACGCTTCCAATTTACCTAAATGCACTTCCAGGAAAAGGGGTGCATGTAGTTACGGTAAATGATTATCTAGCGAAAAGAGATAGCGCTTGGATGGGACCATTGTACCAATTTCATGGTTTAAGTATTGATTGTATAGACAATCATCAACCAAACTCACCAAGTAGAATTGCTGCATATAATTGTGATATCACTTATGGAACCAACAATGAATTTGGCTTCGATTATTTGAGAGATAACATGGTAACTTCGCCAACAGAATTGGTGCAAAGAGATTTGAACTATGCCATCATTGATGAGGTAGATTCTGTTTTAGTAGATGATGCAAGAACACCTTTGATTATTTCTGGACCAGTGCCGCAAGGAGATCGTCAGGAATTTGATCTGCTAAAACCTTCTGTAGATAGAATTGTAGAAGTACAGAAAAAAACTATTTCCGCAATTTTTGCTGAAGCGAAAAAATTAATTGCTGCAGGAAATAACAAAGAAGGCGGTTTCAAATTATTACAAGCATATAGAGGTTTGCCAAAAAGCAGACCCATGATTAAATTTTTATCTGAAAGTGGAAACCGTGTTTTGCTACAAAAAACGGAAGCATCTTACATGCAAGATAATAATAGAGAAATGCCAAAAGCAGATAAAGATCTCTATTTTGTGATAGATGAAAAAAACAATCAAATAGATCTTACCGATAAAGGTATAGAATATATGTCTGCCGGAAATCAAGACAAAGATTTCTTTGTTTTAGAAGATTTAGGAACAGAACTAGCCGATATAGAAAATAAAGGTCTTTCTAAAGACGACGAATTTGAAGCCAAAGAAGAATTATATAGAAATTTCTCTATTAAATCTGAAAGAGTTCACACTTTAAATCAATTGTTAAAAGCCTACACATTATTTGTAAAAGATGATGAATACGTAGTTATTGATGGCGAAGTGAAGATTGTAGATGAATCTACAGGTAGAATCATGGAAGGAAGAAGATATTCCGACGGACTTCACCAAGCAATTGAGGCTAAAGAAAACGTGAAAATTGAAGCGGCAACGCAAACTTTTGCAACCATTACGCTTCAAAATTATTTCAGAATGTACAACAAGCTTTCTGGAATGACGGGTACTGCAGAAACAGAAGCTGGCGAACTTTGGGAAATTTATAAATTGGATGTGGTGGTAATTCCTACCAATAGACCAATCGTTAGAGATGATAGACAAGATTTGGTGTACAAAACCAATCGCGAAAAATATAATGCTGTAATAGAAGAAATAGGAAAATTGACTTCCGCTGGAAGACCAGTTTTGGTAGGTACAACTTCCGTAGAAATTTCTCAAATTTTATCTAAAGCTTTGTCTTTAAGAAAGATAGAGCACAAAGTGTTGAATGCAAAAATGCACCAGCAAGAAGCAGAAATTGTTGCAAATGCTGGTCAACCAGGAGCTGTAACCATTGCGACAAACATGGCAGGACGTGGAACGGATATTAAATTGCGTGAAGGCGTTGTAGCTTCCGGTGGTTTGGCAATCATAGGTACAGAAAGACATGATTCTCGCCGCGTAGACAGACAGTTGCGTGGTAGAGCAGGAAGACAGGGAGATCCTGGAAGTTCCCAATTCTATGTTTCTTTGGAAGATAATTTGATGCGTCTTTTCGGATCCGAAAGAATTGCGAAGATGATGGACAAAATGGGCCACAAAGAAGGAGACGTTATTCAAGCTGGAATGATCTCCAAATCCATAGAAAGAGCACAGAAAAAAGTAGAAGAAAACAACTTTGGTATCAGAAAAAGATTGTTGGAATATGATGATGTGATGAACAAACAACGTGATGTAATCTACAAACGTAGAAAAAATGCATTGTTTGGCGATCATTTAAAATATGATATTACCAATATGATTTTTGATGTTTCCAATAGCATCATCAATGCTACAAAACCAAGTTCTAATTTTAAAGATTTTGAATTTGAAGTAATCAAAAATTTCACGATGGAAGCGCCAGTTTCTGAAAATGAATTTAGATCTAAATCTGTAGTAGAGTTGACCAATATTTTGTTTGAAGCTGCACAAAAAGATTACGAAAAAAGATTGGAACTCATGAAAGAGAAATCTTTTCCAATTATAGAAAATGTCTACAAAACACAAGGTCAGACTTTCAAAATGATTCAAGTTCCTTTCACGGATGGAAGCAGAACCATGACGATAGTTACGGATCTAGAAAAAGCACATGAAAGCAATTGCGAAACATTGATCAGTGATTTTGAGAAAAATATTACATTATCAATAATAGATGAAAACTGGAAATTGCACTTGCGCGAAATGGACGATTTGCGAAGATCTTCTCAAGGCGCAGTTTATGAGCAAAAAGATCCATTGGTAATTTACAAACAAGAATCTTTTCACCTCTTCACAGAAATGGTAGAGAAAGTGAATAAAGAAACGATTGGTTTCTTATACAAAGGCGAAATTCCGGCGTAGGAAAACCACGATATACACTTTTTCAAAGTTTTAAAGAGCAATGTTTTTACTTTGACAAAGTTTTTTAGATATAAACTTCTTCAATTTTTGGAGGAGTTTTTTTGTGTTTAAATAATCTCTTGCTTTACCTAGGTATTTTTTTAAGTTGATTTAATACTTGGATAGAATACTCAAAATCGGGAGACTTTAAGCAGCGGGTAAAAAATTGATTTGCCCAGGATAATTAATTTAAAATAAAATTGTAATTCATCTCGTCCTAACAATCATTCATCTCGTAATTCACCTCATCATATTTTCGGTCATAGGATTCCATTATTTTATTAGTTGTTGGAATTTCTTTCAAATTCACTTCTAGTTTTCGGCTTCCATCCGGTGATATCCAAAATCCTTTTAGCGTTTCGCCAGATAGTTTTAAACTCAAAATTCCAGTAATTCCACCTTCAACCATCACCAATCTGCTTTGTTCATCATCAGAAATTGTAAGATAAAGCCAGGTGCCCAAATTATCGTATTTATACATTCCGTAATAGAATTTTGGGCCACAACCAGAAGTATCTTCTTGTAAATAGAGCGTAACAGGAAATTTATCAATTTTGCCTTTATATAGAAACTTTTTGATGCCTTCTTGCGCAGAAATGATTCCGAAAATAAAAATGAACAGTATTGAGAATATGATGGTTAATTTTTTCATTTGTGAATTTATAAAAATTGTAGGTTAAATTTACAAAAAACTCTATTACAAAAATTGATGTATTATGATTTCCTAAAAAAAATGCTTATGCTTGTGCACATTATTTTAGGCCTTAAAAAAGATTATTTTTTTGAACTAAAATTTATTCATTTTTATAAAATAATTTTATTTTCGAACAGAAGCGTGGCACACACGTCAATTTGGGGAAAATGATTGGATATTTTATAATTCATTAGAATATTTTATTAATATTACATTATTATTTTCAAGTTAACTACTTTTGTTCATATTTATTAAACTCAACGGAATGAAATACTTTTTACTGTTACTCTTTTTTAGTGCTACTACTACTACTACTACTTTCTTTGCACAAACGTTAACCAAGAGATTGGTAGTAGATATGGAAACACGAAAGATAATTCCCGATGCTAGAGTTATTTTTGAAGATCAAATCTACTATAGTAATGATGAAGGTAACGTGCTTTTGCCAAGCAATGCGAAAGATTTTGAAATCTCTTTATCAGGTTACGTTACTCAGATAATAAATAATTTTCAACCTATCATAGCTTTAAAACCAGCGTATAGCGATATTGTAGAAGTGAAAATCATCAATATTGATGTGAAGAAAATCTTCAAAGATGTAATTAAGCATTATGATGATATTTATTACGATAAATCTGCAATGTATGATGTTACCTATTCTCAACGCACTTTCGAAGACAATGAAATGCGGCAACTAATGATTGCAGATGGAAAATTTTGGAGCAGAAATGGGGAATACAATTTTAAAGATGGTTCTAAAAGTAATTATGACAAATTTGTCCAACTACAAATTGACGATTTAAGATATTTGAAAAAGGTAGATTATTTATTTAAAGGTAGAGCAAAGACTTCAATAGCACCACATGATAATATTGGGAATATGTTTTTGAGCTATCATCTATCAAGGATATTTGGCTTTATGAACTCTAAAGATGCAGTAGTTCGTGGCAGGTTATTATATGAAAATAGCGAGGAACAAGAAATTTATTTTAGAATAAAATTGACTACCAATAGCGAATATAGTGGAAAAATTATTTTTAATAAAAAAGATAAGGCGATTACTTACCTGGAACATAATTTTCTTCAAAGCAATTCTGCATTGCAAAATGTTGAAGATGAGAATGGTGTGAAGTTTCTTTATCAAGCTGGAGATGGAAATTTTATTTATGATTTTTATAAAGTTGGTAGTAAATATGTGCCTGCAAGAATAAGTGTAAAATCTGATGGTTTTAAATATATTACTTCATCCAAAGATTATATAGTCAGCGCTTAAAAACACTATGATTTTCAATTTCTAAAATTTTAATATTGATATTTTCTGGAATTTTTGATTCCAAGTTAAAGTTATCACGG
>NZ_JABSNO010000021.1 GCF_013294015.1 Frigoriflavimonas asaccharolytica
ATTAAACTCAAAAAGCCATTGGAAATGTATAAATTAGCAGCATAAAAACAATTAAGAAACAACTAATTGTGGTCTAAAGAAATGAGGGTAGAATATTCCTGTCATTTTGTATTTTAAATACAGGATTATAAGGATAACCATCATATATATTAAAAGGTTGTGTGCCAGAAGCCCAATAAACTATCCCATTTCTATATAGAACCAGATTTGCGTCATTCTGCATTACCAAATTAAATTGGATACCATAATGTGATAATAATAGTGATTGATTCATATTCAATTCTGAAATTCTTGCACTAGTAGCTAAACGATTGGTATTAACAAATGAAATTTTATCTGTTTCATTTACTGTTTTAACGAAATTATCTTTTTGCGTAACCGTATTTACAATGTCTTCTTCCCGAGAGCAAGAAAATGATAACAACGCAACTAACCCCAAGGCACTAATGTTTAATAATTTTTTCATAATTTATTTAATTTTTACAAAAATGATGATTAATAAAAAATCGAAGAAAACATTTTGGAATAAGATATTCTTTTCAGGACTACCTTTTGTTTTTTTTAAGTTTATATTTAAATTAAAAATTGGAGTTAGAAAAATTGATTTTAAAGAATATTAAAATTCATAGAGAAATGAAGAATATTTCTCAAGATTCTGTGGCTATTGAATTAGATATTTCTCAAAGTGCATATGCTAAATTAGAAAATAATCAAAACAAAATAACTTTAAATAAAGTAATTAGAATAGCAGAAATTATTGAGGTAGATTTTATTCAGTTATTGTTTAAAAAAGGTAGTATTCCACCAAATTTAAAAACAGATAATGTTTGTAATCTTATTGATAATCTTCAAAATGAAATAGTAAAGTATAGAAATGAAAACGCTGAAATAAAAAATAAATATATTGAATTACTGGAAAAAAGGGGGGGTAAGAAAAAAATACTGTCCTATTCTTGAGCGAAAAGAATTTTTTCCCATATTTTGATTGTTTCCTCTTTTTCTACGTTATAATTTTCTTTTATTAACTTCGCTGCCAACATTCCTTTGTATGCAAGTTTTTCTGGGTCAATTTCGTAATTATTGATTATATTTTCAATTTCTTTCACAAATTGAATTATATTCCCTTCTGGAACAGTAGAAGAAAATTCATCTTTGAAATATTCTCTACCTGCTTGTCCTTGATATCCAATTACAAAACAACCACATGCCATTGCTTCTACTGGTGGCAATCCAAACCCTTCTCGATGATTAAAGCTAAGGAAAATTGCGCTTTTTTTTAAAATTTCTGCCACTTCGGATTCTGTATTATTTTCGATAGGTAGTATGCTCCACGTTTTAAGATTATTTCTAATTTTTAAAATATTAATAATCTGTATGGAATCTTCACTAAGTTTCCTTGGCATATAAGAAATAATCTTCTGTTTGTTTTCAGAGTAAAAAAAAGTGCTCGTATCTACACCAATTTTTAAGCGATGAACTTGGTGTTCTGGAAACGTGAAATTCAAATATTTTTTTGAATCCTCTGATACAACTATAGTCGCTAAAGAATTTGTGTTTTGGTAAGGATTTGAATTATAATTTTGATAGAAATGTTCAAATGTATAATAACAATTTTGATTAAAAATAACCTTTTTTAATTGAGGTTCTATTTCATTTATTTTTGGGCCATAAATTTCTGGAAATACCAAAATGCTATTTTCTTCTAATGAAATGCTTTTTAACTTAAGATATTTTAATACTAATTTTCCGAAAAAATTAAAGCTTTTATTTTTATAAGAGTATTTTATTTTTTTGAAAATATAAGGCGAAATTTCAATAGGAACTTTAGAATTAAACCAAGATTCTTTGTTGTTTTTTTTTAATAGTAGTACTGCATCAAAATTATTTTCATTCAAAGTTTCAACCATTTTGTAAATTTGCTTCACGCCACCAGTTACAAATTTGTTGCTAGGACAAATAAAATATATCTTTTGTTTTTTCATTTTCTAAATATTGCATATTTTTTCTACCCAGTTTTTTATAAAATATTTTTCTTCAATATCTTTGGGTAAATCTTTGTATTCCGTTGTAAAAAAATCATTGGGTATTTCGATATTATCAATGTCCTCTATTACAAAAATATTTTCAGATAAGTAAAAATCATAATTTTTTATATTTTTATTCGTGGTGATAAGTTTCTTTCTCAAACCAATTGCCTCAAAAGGTCTAAATGATAAACCTTTTTGGTTTTCATGCGCAATATCCATTATTATTTTCGTGTCTAAATAATATTTAAATGAAGTAGGGAAAGGAATTATTCTATGTATAACCTCAATATCTGCAGGTATTTTCTCCTTAATTTTTATAGATGGATATGTGAAAATTTTACTCTTTACTTTTATATTGTTGTTTTTTAGATAGGCGAAAATTTTTATAAGTTCATCAATTCTTTGATCGTAAGTGCCAAGGTAACATACGTCAAAATTTAATGCTTTTTGTTCTTCATATTCTGCAAAGTAAAAATTATTTATTTTTTTAAAATTGTATTCTTTACAATCATCAGAATCAAAACTACAACAAACGTCAAAATATTGGATTACATTTTTTTGTTGTTTTATCTTATCCAAACTATCCCATAGTAGAAAGCATGTTTTTTCTGATATCGAAATTGCTTTTTCTAGTTCTTTCTCTGTTAGAACATCAGGTCTATTCGCAATAAGTAAATCAAAATTTCCACTTTGGTTGAGAATGTCCAAAGTTTGATTTTCTATCCATTTGTGCTTTAGGTTTTTCCCTAGCAAAATTTTTGACAAAAAATTTAAAGCTCTCTCACCAAAGTTTTTATAAATATAAGTTCCATTTGTAATAATATGAGTAACCTCATAGTTACTATATTTCTCAAGACCATCGTTTACAACAGTATTAAAGCCATAGTAGTTTGGAGCTATAAATAATAATTTCTTTTTTTTCATCGTGTTAAAGTTCAAAAACGGTTTTCACCCAGTTTTCTAGGGTGTATTTGTAATAAATTTTGGTGGGTAAATCTTGGTAGTCATTTTCAAAAAACGCTATTTCTACATTGGATAAATTTTCATTGATGATGAGAATGTTCTCCGGATTGTAGAAATCGTAGTCTTTTATCGTCTGATTATTGGTGATAATTTTCTTTTTCAAAGCCATGGCTTCAAAAATCCTGAAACTCAATCCATCTTGGTTTTCTCGCACCAAATCTAAAATTATTTTTCCCTGAGAGTAGAATTTTGGTAAATCTTTATGCTGCAATCTTTTACTACCGATAGACCAATTTGGATTTTTTTTACCAAAATATTTCTTTTTCCAAGATTTTTTTCCAACTATTAAATAATGATAGGTTTTCTCGAAGTTTGTAATTTTTTCAGCAATTTTGTTCGCAATATTCATCCGATCATCAAAAGATGCAAGATATACCAAATCGTATTTCGTATTTGTAGAAACTTTATTTTCTGGCAAATAATTATAATTGGTAATTAATTGAAAACCATGTTTTTGCACATCGGTTTTATCAAAGGAAAATATTTTATCAAAAAAATGGCAAAGATGTTTTGCTGGACATCTTGCCAAACTATCGTACAAATAAGCGATGTATTTTGGGGTGTATTTTCTAATTTCTGTGTGGTATTTCTCCTCAATCAATTCTGGATTAATGACCAGAATCTGGTCTTGTTTACCAAGTTTTTTTAATGTAGACAAAATTAATTCTTGCCGGTAAATATTCTTTAGATTTTTCCCTACAAAGGTTTTCGATAGGGCATTTTTTACTTTCGCAGCAGTGTTTTTGTGTTTGTAAGCGCCTAAATTGATGTGATTTGCATCTACACCAGATTTTTTCAACATAGCTACAATGTGCGCATCATAATTCCAAAAATCAAAACTTATTACGGTAATTTTCATTAATTAAATTTTAGATTCCAATTGTTTTACGGTAGCATGTGTGAAGTCTACATATTCTGCTTGCATTTTGCAGAAATAAAATCCGTTCTTGCCATCTAATATACCCAATTGCAAGATATAACTTTTAAAAAATTTAAAAAAAGTTTTCCAATAATGGGTAAATAAATTGTATTTCTTGCCTTTTTCAAAAAGTTCTACTCCTTTCAATCTTCCATATTCAAGCATTTTTTTTTTGTAAGATTGATGATTTTCTATAGAATAATGAAGTAATTTATTTTCTAAAAATCCTATTTCCCCATTGACAAGAAGAGTTTCATGCACTTTTTTTTCAGCGATATAGCTCGCCTTAGATTTTCTAAAAAGTCGGAAGTTTTTATCATTTCTAGTTCCAGAGAAATGCAACGCTTTGCCTTCGAAGAAACTTTTTCTATAGAAATAGTAAGCATCTTTTTTGTCGTCTTTATTGAGTTCTACAATAATTTCTGCTTCTAATTTTGGTGTTATTCTCTCATCGCCATCTAGAAATAGAATCCAATCGTTGCTTGCATTTTCCAGCGCTAAATTTCTTTGCTTAGTGAAATCTTCAAATTTATTTTTAATAATTTTTACATTGGAAAATGCAGAAGCAATCTCCAAAGTTTTATCTGTGCTATAGGAATCTATGATGATGATTTCATCGCAAAAATGAAAACATTCGAGAACTTCCCGAATGTTTTTTTCTTCATTATAGGTGATGATAAGACCGCTAATTTTTTCCTTTAGCTGCATTTTTCTACTTTACAAATTCCAAAATTGTTTTTTCTATAATCGCTACACATTCCATCAATTGTTCTTCGGTAATCACCAATGGAGGTGCCAATCTGATGATGTTTCCATGGGTTGGTTTTGCCAAAAGTCCATTGTTTTTTAGTGCTACACAAAGATTCCAAGCGGTTTCAGATTCTTCTGTATCATTAATTAAAATGGCGTTCAAAAGTCCTTTTCCACGTACGGAATTTACTAATTCTGATTTTTCTACTATTTTGTTGATTTCTGCACGAAATAAATTTCCCAAACGACGCGCATTTTGAATTAAATTTTCTTCCGAAACTACATCTAATGCTGCCATTGCAACCTTTGCTGCGATAGGATTTCCACCAAAAGTAGAACCATGTTGCCCTGGTTTGATTACGTTCATGATTGCATCGTCTGCCAAAACAGCAGAAACTGGATATGCGCCGCCAGATAAAGCTTTTCCTAGAATTAAAATATCTGGTTTTGTATAGGTTTCTTGTTGTTCGCACTGGTTTTCGCAAGAGCAATTTCCACAAACTGCTAGCAAACTTCCTGTTCTAGCAATTCCAGTTTGTACTTCATCTGCAATGAAAAGCATATTGTTTTCATGACAAATAGCTTGCGCTTTTTTTATAAAATCATCACTTGGTGTATAAACTCCAGCTTCACCTTGTATGGGTTCAACTAAAAATCCTATTACGTTTTTATCTTTCGCTATTTGCTCCAATGCTTCTATATCGTCATAAGGAATGCTTACAAATCCGCCAGTGTATGGTCCGAAATTGTCTCTGGCATTGTTGTCATCAGAAAAAGAAATAATAGTAGTCGTTCTACCATGAAAATTTCCTTTGCAAACTACAATCACCGCTTGGTTTTCTGCTATTCCATTTTTTTCATACGCCCATTTTCTGCACAATTTAATGGCGGTTTCTACGGCCTCTGCACCAGAATTCATGGGTAAAACTTTATCAAAACTGAAATAATTGGTCACATATTTTTCATACGGTCCAAGTGCATCATTGTAAAAAGCACGAGAGGTAAGTGCTAATTTTCCAGCTTGATCTACGAGTGCTTTCAAAATTTTTGGGTGAGAATGTCCTTGATTTACAGCAGAATACGCCGAAAGAAAATCGAAATATTTCTTACCTTCTACATCCCAAACGTAAACACCTTCTCCTTTTTCTAAAACCACAGGAAGCGGATGATAATTGTGAGCGCCATGCTCATTTTCTAAATCGATATAGTATTGAGAATCTTTTTGTACTGTAGTTTCAGACATATATTTTTGCTTTATAGCAAAGATAAGAATTTAAGATTTGAAAAAATCAATCATACCAATATTCTTTATCTACTTTTATTCCAGTTTTCAAAAGTGCGTTTTGCAAATTTATTCCCAACTTTTCGTTCTGTTTTTCAATGAAAAGAAATAGTTGAAAAAAATTTCCTTTTTCGGTGTTTGTATTTATATTTTTTGCAACTTTTTTGGTGATAGTAATTACTGAATTATCACTTGTTTGAAAAAAAACCTGGATGTCTTTTCCTATCGCTGTTATTTTGTTTAGCGGAATTTCTTGTGTTATTATTTCATAACCTTCTTGGTAATAGTTGGATTTTCTTACTTCAAAAGATAGTATTTTTTGCTCATTGATGGTAAAAGGTTTTAAAATAACAAGTGTATCACCATTGAAATTTTTCGATTGGACTTGGTTTTTCACTTCTTTTTTAAGTTCTTGGTTTAGAATTTTCAAAAGCTTTTTTTCTTGTCCAAAACTTGAACTTATAAATGCAAAAAGAAGAAACAAAAGCGCTAATTTTTTCATTATTAATTTTAAATAAAGGTAAAAAAAATACTGACATTTAAAACGTCAGTATTTTATACTTAAACTTAAAATAGAAATTAGATCTACTGGTTTGCATATCTTGCATCCATCTCAAAATCTTCCATAAATTTTGTGGTATAATTTCCTTCTACATAAGCCGGATCTTCCATCAATTGACGGTGAAACGGGATCGTAGTTTTAATTCCTTCTATGTAAAATTCTTCCAAAGCGCGCTTCATTTTTGCGATCGCTTCTTCTCTGGTTTGCGCAGTTGTTATCAATTTCGCAATCATAGAATCGTAATTAGATGGAATTGTGTATCCAGAATAAACATGTGTATCTACACGAATTCCATGTCCGCCAGGAATATTTAATTCTGTAATTTTCCCAGGTGATGGTCGGAAGTTGTTGAAAGGATCTTCCGCATTGATACGACACTCGATAGAATGTAATTTTGGATAATGATTTATTCCCGTGATTGCTGTACCTGCTGCAAGCATTATTTGCTCTCTAATAAGGTCATAATCGATCACTTGCTCTGTAATTGGATGTTCTACTTGTATTCTGGTATTCATTTCCATGAAGTAGAAATCTCTATTTTTATCTACCAAAAATTCTACCGTTCCTACACCTTCATAAGCAATATATTCTGCAGCTTTCACCGCAGCATCGCCCATTCTTTCACGAAGTTCATCTGTCATGAATGGAGAAGGAGTTTCTTCCGTCAATTTTTGATTTCTTCTTTGTACAGAACAATCTCTTTCGGATAAATGACAAGCTTTACCATATTGATCTCCTGCTATTTGTATTTCTATATGTCGTGGTTCTTCAATCAGTTTTTCCATATACATAGCGCCATTTCCAAAAGCTGCTATAGCTTCTTGTATGGCAGAATCCCAAAGTTCGCGCATGTCTTCTTCTTTCCAAACGGCACGCATTCCTTTTCCACCACCACCTGCTGTAGCTTTTATCATTACAGGATAGCCAACTTCTCTTGCAGTTGTTATGGCATCATCAAAATCTTTTATCAAACCATCCGAACCTGGTACACATGGTACTCCAGCTTCCTTCATTGTAGATTTTGCATTGGCTTTATCTCCCATTCTATCTATTTGCTCTGGAGATGCGCCAATAAATTTAATGTTATGTTTTGCGCAAATTCCAGAAAAATTAGAATTTTCTGAAAGAAATCCATAACCAGGATGTATGGCATCTGCATTGGTAATTTCTGCTGCAGAAATAATGTTTGGAATGCTTAAATAAGAATCTTTACTTGAAGGTGGTCCTATGCAAACTGCTTCGTCTGCAAAACGAACGTGCAAGCTATCTTTGTCTGCTGTAGAGTAAACTGCTACAGTTTTTATTCCCATTTCTTTGCAAGTACGCAAAATTCTCATGGCAATTTCTCCTCTATTGGCTATTAATATTTTTTTAAACATACTTTAGAATTTGAAAATTAAATAATTTGAAAATAGCAGATTGGCATTATGTACCAATCAACATTCATCAATAATATTAAGAAGGATCTACCAAAAATAATGGCTGATCATATTCTACTGGTGTAGAATCATCAACTAAGATTTTCACAATTTTTCCTGAAATTTCAGATTCTATTTGGTTGAAAAGTTTCATAGCTTCTATTACACAAACTACGCTTCCTACTTCTACTTTATCACCAACATTTACAAACAAATCTTTATCCGGAGAAGGTCTTCTGTAGAATGTACCAATCATTGGGGATTTAATAGTGATGAATTTACTATCGTCTTCCACAGTTTCTGCAGCACTGTTTTCTGCGGCAGGAGAAGATGAAGGTGCAGCGTGCATTGTTGGAGCTGGAGCAGACATCATTTGCGGCTGTGCTACATAGCTTATGTTTTCGTTTCCGCCAAGTGGAGTTTTGATCGTAATTTCAAAGTCTTTTGTTTTGTATTTTACTTCAGAAACTTCTGCTTTAGAAACAAATTTAATTAAGTTTTGGATGTCTTTAATGTCCATAATATTTTTTTTGATTTTATGCTTTCAAAGATACTAAAAAAAACAAAAAACCACTGAAATTTTATAAAATTTCAGTGGTTTTGTATATAAATTGTATATTTAGCTACTAAATTTCTTCAGTAGATTCCATGTCTTTTTCCATTACTACTTTTCCTCTGTAGTACATTTTTCCTTCATGCCAATGTGCTCTGTGATATAAGTGCATTTCTCCACTTGTACTATCTTTAGCGATTGTAGGAACAACAGCTTTGTAGTGTGTTCTTCTTTTATCTCTTCTTGTAGTGGACTGTCTTCTTTTAGGATGTGCCATTTCTAGTTGTTTTTATTTATGTGAGATGAGTTTACTACCTCATCATGTTTTATTTAATTTTTATCTTTCAATTTTTTCAAAGCTTCCCATCTTGGGTCAACTTCAATATCTTCGTCTTTTTCTTCTTCAATATTTAAAAAATCTTCATCTTTTGGACTAAATTTTTCTAATATTTGCAAGTCTTCTTCGCTCAAATTTGGCGAAACTTTCTTCATTGGTATAGAAAGCACAATATCTTCGTAAATCAATTGAGCTACATTGAAGCTGTGTGCATTATCGGAAATCGTGATTACATCTACATCGCTGTCGTCATACTCACTTCCAAATTTTACCAAAACTTTAATCTCATTTTCTATCGGATGAGAAAAATCTTCATTGCTAATGTCACAAACCAATTCTACAGTTCCAGAAATATTTATAAAGAATTCCAAAAACGTGGAATGCTTATCCATCAATACTTCTGCTGTGATGTTTGGCTTGCTGAACTCCTGCTCTGTCTCATATAGGTGTAAAAATTCGCTTCCAATCTCAAATTGAAACTCATGTTTACCGTCTTTTAGTCCGGAAAATGCGATGTCGTAATTTCTTAACCTTTCCATAATTGAGTTTGCAAAAATAAGTATTTATTTTGAATTTACAAATTTTATACGTTTAATTTTCAGCTATTGATATTTTCATACCATTGAAACTGGTTTTTTTGAAAATTAAATATAACATTCCTGCCAGAGTTACATTGATCAACATATTATAATGTATCTGCAATTGAAATAAAAAAGTCATTCCTTGACTCAATAATAAGAATATACCTACCAATATAAATGTTTGTATTAATTCCTTTTTATAATCAATAATTAGTAAATGGTGTCTATTCGCAGAGATATCTAAAATCTCCGTTCTTGAACCTTGTAGTTTGGCTAAAATGGACTTAGAATTTTCATCAACATCAAAATAGGCAGTTGTTCCGGCTTTCATTTCTCCAATTTTCTTCCCATCAACTTCTATAATGTAAGAAGGATAAGTGGGAATGTTTTGCGCCGTTTTTATAGTTAATGTTTTCATTTGGTAAAATAAATTTTAAAATCTACGCGGATCATCATCTCTGCCATTATCTTTTTCTCTCGGTTTCACGTGCATTTTGTTGGCAATCAAATCATTATATTCGGTTCTATTTTTAAAAATTTTAATGGCTGTAAAAATGGCTTCAGAAAAACTTTGTTCGTCTGCTACATCTTTTCCTGCAATGTCATATGCTACGCCATGATCTGGGGAAGTGCGGATATATGGTAAGCCAGCGGTATAATTTACTCCTTCTGCATAAGCTAAAGTTTTGAATGGCGCCAAACCTTGATCATGATACATGGCCAAAACAGCATCGTAGTTACAATATTTTTCTGGCTGAAAATAACTGTCTGCCGGAAATGGGCCAAAAGTCATGATGCCACTTTCAAATAAATCTTTTATGGCTGGTTCTATTATTTCAATTTCTTCTTTTCCAATTGCACCTCCATCTCCAGAGTGTGGATTTAAACCTAAAACTGCTATTTTTGGGCGAGAAATTCCAAAATCTTCTATCAAAGTTTGATTCAATAGTTTTATTTGCTTTTTTATTTTTTCTTTGGTGATGTTTTGCGCTACTTCGGAAATCGGGATGTGGTGTGTAAGAACTGCAACCTTCAGATTATCAGAAACCAAAAGCATTAAACCTGTTTTTCCAAATTTTTCTTCCAAATATCCTGTATGTCCCGCATGTTTGAAACCTTGCTTCATCATTTCTTCTTTATTGATTGGAGCGGTTACCAAAACATCTATTTCTCCATTCATAAGTGCATTTGTTGCACTTTCTAGAGAGTCTATCGCCATTTGAGTAGATTCTTCTGTAGGCGTGCCAAATTCTATATTTGAATTGTCTTTGGTAAGATTCAACATATTGATAACTCCGTCTTTCGCGGCAGCAATTTCTGTAATGTAATTATACGTTTGCTGTACTTTGAATACGTTTTTCTGATAGGTGAATAATTTTCCCGATGCAAAAATAATTGGCGTAAAAAATTCTGTAATATCTTTGTTTTTCAATGCTTTGATGATAATTTCTACAGATATACCATTGAAATCCCCAACGGAAATTCCTACTTTTATTTTCTGGTTTTTTGCGCTCATTTTATTTATCTTTGATGGATTATAAGAATTTTACAAATTTAACAAAATTATTAGATGTTTACGGGAATTATTGAAGCAACAGGCATTATTAAAAAAATTACTGAACACGGAACCAACAAAGATTTTTGGTTATCCGCAGATTTTACAGATGAATTAAAAATAGATCAGAGTTTGGCGCACAATGGTTGTTGCCTTACGGTGGTAGAAAAAAACGGCGATCAGTATTTAGTACAAGCGATAGATGAAACTTTGCAAAAAACAAATGTGGGAAGTTGGAAAATTGGTGATGTTGTAAATTTGGAACGTTGCATGCAGATGAATGGAAGATTAGATGGGCATATTGTACAAGGTCATGTTGATGAAAGGGGAGAGGTGGTTTCCGTGGAAAATAGAGATGGTAGTTATTTTGTAACTATTAAATACAATGAAAATAGCGATTTTCTAACGGTGCCACAAGGTTCTATTACCGTAAATGGTATTAGTTTGACGGTTGCAAAAAGTGAAGATTATCAATTTTCTGTGGCAATAATTCCTTACACATGGGATTTTACGAATATGAAAAATCTAAAACCAGGAGATGCCGTAAATCTAGAATTTGATATCATTGGAAAATATGTAGCAAAACTTTTAGCAAAGTCACATTAAAAATTTAATATTTATCTAAATCTTAAATCTAAACACTTAAATACATTGCCCTACTCAAACTACAAAGGATATCAATTGCGAACCAGGGTTTTCTGGGGATTTTTGGTGGTTTCACTTTTAACGATGATTGGATCTTCTATCCTTTCCTTTATCGTGTTGAAAAATAATGCGATAGAACAAAGCAGAACGGAAATGCAGAAAGACAATAATGCGTTGATGGCGTCTTTGGATTATGCTGTAAGCAGAACTACTATTAAATCTGAAGATATTCCGGAAGTTCTGAAAAATAAAATTTTAGAAATTGCAGACGTCAACAAACATGAAATTCAAATTTATGATTTGAATGGCAGTTTTTTAATTTCTAGCCAAGACAATTCTACTGCAAAAGTGAAAAATATACCTCTAGATATTGTGCGAAAGGTGATTTCTACAGACAGCAGAGTAGATTTTCAAGAATATGATGACAAGATAAAGGCCAATAAAACTTCCTCGTACAGCATATTGAAAAATAATAATTTAGATCCAATAGGAATTGTGTATCTTCCATATTATCACAATGATAGCGTTTATGTAGGGGTATTGAATAAGTATTTGAAATACATGTTCTTAGTTAATATCTTAATTCTCATTTTTAGTATTTGGTTGAGTTGGATCATATCTAACAATCTCACGAAAGCACTATCTAAATTTTCAGATATGATAAGCAGAGTTACATTGTTTGATAAAGATATGGCGCCCATAAAATATTATCACAATGATGAACTGAGCACTTTGGTGAAATCTTACAATAAGATGATTCTCCAAATTCAAGAACAAAAGGAGCGATTAAGTTTTATAGAAAAAGAAAGAGCGTGGCGAGAAATGGCAAAACAAGTTGCCCACGAAGTGAAAAATCCTTTGACACCTATGAAACTGACGATTCAAAATTTTGAAAGAAAATTTGATCCAAATGATGAGCAGATAAAGGAAAAAGTAAAAAAAATGAGCGAAAGTATGGTGAGCCAAATAGATCTCATCAGCAAAGTTGCAACTGCATTTTCACAATTTGCACAGCTTCCGCAAAAAAATGACGAAGAGTTTAATTTAAACAAAGAATTAGATAATATTCTCCAGATTTTCAGTGATGATAAAATATTTGTGCATGCCAATAAAGACAAAATTTTGATAAAAATGGACAAAGTTTATCTCAATAGAATCATTACTAATTTGGTGAAAAATGCATTGCAAGCAACAACAGAAGGTAAAAAATCCATCATCAATGTAGATGTAGAACAAGTTAATAAACGGATCAACATTAATGTGGAAGATAATGGATCTGGTATTGCAGCGCAATTGCAGGGTAGAATTTTTGAACCCAACTTCACTTCCAAAAATTCTGGAATGGGACTTGGTTTGACGATGGTTCGCAAGATGATAGAAGAATATCAGGGAACGATTACCTTTAAATCCGAAGAAGGAAAGGGTACAACGTTTTTCATCAGTTTACCATCGAATATTTAGATGAAAGCATTTATTTTTCAGCAATTTAGCATCAATCAAGACGAAAAAGTTTTTCGTGTGGGAACGGATGCCGTTTTGCTTGGTTCTTTCGCAGATGTTCTAGGTAAAACCAATGTTTTAGAAATTGGTTGTGGCACTGGAATTATTTCTATGATGCTTGCACAACGGAATCAAAATGCAGAGATTTTAGCAATTGATATTGATGAGAACGCGGTAGAATTGGCAGAAATTAATTTTATAAATTCTATTTTTTCTAAAAGATTACAAGTGAAATCTGCAGATTATACAAAATTCAATACTGAAAACTTGTTTGATTTGATTGTTTGTAATCCGCCTTATTTTGAGGTAAATCCTTCTGAAAAAGACATTTTGGCTCGTCAAAAATTGGCGTTGAATTTTGAGGATTTAATTAAAAATGCATCGAAAATTTTAAATAAAAACGGATTGTTTTCTGTGATAATTCCTGCCGAAGATTTTGTAAATTTCAATCAAATAGCCACAGAAAATTTACTTTATTTAAAAAAGAAAATTGAAATTTTTGGCATAGAAGGTGGAACTTTGAAACGTGTACTATTAGAATTTAGCAAGGAGAAATTTACTACAGAAATCTTAAAATTCACCATAGAAAAAAGCCCCAGAAAATATTCTGAAGCTTATTTAGAATTGACGAAAGAGTTTCATTTGTTTGGAAAGTAACCACCACAAATTTTCTAAATCTAGCAAAAAGTTTTCAAAAAAAAATTTGTCAAAGATTTTAACTTTGACAAATTGAATGCTAAATATTATTGCTAAAATTTTTTATTTTAAATAAATTCTACTCAAAAAGTTCTGTAGTTTCCAAAACAGAAACTTTTCCGTCTTCACATCTTATTGCTTCTCCTGGGAAATTTTGTATCATGTGGTAATCATGCGTTGCCATTACAACGGCTGCATTATTTTCTAATGCTACACGTTTTAGCAAGCCCATAATTTCGTTAGAAGTTTCTGGGTCTAAATTTCCAGTTGGCTCATCTGCCAAAATGAGTTGTGGGTGATTGAGAAGTGCTCTCGCAATTGCTATACGCTGTTGCTCACCACCAGAAAGTTCGTGCGGCATTTTGTGTTTTTTGGTTTTCATACCTACGCTTTCCAACACTTCGTTGATGCGTTCAGTAATTTTTGTTTTGTCTGTCCAACCTGTAGCTTCCAATACAAAATTTAAATTTTTTTCTACTGTTCTATCGCTCAATAGTTGAAAATCTTGAAATACAATTCCTAATTTTCTACGCAAACTTGGGATTTCGGAAGTTTTGAGTGTTGCCAAATCAAAGCCTGCAATAGAGCCTTTTCCGCTCGCCAAAGGAATATGGCCGTACAAAGTTTTCAGCAAAGAGCTTTTGCCAGAACCAGTTTTCCCGATGAGATAGCAGAATTTTCCTTTTTGGATGTGCAAATCTACATTGGTGAGAACGGTGAAATTTTTCTGCGCAATGGTAGCATTACTCAAGTTGATTATCTGATCTCCAGAATCATTTCTGTGTGGCATTTGTAGGAATTTTTATATTTAAGCAAAAGTAATTAAAAGTTGTAATGATACCTAAATTTTAGGAAAATTTAACAACAAAAAATGCTTGAAAATTTCTTTTCAAGCAGTAATTATATAATAAATTATGAATTATCTTTTTGTACGTAAAGAACTTACAGATAGAGATTTTCTACCTTTTGCTCTTCTGGCAGCCAATATTCTTCTACCGTTAGGTGTTGACATTCTTAATCTGAAACCATGTTTGTTTCTTCTTTTTCTTTCTGATGGCTGAAATGTTCTTTTGCTCATTACTATATTTTTAGGACGTAATTATCTCTATATTTTAAGATTGCAAAGATAAGAAAGTTTTTTATTGTTGCAAATTTTATTTGAAGTAAAAAGATAAAAGTTTTAATGTGAAAATACGAATGTGAATTTATTAACCACAAATTACATTACTTTTATACAAAATTACCGGAATTTTAAATTAAAAAAATGAAGTATATTTCTGTTGCAACTTTTGTCTTTTCTATTTTAATTATTTTGTCAAGTTGCAAAAAACCTGAAAAACTTTCTCTGGATAAAGATGAAATCAAAACCGAAATAACCTGCACCAATTCTCAATGCGAAGGTTTTTATGAAGGTCCAGAATTTATTAATAATGATGATATTGCCCACCAATTTTCCAACAAAATGTCGGCAAAAGTGGGCGAGAAGTTGAAAGAATTGTATCAAACAAAAAATTACAGCAAAGTAGATTTTGAAAAGATAGAAATGTCCACTGTAGGAATGGGTTCTGGAAATGTGATATATGTATTGAAGATTCCTTTCGAAAAAGTAGAAAGCAAATGCGAGGCTTTCACTTCCTTCGATCATGTTGGCGGTTGGAATCACGAACCAGCTTTGGAAGAGCGGAAAATTCAATTAAAAAGTACTTTGATGCAAGGTGATTCTTTAAATATAAGTATTTTGAAAACTACACCAGAAAATCTACAAGAATATTGGATACAATGGAGAAATAAAGATCTTCAACAAGATTGCTCATGATTTTCTTTTGTAGAATTTAAAAAAGTAAAACAGAATAAGAACATAAAAAAACGCAAGATGTACTATTGACCTTGCGTAATTTTATTTTTTATTTGGTAACTATTAAAATTACTTACTCGCCAAAATGCTCACTTTTTCTATAACGGGATCTTTTGCCAACAATTCTTCTGCGTTTTGCATCAATGCTTCTGCGATTTTTCCATTCAAATGTGCATCTCTTCCTTCTTCATTTTCAAAAGTATCAAATATGCCGAAAGTAGAATCATCAATTTTTAAAGCATACCATCGGATGGTTCCTTCTTCTTCATTTACTAAAGATAATGCACTTTTCAAAAAGTTTTCAACGTCTTGCTCTTTTCCTTTTTTGGCTTCTAGCCTTACTAACAACGAATATTTTTCCATTCTATTAAATTAATTTGATTGTAAAGGTAATTGTCTTTTGTAACGAAAAATTATATAATTCGCAGGATTTATTTCTTGTTTAGGGATTTTTTTTTTACGTGCTAATAGATAAAGTAAATACTTGATTATTAAAGATTAAATGAAATAATTTATTTTTTAGTTTCTAAAAATTTAACTTTGAGTATTCAATAGATAATTAAATTCAATATAAAAATTACATTATGATAAAACCAACAGAACAATTTCCAAATTTAAGAATCAATTTAATTAATGATACCGTTTGGGAATTAGAAAAACAAGATCCGGAATCCTTTACTTTATTAGTTTTTTACAGAGGTTACCATTGCCCAGTTTGCAGAAAACAATTAACAGAATTGAAATCGAAATTAGGCGATTTTACGGAAAGAGGTGTAAACGTGATTGCAATAAGCATGAATGATGAAGAACTCGCCAAAAAAACTGGTGAAGAATGGAAAACAGATTCATTGCCAATTGGTTATGGATTAGTTGAAGAAACTGCGCGCAGTTTGGGCTTGTATATTTCTAATGGTATTTCTGACAAAGAACCAGCAATTTTCTCGGAACCAGGCTTATTTTTGGTGAAAAAAGATGGTACTTTATATTGCTCATCCATACAAACAATGCCTTTTGCAAGACCTGCATTTGATGATTTATTGGGAGCGATAGATTTTGTAAAAAGCAAAGATTATCCTGCTAGAGGCGGAAAATAATATTTTAACAAGAATTTATTTAAAACAAAAACACCCTTTTTTTATAAGGTGTTTTTTTGTGAATGGCTTTCAATATTTTATTACTAAAATTTCTAATTATTAAAACAAAAAATGCACATTTCACAGATTTCTTCAACCTGTAAAATGTGTATTTTCACCTATTAATTATTTTAATTTACAGATTCCTGAACTTCCTCTGCAAGTTGAATATTGGCTTCTAATTTAATTTTTTCGCCTAATCCTAAACCACCAGTGTCGGTTAATTTATTCCAAGTCATTCCAAAATCCATACGGTTTACAGTTCCCGTAATTGCAAAACCGTGTTTTAAAACGCCGTGACCGTTATCTTCAGATCCGCCGTATTCCGCGTTCAATTCTACAGATTTTGTTACGCCTTTCATCGTTAAGTTTCCTATGATGTTGTAGTTTTCATTGTCAATTTTTATAAAAGAAGTAGATTCAAAATCAATATCTGGATATTTTTCACATTCGAAAAAATCTTCGTTACGCAGATGCTCATCACGTGCAGGTTGTCCCGTATCAACACTTTTCACGTCAATTTTAAAAGTAACTTTCGCATTGCTGAATTGATCTCCCTCTGTTACAAATTTCCCCTCAAATTTTTTGAAAGAACCTGTGACTGTGGAAATTACAAGATGTCTGATCTTAAAAAGAATTTCAGAATGCATTGGGTCAATTGCCCACGTTTTTAAATTGCTCATATTTTAATATTTAAATTATTTGTATTGCAAAAATACCTAAATTTGCTATATTAAAGGTAGTTGTTACCTGAAAGTAACTGGTTACCTTTAAGTAAGTAACTTTAAAATTAAAAAAATGAGCCAAAAAGAACAATTATGCAAAACCAAATTATTAATTTTAAGAGACGCATTAGAAGTGATACAAGGAAAATGGCGTTTGCCGATTGTCATTTCATTAACGCACGGCAACAAAAGATTCGGCGAAATACAGCGCGATATTGAAGATATTTCGCCAAAAATGCTCTCGCAGGAATTGAAAGCATTAGAAGCCAACAAAATTATAACGCGCACTTTATACGACAGTATGCCTGTTACGGTTGAATATTCATTAACGGAATTAGGAAAAACAATGGATAAAATGCTGGATGAAATTTTAAATTGGGGCGCTCATTTTAGAACAGAAATATTGAGCAACAGAAACCAAAAAGTTTAATGACTGTAAATAAATCTTTAAACATTTAAAAAAGCTTACTAAGCGATTACAATTAAATCAATTATCATCCATCCAATCATCAATGATCTACTAATGCATCATATCGCCAACATCAATTTTCTCTTTGCTTTTCCTTTCTTTCACAAATAAAATAAAGGGAATACATATTAAGAATAAAATTCCTAAGTAGAGAAAAATATCCATATACGATAGTACAGCAGCCTGTTTTGCAACAGAATATTGTAAAGATTGGTATGCAGATTTTAGCGCAACATCTGGCGTCATGCCTTTTGAGATAAAGGAATTGGTAATTCCCTGTACTCTTTGTTGCACCATCAAGCTATTAGAATCTAATTTTGCCGCTAGATCTGCACCATAAGATGCGTTTTTATTGGCTAGTAAAGTCGTAATCGCCGCAATTCCAAATGAGCCACCCAATTGCCGCATCATCCCTGAAAATGCTGCACCTTGGCCGATTTCTTGTCCTTTCAAAGTACTTAATGCCAAAGAAGTAATCGGGATGAAAAGCATTCCTAATCCCATTCCACGAACGATCAACATCCAGAAAAAGGAATCTTTTCCTGTATCTGGTGTCAAAATGTTGTAGCCCCAAAAACTGTAAACAAAAAATAATAATAATCCACCTGCTACTAAATATTGTTGTTTTACACCGGCAGTTAATAATTTACCAATAATTGGCATCATTACAGCCGTCGTCAATGCCGCAGGAATCATTAAAGCACCAGATTCTAAAGCCGTCCAACCGAGAATTGTTTGGGTGTAAAGTGGTACTATAAATGTTGAGCCGTACAAACCAAAACCTAAAACGAAAGACATGATGGTCCCGATTCTTAGATTCGTGTTTTTTAGAACTCGCAATTCTACAATTGGATATCGAAACGTTAATTCTCGCCACAAAAATAGTACGAAACCTAAAATTGCTGTGGATGTAAATAGAATAATTGTTTTGCTGTCAAACCAATCATCTTCTTGCCCTTTTTCCAAAATGTATTGTAGAGAACCAACCGTTATTGCCAACAATGCAATACCAACCCAATCTACATCTATCGCTTTTCTTTTCTCAGAAAATTTTGGACTTTTTACAAATTGTATAGTCAAAATTGTTGCAATAATCCCGATTGGAATATTGATATAAAAAATAAACGGCCAACTGTAATTATCTACAATATAACCACCCAAAGGTGGACCTAAAGTAGGACCAATAATTACACCCAAACCATAAATTGCTTGTGCCATACTTCGTTTTGCAACAGGATAAGATTCTGTGATGATGGTTTGCGAGGTCACCAAAAGTGCTCCACCACCAAGTCCTTGCATAAATCTAAAGCCTACCAATTCCCAGATATTGGTGGCATTACCACATAAAAATGAAAATATTGTAAATATAATAATGGAAGCGGCAAAATAATTTCTACGTCCAAATTGCTGCGAAAGCCAACTCGTCATTGGTACAATAATCACGTTTCCGATGGCGTATGCCGTAATTACCCAACCAACTTCGGACAAGGTGGAGCCCAAATTACCTTTCATTTCTGGCAAAGCAACATTTACAATTGTAGTATCTACAATTTCTAAAAGCGCGCACAAAATAGCGGTAAGCGTAATGATGATGCGTCTTGCACCATATTCTACTAAAGAATCGTCTTGCATTTTTTTAGATTAAAATATTCAAAAATTAAAATATTCAAAAATTAATTGGACAGAATTTCTGTAAATGCTTGTGCATTGGTCTATAATCTATCCGTCTATTATCTTCTAATCTAAACTAACCGTTACTTTCACATTCATTCCCGCTCGCAATTTTTCTGCAATTTTTTGGTCTAAATTTTTGAAATCTATTTTCACAGGCAATCTTTGTACTACTTTCACAAAATTTCCACTTGCATTATCTGGAGGCAAAATAGAAAATGTAGATCCAGTTGCAGGTGAAAAAGAACTGACTGTCCCTTCAAATTTAGTGCTTGGGAAAGCGTCTATTTCAACTTCTACTTTTTGTCCTTCTACCATTTTTGAAAGTTGGGTTTCTTTAAAATTGGCAATAATCCACTTGTCTGTATTTAAAACTAAACTAAAAAGTTGCGCGCCAGCTTGCAAAAATTGTCCTTTCTGCACTGGGATTTTCGAAACAAAACCATCTTGTGACGCAGTGATTACGGTGTAAGCAAGCATTTGTTTTGCATTTGCAACATCTACTTCTCGCTGTTTTGCAATAGAAGATGCAACGCCTATTTGTTCAGAAGTTGCTGCTGTTTGGGAATTGACAACGCCAGTTTGTTGGGAAATTTGATTTTTTGTATCAATCAAAACTCGCAATTGAGCGTCCGCAGATTGTTTCGCAGCCAATACATTATCATATTGTTGACGTGTAATAGAATTGTCTTTCACTAAATTTGAATAGCGAACCAAATCTTGCGAGGTCTTTCTCACATTCACTTTTGCAGCTTCTATTTGTGCGTTCGCCACTTGAACTGCAGCGTTGGAAGTGTTGATGTTTTTTCCTGCAGCAGTAGAAGTTGCTCTAGCGCTAGAAATATTACTTCTCGCAGTTCCCAATGCAGCCTCTGCTTGTTCTACCATTAATTTTTGATCTTTATTTTCAAGAATGATCAAAGTATCACCTTTTTTCACAAATTGATTGTCTTTTACTCTAATTTCATCTACATAGCCAGAAACTTTAGAAATTACCGGGCTTAAATTTGCCGCAATTTGAGCATCATCTGTTTCTTCATGCACTTGGCTAAATTTGTAAAAACGGTAGCCAAAAAATCCGGCAGTTAGAATTAAAATACCTAAAATTATAGGAAACATCATTCCTTTCTTCTTTTTAGGAACATTATTTTCTGTGATAATTACCTCCTCGTTTTCCATTGAATTTTCTATATTATTGTCCATTATTTTTAGTTTTATTTAATTAAAATTCCGCTGCTTTGTAATAGTTTTTTGTACGTCAAAGTGGCATCTGCTTTAGCATTAATGATATTTATTTCTGAGATAATTTTTGCTGCATCTGCCTCCAATAGTTCTGTAATCGTAGCCAAACCGTTATCAAATTTTTTCTTCACCACAGTATAATTTTCAGTAGATTGTGTGGAAATTTTTTCAAATACCAATGTTTTTTCTTTTGCGAAAACTACGTTTTGGTAAGCCTTATTTACATCCAATTTCACTTGATCAGATAATAATTCATTAGTAGCTGAAAGTTCATTTTCTACAGCTTCAGATTTCATTAATGATGAATTTTTTTTCCAAAGATTTCCGAGGTCATAATTGATACCAACTCCTATATTCACAGCATTGTAAACTGTTAAAATTTTTGGAACATCTGCCGCAATATAACCTCCCGTTAATGCAATGGTTGGCAAATTTTCTGCTTTTGCAGCTTTAGATCCTAATGCTGCAGCTTTTCTTTGCATATCTAATGCTTGCATATCCTTTCTATTTTCTAGGGCAGCATTCCAATAATAATCTGCAAAGCTTAGCTCCATGCTTTCATCAATATAATTTTCATCGATGTCTAAGATGGTATTTTCATCTAAGCCTAGAAGCAAATTCATGTTGATATTTGCGATGGCATAATTATTTTTTGCCTCTAAAATTTGTAATTCTATATTAGAAGTTTGGATGTTAGCTTTCAAACGATCGTTTCTTGCGAGCAAGCCGTTTTTTTCCAATTTTAAAAATGTCGCATCTCGCTTTTCCGAAACGGATAGATTTTCTTCTAAAATTTTGATGCCTTGTTTAGCTTTAAAAAGATTGTTGTAGGCTTCAGAAATATTGTAAGCAATCAACAATCTGTTGTTTTCAGATTTTAATTTTGAGGCTTCTACCAAATATTTTGCAGATTCTATTCCGTATTTTATTTTTCCACCAGCGTAAAGTGGTAGAGATAAATTGGCTTGTCCCAACAAAACAGAATTTGGAACTGGCGTAGAATTACCAGAATTTTGATTCAGAAATTCTAGATTTATATTTGCATTTCCGAGTCTTAGATAAGAAGCAGACAATTTGAAATCTGGCAATTGTCTGTTTTTGGCTTCTAAAAGATCTGCAGTTGATTGCGAAATTTTTGCGGCATCTATTTTTAAATTTTTGCTATTTTTTATGCCCATTTCTATCGCTTCATCAATTGTCAGTTTTTTAGTTTCTTGTGCAAATAGCATAGAAATGTTTAAAATAAAACTAAAAATGAAAACGAGTTTATTTATTTTCTTCATAACCCAAAATATGTTTTAAAATTTCTTTTATGTGTAAATTTAAATCTTGAAAATATTGCTGATCATAATCAATATTTTCTTTATTAATGCTGAAATAATCCTTGTACATTGGCAAACCATTCATTGCGTAAAACATAGTGCCAGATAATGTTGCATGCATCATCGCGATGTTTGGTTTCTTTTTAAATGTTTTATTTTGAAAACCATCATCAACCAATTTTTGATACATATCCAGAAAACCTTTTTTAGAATTTTCTAAATATCGTATGATTTGCTCATTCTTATTCGTCAATTGTTCGGTTTGCAAAATGGTGTAGAATACTTTGTAGGTGCGAACTCTTTCTGTGTATCTGTCTATTATTAATGAAATTTTTTGCCATTCATTCAAGTCAGGTTTTGCCATTATTTCTTTAATGTAGGTCTGACTTTCTGCCATTCTCATTTCAAAAAGGCTTTCCAAGAGTTTTTCCTTTGAGCCAAAATAGTAAGAGATCATTGAAATATTCACATTCGCTTCTCTAGAAATTTCTCGAGTAGAAGTCTTCTCGAAACCACGTTCTGCAAACAATTTTTCTGCGGCAAATAAAATATTTTCTTCCTTAGAAATCATATTTTTTGTTTTTTGAGACCGCAAATGTACAATAATATTTAATAAATCAAACGATTGATTGGTTTTTATTTTATAAGTTTTATTTTGTTCAAATTCTTATTTCTATTTTGCTTTGGTATCTTTGCAACTTCAAAATTGTAAATTAGTTTTAGTTATTATCATATACATTACACTTTGCTAAATGAAATGCCTCTGCGAAGCAAATTGCAGTTTAATTATCAAAAAACCTTTGCGCCTCTGCGTTCAAAAATTTAAAGTATAAATATGTTTACCGAAAAAGAACTTTCCGAGATAAAAAATCTTCTCACGCCAGATAAAAATATTGTGATTATTTCTCATCAAAATCCAGATGGAGATGCGATTGGAAGCAGCTTAGGATTATATCATTTCCTAAAAAACAAAGGTTTGGAAGCTACCATTCTTGTTCCAAATGATTTTCCAAAATTTCTGAAATGGATGCCAGATTCTAAGAAAGTTACAATTTCTGAATATAAAAGAAAAAAAGCCGGAGAAGCCATCTACAATGCGAATGTAATTTTCTGTTTAGATTTCAACAGCAGTGCAAGAATAGGAATTTTGGGCGATTGGCTAGATAAATCTTGGGCAACAAAAATCTTGATAGACCATCATCAGCAACCGCAAGATTTCAATTATATGTATTCGGATGTGAATGTACCGGCAACTTGCCAAATGATTTATCATTTTATAGAAGCTTTGGGTGAAGAAAATTTTATAGATGAAAATGTAGCTTCTTGTTTATATACAGGAATAATGACGGATACTGGTGGATTTAGATACCGTTCTACAAGCGCAGACACGCATAGAATTACGGCAAATTTAATAGAAAAAGGTGCAGATCCTGCTGCAATTTCTAGCAATACTTTGGATACCAATTCCGTTTCTAGATTGCATTTACTTTCGCTTGTTTTAGGTAGAGTAGAAGTAGTAAAAGATGGAAAAGCTGCGGTAATGTATTTAAAAAGAGAAGAATTACAAGAATTTGGTTACCAAAAAGGAGATACAGAAGGTTTCGTGAATTATGGTTTAAGCATTGCGGGAGTTCAAGCTTCGGTTTTGTTTATTGAAGATTTGTACCATGATTTTATCAAAATTTCGTTCCGAAGTAAAGATGAGGTAGATGTAAATCAGTTCGCAAGAAAATATTTCAACGGAGGTGGTCACATCAACGCAGCTGGTGGAAGATATGATAAAACTTTGGAAGAAACCATCGCAGATTTTAAAAAATTTATAGAAGAAGAGGAGTTTTAGAGTTTAAGAATCAAGAATCTAGAGCCAAAAAATAAAACGAGTTTTTAAAAGCCTATAGCATAATGCTTATAGCCTAAAGCCAAAATACAATGCAAAAAGTCATCAATTTATTCGATTTCAAACAAAAAGTAGATTATAAAACCGAAATTTTATCTGGTTTAACTGTGGCTTTAGCCTTAATTCCAGAAGCTGTAGCTTTCGCTTTTATTGCAGGTTTGTCACCATTGACGGGACTTTACGCCGCTTTTGTGATGGGATTGGTTACCAGTATTTTTGGTGGAAGACCAGGTATGATTTCTGGCGCAACAGGCGCAGTTGCAGTTGTAATCGTGGCTTTGGCAAAAACGCATGGTGTCGAATATATTTTCGCAACCGTCATTCTCGCCGGAATTATTCAAATGGTTGCAGGATTTTTAAAATTGGGAAAACTCATAAGATTAGTTCCGCAATCCGTGATTTATGGTTTTGTGAATGGTCTTGCAATCATTATTTTTATGTCGCAGTTGGCTACATTCAAAAGTGCAGATGGCAATTGGCTTTCAGGAAATATGCTGTATATTTTAATTGGCTTAGTACTTCTTACAATGTCAATTATTTGGGGAATGCCGAAATTTACCAAAGCAATTCCGGCTTCATTAACCGCAATTTTAGTGGTTTTCGGTTTGGTTTATTTTTTAAATATCGACACCAAAACTGTAGGAGATTTAGCTTCAATTAAAGGTGGTTTTCCGCCCTTTAATATTCCGCAAGTTCCTTATAATTTAGAAATGTTGCAAATTATTTTTCCTTATGCCGCCATAGTTGCAGGTGTTGGGTTGATAGAAAGTTTGCTAACCTTGAACATTGTAGATGAACTGACAGAAACGCACGGAAGTAGTAATAAAGAAGCTGTTGCACAAGGTGCAGCCAACATCGTTTCAGGATTTTTCTCTGGAATGGGAGGTTGCGCAATGATTGGGCAAAGTTTAATTAATATTTCCAACGGAGCAAGAGCGAGACTTTCCGGAATTGTAGCAGCAGTGATGTTGCTGGTTTTCATTATGTTTGGAAGCAGTTTGATAGAAAAAGTTCCAGTTGCAGCACTCACAGGATTGATGATCATGGTTGCCATTGGTACTTTTGAATGGGCAAGTTTGAAAACCTTCAAAAAAATGCCAAGTTCAGATATTTTTGTGATGGTTGTCGTTACTTTGGTTACGGTTTTTCTTCACAATTTGGCTTTGGCAGTTTTGATCGGCGTTATAATCGCAGCCTTGGTTTTCGCTTGGGACAATGCAAAAAGAATTCGAGCAAGAAAATCTATTGATGAAAATGGTGTAAAACATTATGATATTTTCGGACCTTTATTCTTCGGATCTACAAAAGCATTTTCGGAAAAATTTGATGTTTTGAATGATCCAAACGAAGTGATTATCGATTTCAAAGAAAGTCGAATTTCGGATATGAGCGCCATAGAAGCATTAAACAAAATCACTGAACGCTACAAAAAAGCCAATAAAATCGTTCACTTAAAACATTTGAGCGCAGACTGCATCCGTCTTTTGAAAAACGCAGACGATTTGATAGAAGTAAATATTCTGGAAGATCCGAGTTATTCTGTAATGCCGAAGGATTAAGTTTAATTTGAGAATTTGAGAATGAGGTAATTTGAGAATGGGAAATTTGCAGAAGTATTACATGATGTTGACTAATTACAAAATTTAAAAATACTACAAATACCAGCATTTATGATGACAGACCGTAAATTAAAAATTATTTTTGGAATTTTATCCGCAGGACTTTTTGCAAGTTTACTTTTAAAGTTGACAGATGTTCCAGGTGGAATGATTTTATCTGGATTTTTTTTAGGAGGAATGATGATTATTGGAATCATTCTAGGTTGTTTGATTTTTGTAGGTTTTTTAAAATTGATTTTTAAAAAGACATCATTTCTTGCAATTCTCTTTATAAGTACAACAATTTCATTTTTAGCATTTCACTATCAATTGTATTCGCCAACACTAAAAGTTATAGTTCCAATTGGTTACAAAGGCGAAGTTCATCTAGTTTTATCAAATGTGGAAGACAATCTTTTGACAATTGACAGTAACGGAATAGGATATTTAACGAAATGGACATTTAATAAGACATATACTAAACCGATTGTTAAACAAATTGACGGAAAAAATCTAGAAAAAAATCTTGTAGGATTTAATCCCTCGACTTTTTTTGGCCAGGGAAAATCTTGCTGTATTGATGGACAACAAGTTGAGAGTTTAAGTTTCGAAATTGTTTCTGACGATAAACTTGGACAAAAGCAATACAACTCAAAAAACTTTATTGATTTTATTGATAAAAAATTGATAATTTTTTCCAAATAAAAAGATAAGAATAAAGATTGAAAGTACAACTGGAGAACAATTAAAAAACTATTGGCATTCCTATTTATTAACCAAATCTTAATGGTAAAACTCAACTCAAAAACAACACCGCCAAAACCGCCAAAATTGCAGGAACTGCCTGTACAAAAAATATCTTTTTCGCTGCGGTGAAGGTTCCGTAAATTCCTGCAATAACTACACAAATAAGAAAGAATAGAGCAATATTTTTTGCCCAGATTTCATCTGTAATTATCAAAGACCAGATCAATCCTGCTGCTAGAAATCCATTGTATAAACCTTGGTTGGCTGCTAAAGATTTTGTAGGTGTAAAAAGGTTATTTGGTAATGCACCTCTGAAGGTCTTCTTGCCCAACGTTTCCCAAGCAAACATTTCCATATACATAATATACAAATGTTCTAAAGCCACAAAACCGATGAGTATTTTCGCGATTATTTCCATATTTGTTTATTATTTTAAATGATTTCCGGGTAAAAATAGCTTTTTTAATTTGTTTTTCTTTAACCATTAAGGTATTAAGAAAATTAAGTTGTGCAGAGAATTTTGTCGTAGACAAACCTTAATGTCCTTAATTTCTTCACCAAAACTTAATGGTAAAATTCTTTTAATTTCCTGCAAGTTCTTCATTAATAATCGCCGCACAAATAGTCGGTTTTTCCCAATGTCCATTATGCCCACAATCTAAAAGATAAGATTTTACATTCTTTTTCTTCGGTAAATTTTTCAACGTTTTTTCAGAATCTACAGCATTGTCATATTTCCCAGCGATTACCAGAATTTTTCCTTCAAAATTTTCTAAAACAGCCAATTTATCTGTTCGCTCTTTCATCCCTTTTTGAGCCGCCAAAACGCCGTCATTATTGGTAGAAAGTGCAATTTCTTTCGCTAAATCAATTTTATCTTTTAGAAATTCTCGTTCATTTTCACTGAAGAAATTAGGAATTCCCGCATTCACATACGTTCTGAAATTTTCTTTGATGATGCGCAAACTTTTTTCTCGAAGTTGTTTTTTCTCTTCGTCGTCTGCAAAATAGGTGGAGAAAAAAAGCGTTAAACTTTTCAATTTTTCAGGAAATTTTTCTGCAAAAGCTAAAGAAACATAACCACCCATAGAATGTCCGAGCAAATGAAATTTTTCTATTTTTAAATAGTCTATCACTTCGTTCACTTTTTCAGCCATCAATTCCATCGTATGAATTTCGGCGAAGTTTTCACTTTTTCCATGTCCGGGAAGATCAATTTTTACGAGTTTGAAATTTTTGCAAAGTTCAGTTTCCATCTCTTCCCAGATGAAAAGATTTTCCATAAAGCCGTGCAGCAAAACCAAAACGTTTTCCGATGTTCCTTTTATTTCAAAATTTAGCATACAATTTATTTAAAATGAATATCAATATAATCTACAAAACCATCTCCATTCACCATGTCTTGCAGCCTCCAATATTGTGCATTTCCTTTTGCTTGGAAGGTTTTTTTGCCTTTCCGTACGTATTTTCCACCATTTCCTGCAATATTTTGAACTATTTCTCCTTCAAAATTTAGAAATTCATCGGAAATTAATTTGCCAGTTCCTTCAATTTTTATTGAGTTTTTTCCAGAAGTTGCTTCACCAGAAATGGTGTATTCATCTCTACCAGTATTCACAAATTTTGTAGTGCCTGTTAATTTTGAAACTCCATCAGTATCCATCGTAAATCTATGATTTCCAGATAGATCTTGATGTTTGTTTTTTTTGTTTAAAATTAAAATGCTATCATTATGTTTTGTAATGGCAGCATTTGTAGAGTCTACTTCGTGCTTTTTCTGTTCAGCTATTTTTTTCTGGTTTTCTTCTTTTTTATTACAAGAAATAACGAATAAGAATACAAAAAGTGTATATGTTATTTTTTTCATTTTAATTATTTTTGATAAAGAAACTATTTAAATTTTAAAAAGTTAAGAGCTTTATTTGATAAATTCTATAACTGCCCAAAGCGAAAGTACGCTGACAGAAACCCACAAAAGTACACCCAAGAATATCGGTTTCCATCCCATACTTTTGAAAATTTCTAAAGACAAACCAGTTCCTATTAAAAATAAAGCCAATTTTAAAGAGGTTTTAGAAATTTCGAAGATGTACGGAGATACATTGTCTAAAATAGGAAGATAGGTATTTAGCAAAATTGCCAATATGAAATAGCCAATAAATAAAGGGAATTTCACTTTCGTATCACTTTTGTTGATGAATGAAAAAAGAATTGCAATGGGAATTATCCATAATGCTCTTGCCAATTTCACAGTGGTTGCAACATGCAGAGCAATATCGCCGTATTTACTTGCTGCACCAACAACAGAACTGGTATCGTGAATTGCAATTGCTGCCCAAATTCCAAATTGATTTTGTGTGAGATTAAATAAAGTCCCAATGGATGGAAATGCTAATAATGCAATAGAATTTAGTAAAAAAACAATACCCAATGCTACAGAATTTTGGCTATTATTTGCTTTTATGATCGGAGAAATTGCGGCAATTGCACTACCTCCACAAATAGCCGTTCCAGCTGTTATTAATTCTGAAACTTTTTGATCTATTTTTAAAATTTTCCCAAGAATAATCCCAACCAAAAATACAAAGGCAATACTGGAAACCGTAAATACAAAACCACTTGCTCCCGCTTCTACTGCTGTTTTTAAATTAATTCCAAATCCTAAACCTACAATCGAATACTGCAGAATTTTCTTGGTGTAATCTCCCGTTTTTTCTATTGTTGTTTTAAAAATGTTGATAAATAAAATTCCCATTACCAAAGCAACTGGAGGAGAAATAAACGGAAACAAAGACAATGTTGCCAGAGAAAAAAATAAAATTGTTGCTGTTTTTTTACTTATTGTCATAGTTCAGAAAAAAGCGAAGATACCAATTTTTCATAGAAAAAGTTTGGATTGCCGTTGTTTTATTTACCTTTGTTTTAGCAATTAATTAAATACATTTTATGAAAAAAACAATATTATTAGTTTCAATTTTAGTTTTTATGGTTCAGTGCAATTCTCCAAAATCTGTAGAAATAAGTGACTTACAAACAGAATTAAGTATAAAAAAACAAGTTGAAAACGGAGCCTTTTTGGTAGATGTGAGATCGCCTGCAGAATTTGCAGATGGAAGTTTTCCTGGTGCTGTTAATATTCCTTTGGAAGAGGTAGAAAGTAGAGTGGGAGAATTTAAAAATAAGCCATCTGTTGTGGTTTTTTGTCGTACTGGAAATAGAAGTTCCAAAGCAATTGAAATTTTAGAGAACAATGGAATAAAATCTGTCACAAATGGAATCAACCTAGAAAATATGGAAAAGGAAACGAAGTAGAATTTCTAGAATGAACATAAAAAATCCGTCTGGTTTCATTACCGAACGGATTTTTTTTTGGTTGAAAATTTGAGATTCTATTTATTCTCTTTAAAATATTTCAAACCGCATTCTAAAAATTGTTTGAAATCTTCTTTCGGCATGTAACCAGAAACTGGATGATTGATCACTTTTCCATCTGGTGTTACCAAAACGTAATGCGGTTGAGAATTATTATTAAAATTTAATTGCTGAAACAAACTCCATTTATCTCCAATGGTTTTTACTTTTTTCTTCTGTCCATTTCCCATATCTACAGATTGTTGCTCGCTTTCTGGCAAAGCTTCTTTATCATCTACATAAAGAGAAGCAAGCACAAATTCATTTTGCAAAATTGGGAGAATATCTGGTTCAGACCACACAAATTCTTCCATTTTTCTGCAGTTTTCGCAACCGTAACCTGTGAAATCTATCAGCAAAGGCTTGTTTTCTTTTTTCGCAACTTCTATGGCATCATAATAATCGTGAATTGGATGCATTCCTAAAATTCCATCGCTTTCATCTTGAAAATAGCTAACATTTAATGGAGGTAAAATACCTGATAGCAATTGCAATTTCGGTCTTTCTGCAGGTATGAAACCTTGTATTAGATAAATTAAAAATGCAATTGCACCAACGCCGAAAAGCTTTCTAGCATTAGAGATTTTTGGTTTTTTGTCGTCATGTGGAAATCTTATCAAACCAAATAAATAAACAATTAAACCAATTGTTATCAAAATCCAAAGTGCGATAAAAAGTTCTCTTTTTAGGAACATTGTTTTAGAAACTAAGTCTGCTTTTGATAGGAATTTTAAAGCTAAACCTAATTCTAAAAATCCTAAAACTACCTTCACCGTATTCATCCAACCGCCAGATTTTGGTAAACTTTGCAACGCTTGCGGAAACAATGCGAGCAAACCAAAAACGATAGCCCAAGAAATTCCGAATCCAGATAAAGCATACGTTAATAGCATTGGAACATTTGTGGATCCCGTAACTGCACTTCCTAAAAGACTGCCTAAAATAGGACCTGTACAAGAAAATGAAACAATTACCAAAGTGAGCGCCATAAAGAATATTCCAATAATTCCTCCAGCTTCTTCGGCTTTGGAAGATTTGTTGGCAATAGAACTTGGCAAGGTAATATCATAATACCCGAAAAAACTACCCGCGAAATAAATGAAAATCACAAAAAATGCAATATTAAGCCAAATGCTTGTAGAAATTTGGTTAAAAATATTACCCGCAATTCCATCAATTATATGAAAAGGAAGGCTTAAAAGTGCAAAAATAATGAAGATGAAGAAGCCATAAATTAAGGCATCTCGTTTCCCTTTCGCCTTGTCTTTTGTTCCTTTTGTGAAGAAGGAAACCGTAAGTGGAATCATCGGGAAAACGCAAGGTGTGAGAAGTGCTATCAATCCGCCGACGAAACCAAGAATAAGATAAGTCCAAAAATTTTCGTTATTTTTTTCTGCTGCAACACCACAATCTGTGAGTGGTTGATCAAAAGTGATGGATTGTACTTTTAAATTTCTGTCGATGGGTTTTGCCTCAGAATTACTATTTTCTGCAACCAACGCAACTTCTGGAATGTCTGCAGTTCTCACAGAATCTTCGGTTTTTGTGCCATCTACAGTTGCCGTTTCTGCAGTGGCAACTGCACCAACTTTTGAGGTAATATTTTTCTCGAATTCTAAAGTATTTGGTGCCAAACAAACCCGATCATCACAAGTTTGATAGGTGATTTCTGCAACTATATTTGCTGGTTTTTCAGGATTTTTTAATTTAAATTTTTGCTTAAAAGAAACATTATTAGAGAAATAGACAATCTTTACCCCAAATGCTTCAGAAAATTCGCTGATTTTTTTACCAACTTCTACTACTTTCCCTATCAACTGAATACCATCTTTGGAACTCACTTTCATTTCCGTAGGAATTCCAGAATCTTCTGGTAAATCTTGAGAATAGACGTGCCAATTTTTTTCTAAAGTTGCATGCAATATTGCTTCATATTCATTATTTCCAAGATCTTTCACCTCCATTTTTAACTTTACAGGATCTTTTATTTGCGAAGAAAATAGCTGAAGAGCGAAAATTGAAAAGAGAAAAAGCCAATTTTTAAATTGCATAGTAATATTTTTTTGTACTCGAAAAATTCAACCCCAAATTTACTCTTTTATTTAAAAAGATTTTGAAGTGTTTTTTTATTTTTAACAATAAGTATGATAGAAAATATTGCAGTAATAATGGCGAAAGAAAATAAAACTCCACTATCATTATTCACAGCTATTCCTAGTACGAAAAAATGAGAAAGTATTGCACCAGTCATCATTGCCAAAGCTACAATGGCACCATAAAATATGGTTTTTGGATATAAAATAAGAGCGGCTGCAATAAATTCAATGAGGCCAGAACCAATTCTGCCATAAGGTTCTGCTCACAATTTTTTGAAAATATGCACAGAATCTGGATGCGCAGAAAATTTAAAAAATAGAGTTTCTAAAAGAATGAACGCAGGAACTATTCTGAATGCCCAATTTAAAATAGCTTTTTTGTTGAATTCCATTATTTTTTAGGTAAATTTCTCCAATTTTTATCGGCATTGTTTTTTAAAACTTTTTTATCTTGATTCCAAGAATCGAGCGTATTGGTGAAAAATTTATTGTAGAATAAATAAGTTTTCCCATCAATTACTTTAAAAGTTTTTGGGTTGATGATGAATGCAATGTTCTATATTGTACAATAATTCTCTAAAATAGGTGGTTTGTATTTCGATATTTTCACCTTCGAAATCTTGTTGCAATTCCAAATGCTTATTTGGTTTTTCAATAGAATTTAAGATTTTTGAAAAAATATCTGCAGCAAATGTTGGTTCATTTTCTAGTTTTAAATTTCGCTTTCTGTGGTCGTAATTAATAATTCCTAAATCATAACCATCAACTGCTATTTGCAAAAATTCTGCAATATGTCTCGTATGGCAATCGATGGAAGAATAGCCAAGGGATTGGATTTTTTTAATGTAATCAGCAATGCAAATTTTCTCTAAAAAAGAGATTTGTGTTTGCAAAAGATTATCTAAAATAGTAAATATATGCTTTGAATTTTTTTCAATGATTACTTAATTTTAAGAATAATTTAATAATTGCAAATTATTTATTTAATTGTAATGTAGTAGGCTGTTTTTATTTCTGGGATAAATCTACGGTCTTGTCGGTACGGAATTATGCCCAAAATATCATCATTCCCATCTACCAAAAGCCAAATTTCTTCTTTGTCTACAAGCGAAATTTTCTCGTCTTTGAAAAATTTAGAAACTTTTTTTGATCCAAACATTCCGGCTGGATAAAATTTATCTCCAGATTTCCAGTGTCGTAATTTTAAAGGTAGATTAATTTTTTCTGCGTCAAATTCCCAAGGTTTTTCTAAAAAAATATCGTTTGATGTTGTGCTGTATTCTGATATTATTTTTTTTAAATTTACGATGTTTTTATCATCTTTATAAAATTCAGTTAAGATAATTATTTCTGAAAAATCTTCTGTTTTTTCAGTGGTTTGCTTCAAAATGATTTCATTTCTGTTGATCAATAAATGATATCTCTCCGAAAAAAAACTTTTACCAGTTTTTGCTAGAAATATTTTTTCAATTTCCTGAATATCTACAAAACCAAACTTTCTTAAAATTTCAAACTTTACAAATTCTTCTTGATGAGCAAAAAATTCTCTGTCGTAGATGGTCTTATCAGGCTTTTCATTAATTAAAATTTGCTCTTCAATATCGGCAATTTGCTTTTCTATAAATCTCTCATTTTGTTTTAAATACAAGATGCTTTTCTGAAAATTCTTGAGATAATGCTCATTGGTTTCTAATAATTTCGGAACTATTTCATTCCGAATTTTATTTCTTAAATAATCATTTTTTTTATTAGATGCATCTTCTCGAAATGGAACTTCGTTTTGAGCGCAATAGTCGTAAATTTCTTGCTTACTAAAGTGCAAAAATGGTCGCAAAATATTGTTTTTATTACTAGGAATTCCGCTTAAACCCTTCAATCCACTTCCTCTAGAAAGATTGATGAAAAATGTTTCTAGATCATCATTAAGATGATGTGCAGTTACTAAAAATTCTAAATTTTCTTGATGTTTTATTTTTTTAAAAAATGCGTAACGAAGTTTTCTCGCCCAAGTTTGTACAGAATTTTTTGGTGGTTCATCTTTGTTTGAAACCTCATAAATATGAAGCGAAATATTGTTTTGAGAACAAAAATTTTCTACTAATTCTTGATCTAAATCTGATTCTAGACCACGTAATTTATAATTAACGTGTGCTACCTGAAATGTAAATTTACTTGCACTAAATAAATTCAAAAGCGCCATAGAATCTGCGCCGCCACTTATCGCCAACAGGTATTTTTTGTCTGCAGAGCAAGGCTGTAGATATTCAATTTTCTGTAAAAAAGATTCTGAATTGAGCACAGGTATTAAATTAGTTATTGCAAAAATCGTAAAAATTTAATTGCTAAAAGATTTAATGATAGAAATAAATCTTAAACAAGCATTTAGGCATTATAATTGTAGCTGTGGAAAACTATCCTTAACTTTACAATAATAAAAGTAAAATATATGAAAGCAAGAAATTTGATTGCCATTCCAGTGGTGGCACTATTTTTAACCAGTTGTGTTAGCAAAAAACAGTTTGATAATTTAAATATGAATTACAAACAAAGTATCGAAAATCTCGCAGAAAGACAACGAGAAATTCAAGATTTAAAAGGTGTAAATTCTGGGTTGAAAAGCGAAAATGGCCTTTTGAGAGATCAAAATAACTCTCTGAAAACATCTTTAGATGCTTGTCTATCCAATACTGGTAAAGGAAGTGCGAACATTGATAAATTAATTGGGGAAATTAATTCTTCCAACGCATACATCCAACGTTTGATTTCTACTAACGCTAAAAATGATAGTTTGAACCTTGCGCTTTCCAACAAATTGAAAAGATCTTTGGATAACATCGCAGATAATGATGTACAAGTAAAAGTTCTAAAAGGAGTGGTGATGATTTCATTATCAGATAATATGCTTTACAAAACAGGAGATTTTACAATCCAGCCAAGAGCGAAAGAAGTTTTGGGTAAAGTAGCAGCAGTTATCAATGATTATGATACTTACTCAGTTCTAATTGAGGGTAATACAGATAATGCTCCATTAAATTCTGCGAGCGTGCCAAAAGACAATTGGGATCTTTCTGCATTGCGTGGAACTTCCATTGCTAGAGTTTTACAAAACGAATACGGTGTAAATCCAAACAGAATTACAGCTGGTGGTAGAAGTGAATACAATCCAAAAACTACCAATGCATCTGTAACAGGTAGATCAGAAAACAGAAGAACGGAAATTATTATCTTACCAAAATTAGATGAATTTATGAAATTGATGGACATCGCTCCAGCAAAAAAATAATTTAAATTTCTTTTAAATATTTAATTCCCGAAAAGTAATTTTCGGGAATTTTTTTATCAATAACTTTTTAAGTTTTTTGGAAGATCGAACTTCATTGCTAAAAGTCTAATTTTATTTTCCTTATTTTTGGGTTTATACAAATATTATGAGCTACTTTGAAAAACTAGATCCAGAAATGGATGAGTATTTAGAAAATCACGGAAGTAAAGAACCCGAAATTTTGGCAAAATTGCGCAAAGAAACCTATCAAAAAATTTTGAATCCTCATATGCTTTCTGGTTATCAACAAGGTAGATTGCTCACCATCCTTTCAAAGATTATTGCGCCCAAAAATATTTTGGAAATAGGAACTTTCACAGGGTATGCAACACTTTGTCTTGCAGAAGGTCTAGCTGCAGATGGTAAAATAATAACGTTGGACGTGAACGAAGATATAGCTTATCTGCCTCAAAAATACTTCGAAGAAAGTTCATATTCTAGCCAAATTGATTTCAAAATTGGAAATGCGCTAGATTTTGTACGAAAAAATAAAGAAATTTTTGACCTTGTTTTTATAGATGCAGACAAAGAAAACTACGTAGAATATTTCAATTTATTAAAACCAAACATAAAATCTGGAGGCGTACTTTTATTTGATAATGTATTGTGGTATGGAAAAGTTTTGGAAGAAAATCCAGATTTGGAATCTACCAGAAATATAAAAGAATTAAACGCTATGATTGCAAATGACACAGATTTTGAAAATGTTATCTTACCTTTGCGAGACGGACTTTCAATCGTTCGAAAACGCTAAAAATATTTTTAAAATTTTCTAATTCAGCATTTATGGCAAAAGCAGTTTGCATTGTTTCTGTAAGTTCAATTCGCATTGAAGCTTCTCATTCTTCGCGACAATTATCGCAAGTTTTATATGGAGAAACTGTAGAAATTTTGGAAACTCAAAAAGATTTTGCCAAAATATCATGCGATTTCAACGAAAGTGGTTTTGTGGATATCAGACACTTAAAAGAAGTTTCTGCGAGCGAATTTCCTAAAAAACAAAGCTTTGTTTATGATGAGCCTTTCGGTTTTGTAGAAACTTTTAGAGGAAAAACTTTACTTTCTATCGGGTCAGAAATTGTGACGGAAAATTTGGAAAAACCTCAAATTAGAAACGGACAAAATATTGCTGATACCGCATTTCAATTTTTAAATGTTCCCTATTTATCTGGTGGTAGAAGCTATTTTGGAATAGATGCTCTGGGTTTCGTACAATTAATTTATAAAGTTAATGGCATTAAACTCCCAAAAAATCTACAAGAAACAAGCGAAATAGGAGAGTCTCTATTTTTCGTTGGAGAAAGCGAAGCGGGAGATTTAGCATTTTTTGGAGACGAAGATGGCAAAATAGTGCATGTAGGTGTAATGTTGAACAATTTTGAAATCATACATGCGGATGAAAAAGTGCGCATAGACGCATTAGATTCTACCGGAATTTACAATAAGGAATTGAAAAAGCATACCTATCTTTTGCGTGTTGTAAAAAGGATTTTAAATTAAAGTATTTCTGTGAAATTTCTCTACAATATTTCTATTCAACTGCTTATTTTCGGAATGAAATTGGGCGCTATTTTTAATGAAAAATTAAAAAAAGGAATTGCAGGTAGGAAAAAGAGTTTAAATATTGTACAAAATGCTTTTTCCAAAAAAGACAAAATAATCTGGATGCACGCTGCAAGTTTGGGCGAATACGAACAAGGTTTGCCCGTTTTAGAAAAATTAAAAGAAAATTTCGCAGATCATAAAATACTCATCACTTTTTTCTCGCCGTCTGGTTATGAGAATGTAATCCATAAAAAAAATATTGCAGATGCAATTTGCTATTTGCCATTCGATTCTAAAAAAAAGCTGCAAGAATTTGCTAATCAATTTCAAACAGAAATATTTTTCACTGTCAAATACGAATATTGGTACAATTTGCTAGCTATTTTAAAGAAGAAGGGAACAAAAATTTATGTTATTTCCGCATTATTTTATCCGAAGCAGGTATTTTTCAAAAAATATGGAAGCTTTTTTACAGCGCAATTGCAGCAGAATGTAGATTGGTTTTTTCATCAAACAAAAGAATCTTGCGAACTTGCCAAAAGTATTGGTATAGAACAATCTTCAGTTTCTGGCGACACCAGATTTGATCGGGTAAAACATTTTCAAGCGAGAGATAATTTTGTGGAATTTATTAAAGAATTTAAACAAGATAAAAAGCTGATTGTTTTTGGAAGTTCTTGGGAAGCAGAAGAAAAAATCGCGGATATTGTTGCTAAAAATTCACCAGAAACAAAAATAATTATCGCAGTCCACGATTTAAAAAGAATACCAAATATTTTAAAAAAATTTCCAGAAGCCGTTTTGTATAGTCAAATTTGCGAAAATCAATCAGCCATCATCCATCATCAATTATTAATTATTGATTCTATCGGTTTACTTTCAAAATTGTACAGTTATGCAGATTTAGCGGTAATTGGAGGAGGTTTTCATTCGGCAGGTTTACATAATATCTTGGAAGCGGCAACTTTTGGAGTTCCTACAATTTTCGGAAATAAATTTAAGAAAAATCCTGAAGCAGATGGTCTTATTTTAGCAAATGGTGCAAAATCTTTTGATAATGAAAACGATGCAGCATATTTTATTGTTGAATTATTTAAAGATGAAAAACCTGAACTTAGAAAAATGTCTGAAAATGCTAGAAGTTTCATTGATAATCAACCAAACGCTACAGAAATAATTTTACAGAAAATTTTATCTTAAAAATCCTTCCGCTTTCAATTCTCGAATTTGCGAGGCCAAATCTTCTGGAATATTTTCTGTTTGGAAAAAGTTGAAATCTAATCCGTTATTAATGGAAAGTCTCACCATATCTGGGATTTTCACCAATTCATCTAAAGCTTTTTGAGAAATTGAATTGATATCTAAATGAAGATCTTCATCCAATTTTAAAGTTAAAATTAATGCACGATAAATTTTGTTGATAATATAAATATAGAGTTTGTAATTAACTTCCAGGCCTTGTCTTACCATTTTTACATGATGGAATTCCAAAATTTTGTAGACCAGGAGTAAATTTAGATAGACTTCTCCAAATTTGTCGGAAGTTACTTTTACGTGGAGCGTAATTTTTGCACTCAGTTCGCGTATGAGCTTCAAATAATATTTTGCGTTGGTAATATTTTTCGCGTAAAATTCTACTTTTTCTACAATATAATCTTCTAATTCTTTGCGTTTCTCATCTACGGTTATATTTTCTATCAATTCAAAATAGAGTTTTTGAGAAAGAATTTTGTCCTTTCTTATAAGGCGGAAAATTAATTTATCTTTTTCTTTTGGGGAAAAATTGGAGAGTGCTTCTTTAAATTCTTTGCTGTATTCCATTAATTAAAAATTTTAGAATATTTTAAAAATCCATTTAGTGCCCAGTTCGCGGTATAATACAAGGATTTTGCAATAGAAAATCCCATAAAATCTTTGTAAACCAAATACTGATCTTTCATAATGTTCGTTTTTTTTCGAGATACACTCGCTTCGTGCATCCTGTATTTCGCCATTGTTTTTTGCAAAGGCTTTCCTATGGGCACTTTTTTCAATAAATTGAGCCACATTACGTGATCTTCTCGCTTGCTTTTTTCGGGAAAAAATTCCTTTCCAATTCTTGTAGAATCGTACATAGAAGATAGGAGAGATAGTCGACAAGTTTTAAGTAAATTATCGAATGTAACATCTTTGTCTGCAATAAAATCAGCAATTTTTGGTTGTAGATTTTCGTCGCATCTGGCATAATTGGAGTAGGCAAGTTCTGCATTTTCGGTTTTCATAAAGGAAATCATTTCTTGCAAAAAATTGGGTTCCCAGAAATCGTCTGCATCTAAAAAAGTGATAAACCTACCTTTAGCTTCTGTCAAAGATGAATTTCTTGCACTTCCTGCGCCATTATTTTTTTTGGTTTTTAATAATTTTATTCTGGAATCAGAATTTTTAGTAATTATTTCTATAGAATGATCTGAAGAACAATCATCCGTAATGATCCATTCCCAATCTTGAAAACTCTGCTTTAATACGGAATCTATCGTCTCTTGCAGATATTTTGCAGAATTGTAGCAAGGTGTGATGATAGAAACTTCTGGCATTAAAAATTTATTTTTGCAAAGATAATTTTTACTTTTTAAAATGAAAATTAACGTTCAATCTGAAAAAATATGTATCTTTAGCGATGATTTTTAAAATCAATTAAAAAAATAATTGTTGTTTTGAAAATTAAGTAAATTTTATATTAATAATTATGAAAAAAATATTTCTACTTTTTGCTACGGCTTTATTATTTTTAATTAATTGCAAAGAAGATGAAACACCAGAACCATTGAAAATCGATGGAAGTTGGAAAGTTTTGAAAATGGTAAATACTACTGTGCAAAATGGAGGACAACCACTTACCCAAACATTTATGTATACAGATTGCGAGCAAATGTCTAGATACGTTTTCAACGCAGATCTTTCTGGTAAAGTAAAGGTTCAAGGTCCTTTGAATGGTGGCTGTCAATTATTATCAGATAAATCTATGGTTTATAACTATAATTCTAAAACTGGTGCTATTTTAATTACTTACACCGCAGAACAAGATGAGGGTTTTGTAACAGATCTTACAGCAACCACCATGAATTTGAAAACCGAAATCATCAAACCATCTGTATACGAATCTAGAACTTACAGTTTGGTAAAGGCAAACTAAAATTTAAATTTATTTATATTTAATCCTCTTCAATTTGACGAGGATTTTTGTTTTAAATTATTTTAATTTTGCTTAATATTTAAAAGGCATCTCAATAAAATTATAAAATATCATGTTCTACGATCACAAAGCTATTGATGAAAGATGGCAAAAATTTTGGAAGGAAAATCAAACTTTCAAAACCTCAGACGATACAAAACTTCCAAAATATTACGTTTTAGATATGTTTCCTTACCCTTCCGGTGCAGGTTTACATGTTGGGCATCCGCTAGGTTATATTGCATCAGATATTTATGCGAGGTACAAACGCCACCAAGGTTTTAATGTGTTGCACCCAATTGGATACGATTCTTTCGGTCTTCCTGCCGAGCAATATGCCATACAAACTGGGCAGCATCCTGCAGAAACCACAAAAGTAAATATAGAAGGTGGCGTAGATAAAAGCGGAAATAAAATTGACGGCTACAAAAAACAACTAGATAAAATAGGTTTTTCTTTTGATTGGACTAGAGAAGTGCGTACCTCTGAGCCAAATTTTTATAAATGGACACAATGGATTTTCATTGAATTGTTTCATTCTTGGTATAACAAAACTTCAGATAAAGCTGAAAATATCCAGACCTTAATCGCTCATTTAGAAAATCACGGAACAGAAAATTTAGAAGCCAACCAAACAGAAAGCTTGATTTTTTCCGCAGAAGATTGGAAAAATAGTAGTGAAGCAGAACAGCAATTATTATTATTAAATTATAGATTGGCTTATCGTGCAGAAACCACTGTGAATTGGTGCCCTGGTTTAGGAACTGTTTTAGCCAATGATGAGGTAAAAGATGGAAAATCAGAACGAGGTGGTTTTCCAGTTTTTCAAAAGAAAATGATGCAGTGGAGCATGAGAATCTCTGCTTATTCTGAAAGATTGCTACAAGGATTAGAAAATATAGATTGGCCACAACCTTTGAAAGATTCTCAAAAATATTGGATTGGAAAATCTATAGGTGCAGAAGTTTCTTTTAAGGTTAAGGAATCAGAAGTTGCCATTTCGGTATTCACAACGAGACCAGACACCATTTTTGGCGCCACTTTCATGGTTTTAGCACCAGAAAGTCCATTGGTTGCAAATTTAACAACTGCTGAACAAAAATCAGAAGTTGAAAATTATATAGAAGAAACTTCCAAAAAAACCGAAAGAGATAGAATGGCAGATGTGAAATCTGTTTCTGGTGCTTTCACGGGAAGTTTTGCCATAAATCCATTTACCAACAAAGAAATTCCTATCTATATATCAGATTATGTATTGATGGGATACGGAACTGGCGCTGTAATGGCGGTTCCTGCCCACGATGAAAGAGACCATCGTTTTGCGAAAAAATTTGGAATAGAAATTTTGCAGGTGGTAGAAGCAGATGTAGATGTGCAAGAAGCTTCTTTTGATTCTAAAGATTCTGTTTGTATCAATTCGGAATTTTTAAATGGTTTAAATTATGAAGATGCCAAATCAAAAATCATTTCTGAAATAGAAAAGAAAGGAATAGGAGAGGGAACTATCAATTATAGACAGCGTGACGCTATTTTTTCTCGACAAAGATATTGGGGAGAACCTGTTCCTGTTTATTATAAAGATGAGGTTCCTTATACTTTACCAATTTCTACTTTGCCTTTAGAATTACCAGAAGTAGAAAAATATTTGCCAACCGAAGATGGAAATCCACCTTTAGGAAATGCAAAAGAATTTGCTTGGGACGAAGAAAACCAGAAAATTGTTTCTACAGATTTAATTGATAACAAAATCGTTTTCCCTATCGAACTATCTACAATGCCTGGTTGGGCAGGAAGTTCTTGGTATTTTCTAAGATATATGGATCCACAGAACGAAAATGGATTTGTTAGCAAACAAAAAGCCGATTATTGGGGACAAGTAGATTTGTACATTGGTGGAAGCGAACATGCAACCGGACATCTTTTATATGCCAGATTTTGGAATAAATTTTTGAAAGATAGAGGTTTTATTGAGCAAGATGAACCGTTCAAGAAATTGATCAACCAAGGGATGATTTTGGGGATGAGTGCGTTTGTTTATAGAATAGAAGGAACTAATCAGTATATTTCTAAAGGATTAATAGAAGGTCATAATACACAAAAAGTCCACGTAGATGTTTCATTATTAAAAGGAACAACCGACGAATTAGACATAGAAAAATTTAAAAACTGGCGTTTAGAATATGCTGATGCAGAATTCATTTTAGAAGATGACAAATATATCTGCGAGCGCGAAGTAGAAAAAATGTCCAAATCCAAGTACAATGTAGTCAATCCAGACGAAATTTGCGAAGAATACGGAGCAGATTGTTTACGTTTGTACGAGATGTTTCTTGGTCCATTGGAGCAATCAAAACCATGGAATACGCAAGGTTTAAGTGGCGTTTACGGATTTTTGAAGAAATTCTACAATCTATATTATATAGAAGACACTTTTTCAGTTTCGGAAGAAGAGCCTACAAAAGCAGAGTTTAAAATTTTACATACTTTAATAAAGAAGTTTGAAACCGATATTCAAAATTTCTCATTCAATACTTCCGTTTCCTCATTTATGATTGCAGCAAACGATTTACAGAAATTAAAATGCAACAAAAGAGCAATCTTAGAACCATTAGCTGTGGTGATTTCACCTTATGCACCGCACATTTGCGAAGAATTGTGGCGAGCATTAGGACATGAAACCTCTATTGAGTTTGAAAAATTGCCAGAATTGGTAGAATCTTATTTAATAGAAGATGAAATAGAATACCCAGTGAGTTTTAATGGCAAAATGAAATTTAAACTTTTACTTTCATCGGATTTAGGCAAGGAAGAGGTAGAAAAGATCGCTATGCAAGATGAAAGAGTATTAAATTTCTTAAATGGCAATGTACCAACGAAGATAATTATTGTTCCGAAGAAGATAATTAATATCGTAATGTAATTTTTTAGGTTTAATTTTTTTTTAAAGAATCAATAATATAAGCACTTTATTTTTAGAATACTGCAAGATATATTTCTCAAGTTCCTCAAGTGTATAATTATTAAGCCTATTTTTAAAAATATCGCAAAAGTAATTATGACTTTCATCATAAATTTTATATGAACTTTAGTTTAAATGCTTGCATTATAAAAAAAAATGTCTTTATTTTACGCATCTATAACAACAACATAATAACAATTATAATTTAGTTTAATATGGAAATGAATGTTTCAAACAAAGAGCAAGTAGTTGCTAAAAACGTAGGAGGATTAAATCCTGCATTAATTATTCCTATCCTTATATTGGTAGGTGTTGCCATTTACATCTTTATCTTGGGTAATCCAGGAAATTTTAAGGCAGATCCAAGATTGGATGGTCTTATGTCTGTGGCATTTTCAGATTTAGAAGCCAAAGAATTGCATCCAGGAGATGGGTTTATGGGAATTATTTACATGGGTGGTCCAATTGTACCTATCCTTATTTCTTTTATGATTATTGTAATCGTATTCTCTATTGAAAGAGCATTAGCTTTAGGAAAAGCTTCTGGAAAAGGAAATGTAGATGCTTTTGTTTTAAACATCAGAAAATTACTTAATCAAAATAAAATTGAAGAAGCAATCGAAGAATGTGACAGACAAGAAGGTTCTGTAGGAAACGTAGTTAGAGAAGGTTTAACAACTTACAAAGCTCTAGCTCATGATACTACATTGAACAAAGAACAAAAAATGGTTGCTCTTAACAAAGCTATCGAAGAAGCTACAACATTGGAAATGCCAATGCTAGAGAAAAATATGATGATTCTTTCAACGCTTGGTACTGTTGCAACATTGGTAGCATTATTAGGAACTGTAATCGGGATGATCAAGGCATTTAGTGCATTAGGAGCAGGTGGAGGAACTCCAGATTCTGCAGCACTTTCAATTGGTATTTCTGAAGCATTGATTAACACTGCTTTAGGTATTGGTACATCTGCAGTTGCAATTATTCTTTATAACTTCTTTACTTCTAAGATTGATGGACTTACGTTCAAAATTGATGAGATAGCAATGTCTATTCAGCAGTCTTTTGCAGAATTCCACTAAGAATTCTCTTATCAGATTGGAAATCATTCTAATAGGATGTATTTCAAAAAATGAAGTTTAATAAAAAATAATTTACAATGGCGAGAGTCAAACCAAAAAGACATAATATAAGGGTAGATATGACGGCCATGACCGACGTTTCTTTTCTACTCCTTACATTCTTTATTCTCACCGCTCAGTTTGCAAAACCTGATGTAGAGACAATTACAACGCCATCTTCTATATCTGAAAAATTGCTTCCAGACGCTAGTTTAATGACAATATTGAGTACAACAGATGGAAAATTTTATTTTACACCTGTTGAAAACGGAACGGAGAGAATTGAGCTTTTAGAAAAAATGGGAGCGAAGTATAATATGACTTTTTCCAACAAAGAAAAAGTAGCTTTCTCTAACGCTCAAGCAATTGGTGTTCCTATGAATCAATTAAAAGGATTTTTAGATCTTTCAGATGAAGACCGTAAAGCTTATAAAAGCCCGAACGGAATTCCAATGGATAGTACAAAAAAAGAATTGATAGATTGGGTACAGCAAAGTTTAGCAGTAAACCCAGAGTACAAATTAGCTATTAAAGGTGATGTTGGTACCAAATATCCAAAAGTAAAATCTTTATTTGAAGGTTTAAGAGATATTGAATTCTATAAATTCTGGTTAATAACAAGTCAGGAACAGGCACAATAAATAAGAAATGGCAGAAGTACAAGTAAAAGACAGCAGCGGGAAAGGCGGAAAGGTACGCTCGAAAAAGCAAGTGCCTCACGTAGATTTAACTCCTATGGTAGATTTGGCATTTCTTTTGATCACATTCTTTATGTTAGTGACCACTTTTAACAAACCTAACGTAATGGATTTAGGATTACCAGCGAAGCCGGACCCAACAAGACCACCACCAGCACCTACAGAAATTGATTTATCTAATTCTATTTCATTAATTATAGGTAAAGACAATAAAATTTTCTATCATCAATTAGATGAAGCAGGTTTGAACGATCAAACTTTGCAAGAAACTAGTTTTGATAGAGAAGGAATTACTAAAATAATTCAGCAAGCAAAAGCCAGAGCGATAAATAAAGACATTTTTACAGTTATTATTAAGCCGACGGACGATGCAGTATATAAGAATTTCGTAGATATGCTAGACGAGATGGCTATTACTAAAAATGAAAGGTATGGTATTACCGATCTTAAGCCGTGGGAGCAAGCAATTTATGATAGAAAAGTAGGCAGTTCTGGAACACCAGCAGCTCCTACTAATTAAATTAATTTTTAAAAGAAAGAATAATGGCAGACGAAAAATCATACGATGGCTCTCCAACTTTGGACGAAATCGTTTTTGAAAATAGAAATAGAACGTATGGTGCCTATGATCTAAGATCTAGATACCGTTCAGTTCTAACGAAATCCTTCATTCTTGGAACAATACTCTTTTTATTTTTCGCAATTACACCATTTGTAATTATGAAAATAAATCAAATGAATGCGAAAGATGCTACAGAGGTCAACGCAAATTTGATAGAAATTCTACCAGATGATGTAGTTATTGAGCAACCAAAAGAAGACGAACCACCTCCACCACCTCCACCACCAAAAGAGGAAGTACAAGAAGTGATTCAAAATGTTGTTCCAGAACCTGTGAAGGCACCAAAAGTAGAAACTCCACCTCCGCCAATTTCGGAGCAGTTGAAAACTACTACTGGTACAGAAAACGTTGAAGGCGTTAGAACTCCAGTTTATACTCCACCACCACCGCCACCTTCTACAGGTAAAGCAGTTTCGGTTGCAGTTAAACCACAGTTGGACGATAAAAAAGTTTACAGTGAAGTAGAGCAATTAGCAGAATTTCCAGGAGGTATTAAAGCCTTTAGAAGTAAAGTTGAAACTACTTTTGATCAAGGTGAAATGGATGGTGAAGAAGGAACAATGAGAGCAGAAGTTACATTTGTCGTTGAAAGAGACGGTCAAATCAGTGATGTGAAAGCTTCAGGAAACAACAAGTATTTTAATCAGGAAGCAGAAAGAACTGTGAAATCTATTAAAAACAAATGGACACCAGCAAAAATTAACGGACAAAACGTAAGATATAGATTTAGAATGCCGATAGCGATGCAATTCTAATATCAAATTTTAACGAAATATTATAAAAAGAGAAGCAATTGCTTCTCTTTTGTTTTAAAAAATAATCTTATTTTTGTAAAATGGCTTTTAAATGGTTGTCCGCAGTAATCGGATTTTTTTATATGGTTTTGGGTGTATTTGTGATTTGGAAGAAATGGTTTTTCAATCCATTGGAAGATTTTACATCTTATGCATTGGGAGCATTATTGATTGCATATGGATTATTCCGTATAATAAGAGCGATGTATAAAGTAAAACAAGATACTGATGAAGAGTAGTGGATTATTATTATTACTATGTATAATTATATTGAATTGTACGAAAAAAGAAAAACCGCCAGAATCCTACTTTAAAGGTACGATGACAATATCAGCAGATGATTCTTTTCAAAGCGTCACTACTGCTTTGGCAGAAGGTTATATGATTGCTTATCCAGACGCAAAAATTGAGGTGAAAAACACAAAGGAAGATATTGCATTTCTAAATCTGTTGAATAAAAAATCAAACATTATAGTAATGTCTAGAGATTTATCTGCTAAGGAAATAGCAGAATACGAAAAGCAAATAGATCTACCTTTTCAACCAGCTAAATTTGCCGCAGATGCAGTTTTATTTGTTGTACCAAAAGAATCTTCATTAAATTCTATTTCCTATGAGGATATTCAAAAAGAGCTTTTGTCTGAGGATAAAAAGTTAATTTTTGATGGAACAAATTCTAGCAATTTAAATTTTGTGGCTCAAAAATTTGGTAAACTACCTTCTTCATTAAATTATTCCATCATCAGTGGTAATCAAAATGTAGTAGAGCAATTATCCAAATATCAAGACAAAATAGGAGTAGTTTCCCTTAATACTTTCAGCAGACCATATTCTAAAGAGGCGGAAGCTTTGCGAGCAAAAGTTAAAGTGCTTGCAATTGAAAAAAATGGAAAAACTTATGAACCAAATGCAGAAAACCTTCGAAATATGACCTATCCTTTTACAAGAGTACTTTATTTTCTGACCAGCGACGGTACTTTTGGGATGGCAAATGGTTTTATTAGATATTCTTGCACGCAACTAGGGCAAATAGTTGTAGCAAAAGAAGGTTTGCAAAAATTTAACCTCTACAGCAGAGAAGTGCAAATGTATTGAAAATGAATACTGTACATTCTTAAATTTTTTTGGTCTAAAAATTGCGTAGTATAACACGAATTAGAAATTTAAAATAAAAAAAACATCATGATATTATCAAGAAAAATAGCTTACGGAGTAGCTTTCGGTTTAGTTGCAAATTTTGCATTGGCACAATCTGTTCAACAAGGAATCAATAATATTGATAGCCATAAATATGCACAAGCAAAGCAAAATTTTGAGCAAATGCTTAGCAAAGATGCAAGTGCGGAAAACTATTTCTACAACGGAAATGTTTATTTAACACAGTTTCAACCGAATTTTGCGAAAGCGAAAGAGTATTTTGACAAAGGTTTGGCAGCTGATAAAAGAAGCAATTTGAATAAAATTGGTTTGGCATCTATTAAATTAGGAAGAGGAGACAAATCTGGAATTGCAGAAATTCAAAGTGCGGTGAAAGATTCTAGAGAAAAAGATTCTGAAATACTTTATAGAGCAGCAGAAGCTTTAACTTTATTTGAAAAAGCATCTAATCCAGATTTAGCAATAGAATATTTGGATAAAGCGATTGAAAGAGAAAGAAAAGAAGTACCGACCAACTATTATTATACTTTGGGAGATGCTTATAGATTGAAATTGACGAATAGCCCGCAAGTTGCAGGTTCTGCAATGACTGCTTATGATAAAGCATTGCCTAGTGCAAAAAACAAAGCTTCTGTTTTTACAAGAATCGGAACACTTTGGATGGCTGCACAACAATGGCAAAAAGCGAAAGAAAGCTTGGATAAAGCAGTTTTGTCAGATGCTACTTATGCGCCAGCTTATAAAGCTTTAGCAGCTTATAACATAAAATATCAGAATAATGGTGAGGCTACGCAAAATCTTATTAATTATGCCAAAAATGCCGATGAAGATCCATATACACAATTAGAAATTGCAAAATTGTTCTTTATTAATGATGATTATGCTAACTCTAAGGTAACATTGGATAAGGTATTTGATAAAGTTGATGATCCTATTAAGTATAAATTAAAATCATTTTTGCAATATGCAGATGGAATGTATCCAGAAGCATTGGCAAGTTTGAATACATTTATGTCTCAAGCAGATAAAAGTACTTTTTCTGCTGGAGATCAAGGTTTGATGGGACTAATCTCTGCAGGTCTTGCTAAGAATGAGACAGATGAAAGCAAGAAAACTTTGTTGATGAATGATGCAATGCAAAAAGTTGCCATTGCAAAAGCTGCAAAAGATGAAACAATGGATTGGGATATGGAATTGGCTAAAATTAAAGGTGGTGGTGCAGATATGGCTGCTGCAAATGCAGGTGCAACTACCCCAGAAATAGAGGCTTTGAAGAAAAAAATTGCTGCAAATCCTAAAGATGTAGAATCTATCGTAGCATTGGGTACAGCGTACACTCAGGCAGAAAATTATGATGGCGCAATAATCGCGTGGGACAAGATGATTGCAGTTGCACCAGATTACACTTATTCTTACTACGCAAAGGGCGCTGCTTATCAATTATTACAAAATAATGATATGGCAGAAGCATCTTACCAAAAATATATAGATATGGTAAGAGCGCAACCAGTACCAGAACAGATGAAGAGCAAAGAAGCACTTTCTTATGCATACTATTTAGTAGCATTTTTCAAGCAAGACAAAGATTTAGCTACAGCAAAAGACTACGCTCAACAAGCTGTAAACTTAAATCCAACGTATGAACCAGCAGTTACTTTGAACACTGCTTTAATGGCAAAATAAAAATATCAATTATAAAAAAATCTCAATTGAAAAATTGAGGTTTTTTTTTGATTTTAATACAAAATTTATGAAAGTAGATATATTAGCTATAGGTGCACATCCAGACGATATAGAACTAGGTTGTGGTGGCACCATTGCAAAATTAATTTCGGAAGGTAAAAATGTTGCAGTACTAGACCTTACAAGAGGCGAATTAGGAACGCGTGGCACAGCACAGAGTAGAATGCAAGAGGCAGAAGAAGGAGGGAGGATTTTAGGCATCTCTGCAAGGGAAAATTTAGATTTACCAGACGGTTTTTTAGAAAATACCAAGGAGTATCAACTAAAAATAGTTCAAATCATTAGAAAGTACCAACCAGAAATTGTTTTGGCCAATGCAATTGATGATCGCCATCCAGATCATGCAAAAGCTAGTAAACTAGTTTCAGATGCTTGTTTTTTGTCAGGATTGCGAAAAATAGAAACGACGTTTCAAGGAAATTTGCAAGAAATTTGGAGACCAAAATATATTTTTAATTATATACAGTGGAAAGAAATTGTGCCAGATTTTGTGATTGATATATCCGAGTTTATGGAGCAAAAACTAGAAGCTTGTTTGGCATACAAAACGCAATTTTACGATGAAAATAGCAAAGAACCAATGACGCCAATTGCTACTAAAGATTTCCAAGAAAGCTTAACATACAGAGCACAAAACCTGGGAAGATTGTCTGGTGTAGCCTTTGCAGAAGGCTTTACGACAGAAAAGTTAATTGCTTTGAAAAATTTTGATAGAATTCTTTTGTAGCATTTAGAAATTTACTATATTTGCACCCACAAAACGGTGATTGTAGTTCAGCTGGTTAGAATGTCGGTTTGTGGTACCGAAGGTCGCCGGTTCGAACCCGGTCAGTCACCCATTTAACGCATAGATTTATTTCTATGCGTTTTTTTTTTGAATTCCTCATTTAATACATTTTCCAATAATAAAAAAAATTTGAAATTAAAAATTTCAAGATGCATCTATATTTTCATTTAAATTTATTCTAAATCTAAAAATCTTCACTATGTCTACATGTTTAGTTTTTTAAGATATGCTGAAACATTTTCATTTTAATTTTTCTTTCTTTCTTTTGAAAATATTATATTTATAAAGGGTAGATATAATAGGTATTAATTCAATAAAAACTTGCAACATAATTTTTTTTATTTTTAAAATAATAAAAAAACTATTGCGTAATTGGTTTTTTTTTTTTTTGCTTTGTATCGTTGATTAGATGTGCACAATTTACAACGAAAAATAATTTAGAAATATTAAAATTAAACAAAATGAAAAAGTTTTCATTTGCAGTTGCTTTTATAGCTATTAGTTCAGCGCAAGCTAAAGGTTTAGAAAATCCTACATCAAATGAAGTAGTAAAAATCTCTAATCCAAAAATTACAGCAGAATGTTTATCTGTAGGCATACTTATTCCATGTACCAATGAAGTTTTGAGTGATACTATTTGCTGGGGAGAAGGTACAAGTAGTCCCACTTACGAAGATGCACAAAGGTGTCACATTGATAATGCAAGAGGTCTTGTTAATTATTATTGTCCAGGGTTTTATGGAAGACAGAATAATACACTCTCAAATTAGTTAATTAATTCTTATGCGTTTATTATATTTCATTTTCATATTGTATTCTATAAATATTTTTGGGCAGACAGATAAACAAAATTCTCAAATCCAAGTTACTTATCGTTTAAAACAAGTTGGGGATACGTTAGCAAATGGAGCAGTTGCGGAGGAAGATTTATTTTTACTCTTAAATGGTCAAAAATCCTTGTTTAGAAGTTCTGTTAAATATGCAGAAGACTCTATCACTGAAGTTGTACGAGTAAAAAGCTTTAGTAATATAGTGGATGGAAAAGTAATTATAGATGTCAGTAGTATTCCTACACCAATATTTAGATCTGAAGTATTTTCTGATAATGGAAATCAAATTATCTACAAAGAACTATTAAAAACGAAATTTTCTTTTCCTCTGGAAAATAAGATCGTATGGGAATTGAAAAATGAAACAAAAAAAATCTCCTCTTATCAATGTAAAAAAGCAGTAGGAAAGTATAAAGGTCGTACTTATATTGCTTGGTATACAGATACTATTCCAATTCCAGATGGTCCATATGTTTTCAAAGGGTTGCCGGGTTTAATATTAGAAGTTTATGATAAAAGTGATTTTATAAATTTTACAATGGTAGGATTTAAGAATATTCAGAAACCAATGATTTTAATGAAAAATGTAGCTGCAACAACTTATCAAGCATTTTTTAATGCGAGGCAAACTTTCTTAAATGATCCGTCTGGTATTCTTAGTACAGTTACAGGAATTAAAACACCGCAAAAATATGTGGAAAATGTGAATACGAATGCAAGAGCATTTAATAATTATATAGATTAATATTTAAAGAGTATTTAATTCTATTGAAATTGATATATCTTCTACAAATTTTAATTTGTAGAAGATTTTGAATTTAACGCATAGATTTATTTAAGCGTTTTTTTTTGTTAAATTGCTTTAGAAATGTAAATGTTTATTTAATTATTTTGCAGTATTAAAATAAACGTATTTATCCTCATAAATTCTTTGCTTACAATTGATATTGTTTAATAAATTATTGGCCTCTAAATTTATTTCTTTCCAAATAGGAATTGTGTCCATTGATTTATAATTCCAATATTCATTTGGGATTTCATCAATTTTTGTTTTGAAATTTATTAGTGAATTTTTATTTTTTTGCTCAATTAATCCATTCCGAAAAACAGATTCGAATAGGTTAGGGATGAAGGCATAATCAATTTCTTCATACAATTCAGAAATTGGATCAATCAGAATTGGTTCTAGTTGTTGCAATTCTTCGCTGGTATATGTGAAAAGAATTAATGAATTTATAAGATTATGATAATAGAAATCGACATTTTTATCATAATCAAATTCGTCTTTAAAATTTTTTGAATACTTTCTTTTTGAATGATATAAGTCGATGTTCATTTTTATATATGAATACAAAACTGAAATAAATAGTACAGAAGAAAATATAATTAATATTGTATAGTTACTATCCATTTTGAACTTAATATCTTATCATTTATAAAATCGGACATAATAAACAAGTAGGCATAGGTTCTGATTAAAATTTCTCAATCAAAAATACAAATTTTCAACTTACAAAAATCCGCGGCCTTGATAGAAGTGGCATCCTTTTTTGTTTGCCGTCGTTTTCAACTTGCTAAAATTTTTCAGACAAAAAAGATATAACGGATAGCAAGAATTGTCCGCCAAAAAAAAGCATCTAATTAAATTAAATGCTTTTCGTTTTTTTATATTTCGTCTTCAGAATCTATCGTGAAGTTTCTGCCTTTGAAGTCTTTGTCGTGCCTGTCTGATATTACATCTTCGCCTTTTTCGTTGATGATGAAATCTGTGGCTTCCTCAAAATTTTGTTTAAAATCTTCAAAATCTTCTTTATAAAGATAAATTTTGTGCTTTTCAAAACTTGGATCTCTATCTTCGTGGAATATTTTTTTGCTTTCTGTAATCGTGAGATAGTAATCTCCTGCTTTTGTTTCACGTACATCAAAAAAATAGGTTCTTCTACCAGCTTTCAAAACTTTTGTGAAAATTTCTTCTTGTCTTTCTCTAAAATCACTCATTCGTAAAAATTAATTGGATAATATTATCTTCTCAAACAAATATAATGGAAATCTTTTACCTAAGAAAAATTTTTCGAGAATTATTTTAAATTTGTAAACTAGAGCCAAAATCATGCAACAACACTATTGTCCAAACTACTGAGGTTCAAAATATTGTCTGCATTCTTCGCGCTGCTTTCTCTGTGCGTAATGATGATGGAAGTACAGTTTTTGAGATCTTTTTCTATGTTTTCCAAAATATTTTCTTCCGTTTCTGTATCTAAAGCAGAAAGAGAATCGTCAAAAATGAGAATTTCTGGCTTTTTTATGAGTGCTCTTGCAATGCAAATCCTTTGTTTTTGTCCGCCAGAAAGCATTACGCCACGTTCTCCCACCATGGTTTCGTATTTTTCTTTGAAGCCTAAAATATTCTTGTGAATATCTGCTTTTTTTGCAAATTCTTCTATCAATTCTGGCGTAGCATCGTCTACTCCAAAACCAATGTTGGTTGCAATAGTATCTGAAAAAAGATAGCTTTCTTGTGGTATATAACCGATGTATTTTCTATAAACATTGATGTTGTGTTCACGTAAATCTTTCCCGTCAATTAAAATTTTGCCTTCCGTTGGATCTATCAATCTGCAAAGCAACAATGCAATGGTCGATTTTCCGCTCCCAGTTTTACCCATTATTGCTAGAGAATTCCCCGCTTTTAATTTGAAATTTACATTTTTTAAAGCTTGAATTCCTGTATTTGGGTAGGTATAAGAAACATTTTGAAATTCTATATCGCCTTTTATCTCGTAATCTCTATTGTTTCTATTGATGATGTTGGATTTTTTGTCTAAAAATTCATTAATTCTAGACATAGAAGCTTCTGCTCTTTGGTTAATAGAAGTTACCCAACCAACCATAGAAAATGGGAAAATGAGAATATTGATGTACAAAAAGAAATCTGCAATTTTGCCTACAGAAATTTCTTTCGCCATATATTTTTCTCCACCAATGAAGAGGATTGCAACATTTAAAAGCCCAATTACGAATAAAATAATGGTGAAGAAATAAGCTTCTGTTTTTGCAAGATCTAAAGATTTATCTTGATAATCTATTACTTTTTCTCCGTAGCTTTTCTCTATATATTTTTCTTTGGCAAAATATTTCACCACTCGAATTCCGGAAAAGCTGTCTTGTACAAAAGTTGAAATATCAGATTGGCTTTTCTGTTTAATTTTAGATTTTTTGTTGATGATGGAGCTTACCTTATATATCAGGAAAGATAAAATTGGCAATGGCAGCAAAGACCAAAGCGTCATTTCTACATCCGTATTTAGCATGTAAATACTTGTTATTACCAATAGTATAATGAGATTTGCAATATACATAACGCCTGGTCCAAGATACATTCTCACGGCAACTACATCTTCGGATAGTCTATTCATCAAATCTCCAATTCTAGTAGTTTTGTAATCTGTGAGAGACATTTCTTGGTAATGTCTGTAAATTTTATTTTTCAGTTGATATTCAATTCTTCTGGATGCAACGATGATGGTTTGGCGCATCATAAAGGTGAAAAATCCTGTCAAAAGGGAACTTCCTACGATAATTCCTACGTAAATCAAAACATCTTGGTTGAAACCTGCTTGTCCTTTTTTAGAAATTTCGTCTACAGATTTTCCCACAAACTGAACTTTGTAAATATTAAAAAAATTGCTACAAATGATAAACAGAAATCCCCAAAGAAGTAGAATTTTGTGCTTGTAGAAATATGGGTTTAGGGTTTTTAATGCGTTCATAATATCTTTTGCAAAAATACGATTTACTATTGAAGCAACATTCTATAATCCTTTAGAAATATTAAAAAATTGCTATCTTTGCACTCACAAAAGTTCATATAAATGCTAGGAAGAAGACAAATACGAGAGAAGGTAATAGAAAGCTTGTACGGAAACATACAAAATCCGTTGGAATATGACTTTTTAGAAAGAAATATGCTAAGAGAGATCGATAAAATTTATCATCTTTACATATATCAACTAAATTTTTTATTGTCCTTAAAAGAGGTTGCGGAAAAGCAAATGGAAATTGGAAAAGCAAAATACATCAAAGATGATAATGAAGATGCTCCCAATAGAAAATTTGTAGATAACAAAGTATTATTGCAGTTGGAAGCGAATGCGGAGCGCATTGTTTTCACGGGTAAACACAAGGATTTGCAATGGGATTTGCAAGAGCATCTTTTGGTTTCTACCTTTCAAAAAATTAAAAAAGGTAAACGCTACCAAGATTTTATGAATTTGGAAACAAGTTCTTATCTAGAAGATCAAAAATTTATTGGCAAACTTTTTTTAAGATATATTGCAGAAAATGAAGATTTTCATGCGCATTTGGAAGAGAAAGAATTAAGTTGGGCTTCGGATTTTCATATAGCTAATTCTATGTTTCAAAAAACAATAGGATTTTTGAAAGAAGATGAAGAAAGCCATACTTTAATTAAAACCATAAAAGACGACGAAGATAGAGATTTTGCAAAAAAACTTTTGAATGAAAGCGTAAAACACTGGGATGAAACAGAAGGAAAATTAAAGGATAAGCTTATCAATTGGGAATTGGATCGTATTTCATTGATGGATAAAATCATCATCATCGCTGCAATCACAGAATTAGATTATTTTCCATTGACGCCCACAAAAGTACTTTTAAACGAATATATAGAAATTTCTAAGGTGTTTTCTACCGAGAAATCTAATGTATTTGTGAATGGTATTTTAGATAAATATACCAAAGAAATAAATAGAATTTAGAAATACTAATTAAATTTCAACTAAATAATATAAATATTCAAACATGAAAAAGATAACATTTATTTTAGGATTAGCAGCTATCAGTTTGGTTGCTTGTAAAAAAGAAGTTAGCACAATACAAGCAGATACTGTAGTAGATTCTACAATGGCTACAACTGCAAGTCCAGATGCAAGTATGGAACCTCAAACAATGGATCCAAATTTGCCACCTCCACCTCCTCCTGCTCCAGCAGAAGCTAATCCAGAAGCAGCAGCAATGGAAGCAGCAAAGAAAAATCCTGTTACTACTTTGGTGTTGTCTCAAAGTAACTTTGATTTTAAAGACGTTAAAAAAGGACAAGTTGTAGATCATAAATATGAATTTACAAACACAGGAAAAAATCCTTTAATTATCTCCGAAGTGAAGCCTGGTTGTGGTTGTACAGTTCCAGATTATACAAAAACTCCTATTCTTCCTGGTAAAAAAGGTTTCGTGAATTTAAAATTTGATTCTTCTAGTTTTGACGGAGCAGTGAATAAATATGCAGATGTATACGCAAACGTAGAAAATATGCCAATAAAGCTAACGTTCTCCGCAAACGTGGTAAAATAATTTTTAGAAAATATGATGACAATTTTTTTACAAGTGGGGCAAGAAGGTAGTTCTACTACAATGCTAATGATGATGGGCGCAATGTTCGTGGGATTTTATTTCTTGATGATTCGTCCACAAATGACGAAGGCAAAGAAAGAGAAAAAATTTCAAGAAGATTTGAAAGTAGGAAGTAGAGTAGTTCTAACTTCTGGTTTGCATGGCAGAATAGCACAAGTACAAGAAGATGGAATAGTGATAGAAACACTTTCTGGTAAATTAAAGTTTGAAAAAGCAGCAATTTCTAGAGAATTTACAGCACAAAGATTCCCAGAAACTGAACCTGAAAAGAAATAATCGTTAATTCGATCCAATTTAATTCCATCAAATTTTTTGATGGAATTTTTTTTCTACCATCTTCTTATTTAAACTTGTATTTTTTACCATTAAGTTTTTTGTTAAGAAATTAAGGTCATTAAAATTTATCTTTGATAAATTTTAGCAAAATTCTTAATGAAAATTAATGTCTTGATGGTTTATTAAAAAAAAATTAATGATGATAAGCAATAATTCTAAAATAGTCCTTATTCTCGGAGCCAATTCTGATGTGGCAAAACAATGCATTTTGCAATATGTAGAAAAGGGATTTTCCGTAATTGCATCATCCAGAAATTTGAAAAGTCTAGAAGATTTTATTAATGAAAATAAGATAGATTCTACCAAAATTTCCCTTCATCATTTTGACGCTACAGATTTTTCTTCGCATCAAAATTTCTATGATGAACTTCCCTCAAAACCTCACATCGTGATTTACGCTGCGGGACTTTTGGTGGAAAATCAACAAGCCTTGCAAGATTTTGAAGGAACTTTTGAAATGATGAAAGTCAATTATTCTGGCGCAGTTTCTATTCTAAACATTATTGCGATGGACAAATTCAACAAAAATTTAGAAAGAATTATCGGGTTGTCTTCCCTTTCTGGTGTTCGTGGTAGAAAGAGCAATTTCATTTATGGAAGCACAAAATCTGCTTTTACGCAATATCTTGCAGGACTTCGACAAGAATTAGCTTCAAGAAAAATTGTGGTGAATGTTTTGGTGAGTGGCTACATCAATACCAAAATTAATGAAGGTTTAGAACTGAACAAAAACCTTTTGATGGAGCCGAATTACGTTGCGAAACACATCGTAAATGCGGGAAATTCTTTCTCTATAGTTCCTAATTTTAAATGGAAATTAATTTATTATATTTTGAAGATTCTGCCGGAGAGTTTGGTGGCTAAATTGCCGTAGCAAAATTCAGTAATTAGAAGTACAGTTTGTCATGCTGAAAGCATCTAGCAGTATAAAATTACGCTAGATTCCCACGCAATGACAAAGCGACTGCTTGGTATAATTGTTTATGGAATTAGAAAAAATCCAATCTTTTTCTGTCTGCAAAGAAAATCATTAGCTTTCATTTCCGTTATTTTCCATTTCTAGCGATTTATAAAATGCAACCGCAATATTAATTTCAAAATAAGAAAAATCTTCGCCTAGTTCTTCTTTTATCGCTTTTAAAGATTGAATAGTTTGGGTTTTTGCAATAGAAATTATGGGGTCTATTTTTTCTACATCCATCAATTCACTCGGTTTTATTGCTCCCGCAATTACGAAATTAGCAAAGTGATTTTGAATAGTATTAATGGATAAATTCCTGATTTTAGCGATTTCTTCGATGTTATTTCCATCTTTGTACATTTGGAAAGTCGTGGTGTAAGTACCGCTAATATTTTTATTTCCTTCTTTTGGCGCACGAATTTTTTTCGGAGCTTTTTCGGAAATTTTGCTGTTTAATTCATGAATTGTACAATGATCTTGAATTACATTTAAAAATAATTCTCCATATTTTTCTATTTTAAAAGCGCCAAAACCGCTAATCTGCGCAAGTTCTTCTTTAGAATTTGGTAGATAACTTGCCAGTTCCATCAAACTTGCATCAGATAAAATTACATAAGGCGGCACATTTTCTTGTTCCGCTTTTTGTCTGCGTACCATTCTCAATTCATCAAATAAGTCTAGATTTGCATCTATTTCATTGGTTTCATAGGTGGTTTCTATATCTTCTACAGTTACTGCTTTTACTAAATCTTTTACTTTTTGCAGATTAACTTTTCTACTATTAAATAAAATTTCTTTGCTGGATTCCGTTAATTTTAAAACAGGATATTCATCATTAGAATCTTTTAAAAAATCATTAATGATCAATTGCCGAATTAAATTTTGCCAATATTTTTTATCAGAATTGGCTCCAATTCCATAAGTCGGCATATCTTTCATGTAATCTTTTATTTTTACACTTTTCGAACCTCGAAGAAAATCAATGATTAAATTTTTTCCAAACCTTTCTTTCAATCGGAAAATAGCACTCAATAATTTTTGTGCATCAATGGTCGCATCCCAATTTTCAAATTCGCTCAAACAATAATCGCAAGAATTACAATTTCCAGGGTGAGATTCTCCGAAATATTCCATTAAATATTGTCGTCTGCATTTGTGCATCTCGGCAAAGTCTGTCATTTGTTGCAATTTCCGCAGCATCAAACTAGATTGTTCTTCGTTTTCAGACATTGCAAAGTTTTTCAACTTCATCACATCGGCATTAGAATAAAATAAAATCGCTTCACTTGGCAAACCATCTCTTCCTGCTCTTCCGGTTTCTTGGTAATAACTTTCAATATTTTTGGGCAAATCTGCATGAATTACAAATCGCACATTGCTTTTGTCTATTCCCATTCCAAATGCAATGGTCGCAATCATTACGCGAATTTTATCTTTAATGAAATCATCCTGAACTTTCGCTCGTTCCACCGAAGGAATTCCAGCGTGATAATAGGCAGCATTTATCCCGTTTTCCTTCAGGTAATTCGCTAATTCTTCCGTACCTTTTCTTGAAAGACAATAGATAATCCCAGAATCATTTGGATGTTCATTTAAATACTGAATGATATGATTGCTTACCGATTGTTTCGGCTGAACAAAATATTTAATATTTGCTCTATTGAAAGACGAAATTAAAACGGTTGGATCTTGAAGATTCAGTTGTTTAATAATATCTTGCCGCGTAATTTCATCTGCACTTGCTGTAAGTGCAATAATTGGCGTTTGTGGAAATTGCTCTTTAATCCCATTTAAAAACAAATAATCCGGACGAAAATCATGTCCCCAATGCGAAACACAATGCGCTTCATCAACTGCAAAAAGGGAAATATTGATGTCTTTCAACAGATTTAAAAAGTGACCATTATCTGCACTTAATTTTTCTGGCGCAACATATAGAAGTTTAAGTTTACCATCTTTTAATTGTCGAAAAGTTTCATTTTGCTCATTAGGATTCATGGAAGAATTGAGAAATGCAGCAGAAATTCCATTCGCGCGCAAAGCATCAACTTGATCTTTCATCAACGCTATTAATGGCGAAATCACGATTGCTGTTCCCTCCAAAACCAAAGCCGGAACTTGGTAGCACAAAGATTTTCCGCCGCCAGTTGGCATCAAAACAAAGGTATCTTTTTTTGCAATTACATTTTCTACTGCATTTGCTTGCGTGAGCCGAAAACGATTATATCCAAAATATTTTTTTAAGATTTCTAAAGATTTTTCCATTGCTCAAAAATTTGTGTAGGGTAAAAATAGTTAAATCTAACAAATATATTCCCTCATATTTTTTATAAATTTGTTAATCAAAGACAGAAATATATTCAACACTTACTTTAAACGCAAGATATATGATCAAGAGAATAGAAGAGTATAGTAATTTAGAGGAATTTGGTGAAGATATTGTTCAATTCCATGTTTTTTTACAAAATGATGCTGGAAATGAAGTTAGAATTCCTTGGATGATTAACTTTTCGCATTTTAGAAGATTTCTTCAAAATTACAATCCCGATGCTGCAGATTATATCTCAAAAGTAAGTAGCGGAATTAGAAGTTACGGATTTATGGATTCTAAAATTCTTCAGATTTTACATTCGGAAGAATTTCCAGTCCATTTTTTTATAGAAAAATATATGAATGAATATTCTGAAGAAAAAATCCAAAAACACATAGAATGGTCAGAAAATTTGAAATTTACTGCAGCTGCTAAAGAATCTTTAAACGAAATTCAAGAATTGATTCCTGATATGGCATTTAGCAATTCTCGAAGAGCTGTTTTCGCTGATGCAGTAGATGAAGCAATGCAGAAAGAGGTGAAAAAATTCTATCCAGATTTTTTTGATAATGCTGATGTAGACTCTTATAAAAAATACGATGATTTCTTTATGAATCAGATCAGCCAACTGGTAACAAAATTAAATGATTATTTTTATAAAGAATCACATAAATAAAAAAGCGAAGAAATATACTCCGCTTCCAATTTATATTTTTTAATTCAATTTCAAACTCAATTCCTCCAACTGCTCATCAGAAATTTTGCTCGGCGCATCAATCATTACATCACGTCCAGAATTATTTTTCGGAAAAGCGATGTAATCTCTTATCGTTTCGTTGCCATCTAAAATCGCGACCAATCGATCAAATCCTAAAGCAATTCCTGCGTGTGGTGGTGCTCCATATTTGAAAGCGTTCATCAAAAAGCCAAACTGTGCTTCTGCATCTTCTTTAGAAAATCCGAGTAAATCAAACATTCTGGATTGCATTTCTTTATTAAAAATTCTTACAGATCCACCGCCAATTTCGTTGCCATTTAAAACTAAATCGTAAGCATTTGCTCTTGCTTTTCCAGGATTTTCCGTTAATAAATGTTCGTCTTCTGGTTTTGGTGCGGTGAATGGATGATGCATTGCGTGGTATCTTTCGGTTTCTTCGTCCCATTCTAATAATGGAAAATCTAAAACCCAAAGTGGTGCAAAATCTTTTGGATTTCTTAAATTCAATTGATTACCTAATTCCATTCTCAATGCAGAAAGTTGTGCGCGAACTTTATTTTCAGTTCCGCTCATGATTAGCATTAAATCTCCTGCTTTTGCATTAAATTTTTCAGCAATTTTGCTTAATGATTCTTCATCGAAAAATTTATTTACAGAAGATGTTACGCTTCCATCTGCTTGTTTTTTAATCCAAATTAATCCAGAAGCACCAACTTGTGGTTTTTTCACAAAATCTACCAAAGCGTCAATTTGCTTTCTGGTATATTCTGCACAATTTTCAACATTTATTCCGACAACCAATTCTGCCTCATCAAAAATTTTGAAATCTTTACCTTTTGTTTCTTCGTTCAATTCTACAAACTCCATCCCGAAACGAATGTCTGGCTTATCGTTTCCATATTTTTGCATGGCTTCTTCATACGTTATTCTTGGAAATTTGCCTGTTTCTTTTCCAGAAATTTCTGAAATTAGATGAGAAGCCAAACCTTCAAAAATTTGTAAAACGTCTTCTTGCTCTACAAATGCCAATTCGCAATCTATTTGGGTAAATTCTGGTTGACGATCTGCACGCAAATCTTCATCACGGAAACATTTTACAATTTGAAAATAGCGATCCATTCCGCCGATCATCAATAATTGTTTAAAAGTTTGTGGCGATTGTGGAAGCGCATAAAATTGCCCTTCGTTCATTCTGCTTGGCACCACAAAATCTCTTGCACCTTCTGGTGTAGATTTTATGAGAACTGGCGTTTCAACTTCTATAAAATTTTGATCAGATAAATAATTCCGAACTTTTTGTGCAATTTTACTTCTGAAAATCAACTTTTCTCGCACAGGATTTCTTCTGATGTCCAAGTATCTGTATTTCATTCTCAATTCTTCGCCACCATCGGTTTCATCTTCTATGGTGAAAGGTGGAAGTTGAGATTCATTTAAAATAGTTAATGTTTCTACTAAAATTTCTATATCTCCTGTTGGAATTTTAGGATTTTTTGAAGTTCTTTCTATTACTTTTCCTTCAACTTGAATCACGAATTCTCTGCCTAAATTTTTGGCAGCTTTCATCAATTCTTCGGTAGAACGCTCTTCGTCCAAAAGCAATTGCGTTACGCCATATCTGTCTCGCAGATCTATCCAGATCATAAAACCTTTGTCTCGTATGGTTTGTACCCAACCAGAAAGGGTGACGGTTTCGTTTAAATTTTTGAGGGACAATTCTCCGTTGGTATGGCTTCTGAACATATAAATTTTGTTTCAAGTTTAGGGTTTCAAGTTCTATGTTTTGAACTCGAATTATATACTTGCAAATATAATGGTTTTATATGAAAAACCCTTTCAGATGTTCGAAGTCTGAAAGGGTTTAGATTTCTATATTTCAAAATAATTTTATGGAAGTTTATTTTTCAAAAATTTTAATTTTATATCCGCATTATTTAATATTGAAGGCAATATGAAGTACATAATTTTTACAATTATAGTAAGAAAAATTAAATATTTACATTTCTAAATCTTGAATACGAATAATTCTTGAAACGCCTCTCATATTTTTGTTTTTTTCTATTATTTCTAATGGATAATATTTTTTCAAGATTTCTTTTACCTTGAAAACTGGGTGATAAATAGATTTTATTTTTCAGTTACCCACATTTCGGATTTAAAATCAATAATAATGTCTGGTATTTTAATTTCTGGAAACTTATTATTTTTATCAAATACGGTAATAGCGTGATTAATTCCTGGACACATAAATTAGTAATAACCTTAAATTTGTGTCATGAGTTTACATCGAAAAAAATGGAAGCAAAAAGAAA
>NZ_JABSNO010000022.1 GCF_013294015.1 Frigoriflavimonas asaccharolytica
TGATAACTTTAACTTGGAATCAAAAATTCCAGAAAATATCAATATTAAAATTTTAGAAATTGAAAATCATAGTGTTTTTAAGCGCTGACTAAATAGGAAATTATCATCAAGTCGGGGCGCAGATTTTCGTTTTGATTAGAGACTTTTTCAATTATTTAAAAGTGTTTAGAAAACTAATTTCCTCATCATTCATTCTTCTAATATAATAACTTTGCATTTCATTCTTTTCCATAAAAGTTAGAATTTTATACATAGCATCGCCTTATAAAGTATCATTTTTTAAGGCGAATGTTATCAGCAAAGGTCTTCGAGAAATATTGTAAGCAATCTTTACTCTATTTTGACCTAAAATAGAGGTAATTTTAGAAGTGGAAATTGATTTTGCTTTGCGAATGATTTCTGCACATTCTTGTATTTGGAACAACGAATCTTCTTTTGAAGGAGGAATTATCAAATAATTCATCATTGAAGGTTCCAAATAATTGATAACATACCGTGATTTTAAACTGTCTTCTACAATAAAATGAATTGCACCCAACAAATATCTTTTATCAATTTCATCACCAAATTCTGGTGGTGGTCCGCCGGATTTTATTTTCTTAATCTTTCCTATACTATCAATCTTACCTTCAAGTTCCGACACTGAAAAATATCTTTCATGAATAAGTGGATATTCCTTTACAATTTCCTTCTTGTTGCAACTAGAAATTATTAAAATAAAAAATATAAAGGCAATTCTCATTCAAATTAACTTACAATTTCCCCATTCACAAAAACTTCATAATCCACCGTCACATTCGGTTCCAAAGTTTTAGAAACTGAGCAGAATTTTTCAAACGAAAGTGAGGCAGATCTTTCCGCTTTTTTCGGGTCGATGTTTCCTTCCAGAAAAAATTTCACCAAAATAGATTTGAAAGGTTTCGCCTCATCTACTTCTATTCTTTCACCCGTAACTTCTGCGGAAAATGAAGTGACTTCTTGCCGTTGCTTCTTCAAAATAGAAATCATATCTATCGCACTGCAACTCGCAACTGCCATCAATACAGATTCCATAGGAGAAACACCTTTATCCGAATCTGAATGAGAAACATTGTTGAGAAGAATACTATTTCCTACGGAATTTTTGCATTCAAAAAGGTAATTATCGTTGATTCTGTTTAATGTGATTTTCATAATTCGTTATTATTTATTGCTGATTGCATTCTTACAAAATCCCTCTCGCTTTTATTTCCAGATATTTATTGATCACTTCTATATTCAGATTTTCTGGTAAAGTATAGAGCGAATAAATACCGTATTTTCGCAACTCTTGAATGATGAGTTTCTTTTCAAACTCTAATTTCTCTGCAATTATTTGATCATAGACTTCCTGCATGTTCTCAGGATTTTCATTTATTAAATTTTGCAATTCAGAATTTTTGAAGAAAATAACCACCAAAACATGGTTTTTTGCAATTCCACGCAAATATTTCATTTGGCGATTTACGGCATCCAAAGTTTCAAAATTGGTGAAGAGTAAAAGCAAACTTCTTTGTCCGATATTAAATCTCACATCAGTATACAATCTGCTAAAATCGCTTTCGTAGAAGTTGGTTTGGATATTATACAAAGCCTCGGAAATCTTTTTCAATTGTCCGCTTTTGTTATCCGCAACTACTCTATTTTCGGTTTTTTTGGAGAAAGTCATCATTCCAGCGCGATCAAATTTTTTCAAAATAATATGAGAAAGCGCCATCGTTGCATTGATGGAATAATCTAGCAAACTCAAACCTCGGAAAGGCATTTGCATGGTTCTTCCTTTATCAATCAATAAATAAATGCGTTGAGATTTTTCATCTTGATATTGGTTTACCATCAGTTGATTTCGCTTGGAAGTTGCTTTCCAATTGATCGTTCTTATATCATCGCCAGGTACGTATTCTTTAATTTGCTCAAATTCCATGGTATGTCCCAATCTTCGGATTTTTTTAATTCCGCCTAATAGAAATTCATTTTGAAGTGCCATCAATTCGTATTTTCTTAAATGTATAAAGGATGGATAAGCTGGCAACATTGCATTTTTTTGAAATTGAAATCTTTTGGAAACCAAACCAATTTGCGATTGCGCAAATACATTTAAATTTCCAAAACTATATTCGCCACGTTCTTTTGGTTCTAGAATATATTCTAACAGAACGTTTTTATTTGAAAGAATTTTTTGATTAATCACAAAATCTCTTTTCTGAAATTGAAAAGGGATTTCATCAATAATTTTGACTAATATTTTAAATCTAAAATTGTTTTTTACATCAATTTTAATTTTATTTTCATCGCCATTGCTCATTTTTTCTGGCAAAATTCTTTGTGCATTGATTCCCTGTTTTTCGGTGAAAAGAAATAGATAATCTACTAAAAATACGATAATTAATAGCACCAAAAATAGGTGGGCAAAATTCATTAATATTGGGAAAAAGAAAGCAAATACATAAGAAAATCCTACTGCAATTAGCAGGAGGAAAAAACGGGTATTGATGTAAAGCGATTTCAATTTATATCTTTTTAATGATTTATTAATTTGGTGTTTGGCGTTTGAGATTGCTTCGTTTCTCGCAATGACAGAATGAAGATTATCGTGGTATTTCTATGCTTTCCATTATTTGGCGGATGATTTCATCGGCTGTCAAACCTTCCATTTCCTTTTCTGGAGAAACCATTACTCGATGTCTCAACACTGCAAAAGAAGCTTCTTTTATATCTTCTGGTGTTACAAAATCTCTACCTCGTATTGCCGCAAAAGCTTTACTTGCAGTTAATAATGCCAAACTTGCTCTTGGAGAAGCACCTAAATATAAGAATTGATTTTCCCTCGTATTCACAATTATTTTTGCAATATATTCTAATAAATTGTGCTCGACGATTATATCTTTTACCAAATTTTGGTAAGATTGCAAATCTTGCGCAGAAAGTACCGCTTTTACAGCATCTGTTTTATCTTCTAGTTTATTTTCATGCTGATTTTTGATGATCATAATTTCTTGATCAATATTTGGATAACCAACATTTATTTTGAATAAAAAACGATCTAATTGCGCTTCTGGAAGACGATACGTTCCTTCATGCTCAATAGGATTTTGTGTGGCAATTACCAAAAACGGCAAATCCATTTTGTACTCCGTTCCATCCATCGTGATTTGGCGCTCTTCCATCACCTCAAACAAGGCTGCTTGCGTTTTTGCGGGCGATCTATTGATCTCATCAATTAAAATAAAATTGGAGAAAATAGGTCCTTGTTTAAATTCAAATTCAGAGTTTTTCACATTGAAAATGCTTGTACCCAAAATATCCGAAGGCATTAAATCTGGCGTAAATTGTATTCTGCTAAAATCTACAGAAATAGCTTTTGCCAAAAGTTTTGCGGTGATGGTTTTTGCAACACCGGGAACGCCTTCTATTAAAACGTGACCATTGGAAAGTAGCGCCGCCAAAAGATGATCGATCATATTTTCCTGACCAACAATCACTTTTCCTATCTCTGATTTTACAAGATTTAAACTGTTTTGCAGAGCAGACAAATCTACTCTCGCGTGAAAATCTGGTATTTTGTATATTTCGTTTTCCATTTTTTTAGGAATTATTTTTTCTAATTATTAAATATAGTATTTCTTTTTCATATTCTTCATAGAAGCTAAACCTAGATACAAAAGATTTATTTTCAAATAAAATCTATAAAATATTGTTTGCTTCATAGAAGCAAAACCTTTATAATCACATCTACAATATCGCAATTTAGCTTCGTAGAAGCTAGACCTTTGTGTATAATTAATACCGACTACCTATTCAATATAGTCCAATTGCATTGCACTATTTTCATAGTGTGTCGGCATTATACCATAATGTTTTGACTAAATTATAATCTTGTTTGGTATAATCTACAAATCATCGAAAAATTCAAACACATATTCTTCTTTGTATTCTATCTCAAATTTTGTTAATAATTCCAAATATTCTTGTTTAAAAGATTGTTTCTTATGATGTTCCTTTTGGTTTAAAATATATTTGGAAACTCTATCTACTTGGCTTTTGGAATAAGAAAACGCACCATATCCTATTTGCCAATTAAATTTACCACGAAACCAATTTTCATCATTCATCATCTTTGAAGAATCCGATTTTATATCTCGTACAATATCTGGAATCAAAACATTCAAATCATTATAGCCAATCAAGATATGAATATGATCTGGATTTGCATAAATAGCCAACAATTTCTGGTTTTTATTTTGAATAATTCCGGTAATGTACTTTTCTAATCGATCTCTTTTTTCTTCTGTAATTAATTTTTCTCTATATTTTACAGCGAAAACCAATTGGATAAAAATTTGTGAATACGTGTTTGCCATAATTACAAAATCTACAAAGGTTGGGCTTCTCTGAAGCCGTGTTGCGTTCTAATTTTTTTTAATATCTACAAAGGTTGGGCTTCTCTGAAGCCGTGTTGCGTTCTAATTTTTTTTAATATCTACAAAGGTTGGACTTCTCTGAAGTTCTAATTTTTTTTAATATCTACAAAGGTTGCGCTTCTCTGAAGCCGTGTTGCGTTCTAATTTTTTTTAATATCTACAAAGGTTGGGCTTCTCTGAAGCCATTTTGCATTTTATTTTTTTGAAGTTTGGGCTTCTATGAAGCATTTTTGTATTTAAATAGCTCCAATTAATTATTCTTCAAAATCTACCCTAAAATATCATCTAATATATTGTTCATTTTTATCAAATCTTCTTTTTGCACTTGAGCATACGGATCTTGCGCTTTGTTGATTAAAACTATTGCTTCTTCAATTTTCACTAAATTTTTTCCCGTTTTTAATTGTAATTTTTTGGCAAATTTATCATCTAAGATTTTGGTATCTAAAAAAAGATCTAATCGAACTTTATGCAGAAAATACTGCGCTTTTTTTGCCATCATATCATGAAAATCGCCTTCTTGAAGATAGAGGTTTCCGATACTTTTCACAAATTCGACAGATTTATTTTCTAGCGGTTTTAGAATTGGGATAATTCTTTGTTTTCGCTTTGCTTGAAAAAAAATAAAAATCAACAAGCCGATTAAAAGCAAATACCAAGCATATCTTAATGGTGCATTTGCCAAAATAAAACTTAATGGACTGGATGCTGATCCAGATTCTCGACTATCTGCGGTAAACCACATTGTTTTTCTATCTGGCAAATAGCTAAATACATTTTCTAAATATTTGGAATTTTTGGAACTAAGCAGATAATAGTTTGTTAAAAAGAGTGGCTCTGAATGAAAATAAATGTGTCCTTTTCCACTTTTAAATTTAATAAAATTAGCGCCAATTTCATCAAAAGTATCTGTTGTGCTCAGAATTTCTACATCTTCGGAAACATAAGTGAAACCTTGTCTGGTAGGAAATTTATCTAAAATAAGCGAATCATTTTTTAAATTTTTATCCGTGAATTTTAATGTGTTTATATCTTCAAAATTCACACGACTAAGATGCAGATCCATAGATTCTATCGGATCTGGGAAAGAATTATCAGATATAACCAATACATCTGAGCCAAGGTTGACCATATTCTTAATTTTTTTCCAAGATTCTGCGTCTATATCTTGCTCGATTAATAGAATATTATGAGGTTCGTATTTTTTATTGTCTTGATAATAATCGTATGGCGAAAGCGCAACTTTTTTTAGCTTATTGTTTAATAATTTTGGCGCTTCTTGATCGAAAATATACAAGCCAAACGGAGATTTTTCTTTTGTTTGATAGTTTTTTCGCCAATCTATTACTTCTGCTTTGCTCATTTCTAGCAAAACCAAAACTACCATCACGATGATGAAAATAATACCGTATAATTTGAATGTTTTATTCATATCACAGTATTTTATTTTTTGATAAAGAAGAATTTAAAAAATCTTCTTTAAATTTTTGATACAAATCTTCGTCTATTTTTTGCTCACCATACCAAACGTTCTCAAAAATATAAGATAGTTTTTGGTAGGAATCTCTGTTATTTTCTGAAGCAATTTCTGCAATATAGTCGGTATTTGTTTTTTCGGGATTCCAATGTATCAGTTTTTGATCCGTCATTTTCTTTAAAATAAATAAAAATTGATACCGTATTGCCGAGCGAAATTCTCTTTTATTTTCAAACTCTGCAATAGAATTTGGAAAATTTATCTCATGTATGTTTTCATGAAGCACTGAACTATTGATATTTATAACTTTATCTTTTCTAGAGAAAAAGAAATTTCCATCTTTCCCAAGCAAATACCGAATGATGAAGAATAAAGCTGCTGCAACAATTAAAATAGCTAATATTTTCAAAAATAATTCTACACCACCTACAGCATTGGGAGCGTTTCCAAATATACTTTCCCAGATTTTCTCAAATTTTCTTTTTATTCTAGTCCAAAGAGATTCTTGAGGTTTTATGGTAGAATAATCAAATTCTTTGCTTTGATATTTTTTCGTGAAATTGTCTGCTAATTTTTTAGGATAAAGTGTATTTTCTGTAGTATAGTTTGTTCTAAGTAGGGAATCGATCTTTATGGTATTCATATCTTCTACTACTGAAATAGAATCTAATATTCCAGGCGAAATTTGTTCTTCATCTTGAGAGAAAAGAAAAGAAGAAATAAAAACTAAAAAGAGTAGGAAAATTCTAGATTGCATGAGTACCAATGGTGTCTATTTCTTCTAAATTTTTGTCTCTGTGAAGGTCTGTTCTGCTATCATAATACAAAAGGCCAGAGTTTACATAGATGATATTGCTTAAGATTAAGGACATTAAAATTGCAAGTCCATAAAATACGAAAAACATAATACCCAAAGAGTCAAATGGATTTTCGTTTCCACCCTTTTCTTTTACCGTAAATGCAGAGAACATTATCATAAATAATGGAATTGTAGTAAAAATTGAAGTAATTACTTGAATGATGATATACATTATCGTTGTGGATCCCCAATATTTCCAAAAGGGAGATTTTTCTCTTTGATGGCTGTATGAGAATTGCGAGCGAACGGCGTAGCTCAAACTTTCGAAAAAGCCTTTCTTGGTGTGTAGAAAATCATACAATAAAAAATTGACCACATTCATTAATGTTGGCATCACGAAAAGTAAAACTAGCAATCCTATAATGATGAATATTAAGAGATAACTGATACCAATAAGTATTAATGCGAGTGGAGAAACTACAAAAAATAACCCGAGAAAAAGGATTGCCATTCTTTTTCCGTTGCGCTTCATATCTCCTAAAATTTGATCTGCTTTAATGTTTTTGTCGCCAGTTTCGCTTAATCTTTTAAGATAAAAAACCGGGTAAGAATAATTGATAACAGAAACTGCAAGGAATAAAAACAATACAAATAAACACACGATTACCAAGACAATAGTATTTTCTTGAAAATATTGTTGAAAAAAATAATTTTGACCTTCTGTATTTGCGTCGAAAATTTGGGAGAATAATTCTCTGTAGCCAAAAACAACAATTACCATTAGCAAAATCAATAGCAAACCATTTAGTAAAAAATAGTTTTTGAAATAATTTTTTCCATTTTCTTTAAAAAATTGGAAAGTATCACTAATCATAGCGCCAAAATCTCTTTTTTTATAAAATTCCATTTAGTGTTTGTTTTTTAATTTTGTTGTGAACGATATTTGGATAAATGAAATAATAGAAAGTGATGGTAATTAAACATCCAAAAATGATGAATAGATTCAAAAATTCTGGCATTTCTAGTGCATATCTTGTTACGTAACCTTCTATAATCGCAGCTACAACGGTGAAAGGTATTGTGCTTGCAAATATTTTGAGAGAATCTTTCATTCCTATTTTTAGAGAATTTATTCTAGAAAAAGTCTTTGGAAAAAGAATAGAAGTACCCAATACCAAACCAGCCATGCATTCTATCACCATACCGAAAATTTCGAAAGTACCATGCAACCAAATTCCTCGAAGAGAATCGTTTAAAGCGCCATGCTCATAAAATAAATATTGAAAAACACCCAACATTATGGAATTTTGCAGAAGAATATATAAAGAACCTACTCCACCAAATATACCGAATATATAGAGTTTTGCACCTACCATTATATTATTAAACATAATACCAATGGTACTTCCCCAATTGCTCCCACCTTTGTAAACATCCATTGCGCCGCCATTTTTTATATTTTCTAGCGTCATATTCACATAACTCGGTGGCAAAATAGTGGAAACAAATTCTTTATTATAATGGAAAATCAAAACACCAATACAAACAAAAAGAAAGAAAAATGAAAAAGCATAGTACAAATATCTTTTGTATTCATAGATAACCAAAGGAATTTCTGTAAGAAAAAATTGCAAAAATCTGTTCTTATCAATCCTCCTCGTTTTATAAATTTTCTGAAAAACGCTTGTAGAAAGGTGATTGATGTATAAAGTTGCCTTAGATTTTGGATAGTAAGTTTGTGCAAATGAGAGATCATTCACCAAATTGATGTACATAGAAGAAAGGTCATCCGGATTTTTTTTAATTTTTCCTTCGATAACCTGCTCTATTTCCAACCATTTTTCTTTATTTTGTTTGATAAAAGCTACCTCTCTCATTGTGTGGCTAAAATAAAAAAAATATGTCGCAAATTGCTATTAATACTTCTCAAAATGTAGAAATAAATTTTACGTTGGCAAGCATCGGAGAAAGAATCTTTGCATTTCTCTTGGATGTGCTATTTTTAATAGCATTCATGGTGCTTATCAATCTTTTATTTTTCAAAGTATTAGGTTTAGACGATTATTTTTCAACCTTATCTGATAATTGGTCTAAAATGGCAATTATTTTAATGATCACCTTTCCTGTATATATTTATACCGTAACGCTAGAAAGTTTGATGGAAGGGCAAACTTTTGGAAAGAAGATTTTAAAAATAAAAGTGGTAAAAATAGATGGATATCAAGCACATTTCAGTGATTATTTTGTGCGATGGATTTTTCGATTGGTAGATATTTGGTCTAATTCTGCGGTTGTTGGTTTATTATTTGCCATCATCAATAAAAATAACCAAAGATTGGGAGATCTCGCATCTGGAACAGCCGTAATATCTTTGAAGAAAAATGTAAATATATCCAACACAATTTTAGTAAATTTAGCAGAAGATTATCAACCAACATTTCCGCAAGTGGTTATCTTGAGTGATGATGATATGAGAATCATCAAAGATAATTTTCAATATGCTTTGAAAGTAGATGATCAGCAAGTGATAAGTAAACTCTCTGATAAGATACAGACCTTGCTGAAAATTGAAATAGATGGCAGAGATTATACGGATCGTCAATTCATCATCAAAGTAATTGAGGATTTTAATCATTTTACAGGAAAATTTAATTAAAAATATTAAAAATGAAAATAGAAAATAAACGAAATGGAAATGGCGGCTATATAGAAATGCTGAAAGAAGAGGATGAAAATAAAGAAGTCGGAAGATTAACCTATACTATAAATCCTGAGGAGAAGAAATTAATAATTTCATACGTGATGGTATATCCAGAATTTGAGGGGAAAGGAATGGGGAAATTTTTGGTAGAAGCAGCAATAAAATTTGCTAGAGAAGAGAATTGGAAAATTTATCCTCATTGTTCCTACGCAAGATCTGTAATGAATAGAATGAATGATGTGGAAGATATTTTGCTAAAAAGTTAGTACCTCATTTGTAATTATTTCTTCAATATCATCTGGATAATCTACCGTGAAAATTTGCGCCGAAGCTACCCAATTTGTTATTTCTAAGACGTCCAATATTTTTGAACTTCTAATTCCCAATTGTTGAAGGGCAAAAGCATTGCATTCTTGCTCATATTGGTTGTGAATAGGGACTACAAACAACTTTTTGTTTAAAAATAAAGCTTCTGCAGGACCTTCAAAGCCAGCGTTGCACAAAATTCCCTCACATCTTGCAAAATTTTTTAAAAATTCAATAGTATCTATTGGAAAGATGGATACGTTTTCAAAGTGAGAAATATTTTTTGCATGTTTTGAAAAAATTTTCCATTGAACAGGTATTTGTTTTAAAGTTTTGATTAGATTTTCATCTGAAAAACTTGGTAAATACACAATATAGAAGCCATCATTAGAAGGAGTTAATTGTCTGATACTTTTTCTAATTACTGGTTTTTTTATTTTAGGATGATAATTTTCAAAATGAAAACCAATTTTTTGCTCACTTGGGGCATAATTTTTTAGAAAGAATTCGCCAGATACAGATTTTTTCGAAGGTTTTGGAGCTTCTGCAAAATCCAATGCTGCTTGATGGCTAAGCTCCAACATTTTCAAACCTCTCAATTTGCAAGCCCAAGCTGTTATTGGCTCAAAATCGTTCAGAATTAAATCATATTTACTTAATTCTATTTGATTGATAATTTTTATTGTCTCTACAAAATTATTTTTTAGAAGTATTTTCTTGTAAGAAATTCCACCAGATTTGTTGTATAAAAGCGATATACCTTTATATTTATAATCTATTGGAAAATCCGCACTTAACTGAGATTGATGACCACTGATCAATGTATCTACCTTCGCATATTTTTTAAGAATCGGGATAATTTCTTGCGCTCTAGCTACATGACCATTACCCGTTCCTTGAAAGGCGTATAAAATATCCATTACTTAAAGTTGGTTACAATTTTCAGCAAATCTGCATGGTTAATGTCGGTTAAATCTTCTGATATATCTTCTTTTAGTTCCTTTTCGTTTTCAGAATAATAAAATAGGTCCCATTTGTGGTCATTATATTCTAAAGCCGTTAGATTTTCTACCCAATCGCCAGAATTCAAGTACATACAAGAGCCATTGTTGGTTGTAACTTTTCGCATTTGTGGTTGATGGATGTGCCCGCAAATTACGAAATCGTACTTATTATCAATAGCTAATTCTGAAGCTGTCAATTCAAAATCGCCAATAAATTTAACTGCTTTTTTTACGTTGTCTTTGATTTTTTTTGAAAAGGAATATTTTTCTTTACGCATTTTTAGCAAAAACCAATTAACGATGTTATTAATGATTATCAGTAAATCGTATCCTTTACCACCCAATTTTGCAATCCATTTTGAATGATGCACAGAAGCATCGAATACATCACCATGAAAAATCCAAACCTTATTTTCATCTAAACTGAGGCATAATTTATCACATACTTTTAGTGATCCTAGTTCAAAATCTGTAAACTTACGAAACATTTCATCGTGGTTACCAGTTATATAATAAACCTCGGTATCTTTCGTGGCAAAAGATAGTATTTTTTTTATAACCTTTAAATGCGATTGCGGGAAGTATGATTTCTTAAATTGCCATATATCAATAATATCACCATTTAATATTAAAGTTTTGGGTTGTATAGAGTTTAAATATCGGAGCAACTCGTATGCTTTGCATCCATAAGTACCCAAATGAACATCAGAAATAACAACAATATCTACATTTCTTTTCATTGTTTTAAGCAAAGTAAAGATTTATAGATGAATTGATGATGAATAGAATATTAAGCTTTCAACAACGCTAAGTATTCCTCTGTGATTTCCATATTGTGGTAAACATTCTGCACATCATCGTCATCTTCGAAGCGATCTAGCATTTTCATATTTATTTTAAATTGCTCTTCAGAAACTGCCTTCATTGTTGTAGGAATTCTTTCTATTTCTGCACTCTTTGCTTCAATCTTTAACTCTTCTAATTTGTGAGAAAATGTACCGAAATCTTCAAAAGCGGTAGTTACGATAACTTCTTCCTCATCACTCTCTATATCTTCTGCTCCACCATCTATAAGCTCCATTTCAAACTCATCCCAAGACATTGTGATGCTTGTTTTGTCCAATGTGAAAATCCCTTTTCTATCAAAAAGGAAAGCAAGTTCTCCATTTTTACCGAGATTACCATCAAATTTATTGAATATGGCTCTAACGTTTGCTACCGTTCTTGTAGAATTATTCGTTGTGCAATCCACGAAGAAAGCAACACCACCTAAACCATAACCTTCGTAGGAAATTTCTTCATAGTTTTCTGCATCTGCACCGCTGGCTTTTTTTATGGCACGTTCTACATTGTCTTTTGGCATGTTCGCACCTTTCGCATTCAAGATGCATCTTCTCAACGCAGGGTTTGCTTCAGGATCTGGACCACCATCCTTCACAGCTAAAGCTATGTCTTTTCCTATTTTAGAAAAAGCTTTCGCCATCTTGTCCCATCTTGCCATTTTACTAGCCTTTCTATACTCAAATGCTCTACCCATTATTTTGAAATTAATTTTAGCAAAAATACAAAATTTGCACAAAAAAACGCCCTCAAATTGAGAGCGTTTTATATATATTAGAGAAATTTAATTATTTCTTTCTTGTAGCTTTTTTAGCTGGTACAACTTCCATGTCATTTTTTCTCATGTTGTCGTATTCAGCACCTTCCATAGGGATTACAACTACTTTTCTATCTACCAATCTTGCTTCATCAGATGCAGATTCAGATACCATAGCTTTTGCTTCACCTACACCTCTAGATTTAAGAGTAGAAGAACTTACACCTCTAGCTTCCAAAGCGTCTACTACAGCAGCAGCTCTTTGTCTAGATAATTTTAAGTTGTAAGCATCAGATCCTTTTTTGTCTGTTTGTCCTTCTATTACATAAGTACCACCATCTGTCATTAAGATTTTTGCAGCAGCATTTATTTTTTCACTAGATTCTGGACGTAAAGTAGCTTTACCAAAGTTGAAATAAATATTATTCAAAGCGTTTGTAGCTTCTTCACTTGTAGCTGTTCTAGGTTTCGGACAACCATTGTATTGAGCTAAACCAGGAACTGTAGGACAAGCATCATCTTTATCTAAGATTCCGTCTTCGTCTGTATCTGGCCATGGGCAACCATTGTTTTCCATTGGACCTGCAACTGTAGGACAAGCGTCATCTTTATCAATAAGACCATCTCCGTCTGTATCTGGCCAAGGACAACCGTTGTTTTCAACTGGTCCAGGAACATCAATACACTCATCGTCTTTGTCTGGAATTCCGTCTCCGTCAGTATCAGGACATCCTTGAAATTCAGGTAAACCTGGAGTATCAGGACAAGCATCATCTTTATCTAGGATACCATCTTTATCTCTATCTGTATTACCAAATCTAAACAATAAAGAAGCAGAACCTTGCCAGAAATTAGCAACATTAGATTTATCTGTAGGAGTACCTACATAATCTCCTTGTACACCAACACCGAAAGCTTTTGTTAACCAGAAGTTAGATCCGATTCCACCTGCAGCAGTAAAGTGATTTGCTTTTCCGAATAAGTTTCCATCTCCATCATATGCAGAATAGATTTGACCATTTACATCTGTTCTTGGGAATGCAAGACCTTGATAGTCATGTCTTAGGTAGTTTGCTCCAATCCTTACATATGGATCGAACCAGGAATCTTCATTCCAAAGTCCGTTAATTTTAAATTGTAGACCCAAACCAGTCATCAACATAAATTCTTTACCCATGTTGAAACGTTTGTTTTCTACGTTACCAACAGTTGTTTGCCAGTCTACTGCCAAAAATTTATTAATGTTTCTAGCTACAGTAAGTTTGGACAATGGAGGTGTAATAGAATAATTACCAAGATTGAAAACCTGTTCTGTGTTTCCAAATGTATCTCCGAAGCTCCCTGTTACAGCAGTGTGGTTCACTCCATGTGCACCAACTCCTATAAGCCAAGGATTAGTGGTAGTTTGAGCGAAAACAGTAGAGGCAACTGTAAGTGCCAATGCTGAAATTCCTAATTTTAGATTTTTCATAGATTTAAATGATTAAATAATTGATATTGCAAAATAAATACAATTTTTCCTGATACACAATGTTTTTGTTATGTTTTTTAACTTTTTTTAAGAATTCGATCTAAAGTTATTTTATTTTCTCTATTTTTTATACTTTCTCGCTTATCAAATAGCTTTTTCCCTTTTCCGACTGCTATTAAGACCTTCGCAAAACCCCTGTCGTTAATATATAACTTCAATGGAACGATTGTAATACCGACATCTTTTAATTTTTTACCAAATTTTAACAATTCCCTTTTATGAAGCAATAATTTGCGATCTCTTTTTATTTGATGATTATAATAAGTACCCAATTTATATTCATCAATCATCATATTAATAAGGTATAATTCTCCATTAATCATTTGGCAAAAAGAATCTGTAATACTAGCTTTAGAAGATCGCAAAGATTTTATTTCTGTACCAGATAATACTATTCCCGCTTCTATCTCATCCGAAAGTTCATATTCAAACCTTGCACGTTTATTTTTTATCGTTACTGTTTTTTCAATTTTCATTTCAATGGCGAATATCTTAATTTTATATGAAATAACAATAGATTTAGAATTTTTTTTATAAACTTTTGTAACATCGTACTCGCCAACAATTACAAAAAAGACCTTTTATATAACCAAATTCTTTTCGTAATTTTGCAAAAAATTAAAATATAATATGTTAACAGTATCAAATCTATCATTACAATTCGGAAAAAGGGTGCTATTTGACGAAGTAAATATAAAATTCACGAAAGGAAATTGCTACGGAATCATCGGTGCAAATGGTGCCGGAAAATCTACTTTCTTGAAAATTCTAACTGGAAAACAAGATCCTACAACAGGTTCTATCTCTTTAGAAAATGGAAAAAGAATGTCTGTGCTAGAGCAAGATCACTATTCTTACGATGATTTCAACGTAATAGAAACAGTTCTACGTGGTAATGAAAAATTATTCAAGATAAAAGAAGAAATGGATGCGCTCTATGCAAAAGAAGATTTTTCTGATGCAGATGGTATAAAAGCAGGTGAACTAGGTGTAGTTTACGAAGAAATGGGTGGTTGGAATGCAGAAACCGATGCTCAAATGATGCTTTCCAATGTTGGAATTGGTGAAAGTATGCTCTACACAATGATGTCTGAACTGGAAAATAAAGACAAAGTGAAAGTACTTCTTGCACAAGCATTATTTGGTAATCCAGACGTTTTGGTTCTAGATGAACCTACCAATGATTTGGATATAGAAACCATCGCTTGGCTAGAAGATTTCTTGGCAGATTATGAAAATACGGTAATTGTAGTTTCTCACGACAGACACTTTTTAGATACCGTTTGTACACACATTGCAGATTTAGATTACGCAAAATTAAATCTTTATACAGGAAATTATTCTTTCTGGTACCAAGCATCTCAATTAGCAACCAGACAAAGACAGCAAGCTAATAAGAAAGCGGAAGATAAAAAGAAAGAATTGCAAGATTTCATCGCACGTTTTAGTTCCAATGTCGCAAAAGCAAAACAGGCAACCGCTCGTAAAAAGATGATCAGTAAATTGAGTATTGATGATATCAAACCATCTTCTAGAAGATATCCTGCGATTATTTTTGATCAAGATCGTGATGCAGGAGATCAAATTTTAGAAGTGAAAGATTTAGAAAAAACAAAAGATGGAGAATTGCTTTTCTCTAACGTCAATTTTAAATTAAAAAATAAAGATAAAGTTGCCATTATTTCTAAAAACTCTTTGGCAATTTCAGAATTTTTTAAAATAATTTCTGGAAACGAAAAAGCGGATAAAGGCGAATTTATGTGGGGAATTACTACCTCTCAATCTTTCATGCCTTTGGATAACAATGAGTTTTTCCAAGATAAAGATTCTAATTTGGTAGATTGGTTGAGACAATATACTAAGAATGACGAAGAAAGACACGAGGAATATATGCGTGGATTTTTGGGGAAAATGCTTTTCTCTGGAGATGAAGCTCTAAAATCTTGTACCGTACTTTCTGGAGGAGAAAAAATGCGATGCATGTTCAGCAAAATGATGTTGCAAAGAGCCAATGTTTTATTAATGAACGAGCCTACAAACCATTTAGATCTAGAAAGTATTACAACCTTAAACAGTTCTTTAGAAAATTTCCGTGGTAATATTCTTTTGGCTTCTCATGATCATGAAATGTTGCAAACTGTATGTAATAGAGTGATAGAATTGACACCAAATGGCGCAATAGATAGAGAAGTTACTTACGATGAATATCTTGCTGATAAGAAAATAAAGGAAATGCAAGCACAAATGTATTCTTAATAATTTTTAGCTTAATGACGAGAAAAGGAAATTTATTATTATAAAATAATATTTAAAAGTCTTTCAATTAATTTTGAAAGACTTTTTATTTTAAAAAATTGCTTTACTCCAGAAAGTTCAATTTGCGAGAAAAAAAATCATAAATTTGTAAACATGACTCAGAAATGGATTTACAAAGATGAACCCGATGAAGAAACGGTAGAAAGAATAAGCACATCGCTTGGTTTTGGAACTTTTGAATCCAAAATTTTGGTGATGCGTGGTATTGATGATTATCAAAAAGCACGAGAATTTTTTAAGCCAAAAATAGAAGATATTCACAATCCGTTTTTGATGGCAGATATGCAAAAAGCGGTAGATCGGGTAGCTTCTGCTGTAGAAAACGGTGAGAAAATTCTGGTGTATGGAGATTACGATGTAGACGGAACCACGGCAGTTGCGTTGATGTATCTTTACCTCATCAAAATTGTAGACAAAAAATACATAGAATATTATATCCCAGATAGAAACAAGGAAGGTTATGGAATTTCTACAGAAGGTATAGATTACGCTTCCGCAAACGTATTTTCATTAATAATAGCGTTGGATTGTGGGATAAAAGCAATTGATAAGGTAGAATATGCAAGCACTTTAAATATAGATTTCATTATTTGTGATCACCATTTACCCGGGGAAAAAATACCTGCAGCATACGCAGTTTTGGATCCCAAACGAAAAGATTGCAGATATCCCTACAAAGAACTTTCTGGTTGTGGCGTTGGTTTTAAGCTTTGCCAAGGATTAAATACCATCTACAAAATCCCAGATTCTGAATTGTATGATCTTACAGATTTATTGACTATTTCCATAGCTGCAGATATTGTAGCAATGACAGGTGAGAATAGATTGCTCGCAAAAATGGGCATTAAAATTTTAAGAAATACAAGAAAGTTAGGTTTAAGATTACTAATTCCCGAAGATAAACTGGCTACTTTTGATGTTTCTAATATCGTATTCGAAATTGCACCCAAAATAAATGCTGCTGGAAGAATTTCCCAAGGAAAAGCTGCCGTAGAATTAATGGTTTCGGACAATCTGAAAAATGCGCAACAAATGGTAGAAAATATCATGACGCTCAATACACAACGCAGAACTTTGGATTCTTATTCTACAGAAGGTGCACTAAAACAAGTAGAGGAAAATCAGGAAGAAAAAAAATTCACAACGGTAGTTTACGATGCTTCTTGGAACAAAGGAGTGATTGGTATTGTGGCTTCTAGATTAATAGAAAACCACTACAAACCTACCCTAGTTTTCACCGATGGAAATGATGGCGAAATAGTAGCTTCCGCAAGAAGTGTGGCAGATTTTGATGTGCATGAAGCTTTGGAAAAATGTTCGGATCATTTTTTAAGATTTGGTGGCCATCAAGCTGCAGCAGGACTTTCTATGGAAAAAGACAAGTTTGAATCTTTTAAAATTAAATTTGAAAAAGTAGTTGCGGAAAGTATACAAGAACATCAAAAAATACCAACTATTCTTATTGATGCAGAGATGAAAATGAAAGATTATGATAAAGATTTTATCAATTTTCATCGGAAATTAGCACCTTTTGGACCTAGGAATATGAAACCTACTTTTGTGATGAAAAATCAAAAAGTTACGGGTTTTGTAAAGCAAATGGGTAAAGAAGGAAGCCATCTTAAATTTCATTTAAAGCAAGAAAACACAGGCAAAAATATCGAATGCGTAGGTTTCAAATTAGGCGAGTTTGCGGAAGAATTTCGCACAAAACATTTTGATGTTGCTTTTACCTTAGACGAGAATCATTGGAAGGGAAATGTAACTTATTATTTTAATATCAGAGACGTGAAGTTTCATTAACCACAAAAATTTTAACACATCAGGTACATGAGAAAAGATTATATCTTTGTGAATATTTTAGAACACATTAGCTAAAAATATCTCAATGAAAATCTTTGATTTTCAAAACTAATGTGAGCTAATGCTTACTAAAGTCATCAGTAAATTAAAAAACTAATGTGGTAAAAAAAATGTATGACAAAAATTGGTCTTTTCTTCGGCTCTTTCAATCCTATTCATATTGGACATTTAATTCTTGCGAATTATATTTTAGAAAAATCAGACATGGAGCAAGTTTGGTTTGTAGTTTCTCCGCAAAACCCGTTCAAAGAAAAAAAATCTTTGTTGAAAGATTATCACCGTTTGGATATGGTCAATTTAGCTTTGAAAAATTATCCAAAAATGCGCGCTTCTAATGTAGAATTTTCTATGCCACAACCAAGTTACACCACAGACACATTAGCATATTTAAAAGAAAAACATCCAGAAAAATCTTTTGCATTAATCATGGGCGAAGACAATTTAAAAAGCCTTCACAAGTGGAAAAATTCAGAAAATTTAGTAGAAAATAATCATATTATCGTTTATCCTAGAAAATTAGAAGCTGATAATTTGGAAGAAAATCCCTTATTAAATCATCCGAATATTAGTTTGATAGATGCTCCAATCATTGAACTTTCTGCCACGCAAATACGGGAAATGATCAAACTTAACCAAAACGTAAGACCGATGCTTCCGCCAGAAGTTTTTGAATTTTTGGATGGGAGTAGTTTTTATAAGTAATGTAAAAGTCAAGAAATTAATTGTACAGATTTTGTAGTTTTTGCAAATCTTACAAAATATTAAATCTGCAATATTTGCAAGAGCAATTAATTTCCAAATTAGCATAGTAACACTTATTCAAAATAAATAAATGGAATTTATAGATAAATTTTTTGCAAAATATTCAGACGATAAAATCACGAAATGGTTTAAGCAAGTTTGCACTGCGGAAGCAATTTCCTGGGCATTATTGTTTAGCGCGATGATCTGGATTCGCTATGATCGAGAAGGACTTTTGCCTACAATTTACATCATCATCATCGGAAATATCCATGGCTTATTTTTCACCCTTTACTTACTCCTAATCTTACCCGCAAAAAGAATTTTCAAATGGGACGATGAAGATTTTGTAGTTGCACTTCTCGCTGCATTCTTCCCTTTTGCAACTATTTTTATCGAAAAGAAGTTTGCAAAAATGGATCGGGAATAAAAAAAAGGAACATTGCTGCTCCTTTTTAATTTAAAATATATGATTATCAATAATCTCGAAGAACATGACCTGTTGCTGTAATTGTACGAGTTCCATTCTCAAAAGTTCCATTAAGTGTGAAATCAATATATCCACCGACTGGTCCAAAATTACTAATCTGTAAGATAAAATTATTTCCTGGTGTATTTGCTGATATGCCATTTGGTATATTATAAAATGCAACAGTAAAACCAGAAGTATAAGTTCCTGCAGCAGCAGTAAAACCACCTCCAAATATTGCAAACTGTGGGGTTCCACAATCAATTGTAATGTAAGTATTGTCTAAATTACCAGTAAAAATACCAATACAGGTTTGTACTGGATCATTATCAACTTTAAAATTAATTATTTCATTAATTGCACTACAAGACGTAATAAAACTAAGATTTGTAACTGGGAATGCTGTAAATGCAATATTTCCAGTGGTCTGCAAATTATCCAAATCATATCCTTCAACTTGAAATTGTGGACTTGAACTACAAACAAAGCTATTGATTGAAAATTGACCATTTGTTACAGGAATTATACTGTAAAAAAATTATTTCCCGTTGGTCTAAAAATCTGAACAAAACCATCTATCACATTGTTTCCAGCACAATCTAAAAGTGTTCCTTCTATCAATGTACTTTGAGCTGTTGCAATATTCAAAACTACATCTATATTCGAAGAATTTGCTGTGAATGGACCAATTGTAGATGTTTGTATTAAATTCTCGCAATTATCATAAATTTTCATTATTAAAGGTTGATTTGCTGGAACAAAGCCAGTAACTAAACCATTAGAATTTGTGGATAAACCATAATCTTGAGCAGAATTTGCACTTAATCTAATATGCAAATTTCCTAATGGTTGATTAAGTGAATTTTTCACTGATACATTTAAAATTACTGGATTAGTTGTCAAACTTGGACACCACCAAGAAAAATGCTTCACATTTCCTACATATTTATTCCCAACTTTGGTAGCGCTTCCTTCTTCTCTCCAAATTCCTTCCGTTTCGTTGAAAGACCATAAAGGTATTGTATTTGGCGAACTTGCCAATTGTGCAGCATCAATCGGCGAAGTAATTTCTGCCGTATGATTGTCTGCAATTTGTAGATTTTGCCCTGCGTCTCCCGTTAGTTGTACATGCATCATTCCGTAAGATTCCAAAAGTCTGGATTGCCCTTGAGAATTTCCGGCGAGCAAACTTCCAGGCATGGTTTCGTTAAAATAAGTATCCGAAGTTTTTAGATTAAATAAAGCAACTTTTACACTTCCAGTATACGCACTTCCATTTTCATTTTTGAAACTTCCATCAAATTTAACGGAACTTCCATCGGGTAGAGAAACGGTACTTGTAGCACCAGAATTTACTGTAGCAGTAGTAGTTGCAGGTATCATCATGATATTGATGCGGTTGTCTCCATTTGTAGGAAGCAAAACTCTAGAAGCATTTACAAAACCAGATTTTGTGGCTTTTACATGTGCAAAATTTTCTTTTACCGAAACATTTTTTAGTAAGAAAAACCCTTTAGAATTGGTTTGAACTGTAGAAGTTCCTATAGAAATTGTAGCTCCAGATACAGGATTTCCGCTTCTATCCAAAACTTGACCAAAGAAATTTCTGTTTACGGTATTTCCATAATTGTATTGAAATTCTGGGGAAACGATGTTTGTTTCATTTGTCTCTTCAATCGCTTCAGTTCGGCATCCGTTTGTGAAAAAAAACACTAAAATCAAGAGTAAAATTGATTTTTTCATGGTTTTGGCTTTTTAACCTCATAAAGGTAAATAATATATTCCAAAATTAATTCAGATTATTTATTGGCAATATTGAAGCGAGAATTGCTAAAATTTAATTAAAAATAGACGCAAGAGTTGAATTTTATACTCTGTTTCTTGCTGATAATTTAAAATTCAAATTCATCAATATAAATTTTTAGTACTGACAATCAATTAATTATAAATAAATTTAAAATAATACACTACTTTGTATTGCATATTACTAAATTTAAAACATATCTTTGTAATGTCAATTAATAACAAAACTAAACTACCGAAACTAAAAGTCGCGAAAAACGAATAAGCAAATTCACAAAACTAATAACCTGCGGCTTTTATTTTTTATTAAAAACTATTTTACCATGAAAACTTTAATCACTTCTCTCGCCTTACTTTCTGGTTCTCTCTATTTTGCGCAAGAAACGTCGCCAAAAGATTCTATAAAATCTGAAAATATAGAAGAAGTAATCATTCAAAAAAAAGTATTTTTAAAAAAAGCAGATCGCATGATTTACGATGTAGCCAATTCGCCAATTGCAAAAGGAACTACCGCTTTTGATTTACTAAAAGAAACACCATTAGTTTCTTCTACAGACAATTCTACATTGAAAATTCTAGGTAAAAACAACGCAATTATCTACATCAATGGAAGAAAAACCAATATGGATGCAGAAGCTGTGATGGAAATGCTAAAAAACACGCCTTCAGAAAATATCTCGAAAATTGAAATTATCACCGTTCCTTCTTCAGAATTTGTGGTAGAAAGCAACGATGGAATCATCAATATCGTATTGAAAAAAAAGCAAACCGATGGCTTAAATGGGACTTTGAAATTAGCAGACGAGCAATCTTTCTACAATATGCCTTCTGCAGCTTTGAGTCTAAATTACAGAAAAGATAAATTGGGCGCAGATGGAAACATCTACTCTAGTTTGCAACAAACTCGCAGAGATTTAACGTTAACGAATGGAAATTCGACTTTTAATAATACCAGTATTGGAGGAATGACAGATCCCAATCAGAATTTGGGAGGCTACATTAATTTAGATTATGAGCTTACACCAAAACAAAATATTGGACTGTCTTACAATACCAGATATAATTGGAGCAATAATTCGCAAACCAATTTAAATAATACGGCAATAGATCTAATTGCAAATACCACCAAAAAAACAAATACTTTAAATATAGAAGATGCAACGTCTAAAAGCCACTCTTTGAATTTAAATTATGAATTAAAAACAGATGAAGAAGGCAGTAAATTGGTGATGAATGCTTCTTATTTAAATTATAATAGAATGCAACAGAACACCAATACAACTACCAATCTTGCTACAAATGGTGTAAATTCTCGTTTTTTGCAAGCCAATCCACAATTTGTAGATAATTATGGTTTCCAAGCAGATTATTTTCTAAAATTAAAACACGAAACTACTTTATCTTTTGGAGGAAACTACAACAACACAAAAACGGATAACGATACCACTTTTGAAAATTTAATTCCGCCATCTGGAATAGATGCCAATCTTTCTAACCATTTTGTATACAAGGAAAATATTTCTGGATTTTACGGAACATTAGAGAAAAGCATCGGTGAAAAATTTTCAGGAAAAATAGGAGCTCGCCTAGAATTAACGCATAACGAGGGTGACGTTTTGGGTAAAGAGGATCCTTTCTATCATTTCTCAAATGATTATGCTGATGTTTTGCCGTATGCAAGCGCAAACTATAATTTTAACAAAGACAATTCTTTAAGCTATACATTTTCTAGTAGAATTAGAAGACCATCTTTTGGCCAACTAAATCCTACCCGACAATACATTACGGAATTAAACTATGTGCAGAATAATCCTTTTATGAAAGCATCTACTTACTACACGAATGAAATAAATTATATGTTCAAAAATTCATACTTCTTTGTATTAAATCACACTTTTATAAAAGATGAAAACCAAGAAATTCCTTTGCAAAAAACAAATGCCAATGGCGAAACTGAATTAAGATACATAAGAACAAACTATGGAGATAAACAGGAATTTGGTGCCACAATAGGAATGCAAAAAACATTTTTTAACGGTATTTGGAATGCCAATAATAGTTTAAATTTAGCCTACAATATTTTTAAAGGTTCACTTTCTACAGATCCAATTACCAATGAAGAATTTCCCGTTTATGACATCAATAAAGACACCTTTTTTTATATGGTGCAACTTAATAATACGATCCGTTTATCTTCTAAAAAAGATTGGTATTTTGGCATAAATTATTTCTACTTATCGCCTCAAGAAGTAGAATTAGGGAAACTAGATACCCTACAAAGTTTAGATTTATCTGTAAAGAAAATCTATAAAGATTGGACTTTTATGTTTGAAGTAAATGATATCTTAGGCACCAATGTAGAATCCTTCAAAGAAATACAGAACACAGGATACTTTAACAGCGTAAATCAAAACCGATACAAAAGAAGCGTGAATTTAAGAGCAACCTATAATTTTGGAAATAAAAAAGTAGAAAAAATCCGCAAAACGGAAAGCGCAAATTCATCTATAAAAGACAGAACTTAATTCAATTTTTCATTTTAATTTCTCAAAAGAAATCCACATCATTTTTGGTGTGGATTTTTTAAATTTGAAAAGAAGATTGTTTAAATTTTCTACAATTTCGGCAAAAATATTTCAGCCAACATGCATCTCGCACTTCCACCACCGTTGGTTTCTATGGTTTCTAAATCTGCATAAATAATTTCACAATGGTTTTCAATAGAAGAAATTTGTTCTTCTGTTAAAGATTTAAAAGCTGTTTCGCTCATCACCAAAAATTGTTTTCCATCTGTATTTTGTACTTGAAGCATATTACCCGCAAAATTTTGCAGCTGATCTTCAGAAATTTCTATCAATTCTTTGTGGCTAGATTTGATGACTTCTTGCACTTTCTCGCGTTCCATTTCGTCATCAATACAATCCAAACAGATTACCACAAATTGCTCTGCAACACACATCATCACATTGGTGTGGTATATTGGCAATCTTTCGCCGTTAGCATTTTGATAAGAATGAAATACTATTGGTGTATATTCTATTTTCTCACAAAAATCTTGAAACAATTCTACATCCAATCTCAATGAAACAGAGCCATAGGCCAATTTATTATCATGATCAAAAATGATACTTCCTGTTCCTTCCAAAAATTTCCCCATATTTTCTGCAGGAGATAAATCTAAAATATTTTCCACCAAAAAACCTTCAGTTTTAATGGTTTCTATAATGTCATTTCTTCTTTCCACTCTTCTATTTTCTGCAAACATCGGATAGGTAACCGCGGTTCCATCAACATGAAAACTCACCCAATTATTTGGAAAAATAGAATCTGGCGAATGTGGTTCCAAAGTATCTTTTATAGAAATGACGTTAATGCCTTTAGATTTTAATTTTTCTACAAAATTTTGAAATTCCACCAAAGCTTTTGCTTGAATATCGTTTCCCTTTTGTTCTACTTGAAAATAATTATTCTCTGCCGTTTCAGCATTATAGCCAAAAGCAATAGGCTCAATCATCAAAAGTGTATCTGTAGTTTGCATAATTTTTTTATTTCAATTAGGCAAAAGTATGATTTTTTTGATTATTTTTAATCACAAATAAGGATGATTAAAATTTTTATAATAATATAAAACTGAGAATTTTTCTTTTTTCTTAACGCAAAGATTATCTGTATATTTACTAAATAGTAGGCAAAGATTATGACTTTGTCATTGAAGCGTATGTTTGAAGTGCTTTTAATTTAAACGCTGTAAAAAAATCATTTAAATTAACGTTTGACGGAAACAAAATAATCGAATAATTTATATATCACTATTCACAAACTTAATCAAATTGCTTGCAATTAAATCTTTGCATACTAAAGTTAGAATTTAGCAAAAAATATCTTTGCGTTAAAAAAAATCTTAGAGTTTCATTTGCAATTATAGCATTTATCAAAAGTTTATCTTAAATTAGTTCAATATATTTTAGAAATAAATAGAAATGGAACTTTCTGAAAATCAAATTTCCTATAAAATAATAGGAGTTGCCTTGGAAATTCATAGAACATATGGAGTTGGTTTGTTAGAAAAAGCTTACGAAGATATTCTAGCTTATGAACTAAAAGAACTTGGGCTTGATGTTAAAGCTCAGCTTTCACTACCTTTGAAACATAAAGACCTCGTTATTGAGAACGCTTATCGTTTAGATTTATTGGTAAATGAAAAAGTGATTATTGAAGTGAAAGCTGTATCAGAACTTCATCCAATTGTTGATGCTCAAGTTTTGACTTATTTAAAATTGACTAAATTAAAATTAGGAATAATTATCAATTTTCACTCTAAATTATTAAAAGATGGTATTAAACGTAAGGTAAATAAATTGTAAAAATTATGTTAGAAATTGCTTGTTTTGATCTTACTTCGGCAGAGATTGCCTTGGCTTCGGTTGCAGATAGAATAGAATTTTGTAGAGATAGATTTCAAGGTGGAACAACGCCAGATCTGGAAGAATTTAAATATTTAAAAGAAAAATTTGATAAACCCATTTATATAATGATTCGCCCAAAAGGTGGCGACTTCTACTACAGCGACGATGAATTTGCAGAAATGATAGAATCCATCAATAAATTTAAAAAATATGGAGCAGATGGTTTCGTTTTTGGAATTTTGGGCAGACAGCAGGAAATAGATCTAGAAAGAAATAAATTTTTGCTAGATCTTGCACATCCAATTCCATGTACCTTTCATAAAGCAATAGATCGTGTACCAGATTATGAACTTGGAATTTCAAAAATAGTAAAATTAGGCTTTCATAATGTGCTGACTTCTGGCGGCGCAGAAAATTTGCGAGATGGCGCGGAAAATATAAAAAAAAGCATCGAAAAACACTCCGACAAAATAAATATAATAATTGGCGGTGGTTTACGATCCGATAATATAAAAAGGGTAAAAGAGGAAACTGGCGGCAGCAATTTCCATTCTTCTGCAATTACAAAATATGGCATTTTTGCGGATGAGACAGAGATTAGTGAGATCAAGACGTGGATTTAGGAAATAATATTGGTGAATTTTACAAGAGTGACTTCTATTTCTTCGCAGAATTTTCCCATTATTTGTCTTTCCGTAGGAAACTCTGTAGTATTATTAGACTTCAAGATGCTTTCAGCATGACAAACTGGCTGTTGTAAAACCTACTCTCTAACCAATGGCAAAGTAGAACATCTCAATAAACCACCCATTTTGGAAATTTCTCGGTAAGGAATTTCTTCTACCGTCATTCCCCAGTTTTCTCGCAGGTGCTTATTCAACCTCGTAAAACTAGAATCTGAAACCACAATCTCTGGCGAAATGGAAAATATATTTGGATTCATTTCAAACATTTCTTGCTTTGTCACATGAAAACAATTTGATTCCCCAAAAATTTGTACCACTAATTTATAATCGTCTTCACTTACAAAACCATCTTTGTAAATGATGCATTTATCTTTGCCAATAGGATTAAACGTGCAATCCAAATGTAAAATCCCCTGAAAAGGATCTGTGTCATTTTTCTTTAATTCTAAATCTATAATTCTCTTCTTAGGGAAATATTCTTTTAAAATTTCTATTGCATATTCATTTGTTCTGGCAGTTTTAAAGTTTCTATAATCTTCGGAAAAGCAAGTTCCTATAAAAATGAAATTGTTCCAAGAAATAACATCGCCGCCTTCTATATGTGCAGATTCTGGAAGATTGATTATGTTTTTCCATCCTACTCTCGCAAATATTTTGCGATAAGCATCTTGCTCATCATAGCGATCTTGAATAATATTAGAAATAATCATCTTATCTTCTATTACAAAAGCAACATCTCTGGCGAAAACTTGATTGTAATCTTTTATCAAACTCGGACGGTAAACTTCTACATCATGCTTTTTCAAAATCTTTTCAAATTCTGTCATCTCAAAAGTAATATCCTTTTCTTGAGGATAGATATTATTTTGAATTGAATGGTAACTCTTGGCATCAAAACTATCTTCTAGAGAATGTGGTGCACCCATGGAATCTGGTAATCCAAGAACTACTGATTTTAATTTGCCGGTTTCGTTATTGATGTTTAACTTCATATAAATGGTAAAAAACAAATATACGAATTGTTAAGTAGTTTTGGGAGTTTTGTTTAATATCGGTATTTATAAAAATAGAAATTTTCTAGATTAAATTATTATAAAAATTTGTAGATTATTTTTTAAGATTTCCGAAAATATATTGTCTTGTAATCATTTTAAAAATTGATTTTTTAGAATAAAAAATAAGCCTAAAAATATAAGCGCTCCACCTGCTCCTTGCCAAAAACTCAATACATTTAAATTTTTCGAGATAATATTTATGGGAATAAAGGGCAATAGTAATAAGATAATTCCTACTATCAAAAAGATAATATATTTTTTCTCAACTTTTTTCATGATTTTACTTTTAAAAGATGACTATTTTCAATGAGTAAATTGAATTTTCTATTTGTTACAAAATTTTGAATCTAGCGAAAATCTGCGCCCCGACTTGAGTGGAAATCCTTTTTTTGGTGGCTGAGCTTGTCGAAGCCAGCAAAAAAAAGATTGATTCAGATTTTCTATTTTTCATTTGAATCATCGAAACTCGTTCCTCGTTTTGGGAACGGAAGGCGGGAATTGGCGCCCAAAAAATTAAGGTTAAGATTGCTTCTCCCGATAGTTATCGAGATCGCAATGACAGCGCACTCTTTTTTTCCTCGCAACGACAGAAAAAAATCCCTTCCAAAAAATTGAAAGGGATTGTAAATATTTTAAATGAAAAAATTATCTGCTTTCCATAGAAACGTAATCTCTTACAGCTTCACCTTGGTATACTTGTCTTGGACGAGCAATAGGTTCGTTGTTCAAACGCATTTCTTTCCATTGGGAAATCCAACCTGGAAGTCTTCCTAATGCGAACATTACGGTAAACATTTCTGTAGGAATTCCTAAAGCTCTGTATACAATTCCAGAATAGAAATCTACGTTTGGATACAACTTTCTTTCTACAAAGTATGGATCTTCTAATGCTACTTTTTCTAATTGCATTGCAATTTCTAAAGTTTTATCTTGGATTCCTAATTTAGCAATTAATTCGTCGGCTGCTTTTTTAATGATTTTTGCACGAGGATCAAAGTTTTTGTAAACTCTATGACCAAAGCCCATCAAACGGAAATTGTCGTCTTTATTTTTTGCTTTTTCTACGTATTTAGAAACATCTCCACCATCTTTATCAATCATTTCTAGCATTTCTATCACCGCTTGGTTTGCACCACCATGAAGTGGACCCCAAAGTGCAGAAACTCCTGCAGCAACGGATGTAAATAGACCTGCATGTGCAGAACCTACCATTCTTACGGTAGAAGCAGAACAATTTTGCTCATGATCTGCGTGAAGAATTAATATTTTGTCTAATGCATCTACAACCACAGGATCCATTTCGAAATCTTCGTTTGGTTTGCGAAATGCCATTCTGTAGAAATTCTCTACATAATTAAGAGAATTATCTCCGTGATTTAATGGTAAACCTTGTGTTTTTCTGTAAGTCCAAGCACAAAGATGTGAAAATTTCGCTAGTAGAACTTCAGATGCATGATCTAAATCTTCTTTAGATTTTACATCTACACCTTTTGGATTAAATGCTGTAAGTGCAGAAGTCATGGAAGATAAAACTCCCATTGGATGTGCAGATCTTGGAAAAGCATCGATGAGTTTTTTCATCTCCTCGTTTACATAATTGTCAGATTTTAATCTTCCTTCAAAGCTTGAAAATTCCTCTTTGGAAGGTAAATTTCCGTGCAAAAGCAAATACATTACTTCTGTGAAATTAGATTTTTCTGCCAATTGCTCAATCGGATATCCTCTGTACGATAGTTCACCTTTGTCGCCATCTAAATAAGTAATTTGACTGATGGTAGAACCTGTATTTTTAAATCCTAAATCCAAAGTGATCAAACCAGTTTGATCTCTCAATTTAGAAATATCTATACCTCTATCACCAATGGTGCTTTCTATAATTGGGTAATCAAAGGATTTCCCATCGTAGTTTATTGTTACTTTATTTTCTGACATTGTCTTTATTTTGTTTTGATAAAAGTACGGAAAAAGTGTTTAATATTAAAATAATACCATTGTATTTATAATAAATAATTGTTAAATTTTTATAAATCTTGGCCTTTCAACAGTCTTTTTGATAGTTTATAGATTTATTAATTTGATTTTCAAATATTTACAAAAAACACCGAACGTAATATCCGGTGTATTGATTTTGTCTATCTGTTTATTTTGAAGGCATCTAAACCTGGGAAATATGCTGTTTCTCCCAACGCTTCTTCGATTCTCAAAAGTTGATTATATTTTGCCATACGATCTGAGCGAGATGCGGAACCCGTTTTTATTTGTCCACAATTCATTGCTACAGCAAGATCTGCAATCGTAGAATCTTCTGTTTCGCCAGAACGGTGAGACATTACGGACGTATATCGGTTGTGTTGTGCCATTTGTACAGCATCCATGGTTTCTGTTAAAGTTCCGATTTGGTTTACTTTTACCAAAATTGAATTCGCAATTCCTTCGTTGATACCTCTAGAAAGTCTTTCTACATTGGTTACAAACAAATCGTCGCCAACTAATTGTACTCTATCTCCAATTTTATCTGTCAACATTTTCCAACCTTCCCAATCGTCTTCGTGCATACCATCTTCTATGGAAATAATTGGATATTTTGCGGCCAATTCTGCTAAATAATTTACTTGTTCGCTTCTATTGAAATGCGCAGATTCTGGTGTTTCAAATTTTCTATAATCGTACATTCCGTCTTTGTAGAATTCGGACGCGGCGCAATCTAATGCAAACATTACATCATCTCCCACTTTATATCCTGCTTTTTCTACAGCTTGAGAAAGTGTATCTAGCGCATCTTCTGTTCCTTTAAATTTTGGCGCAAAACCACCTTCATCTCCAACAGCGGTAGAAAGACCACGACCATGAAGAATTGCTTTCAAATGATGAAAAATTTCTGTCCCTTTTCTTAAAGAATCGCTGAAAGATTCTGCTTTCACAGGCATTACCATAAATTCTTGAAAAGCAATCGGTGCATCTGAATGCGAACCACCATTGATCACGTTCATCATTGGAACAGGAAGCGTGTTTGCATTTACACCACCTACATATTTATACAAAGGCATTCTCAAATGTGTTGCCGCTGCTCTTGCCGTTGCCAAAGAAACACCTAAAATTGCATTTGCTCCGAGGCTAGATTTATTTTTTGTACCGTCTAATTCAATCATCATTTGATCGATATAATTCTGATCGGTAACGGGCATTCCTATTAATTCTGGCGCGATGATCTCTCTTACATTTTCTACGGCTTTGCTTACGCCTTTACCCATAAATGCGCTTCCGCCATCACGTAATTCCATGGCTTCATGTTCTCCGGTAGAAGCTCCAGAAGGAACTGCAGCTCTTCCCATTGCTCCACTTTCTGTGAAAACATCTACTTCTATGGTAGGATTTCCGCGGGAATCTAAAATTTGACGTGCCTCAATGTAAGAAATGTAACTCATGTTTTTTGTTTTTATAGTATAATACTACAAATTTAAGGAATTTTATGGTGGCGGGAAATTTTATTTACTTTTGTGTAAAGATTGGTCACGGATTGCAAATCCGCGAGATCGGATTATCAGTTAAAAAATATATAACAGGTAATCTTGATAGTGAATCGATTCTTATTGAACAAATCAATTCGGATGAGGTTGCAAATCCGCGATATGGGAAAAGAAAAACTTTTATAAATTACAATAATATGACAATACAAGAAAAATTTTACTCAATAATAGATGAATTGTTTAAAAATAATCCATCAATATTAAAAATAAATTCAGGAAATAAAGTTTCAAGTATATTATTATTCAAAGATTTTATTAATATAATAAAAATTTGGAAAGATAATTTAAACTTAGCATACACTCCATTTGCAAGAAAGATTAGTTTAGATAATCAAATGTTAATAAATGATATTAATCAAAATTGGCATAATCAATTACCCACAATAACTGAATTTAAAGAATATGTTTCAATAAAATATAATTTTGAATTTAGTACAAATGTATTAAATTATGTATACATATATTTTTATATTACTTGGGAAGTTTTTAAAGATAAAGAAAATGTAATAAAATTTAATTTGCAAAATCCATATAAAGGCTTAATTCAATTATTTATTCAAGACAATATTTATATGCATGAAGGTATATATATAGGTAATATAACAATGAGTCATAGTAAAAGTATTAACTTTAAACTACCCTCTATTGATAATGATTTTTTAGATTATATAGATAAAAAATGTAAATTAGTTGGTAGTGATGGTATTCCCAATCAAGAAGAAGTTAATCAACTATGGGAAGAATTTCAAAAACCCAATGTCGCGGATTTGTAATCCGTGACCTGATATGTAATCCGTGACCAACTTATAACTATCTTTAATTAAAAATATGTCTGATGTTGAAGATTAATAAAAAAAAAGGAAATTAATGAAATCTATTAAATTACTAATAATTTTGCTCCTTTTTATAGGGTGCAAGTCGGAAAAAGAATGGAATAAAGAAGAGTTAGAAATTGTTACATTTTATATAAATGAAAAATTATTTAGAGATGTTCTTTCTCCTGATATAAATAAAGAGTTTATAGAAATATATGAAAAAGATAGTGCAAATTATAATACACTTCAAAAATATATGGAGTTAGATTCGATAGTTACAAAAGAAGTTTCAAAAAGAAAGTTCTACATTACAATATCAGACTTTGATGTTCCACCTTATTTAAAATTTTAATATTATGGCAGGAACAAATAAATTTAAAAATATTTATGGTAAGGATATTACTAATAACCAAACAACCTCGTTGAAAGAATATCTCAAAGAATTTTATATAGACGGCATACTAAAAAAATCAGAACGAATAGAAAATAGTAAAGTAGAATTTACTTATTATTATTTAGATGATTCAGAAAATATAAACAATTTATTACCTTTATACCTCAATAAAAAAGTTTCTTTTTACAATATTTCTTTTGTAAATAACCTTAAATTAGAAGTTATTTATTCTTATGAAAATGGAATATTAGTAGGTAGATGTAAATCAGTTATTGATAGTGGAAATAAAATAGTATGTTATCAAGGACTTGATATTTCAGGATTACCAATAAATACTGAAACAAGGAAATATTTTTATGAAAATAATGAGCCAAAATATACATTTGAGTATGATGAAAATGGTGATTGTTTTATAATCTATGATGATACTACCGATCAGCAAGATATTTTTGCTTGGGATATAGGCGATCCAAACTTGACTTCATTTTCGTGGCAAGGTTTTGAATATTACGAACATGCAGAACCTATAATACCATAGTAGGATAATTATGGCACAAATATTAGATAAAATATTAGTTGTAGATGTAGAAGCTATTTGTTGGGAAGGCAAACTTCTAGAATATGGTAAATGATATTATAGAAATAGGTATCTGTTTATTAGATGTAAACACTGGAGAAGTTTCTGATAATAGAGGGATATTGGTAAAACCAGATGTCGCGGATTTGTAATCCGTGACCAACTTATAACTATTTTTAATTAAAAAATATGTCCACTTCTTACAAAGCCACAGAAATAGATAGTGCCTATTTCATCACGATCACAATTGTTGGTTGGGTAGATGTTTTTACAAGACTATCGCAGAAAATGGTCATTATTGATTCTTTTAAATATTGCCAAACACAAAAAGGCTTGACGATTTTTGCGTATTGTTTAATGTCTAATCATCTGCATTTATTTTGTAGAGCAGACGGAAAATATTTGCTTTCTGAAATAATGCGAGATCTCAAAAAATTTACTTCAAAGAAAATAATTGAAACCATGCAATCTGAACCTGAAAGTAGAAAAGAGTGGATGTTAGATTATTTTAAAAAATCTTGCGAACATCTTGCACGAGAGCAAAATTATAAAGTTTGGCAAGATGGCTATCATGCAGAAGAAGTATTTTCTAATAAATGGATTAAAGAAAAAATAAATTACGTTCATCAAAATCCTGTGAAGCAGAAAATTGTAAGTGAGCCAGAACATTACTATTTTAGCAGTGCAAGAAATTATGCGGATTTAGAATGTGCGATAGATGTGGAAGTTGTTTTTATGGGGTGAAGTGGTCACGGATTGCAAATCCGCGACATCGGAAGAGATCGGGTTAAAAATCCGCGACAACGGGAATAATGCTGCAAAAGATTTTAGGCAACAACGTTAAATCAGGGACTTGAAATCAGAAAAAAAGCCATCTATTTTAGATATTTATAAAAAATCAGAAGATAATTTACGAGCAAGACCATGTTATTAACTCAAAATCCCTAAATAATATGAATTTTAAAACTAAAATAGTTACGATTTTATTATTCTCTTTATTAATTACGAATTGTAAGGAGGAATTGAAAGAATGTGTAAGCCAATCTACTGATACTAATGTAAAACTATATAATGATTTAACAGATCAGTTGATACCTTATTTTTTTAGAGAAGATTATTTAGGTGATAAAAGATATTTTGATAGTTTAAGAGTTCATGATGATAATTTATATATCGAAGAGAAGACAAAAGCGCACAACGAAATTTTTAATCATCCTGAAAAATTTTGCAATTTGTATATAGATTCTACTAAAAGTAAAAATACATATTTTGCTACAGATAATACCGAGGTTTATTTAAGACGCATAATCAGAACGAAGGATTTTTTTAAAGACTTTTCTAATAGTCCAGATATTAAAAATTTAAGCATACGAAGTACTATAAAAGCAAATCAATTTAATTTGTGTACCGCAAAAGTCCTAGATCTGGCAGAGTATGATACAAATGATTGTGAGATAGGTGTTATCTATTTTTCAGAGATTGTATTCGATACTTCAAAAAAAAGAGCATTAGTTTTTGTTGACCATCATATAAAAAAAGATTATTACGGTAGAAATGCTGTATTTATACTAAGATTGCATGATAATTATTGGGAAATAGAAGATGCTATGTTAATGTCAACTTCCTAATTTCAAGCTCTTTTCTTTTTTCTCCTGCTGTCGCGGATTTGTAATCGGAGACCAACATCATTAAAAAAAAACAAATTAATTCACCTTAAAATAAAACCTGCGCAACTTTGACCATAAACATGCGCATGTTTCACTCCATTCTTGCTTAGGTTTCATATCAAACATGCGCAGGTTTCATCACAAACATGCGCAGGTTTCTACAAACCCTTGATACAAGGCTTCCAAAAGCTTGTAAAGATTTAATTTAATACTGATTTTCAAAACCTTAAAATTTAAAAAAGCAAAGGTTTTATTTGGCATAAAATCCTTAACTTTCATTAAAATAATTATTTATGAAAAATTCTATTTTAATAACTGCATGTATTGTTTTAAGTTTGATTTCCTGCAAAAAGAATAACGCAGAAAGTGTAGACAATGCACAGCAGAGCATTAATTCTTTAAATATGGATGAAACACAAAGCTATACCTACATTGCAAGTGATAGCGAACGGGCAAAGGTCACTTTTCAAAATGCTGGTGCAGATCATACCATTACCATCAATTCTAACAATACCAAATTTGTTCTAGACAAAAAAGATGGTGATGAAGATACCCAAATCTACGAGAGAAATGGCGTGCAAGCAAAATTGACCAAAGATTCTTTGTTTATTATACAAGACAACCAAGTAATTCCACTTGTTTTATCTAAATAATTATTTCAACTTTTGAATTCGCTCTTGGTATGTGAAAAACTATTTTAATGTATTTTCTAGTGTTTTGATGTTGCCATCTACTGGTTCTGTAATTTTAAGTCCCAATATTTGCGCTATCAAAGGATAGACGTGTATATTTTCAAATGGTTTTATCTTAAGATTATTTTTGAAAGCTGGTCCGAAGGCGTAGAAAGTTGCACGCATTTCGGGCGTTTTTTTGGAATCGTAGCCATGCTTTCCTACAGATGTTTTCTTCCCTTTTTCTAGAAAAATATTTGGTGCTTTTGGAACTAAAAGTATTTGCCCGATCCTATCGTACAAGTCGTCTTTTTCTGAAAAATGAAATCTTTTGGGGAAGTTGCTATCGAGATAAACTTTGTAATTTCTGTTTTTACTTCTCTTTAATTCTTTGTAGGTTTCTTTTACTAATTCAGGATTTTTCACAAATACCCTCAAAAGTGTTTGAGAATTATAGTAATCAAATCGAGATTTATCTTTCAAAATTTCTGGAATATCCATCGCTTCTTCTTTTGCTACTTTTATCATCCCGTGATCTGAAACAAAAATAAAGTTCATATTTTCTAATCCCAATTCTTTTACTTTTGCTACTAAACTTCCTACAGCAGCATCTACCACATGCACAGCTTGCTCTGCTTCTGGGCTTTCTGGTCCAAATTTGTGCCCATCATGATCTACTTCTGGAAAATATAAGGTGATAAAATGAGGTCTTTTATCCTCAGGTAATTTCAACCAATTGATGACTTTTTCTACCTTATCATCTGGGGAAAATTTCTCGTGATAATTATAATAGTACGTTGGTCTTTTACCTCCAGCATCACTTTCTGACCCTACCCAAAACATTGATGCAGCTATCATCCCTTGCTTTTCTGCCAAGCTCCATAGTGGGATTCCTCCATACCAACTGCCATCTCTTACCTTCGTTTTGTCGCTCATTGCATAAGTTTCCTTTCTTTTATAATCATAAAAATAATTATCTACCAAACCATGATGGGCAGGATATAATCCTGTTGCAATGGTGTAATGATTGGGGAAAGTGATGCTCGGAAAACTTGGCAACATAGATTCTCCTTGAACTCCACTTTCGGCAAGTTTTAGAAGATTAGTAGCATTATATTTTTTAGCAAAATCATATCGAAAGCCATCTGCAGAAATAAGAATCACATAAGGTTTTTTTGTTGCAGCGATGGTATTTTCTCTATCCGGAATTACGATTTGAGCTGTATCTGATTGAGAATAGGAAAAATTAAAACTTAAGATTAATAGAAAAATAAGATGTTTCATAATAGATGAAATTTTTAAAATGGACTGCTAATTTTTAGAGATCGTTGGAAAATTTTTTAAAACAAAATAACCACCTAAAAAAGTAAGTGGTTATTTATTATTTGTAAAAAGAAAACTTAAAAGATTACTCTTCTGTTTTTTCTTCTTCAGAATCTACTTCAGCTGTTGGAGTTTCCTCAACTACTGCATCAGATACAGTTTCTTCAGATTTTGCTTCAGCTTTTGCATCTGCAAGAGTGGCTACTTTTTCAGTTTTCGGAGCAGATGCTCTTCTACTTCTTCTAGTAGTTTTCTTTTCTTCTTCGTTAGGATTGTACATTTCGTTGAAATCTACTAATTCTATCATTGCCATATCTGCAGCATCACCTAGTCTGAAACCAGTTTTGATAACTCTAGTGTATCCACCGTTTCTTTCTGCAACCTTTGGAGCAACTTCACGGAACAATTCTGTAACGGCTTCTTTACTTTGTAGGTAAGAGAAGGCTGTTCTTCTATTGTGTGTAGTATCTTCTTTAGATTTCGTGATGATAGGTTCTATGTAAACTCTTAGTGCTTTTGCTTTTGCAACAGTAGTGTTAATTCTTTTGTGCTCAATAAGAGAACATGCCATATTGGAAAGCATAGCTTTTCTGTGTGGAGCGGTTCTGCTTAAGTGATTAAATTTTTTGCCGTGTCTCATTTTATTTTATTTATCAGCGTCTAGTTTATACTTTGCTGTATCAAAACCAAAGTTTAAACCTTTAGCATGTACTAGCTCTTCTAATTCTGTAAGAGATTTCTTTCCGAAATTTCTAAATTTCATTAAGTCTGATTTGCTATATGAAACCAGTTCTCCTAATGTTTCTACTTCAGCAGCTTTCAAGCAATTCAATGCTCGAACGGAAAGATCCATATCTGCTAATTTAGATTTTAGCAATTGTCTTGTATGAAGTGTTTCTTCGTCGTATTGAATAGATGCTTTTACAGCTTCTGTTTCCAAAGTGATTCTCTCATCAGAGAAAAGCATAAAGTGGTAAATCAAAATCTTGGAAGCCTCCGTCAAAGCGTTTTGTGGACTTATAGAACCATCTGTTTCTATATCCAAAACCAATTTTTCATAATCGGTTTTTTGCTCTACACGATAATTTTCTACAGAATATTGTACTTTTTTAATTGGTGTAAAAATAGAATCAATCGCTATTGTTCCCAATGGTGCGTTTGTATTTTTATTTAATTCTGATGGTACATATCCTCTACCTTTTTCTATACCAAAAGTAATTTCAAAAGTTACATCTTTGTTCATCGTACAGATTACTAAATCTGGATTCAAAACATCAAAACCACTAATGGATTTTGCAAGATCTCCTGCAGTTACAGATGTTTGATTACTAACTGTTGCAGTTACCTGCTCAGAAGTTGCATTCTCTGTATTTGCTTTTAAACGGAGTTGTTTCATATTTAAAACCATTTCTGTAACATCTTCAATGATGCCAGGAATAGTAGAAAATTCGTGCTCTACGCCTTCTATTTTTATCGCTGTAACAGCGAACCCTTCTAAAGACGAAAGTAAAACTCTTCTTAATGCATTTCCTATAGTTAATCCAAATCCAGACTCTAATGGTCGGAATTCAAACTGACCTCTGAAATCATCAGAATTGAGTAATATTACTTTATCGGGTTTTATGAATTGTAAAATTGCCATATAATTTGGTTGAGCAAACTTTGAGAGTAATTATTATTTAGAGTAAAGTTCCACGATCAGCTGTTCCTTAATATCTTCAGGAATTTGCATTCTTTCTGGTGCAGAAATAAAAGTACCAGATTGTTTTTCATCGTTGAACTGTAGCCAATCGTAATTAGATTTTCCTGCAAGGGAATCTGCAATTACTTCTAAAGATTTAGATTTTTCGCGAATTGCGATTACATCTCCATCTTTCAAAATGTAAGAAGGAATGTTCACCAATTCTCCATTCACTGTTACGTGACGGTGAGAAACCAATTGTCTTGCCCCAGATCTAGTTTTTGCATATCCAAGTCTGAATACTACATTATCTAATCTAGATTCGCAAAGTTGTAAAAGAACTTCTCCAGTTACCCCTTTTGCTCTTACTGCTTTCTTATACATATTAGAAAATTGTCTTTCTAAGATGCCATAAGTATATTTTGCTTTTTGTTTTTCGGTAAGCTGTATAGCGTACTCTGATTTTTTCGCGTTACGTCTCTTGTTTGGTCCGTGTTGTCCTGGTGGTTGATTTTTTCTTCTTTCGAAGTTTTTATCATCACCGAAAATAGGAGCTGCAAACTTACGTGCGATTTTTGTTTTTGGTCCTGTATATCTTGCCATAATTTGTTTATTAAAGGTTCAGAATTTAAAAATTCAAGGTTTTAAATACATTAAAATTGAATTTATAAACATTGAATAAATTATACTCTTCTTCTTTTAGGAGGTCTACATCCGTTGTGTGGTATTGCAGTAATATCTACAATCTCACTCACTTCTATACCTGTATTGTTTAAAGTTCTAATAGCAGATTCTCTTCCTGCACCTGGACCTTTCACAAATACTTTCACTCTTCGAAGACCTGCTTCATGTGCTATGTTTGCACAGTTTTCTGCTGCCATTTGAGCAGCAAAAGGAGTATTCTTTTTAGAACCTCTAAATCCCATCTTACCTGCAGATGACCAAGAGATCACTTCACCAGCTTTGTTGGTTAAAGAGATAATGATATTATTAAAAGTAGCTTGGATATGAGCTTCCCCAATCGCTTCTACTTTTACTTTTCTTTTCTTTGTAGCTTTCGTTTGTTTTGCCATAATTCTTACCGATTATTTACTTGCTTTCTTTTTGTTAGCAACAGTTTTTCTTCTTCCTTTTCGGGTTCTAGAATTATTTTTAGTTCTTTGTCCTCTTAAAGGTAATCCTAGTCTGTGACGTATTCCTCGTTGGCATCCAATATCCATCAATCGCTTGATGTTTGTTTGAACTTCAGAACGCAATTCACCTTCTACCTTTACGGTTTCTGTGATGTAGTTTCTGATCAATGCCAATTCATCGTCATTCCATTCGTTGACTTTCTTATCTTCGCTGATACCAGCGTTTTTTAGAATTTGGGAAGCAGTGCTTCTTCCTACACCGAAGATGTAAGTAAGACCAATAACTCCTCTCTTGTTTTTTGGTAAATCAATACCTGCAATTCTCGCCATAATTTAGCCTTGTCTTTGTTTAAATTTTGGGTTCTTTTTGTTGATCACGAAAAGTACACCTTTTCGGCGGACGATTTTGCAATCAGCACTTCTTTTTTTGATAGATGCTCTAACTTTCATTTGACTTTTGTTTAATTTTCCAACGGTTAAATGAGATCTTACGGCATCATTCCCTTTTGTTTAAATTTTAATGATAATTGTAATCACAGGATTACAAGTTGTTTTCTATAATAAAATTCAGAACTTTCTGAATTAATATCTGAATGTAATTCTACCTTTCGATAGATCGTAAGGAGACATCTCTAATCTAACTTTATCACCAGGAAGAAGTTTGATGTAGTGCATCCTCATTTTACCAGAAATATGAGCAATTAAAATATGCCCATTTTCTAGTTCAACACGAAACTGCGCGTTGGAAAGTGCTTCCGTTATTACGCCGTCTTGTTCTATATGTTTCTGTTTTGCCATTTAATTTATTGTGGGTTTGATGTTCTAGATAATTTAGACTGCATCAAACCATCATAATGATGATTTAGTAAATACGTGTTGATTTGCTGTATTGTATCCAAAATAACTCCAACCATGATTAATAGTGAGGTTCCTCCGAAAAACAAAGCAAATCCTTCTGTTTGAACTAGCCAACCAAACACAAGCGCTGGAAGGATTGCAAAAATAGCTAAAAATATTGAACCTGGCAAAGTTATTTTTGATAAAATATCATCCAAGTAATCAGATGTATCTTTTCCTGGTCTTACTTTCGGTATTAGACCGCCATTTCTCTTTAGATCATCTGCCATTTGATTCACAGGAATTGTGATTGCAGTGTAGAAAAATGTAAATATAATAATCAAAAGTGCGAACAAGAGATTGTATTGCCAGCTAAAAACATTTTTAAAACCTCCCAAAAATGTATTCGTGGAATCTACTTTTGTTAAAAGTCCTGGTAAAAACATCAATGCTTGAGCGAAAATGATTGGCATTACACCTGCTGCATTAACTTTTAATGGTATCCATTGTCTTGCGCCATCCATCAAATTTTTAGTAACACCACCTCTAGCTTGTGCTCTACTTACATATTGAATTGGGATTTTGCGAACTGCAACAGAAAGTAAAATTCCTAGTAGTATAACGACCATCCAGAATATTACTTCTATCAAAATCACTATTGTACCAGCACCAGCTGCTCCAGTTTGCGTAACGTATTCTTGTACGAAAGCTTGTGGAAGACCTGCTAAAATACCTACCATAATAAGGATAGAAATACCGTTACCGATACCTTTATCTGTAATCTTTTCTCCTAGCCACATTGCAAATACAGAACCTGCAACCAATAATACTATACTAGGAAACCAAAACATAAACTGGCTTGGTTCTATATAATAAGCTGATTGAAATTGCGAGTAAGGCAAAAACATTTGTGTAATTGAGGTAAGATAAGATGGAGCTTGAACTAAACAAACAGCTATTGTAAGCCATCTTGTTATCTGATTTAAGGTATTTCTACCAGACTCTCCGTCTTTTTGCAGTTTTTGTAAATATGGAATTGCCATACCCATTAATTGCACAATAATAGATGCAGAAATATACGGCATTATTCCTAAAGCCATGATAGAAGCATTTGCAAAAGCACCACCAGTAAAAGAAGATAGCAAACCTAAAAGACCTGCACCTTGCTTATTACCACCTTGACTTTTATAATGTTCTAATAAATCTCCAACTTCAGCAAGATTAATTGCTGGAAGAGAAATGTATGTTGAAAATCTATACACTAGGATAATACCCAAAGTGAAGAGAATTTTTTCTCTTAATTCTTTTAGACTCCAAATATTCTTGAGTGTTTGTATAAATCCGTTCATTTCTTGTATTAAAGAGTGATTGCTTTTCCGCCTGCTTTAGCAATAGCTTCTTCAGCTGTTTTGGTAAATTTGTTTGCAGATACAGAAACTGCACTTGTCAGCTCTCCTCTACCTAAAATTTTCACCATATCATTTTTACCTGCTAAACCATGTTCCATCAAAACATCTCTTGTGATGTCTCCTTTTACATCTTTAGTATCGATAAGCATTTGTAATGTATCAAGGTTGATACCTCTAAATTCTTTTCTATTGATGTTGGTGAAACCAAATTTAGGCAATCTTCTTTGCAAAGGCATTTGACCACCTTCAAAACCTACTTTTCTTGAGTATCCAGATCTAGACTTTTGTCCTTTGTGTCCTTTTGTGGAAGTACCACCTTTTCCAGTTCCTTGCCCTCTACCAATTCTTTTTGAATTATGTGTAGAACCTGCTGCTGGTCTTAATTTATTTAAATTCATGATATTTTTAGATTTGAGATTAAAAGATTAGAGATTGGAGACTTCATAAAAATTCCGTCTCTAATCTCTTGTCTAATTTCTTATTTTTGAACTTCTAGAAGGTGACCTACTGCTCTCACCATTCCAAGAATTGCTGGAGAGTCATCATGTTCTACTACTTGTTGCAATTTTTTAAAACCTAAAGCTTCAAGAGTTCTCTTTTGTCTTTTAGTTCTATTAATAGCACTTCTTACTAATTTGATTTTTATTTTCGCCATTTTCTTAAAAATTAACCTTTAAAAACTTTCTCCAATGATATACCTCTCATTCTTGCAATTTCTTCTGGTGTTCTAATATCCAATAATGCTTTGAAAGTTGCCTTTACAACATTATGTGGATTAGAAGATCCTTTAGATTTTGAAAGTAAATCTGTAATACCTGCACTCTCTACTACCATACGAACTGGTCCACCGGCGATAACACCGGTACCTTGTGAAGCTGGTCTCAAGAAAATATCTGCACCACCAAATCTTGCTGAAGTTTGGTGAGGAATTGTAGTATTTTTTCTTGGTATTTTTACTAAATTTTTCTTAGCATCTTCTACTGCTTTTGCAATAGCTGAAGCTACTTCTTTAGATTTTCCTAAACCAAAGCCGATGATACCATCTTCGTTTCCTACAACAACAATTGCAGAAAAACCGAATGCTCTACCACCTTTGGTTACTTTTGTAACTCTATTTACAGAAACAAGACGATCTTTTAATTCTAATCCTCCCGGTTTCACTCTTTCTATATTTTCTATACCTAACATAATTTCCGAAATTTAATGATTAGAATTTTAGTCCTGCTTCTCTTGCGCTATCAGCAAGTGCTTTTATTCTTCCGTGATATACAAATCCGTTTCTATCAAAAACTACTGATGAAATACCAGCAGTTTGTGCTTTTTCTGCTATTGCTTTACCAACTGCAATAGAAACATCTGTTTTTGTACCTGTTGTATCCAATGATCTAGAAGATGCATAAGCCAACGTAGTTCCAGAGACATCATCTATTACTTGAGCATAAATTTCTTTATTGCTTTTGTAAACAGTTAATCTCGGTAATTCTGAAGATCCAGAGATTTTCCCTCTTACTCTTCTTTTTATTCTTATTCTTTTTTGTACTTTAGTAAGTGCCATATTCTTATGATTTTATTAAGCAGATTTACCAGCTTTTCTTCTTATTATTTCTCCAACGAATCTTACACCTTTCCCTTTGTATGGTTCTGGTTTTCTGAAAGATCTTATTTTTGCGGATACCATCCCAAGAAGTTGCTTATCAAAAGATGACAATGTAATTATTGGGTTCTTACCTTTTTCTGTAAGTGTTTCAATCGTGATTTGCTCTGGCATGTGCATTACAATACCGTGTGAGAAACCTAAAGATAAATCTAATCTTTGCCCAGCATGTGAAGCTCTATAACCTACACCTACTAATTCTAATTTTTTGGTGAAACCTTCTGAGGTTCCTATCACCATATTGTTTATCAACGCTCTTAGCAATCCGTGTAGTGCTTTATCTTCTTTAGATTCTGTAGCACGGGATAGTGTAAGTACGCCGTCTTCTTGTTTTAATGAAATACCACCTTTTAATTCTTGCGTTAGGGTACCTTTAGCACCCTTTACTGTTACAACACCATTTTCTTCGGTAACTGTAACTCCTGCAGGAATAGTGATAATTGCTTTACCAATTCTAGACATTTTCCTAATTTTTAATTGTTAATATACGTAGCAAATTACCTCACCACCTACTTTTTCTTCTCTGGCTTTCTTATCAGTCATCAATCCTCTTGATGTTGAAATAATAGCCACACCTAAACCATTCAATACTCTTGGAAGATCTTTTGTTCCTTTGTATTGTCTTAAACCCGGTCTAGAAGCTCTTTGTATAGACTTCATAGCTGGTTTGTTGGTTTTTTTGTCATATTTTAAAGCGATTTTGATATTCCCTTGAACTTCGCTTTCTTCGAATTTGTAATTCAAAATATAACCTTGTTCAAAAAGAATTTTCGTAATCTCTTTTTTAACATTTGATGCAGGAATATCTACCACTTTGTGGCCTGCGCTTTGAGCGTTCCTTACTCTAGTTAGGAAATCTGAAATTGGATCTGTTACCATTTTTTATTAAATTATTTTGGTTAATGATAATTAGTTTTGATTTCAGAATCAAGATTTTAAATTCAAAAATCAAGATTTAAATCTTGGTTCTCTTATCTTGTCTCTTGGTTCTTTATTTCAACTTAATTACCCGGATTTTTTATTGATAATAATTACCAGCTTGCTTTTTTCACACCTGGGATAAGACCTTTGTTTGCCATCTCTCTAAATGTAACTCTAGATAAGCCGAAAGTTCTCATGTATCCTCTTGGTCTTCCAGTGATTTTACATCTGTTGTGTAATCTTACTGGTGAAGCGTCTTTAGGTAATCTTTGTAATGCTTCGTAATCTCCAGCTTCTTTCAAAGCTTTTCTTTTCTCTGCATATTTTGCTACTGTAGCTTCTCTTTTGCGCTCACGCGCTTTCATTGATTCTTTAGCCATCTTTTAGTTCTTTTTAAAAGGCATACCAAAATGCGTTAATAATGCTTTCGCTTCTTTATCAGTTTTCGCAGTTGTAACAAAAGTAATATCCATTCCTTGAATTTTCTTTACTTTATCAATTGCTATTTCTGGAAAGATGATCTGTTCTGTAATCCCAAGATTATAGTTTCCTCTACCATCAAAACCATCAGCTTTGATACCATTGAAATCTCTAATTCTTGGCAAAGCAGAAGAAGTAAGTCTATCTAAAAACTCATACATTTTATGCGCTCTTAAAGTAACTCTAGCTCCAATTGGCATTCCTTTTCTTAATTTGAAAGCTGCTTCATCTTTTTTAGAAATAGTACCAACTGCCTTTTGACCAGTGATCATCGTCAATTCTTCTATTGCATAATCTACAATTTTCTTGTCTGCACTTGCTTCTCCCAAACCTTGAGAAAGACAGATTTTCAATAATTTAGGAACCTCCATTACGGATTTGTACCCAAACTCTTCCATCATTGCAGGAACAATTTTTTCTTTGTAATTATTAATGGGTCTAGCTATATATTCCATCGTTGTATTAATTATATTGTTTCTCCGGTAGATTTAGCTACTCTAGTTTTCTTATTGCCATCCATTTTACTTCCAGTTTTTGTTGCTTTACCATCTTTGTCAGTTAGCATAACATTAGAAATATTAATAGACGCTTCTTTTTCTACAATACCACCTTGAGGACTTTGTGCAGAAGGCTTCATATGTTTTTTAACAATGTTTGCGCCTGCAACAATTACTCTAGGATCTTTACCTTCTTTTCTTATTACCTGAAGAATTTCTCCTTTGGTACCTTTATATTTACCGGTAGTAACGATTACGTTATCTCCTCTTTTCAATTTTAATTTTGTCATTTTCTTGGAATTTTGTAAAATTAAAGTACTTCTGGAGCAAGAGATATAATTTTCATATATTCCTTATCTCTTAATTCTCTAGCAACTGGTCCGAAAACACGTGTACCTCTCATTTCTCCTGTTGGATTTAAAAGAACGCAAGCATTGTCGTCAAATTTGATGTATGAACCATCTTTTCTACGAACTGCTTTTTTTGTTCTAATAATAACTGCTTTAGAAACTTGTCCTTTTTTAGCAGATCCAGCGGATGAATTTTCTTTGATAGTAACTACCACTTTATCACCTACTGAAGCATATCTTCTTCTTGTTCCACCTAGAACTCTGATCACTAGTACTTCTTTTGCACCAGTATTATCAGCTACTTTTATTCTTGATTCTGTTTGTAACATTATTTAGCTTTTTCAATGATTCTTACTAATCTCCATCTCTTACTCTTGCTCAAAGGTCTTGTTTCTACAATTTCCACTGTATCTCCTTCGTTGCACTCATTATTTTCATCATGAGCTGTATATTTTTTCGTTTTCAAAACGAATTTTCCATACATCGGGTGCTTTATTCTGCTTGTTTCACTTACAACAATAGTTTTTTCCATTTTATTGCTAGAAACAATTCCGATTCTTTGTTTTCTTAAATTTCTTTCCATTTTAAAATGAATTATTGTTGTTGTTGTTTAGCAGACAATTCTGTTTGCAATCTTGCAATTGTTCTTCTCAAATCTTTGATTTGAATAGGATTTTCCAAAGGGCTAATCTTGTGTGCAAGTTTCAACTTTGTGTATTCTGCTTGCATAGAAGTTAGATTATTTTGCAAATCTCCTGCGCTTAAATTTTTGATATCAGCATTTTTCATTTCTAGATCTTTTATTGAGGTTTAACAAAATCGTTAGCTACTACAAACTTAGTAACAATTGGAAGTTTCTGTGCAGCTAAACGTAGTGCTTCTTTAGCAACTTCGTAAGGAACACCGCCAACTTCAAACATTATTTTACCTGGTTTTACTACAGCTACCCAATATTCTACAGCACCTTTTCCTTTCCCCATCCTTACTTCGGCTGGTTTTTTGGTAATAGGCTTGTCTGGAAATATTTTGATCCATAGTTGACCCTCTCTTTTCATATATCTAGTTGCAGCAATACGTGCTGCTTCTATTTGTCTTGCAGTAACCCAAGCTCCATCTGTAGCTTTGATTCCGAAAGTTCCATAAGCAAGTTGGTGTCCTCTACCAGCTATGCCTTTCATTTTCATTTTATGGACCTTACGAAACTTGGTTCTTTTTGGTTGTAACATAATTTAAATTTTAGATTGAATTTTAGATTTTGATTTTAAAAAAGTAACGGTAATTTAAAATTTGAGCCTAAAATTTGTAATTATTTTCTGTCTCTTGAAGGTCTTCTGTTATCTCTATCACCACCTGAACGGCGATCTCTATCTCCACCACCTGTAGAAGGACCTTTTTTCTGTTGACCAACTAATGGTGTTAGATCTCTTTTACCGTAAACTTCCCCTTTCATAATCCAAACTTTCACACCTAATCTACCATATTGTGTAGCAGCTTCGGCAATGTGATAATCTATATCTGCACGGAAAGTTGATAGTGGAATTCTACCTTCTTTAAAGTTTTCACTTCTAGCCATCTCTGCACCATTCAGTCTACCTGAAATTTGTACTTTGATACCTTCAGCTCCCATTCTCATGGTACTTGCGATAGACATTTTTACAGCTCTTCTGTAAGAAATTCTGTTTTCAATTTGTCTTGCAATACTATCTGCTACTAATACAGCATCTAGCTCTGGTCTTTTGATTTCAAAAATATTGATCTGAACTTCTTTGCCAGTCAATTTTTTCATTTCCTCTTTCAATTTGTCAACTTCTTGTCCACCTTTTCCAATGATAAGACCTGGTCTTGCAGTGGTAATAGTAACAGTAACTAATTTAAGAGTTCTTTCTATATATATTCTAGAAACACCACCTTTTGATAATCTTGCGTCTAGGTATCTTCTGATCTTGTAATCTTCAGCGATTCTGTCTCCATAATCTTTTCCGCCATACCAGTTAGAATCCCATCCTCTGATGATTCCTAATCTGTTTCCTATTGGATTTGTTTTTTGTCCCATACCTATTTGCTTTCTTTATTACCAAGGATTAATGTAACGTGATTGGATCTTTTTCTGATTCTATGACCTCTTCCTTGTGGTGCTGGTCTCAATCTTTTCAATTGTCTTGCACTATCTACCATAATTTCTTTTACGATAAGATCTGCTTCTTCAATATCTGCTCCTTCATTTTTGGTTTGCCAGTTTGCCATTGCAGACAAAAGCAATTTTTCTAATCTAATTGAAGCTCCTTTTTTGGAGAATTTTAATATAGAAAGTGCTCTTTCTACATTTTCGCCACGGATAATATCTGCAACCAATCTCATTTTTCTTGGAGAAGTAGGACAATCATTCATACGAGCTTGTACAATATCTCTTTTTTCTTCTTTTCTAGCTATTGCGCTATCTTGTTTTCTTGATCCCATTATCTACTCCCTTTATTTTTGTTACCAGTATGACCTCGGAATGATCTAGTAGGAGAAAATTCTCCTAATTTGTGACCTACCATGTTTTCTGTTACATAAACAGGAATAAATGATTTCCCATTATGTACAGCAATTGTTTGCCCTACAAAGTCTGGAGAAATCATAGACGCTCTAGACCAAGTTTTGATTACTGTCTTTTTATTAGACTCTATATTTGCTTGAACCTTCTTATCTAATTTATAGTAAATAAATGGTCCTTTTTTAAGTGATCTTGCCATAATTATTTTCTTTTAGATAAGATGTAACGGTTAGACTCTTTGTTTTTGTTTCTTGTTTTGTAACCTTTAGACGGTTGACCGTTTCTAGATCTTGGATGTCCACCAGAAGATTTACCTTCACCACCTCCCATTGGGTGATCTACAGGATTCATCACTACTGGTCTTACTCTTGGTCTTCTACCTAACCATCTGCTTCTACCTGCTTTACCAGAAACGGTAAGTTGGTGATCAGAATTAGATATAGCTCCAATCATGGCCATACATTCTACTAAAATCATTCTAGATTCTCCAGAAGGCAACTTGATGATGGCATATTTACCATCTCTAGAAGTTAATTGTGCGGAAGAACCTGCACTTCTTGCCATTACAGCACCTTGTCCTGGTCTTAATTCTATACAAGAAACCACAGTTCCTAATGGAATGTTTTTCAATTTCATAGCATTACCTACATTAGGCTCTGCTGTTTCCGAAGAAATTACTGTTTGTCCTACTTTGATACCGTTTGGAGCGATGATGTATCTCTTCTCTCCATCTGTATATTCTAAAAGTGCGATAAATGCAGTTCTGTTCGGATCATACTCTACAGATAGAACTTCTGCAGAAACATCTAATTTGTTTCTTTTGAAATCTATAATTCTGTATTTCTTTTTGTGTCCACCTCCGATGTGACGCATGGTCATTTTACCTGTTTGGTTACGACCACCTGATTTTTTAATACCAACGGTTAGAGATTTCTCTGGTTTGTTAGTAGTAATTTCCTCAAAATTGTTTACAATTCTGAATCTCTGTCCCGGGGTGATAGGTTTTAATTTTCTAACAGACATTACTTTTGTTTATTTTAATTGTTTTCTACTGAAAAAATATCAATTACTTCTCCTTCAACAAGAGATACAACTGCTTTTTTCACTTTATTTGTTTTACCTACTTGCATACCTCTTTTGGTTTGCTTAGAAGTCACTTTTGGAGCGTATATCATACTTCTCACATCAGCTACCTTCACATTGTAAGCCTTTTCTATCGCATTTTTGATTTGGATTTTATTCGCTTTTGGGTTTACCAAAAAAGTATAATCTCCTCTCAATTCTGTCAAGTAGTTTGCTTTTTCCGAAATAACGGGTTTTATAATTATCGACATGCTTTATTTCTTTAAATTTTCTTGAAATTTCTCTACAGCACCTTCAAAGAAAACAATTTCTCCAGCATGTACTAAATCATAAGAGCTGATCTCATTATAATTAGCAACTTTCGTTTTGCCTAAGTTTCTTGATGATAAATAAAGATTTTTATTTGCTTCTGGTAAAATGAACAAAGATTTTTTACCATTCAATGCTAATGCATCTAATATAGTGATAAAATCTTTAGTTCTTGGAGCATCCATAGATACATCTTCCAATACCATAATACTGTTATCTTTCATTTTTTGAGAAAGCACAGATTTTTTTGCCAATCTTTTTAGAGATTTGTTCAATTTGAATCTATAATCTCTTGGTCTTGGACCAAAAACTCTACCTCCACCTTTGAACAATGGATTTTTGATATCACCATATCTGGCTCCACCACTTCCTTTTTGTTTTCTCAGTTTCTTTGTAGAACCTGTAATTTCGCTTCTCTCTTTAGATTTGTGCGTACCTTGTCTTTGTGCAGCAAGATATTGCTTCACCTCTAAGTAAACCGCGTGTTGCTTTGGTTCGATACCGAAAACGGACTCATCAAATGCAACTTTTCTTCCGGTTTCTTTTCCTTGTGTATTTAATACTACTAATTCCATTTTCTGATAATTACATAAGAATTTTTTGCTCCCGGAATAGCTCCTTTTACTACTAAAAGGTTTTGCTCTTCGTCTACTTTTAACACTTGAAGGTTTTGTACGGTAACTTTATCACCACCCATTCTTCCTGCCATACGCATTCCTTTGAATACTCTAGAAGGATCTGAACCTGCACCGATCGAACCTGGAGCTCTTAATCTGTTGTGCTGTCCGTGAGTCGCTTGCATTACCCCCGCAAAGTTGTGTCTTTTCACAACCCCTTGAAAACCTTTACCTTTTGACGTTCCAGTTACATCTACAAATTCGCCTTCTGCGAATAGATTTACCTTTACTACATCTCCCATTGTTAAATTATTAACGAATTCGTGATAGAATTCAACTAATTTAGCTTTAGGAGTAGAACCAGCCTTTTTAAAATGGCCGATTAACGCTTTACCAACGTTCTTTTCACTCTTGTCATCGAAACCTAGTTGAGCACTAACGTACCCATCTTTCTCTATGGTTCTGACCTGTAAAACCGTACATGGACCTGCTTGAATAACGGTGCAAGGAATATTTTTCCCAGCCTCGTCAAAAAGAGATGTCATCCCGATTTTTTTTCCAATTATACCTGACATATATTTTATATCTTTTTAAGATTTCTATTTTTCTCATTGAGTTTTAGTGATTTCTATGATTGAAATAGGCACACTTCTTCCTCAAATTGAGTGTGCAAATGTATAAATAATTTTGGAATTGACAAAATGAGATTGAAAATAATTTTAAATTTGTTGAAATAAAAAAATCTTCACGGTTAAATGAAGATTAAATTGAATGATGATCGTAGTTGCTATACTTGTTTTTTGGAAGGAAACCCTGCTAAAATTAAATTAAGTATCGGAATCAGAAACAAAAAGCCAGAAAATCCAGCATCTTTTAATCGTCTAAATCCAAATGATATAAAAGTTAATAAAATGAGTATAGTATAAACATTATAGATTTCTATTGTGATAATTTCTCTCATATACAATGATCGCATAATGATATTTAATATCATCATAACACCAAAAAAAATCCAAAATACTTTCAAAGAAATTTTTTTATTAAAATTGAATAGGTTTGCAAGCGAATTAAAGTAATTTTTCATAGTTAATTTTTAACAGTTATCAATTGTACAGTTAATATACCACTCTACTACACATCCAAAACCTTCTGATATACATAATACCATTTGATACCAGTTTTGGTCATGAATACCTTCATCAACACAAGTTCTTATGCCATCGTAAGTACACGGATAATCACTATCTTCCGAACCACCACTACTTACAATTTGTGAAATACCTCCATTAGTAATTTGAACAATATTAATTACTTCATGATCTAAATACAACGTTACATTTGCATTTATCACACTTTTATTTTCGACAATATAGTCTGTAAATTCTTCGTCATTATTAAAAATTGGAACGATACCTAAAAGCTCAACTTCACTTTTCATCAGATGATATTGAAGATTAGGATTCTCCTGAGCCAAAATTGTAATGTCTGGAACAGGTGAATTTTTTAAATTAACTGCTTTTGTCTCTTTGGTGGTTTTATCGAAAATAATTAAACCATTGTAAGTCAAAGTATTTTCTTTACTATTTCTTTCTACATCATTTGTATTCAAAGTCATAGAATTTATATTTTTGGAAACTATGTCAGGATTGTTTTGCCGACTACAACTAATTATTAACATAATAAAAAGGTAGGACATTAAATTTAAATAACTTTTAATCATAATATTTATTTTGTTTATAATGTACAGAAAAAAGTTTACAATACAAAATATTGAAGTTGTAATCTTCCCACCATTAGGTACATTCAAAAGTAGAGTTTTTTGTTAATAAATTGTTGTTGTCGCTGTAAAAATTTTGTTGGAATGTTGGAAACTCTGCTGGATTGGTGTGGCTGAGTTTTCCATATTTCAATTAAAAATCCCGTGGTGTAAGGTATTGTAATGCGCTATGTGGTCTTTCATTATTGTACATCCACATCCATATTTCTGCATAATTTCTCATCTGTATAATGTTTTCAAATAGATAAACATCTAAAAACTCTCCCCGAAATGTTCTGTTAAACCTTTCCACCAATGAGTTTTGCGTAGGTTTTCCTGGTTGAATGTAGTGAAGTTTGATTTCGTTTTCTTCACACCAAAACTTCAATTTCATTGCAATAAACTCTGGTCCATTATCTACTCTTATTTTTTCCGGCTTTCCCCGCCATTCAATTAATTGCTTTAATTGTGCGATAACTCTTGACGATGGTAAACTGGTATCAATTGTAATATTCAAAATCTCTCTATTGAAATCATCAATGATATTCAAGGTTCTCACGCTTTTTCCACATTCCAAAGTATCGTGCATAAAATCCATACTCCAAGTTACATTGGGGTAAATTGGGCGTAGCAACGGTTCTTTTACTCTCGCTGGAAGTCGTTTCTTTCTTTTGCACCTCAAATTGAGTTTCATTGATTTATAAATCCTATAAACTCGCTTATGATTCCACTTAAAACCTATGTTTCTCAAACGGTGATGCATTGTCCAAAATCCCCATGTTTGATGCTTTTCTGCAAGCAAAACCAATTCCATGCGTATTTCATCATCGGCACTTTTAATTACCTTTTGATAATAGAAAACCGAGCTTCTCAAACTGAAGATCTTACACGCCTTGCGAGAACTGATCTTGTGGAACTCTTTGGAATAAACCACTAAATCTCGCTTCTCACAAGGCGTTAGAACTTTTTTGCGATGACATCTTTCATTACCACATTTTCTAAAGTAAGCTCTGCCACAATTTTTTTGTACTGCGAGAGTTCTTTCTCCATCTCTTTCATTTTCGAAAGCTGTTGAACATCCAGACCTCCATATTTACTCTTCCATTTGTAAAATGTTGGCTGGCTAATTCCATTTGAACGGCAAATTTCATTTACCGTTTTTCCTTGTTGCTGTTCAGACAAAATTTTAATGATCTGAACTTCTGTAAATCTGCTATTTTTCATATTCTTCCCAAATTTAAAAACTACATTTTTAAATGATCCGGTTTTTGGGGAAGACTACAAAGTGATGAATTTCACAATAAGGTAAATGTTTGAATTAATAATCTTTCATTAATGATTTATTTTTTCTAAATTTAACAATGAAAAAACTCCTCTATTTTTTGTTATTATTTCTAATTTTTAATTGCAAAGACAAAACTCCAAAAGAACACACTTTCTATTATTGGAAAACAAATCTGGCTTTAAATAATGAAGAAAAAACTGCGCTTCAAAATGCGAAAGTTCCTCTACTCTACACTCGTTTTTTTGATGTAGATATAGTTGCTGGCAAATTTCAACCTGTTGGTGTGATTACTAAAGATGCTTCTTTTCAAACGGATAAGAAAATTGTTCCCGTTGTGTTTATTAAAAATGAAGCGTTTCTACATATTAATAAAGAAGAAATAAAATTTCTTGCAGAAAGCATCCATAATTTAATACAGAAAAAAAGTGCAGAACTTCAACTCAACACTAATAATGAATTACAAATAGATTGTGATTGGACTGCCGGAACGAAAGATGATTATTTTAAATTTCTGGAGACTTTAAAGCAAATTTCGGGAAAACAGATTACTTGCACTTTGAGACTGCATCAAGTGAAAGATAAAAAAGCGACGGGAATTCCACCTGTTCAAAAAGTATATTTGATGTGCTATGCAACTTCTTCCCCATTAGAAAATTCAACAAAAAATTCTATTCTGGATGTGCCTACTTTAAAAAATTATCTCTCCGATTTGGATGATTATCCTTTAAGAATGGATATTGCGCTTCCTATTTATTCCTGGGGAATTGTTACTAATTTTGAAAATAAACATAAATTAATTAACGCTTTAACAATACAAGATTTAAAAAATAATACTAATTTTATAAAAATTTCTGAAAACACTTTTAAATTAAAGCAAGATGGTTTCTATTTCGGGATGTATTTGAGCAAAGATTTTACCATTAAAATTGAATCTGTAGCGCAAAATGATTTGGATGAAACGTTAGCATTTATTGATGATAAAATTTCTGAATACAACATCATTTATTATCAATTGGATCGTCGGTTTTTGAAAAACTATCAATTTTGAATTTGTGGATGTTAAACTTTACAAAATTAATAGTGGATATTTCATCCACAACCTTTGTCAAATCGGAGATTGACTGCGTCTAACAACTTTGTTAAGTTTCAGCAAAACCAAGGGTAAATCCCGAGAGCAATCGGGAGGACAAAGTTTATTTTTGCTGTTAATTTTCACCATTGAGTTTTATTAAGGAATTGAGAGAATTAAGTGCGCTTTTTTTAAGAAGGAACAAACATAGTTTGTTTTGGTTAAGAAAATTAAGGCAAAATTAAAAACTCTCAAAGTCAATTTTGAAAAGAATATTAAAAAACACCTCTAATGAAAAAACTAATTTTACTAGTATTAATCGCATTTTACGGACAATCCAAAGCTTGTGCATGGTATGAACCAGATTATGAATATTTTAATGTTTTCACGCAAAATTTAATTCCGAATAAAGCATATCAACCTTTTTTGCTCACATATTCTAGTCCTTTTTATGAGGATGAAAACGCAATTTTAGATGAAAATATTGAAGCTTGGCAGAAATTCTTTAATAATGATTTGAATTATGAAGAAACCAGAGCTTTGGTAACCTTAGTAGACATCAAACATTTAAATAATATAAAATCTGGGAAGCTCTCTCACCCATTATTTCAAAAAACCGGCGTTAGATTTTATACAAAATATAAAGAAGCAATGGATTATCTCATTCAGGCCAAATATATGGAACCTTACATGAGAATTCAATACCAAGAAAATCCAGATTCTTTTTATTATCCATCAGATTCTTCTGAAAAAAATGCGACTCAATTAAATTATGCAAAAACTATTGCTGCCTTAAAAAGTCTTTATAACGCCGCAAAAAATCCTGAAATAAAATTGAGGTATGGCTATCAAATGGTACGTTTCAACCATTATTCTCGCAAATTTGCAGCATCTGTAAATGACTTTAAAAAATATGTAGAACCATTGAAAAAAGATACGCCTATTTATTGGTATGCACTCGATCAGAAAGCTGGCGCAGAACGTGGACTATTGTTATTTAACGAAGCGAATTACGATTTTTTTCAAGTTTTTATGCATTCTAGAAATAAGAAAAAGAGCGCCTATAATTCCATGAAATTCAGCAACAATAGTGAGTTTGAATCTTTGGTGAAAATGGCAAAAAATGCAGAAGAAAAAAATGTGGCGTACTTTCTATTGGCATACAACAAATTTAATAATCCTGTTTCTATAATGGAAAAGATGTTGCAAAACAATGCTAATTCAGATATTTTGAAAGTTTTAGCAGCAAGATCTATCAATGAATTGGAACGCTCCTATCTTCCGATATACGTAACTTGTGGTAAGGATTGCAAAACTAAAGACAAAAGACTACCACTCTACAATGCATCCTTACAAATGGCTGAAGGTAATAGTGAAGATTATACCGTAGAATTAGGGAAATTTATTGCAAAAGCTCGTGCAAAATCGGATGACGATTATTGGAAAATGGCGGATGCATATATTCAATTTTTATATAAAGATTATGCGAAAAGTTTGATGATCTTGAATCAAATAAAAACCAATGATTCGCAATATTTGGAAGAAATAAAAAAACTGAAAATGCTGAATGACATTGTTTCTCAACCAAAAATTACCGAAAAATTTGAGGTAGAAATGATTACAAAATACGGCCAATTTTTTACTGCGAAACCAAAAGAACAACAAAATTATTGGGAAAATGGTAATAGCACGACGGATTTCATAAGAGATATTCTTGCCAATAGATACTTTTTGCAGGGTGAAGATGGAAAATCTTTCTTAATGAACAACCAACTGTCTGATTTGCAATATAATCCGAATTCTGAATTGGTGAAAAAGGTAGAAGCATTCTACAAAAAGAATAACAAAAATCCTTTTGAAAAATATATCGCGGAAAATTTAAATAATGTAGGTAATACAGACGCTTTCTTTAATGTGATTTATGGAGATTTTGCGATGAGAAATGCACAATTTGCCAAAGCAAAAGAGCATTATCAAGCTGCTACAAATTTTACAGGGATTCCGCGGACAGTTTATCATTGGAACGAAGAAAGCAGAACAAGCTCAATGATGAAATTTGACAAAAACCAATATGATGGATTTAAAAATATATCTAATCTTATTTTTGGTCACAACATTTGGGAAAGTTTTGGAAGCGCGGCCAATGAATCTATGAAAGCCGAGAATACGAAAGATTTTCCGTTCATAAAAAATTCTATGACGAAATTAGAATTAGCAAACGCAGCCATTCAACTAGAAAACACGGGTAAGGGAAATTCTGAAATTGCAGCAAAAGCAAATCAACTTTTGGGTAATTTACTATACAATACTTCTCTGCTTGGCTACTATCGCCATGTATTTGTGATGGATGTAACCAACGAAAATGGGCCAAAATTTAATGGAGGCTATGGCGAAACAGATTTCCATTATTATTACAAAAACTTTAGCTATAACAGCTTTATAGAGCCAGACAATTTTGATCTTGCATTAAATTACTATCAAAAAGCATTGGCGAAAAATAATGATAGAGAAGAGCAAGCCAGAATTTTGTTTCAAATGGCGAGTGCGGAACAAGGAAAATATTACCAAGCAGAATCTGAAAATTCTGAAGAAATTTCTTATAGTGATTCAAATTATGAAGCGAAAATGAAAGCTAGAGAAGCTAGGGAAGATGCTTTTAAAAATTCTAAATTCAGAAATAATTTTGCCTTGCTAAAAAGTAAATACGCCGATACCAAAACAGTGAAAAGTTTGAGAAACAGTTGTTCTTATTTTGAATATTATATGAGAAAGTAACTATAAACTTTTACAAATTTAAATAATCGCAATACTTTAATTTTTAATTACTTAAAAATTGTTAGAAAAAATAATAATAAAAATACTTCAATAAGAATTTGAATGGGAAAATATTTAATTCTGTCACGATAAAAACTACTAAACCAATTCTGTTATAGTTTTATAAAAATTGTTTTGGGTCTTTAGTTTAATTATCTTGCAGGATGTAATAATTGCACTTCATCTCTATGAAAAAACTTATATTTTTTGCTTCTATCTTTTTACCAATTATTTGTTTTTCACAATTTTTTTCGACGAAGAATGATTTGGATCAAATTAACTCGCTTGTATTTTCGATTTCTAAAAATTATGACCAGCAAAAAGACACCATACAGTTAAAAAATTTCATTGGGAAATTGGCATCTGAAAATAAGGTGAAAGCTAGAATCTACCCAATCATCGAGCAAATTTTTGTGGCTAACAAAAATTCAGATTTGCAAGACCAAATGAATCGTGAAAGCACGAGACTTTTCGAAAAGGCTATTAAAAGTTCCATAAAATTAAATCGGCAAGATTTAATTATGTGGACACAAGTTAATTATGCTTTTTATCTCTATAAGTACCGAGAATACAAAAATTCTTTTCCCTATTTCTTAAGTTCCATCAAATATTTAGAAGAAAATCCGGATCAAGACATTATTCAGCCTGCGAAAACCTACATAAAAATCGGCTATTTTAGTGATACTATTGGTGAACGTGAAAATGCTATTAAATTTTTAAAAAAAGCGCAAACATATACGCATGAAAATGCTAGAGAAATGGCCAATATTCTGGATAATATTGGCAATTGCTATTGGAAACTAAACAATAGCAAAGAAGCAGAAAAATATTATAATGAAGCCAAAATAATTGCACTGAAAAGTAAGGATGAATTGAGGTATGCTAAAACTCTAGGTAATATCGGAATTATAAAAACGAGTGAAAAGAAATACGATGAGGCGGAAAAACTAATCTTGAAAGATATAGAAATTTCTGAAAAATTGAAGAGCCATCAAAATACAATGTTTGCTTTAATACATTTGAGTAATGTTTACTTAGCAGAAAAAAAAATAGACTTGGCTGAAAAAGTACTACAAAAAGCCAACTGTATTGCCAAATCCAAAAACTACTTCAAAAGTTCTGAACTAGATATCTTTTTACAATTACTAGAAGTCGCAAAAAGTAGGAAGGATGATTCTCAAGAATTAGCATTAAGAAGAAAAGTAGACACCTTAAAATTAGAATTAAAGAATTTTGATGGCGAAGAAGCTATATCTGAAATTAATTGGGATACTCAAAAAGAAATTTCGCAATTTCAGCTTGCCGCCATAAAGGAAAAAGGTGATAAAGAATATATACAAAAGATTGCAGCTATTGTGTTTTCTCTGTTTTTGATAGTTCTTATCATTTTTATCGTAAAATTTTTAAAAAATAAACACAAAATTGCAAAATCTGATTTTGATAAGAAGGTATTAACATTATCTCTAAACCAATTGAAATCTGAAAAAAAATTGACGGTATCTCAACAGACAATAGAATCCTACAAAATTTATCTATCTGAAAAAAATGAACAAATAGAAAACTTGGAACATGAGATAGAAAAAGTAACAAATTCTACCTCTCCATATAATTCTGTACAAAAAGGGGAGCTACAAAAACTATTGGAATCTCATTTGATGACACATGAAAATTGGACAAATTTTAAGACAATTTATATTAATGAAAACCCGGAAGAATATCATGCATTAATAAAGGAATTACCAGATCTTACAGATTCTAATTTGAGGATTATAATTCTGGCACAAATGGGAATGAGCAACAATGAAATGTCTAATATTTTGGGCGTAACGGTAGATGCTGTGAAAAAAGCAAAGCAGCGACTTCGGAAAAAATATAGCGAAATAAGTATTTAATTTACATAGAAAAAACCTGTAGTACTTACGTAAAACAGGTTTGCAAAATATAAAGAATTGTGTTTTCTGGTAATTAGCAGATTGTTTTATTTTTATCTATTAATTACTGTAAAAGTACATCTCGATAATTAAAAACTAAAGAAAAAGGGGTGGACAAATAGGTGGACAAATGAACGAATCACTATAAAGACCAGATTATCTGTGTCTTAAAGTGCTAAATTCTTAGTATTTATAATGAAATTTTGTAATTAAAAAATTCTAAACTCATATTTCGCTATTTGTTCTTATCATTTATTTCCTACTTTTAGCTAAGTAAAAAGCTTTTTGACAGCTCCACCAGCGCAAGCTTCATTTCCTCTTATTAAAGCACATGCAACAAGCTTTTTGCCATAAGCCACCTGCTTTAAAAAACCAATTACAAATCCAAGACTTGCGACAAAGAACAACTTTTTGATAATTTAAATTTTATTTTTCTAATAAGTAATTAAAATAATGAAACATTTATGATACCCTTGAAAAACTGGACCACTATTTAAGTTGAAATTATTAACTTTAAATAGTCGGAAAAAACATGAGAAAAACGAGAAGAAAATTTGATGGT
>NZ_JABSNO010000023.1 GCF_013294015.1 Frigoriflavimonas asaccharolytica
TCTGAAGCTACACGCCCTGAAACGTCTGTACTTCTAGAAACGCTGTAGTTTAATTTTAATACTTTTTGTTCTGATCCTCCATTGAATTTCAAAACACCTCTTGAATTGTTAGCTGCCATAATTTCTAAGTTTTAAATTAATTATTTATTTAAATTATTATACTTCAAAGATAAAACCTCTTTTTGAAATTCTTTGTAGTAGTTCTACTACAAAAATTGAGAATTTTCGAATAATTTAAGCAAAAAAGTTTTACAATATAAATAAAATTTACATAAGTAATTATTTATCAATACTTTAAATAATGTCGTGATTTGCGCAATTTGGGATATAGGTGAAACTATTTTTAGAATGCCATTGGACAAAAGAAAATTATAGCGTTATAAAAAGCTGAAAATTGGATAAGCTATCTAAATAAATTTAGTTCTTGTTTCAAAAATTAGGGACTAAATCGAGGATGGTTTATTGGGATCTAAATCTACGTAAAGTACTGGTTTTAAATAAAAAATTCCCGCATTTCCTTTTTTAATGCCTCATAAATCACCACCATTCCATACGTATCTCTCTCGCAATATTTTAAAAGATTCTCTCTTAATTCTGGCGTATTTTGGTAATCGTTTAAAATACTTTCATAAAATAATGTACTTGCACTTCCACCATCGCTAATTTCTAAATCATCATAAGAAAATTCTGGGGCAATTGCAGGAAGTACAGATTTTATGGAAGCCGAATTTCCCATCGCAGGCAAATAATACCATCTTTTATTAAAAACAACCAATAAATCTACAATTCTATCTATTAAACCAAAAAGAAAAGCAGCATCTTCGGGGAAATCTTTTGCCAATTCTTTCAATCTCCCCACTTCAAAACTTTGATTGTAGGTTACGATACTTCCCTCATCCAAAAAATCCAACTTCATTTGATCAATCATTTTCTTTCTCGGATCTATTGTTGAATTTTGAAAATCTTTCGGATCTGCAAGAAATTCTTTGTGAGAAATCGCTTTTTCACCCTCTAAAATATGCAGAGAATATTGAAAAGGCACTTGTTGATACGGTCTGGTTCCATCTAAAACTGGAATTGCAGAAAAAATAGTTTCAAAATCGAAAAAATGTAGCGGTTCTTCCCAAGTATTTAAGAACTCTCGAATTGCTGGAAAATCCTTGTAGAATTCATTATTTTTAATTCCATTTACCTGCAATTGCTGTGCAACTGTTAGCGGAAAATCTACGGGAATATCTGCCAATTTCAAAATTCCATCATCATACAATTGCCAAGATTTATTTCCGGCTCTCGTCAAACCAAAAACAGAATTTTCAGGAACGTGTTTCCAACAATGGTGGGCAAATTCGCACACAAAAGGATTGCTGCAATGCGCACCAATTTCTACCACAGGTTCTTGTTTTGAATTAAGGACTTGCAGCAAATTTTCAAAATTTAATTCAACCCAATTTTGCATTTCAATTACCTGTTCTGTAATGTTTGCAAGGTGGAAAAATTCTGAAGAAATTTCGCCTTTTTTTACATATTGATTGTTGATATGCATCAAAAAAAATTGATCTGGAACACATCCAACTTTGGACATCACATAATATTGAAAAGCCGCATCTGTATAATGATAATCTTTCACGGACGTACTGCTTTTCACTTCAATCGCCCAAATTTCATCATCTTTTCGGTGCAAAATATCGAGCATTACCAAAGTATTTTCTGTGGCAAAAGTTGCTTCGTAAATTGTTTTCTTTTTTTCTGCAATCCATTTTTTCGTTTGCTCAATTGAAGTTGAAAAATCTGAAAAATCTGTTGGTGTTGCATCTTCTCCATTCGGGAAACAATTTTGTGCTAAAGATCCAATCGTATGTCCTAAATCAAAAATTTGTTGCGTTGAAGCACTTACAGGAAGTTTCAAATCTTTTCTAAAATATTCAAAATAGATTTTCTTGGAACACTGAACTCCTGAAACAAAACGAGATTTAGAAATACTTTTCATTAATTTAATTTTTATAATTTTTTAGCATATTTTTCACTTCATTGTTCAAATGCTCTCTCAAACTTTTTGGCGAAATGACCTTCACTCTTTCTCCGTGCGAAAGCAGCTCCCGTTCAAAATCATAGGTTGGAAAAATGGTCAACTGGATGCGAAATTCTTGCTCATTATCTATCAAAATTATTTGAGAATGATGCATAGGAAGGGTTTTTATGTATTGCCCTTGTTCTGCATCAAAAGACAAAACGATTTCTTCTATTTGTTCATTATCACCATAAATAATCCCAAAAGAGTGTTTGAAATAGTTTTCAATATCAATTTTTTCAGGTGTAAAAGTAGAATTAGAAATTTCTAAATCTGAAATTCGATCCAAACCAAAAGTCTTGAGGAAAAAATCTTTGCCATCTTTTTCATTTGCCAACAAATACCAACGATTTCTAAATTCTTTCAACGCATAAGGTTCCATGGTTTTTTTGTGAGAAACGCCTTCCCAAAATTTGGTATAATTTAAACTAATGATTTTTTGATGGGTAATCGCGTGAACCAAACCGTTTAACCAATGTAAACCACGAGATTTTCTTTGTTCAAAAAACATCACATTTTTCTTACCTTTCACTTCTCTGTATGCTTCTACCAAAAGCAAATTATCAAAAACATCTTCGTGGTATTCATCGATTTCATCATATTCAATCGCATAAGTATTGCTGGAACGACGGTAAATAATATCTATCCCAAAAACCATTTTTATGGCTTCTTTATCTCGAAGAAAAGTGCGTTTGGTAAATTTTAAATCGTCTGGCTTTATACTTTTTTCCTCGTATTTCCGTTCGAGATAATCATTGATTTCTTCATAAGAAGCACCTTTATCTTTTCTTCTTCTCAAAAATTCTTCTATAAATTTCAAGCGAAGCATTTGTTCTTTTTTTGCCATTTGGATTATTTTATCAGGTAAAGATAATAAACATAAACGACAATATACGGCGTTTAAATAAGAGAGATTTTAGATTGTTTAACGAGGAAGTTTCGGTCTAAACAGTGGAATAGTTCCAAAACTTTCTGGATCAAAAATTAAATTAACACCTTCACTTTCCAGAATTTTAATACTCATTAAAATATCGTCCTTGCAATTTTCATCCTTATAATCAATATCGGGATCATTAAAATGGATTTTTACCATTTGGAAAATATCATCGTGTTGCAAAGCGATTTTATAAACGTAATACGATTTAACATCAAAACTTAAAAAATCCTGGAAATCTTCATCTTCATTTTTAATGAGTTTATTATATTTTTCTGGAAATCCTTCTGTTGAATATTTATTTTTCAAACCGAAATGAAAAATGATGTTAATGATTTGAGAATCATAAAATTCAAGTTCTTTCGTATCATCTAATGAATCCGTATGTTGAATTTTAAGTATATTTTGTTTTAGTTGAGCTATTAAATCAATGGTTTCCATGTTGATAATTTAGTTCAGTTTTCTGTTTAATTTAGATATATTTTGCTGATTATAATTTCATTTTAGATAGGACATCCATTTTATTTTAAACAATAATGTGAATGCAATCACACTTTAATTATTTTCTTTAAAATATCCCACTGGAGTAATTATAAGCAAATATAATTCACAACTACGCCAAAATAGGCCGCAGTCAAAAAAAAAAGTTTGTTAAAGATTTTTTAGAAAATTTCAGAAGGTAAATCAGTAATTATTTCCGAATGATTTTCCATTAAAAATGGACGCCAACTTTCTGGCGAAAAATATGCAGAAGAATGTTTGATGAAAGAAATATTCGTTTTCAAACCATCGATTATTACGGAAGTTGTAGCAGGTTTTGCAGAATTTATTTTGTCTTGGTAGATCCTTTCTGTTCTTTGGATGTTAAGCGCATCCATCATTCTTTCAAAACTTGTGGCGGCAGTCACGCCGATGAAAATGCAATCTGTAGGTTTTAGAATTTTGATTACATCTGCAAAAACTTTCCAACCTTCATCAAAATCTGCAATTGTAGGTTGCTCATATTTATTTCCATCGAAACTGCTATAATCCATGGTGCGTTGTACAAAGTTGTAGAAAGCAATTTCTTGCCATAATTTTTCTTTATTAATGGTAGAATTCCCAAACACCGCTTTCAAAAAATTGTCTAAAGCCAAATGTTTGTAATGATTTTCTATTTGAGTTTGTTGTACCGCATTTCTGGTAAAATTTGGATTATTCACCAAAGCCAAATCGTTCTCGTATTGCTCTTTTGTTTCGCCTTGTGCATATTGGGATTCTGCGATGATTAAAAGTTTTTCATCATTTTCGAAATAGTCTTTTCCAATCCATGGAAGCCATTTTAGATTTGGATATTTTTTAAAAATAGGGTCTTTTTGAGTGTTGATCATTTATTTAAATTTGAAAATAGTTATTTAAGGTTACAAACCCAATTCTAACTTCAACTCATTCATATCCTTTATCTGCGATTTTATTTCTGATTCTTGTTGAAGTATAATCGCTTGTTTTTCTTTTGAATCATTTAGTTTTGAGGCTTTTGTTTCTATGTTTTCATTTACTTCTTCTAAAACAATAATAAGATTTGATAAAATATGACTAAAAGCTTTATTATCAAAATTTCTGCAATATTCATCTTTTAATTTATTGAACTGACTTTCAACTTCAATTAAATTATTTTCTATAGATTCAAATGCTATATTGACCTCTTCTTTTAAATTCATTTTCCATTGAAACTTATCTATTATTTCCTTTGGAATATTTAAAGGGAAAAATATACCACCATCGAAAAAGTCTCGCGAATTTTGCCTTATAGGAGATGCTCCCATTTCATAGTCAAAATTAATGCGAATTTTTTTAATCGTTAAGATAAATGATTTAATAATATCATCTGCGTCATCAACGTGTTCATTCAATAAGAATACAACCTCATTAGATAATTCCTCACTTTTTTTACGAACAAGTTTCAAAATATTTTCTTTACCATCTTCTATAAAATAATCTATTTTCTTGATTGCTTCTTTAATTGAATCATTGGTCTCGTCAGCAATTTTGTTTTTTTGAAAAACACTTTCTGTTTCGATGTTATTTTTAATCTTCTTCTTTGATCCAACAATAGAATCATCTATTCGCCTTTTTATTGCTACAATTTTCTCCTCAATTTGATCAAACAGATCTGTATTAAAGTTATCAATTTCTCTCTCAATATTGCGATTAGCTTTTTTTAATTGCTTTGCTTTATCAATGATATTTTGGTCAGGTTTTTCTAAAGTTGTGACCAATTCGTTAATTTTGTTGAGTTCTATTTCTATGTCTGTCTTTTTGGAATCACCTCGCTGCATAATAGTAGAAGTTGGTTTTTTAACTAAAATGCTCATTTTTTCATGCTCAATTACTGATTCTATAGCATTATCTAAATCAGCGACCAGACTTTTTTCGAGCATTTCTGCTTGTGTAGAAATCTCGAATATATCTGTAAATCTTTTCCAATTGAATGTATGAAGTTCATTATTCTGGATTTCAGCCATAGGTACTTTTGATAATAGTGCCATGCTTGCAGACATAGGTATGGGTTCTATATCACTTAGTAATTCATTCATAGAAGTATCATTAGATTCAATTAGTGCCTTAGAAATTTCTTCTTTTACATTATTTATTATTTCAGAAATTGTATCACCATTCTGATAACTCATGTCGTATTTATTGATGGCAATTATAATTTTGCCCATCCCAACTTTCTTTATTCTTTTAAAGATAATTTCCCTATCTGTTGCATCAAAAGCTCTTCCGGCGTATAACAGCAATACGGCAACATCAGCATTTTTCAAAAAATCCTGTGTTCTCTCTTCACGAGAAACTACTGGATCATTAAAACCGGGCGTATCTACAATTTTAACATTTTTCAACCATTCCTTAGGCGAGTATATTGTAACAGATTTCGTTATCGAAACAAATTTTCCATCTGCACTAACGTAATCTTTTAAATTTTCAAGACTATCTTCTGGTGTAGAACCAAGAAGAGATGGCATGAGCGAATTTATAGATTGAGATTTAGCAACCAGCTCTTTGGCTGCCTTTATTTTGGATTCTAAAGATTTATCACCTATAACTTCGGCAAGTTCTATGGAAGCCTGTAACTGTATCTCTTTCCATTCATCAACAGTGTAAAACTCAACTTCAATCATTTCCTTTTCGCCATAGGTAATTACAGAAAGGGCTGCTGTCATGGGCGTTGAAGCAGCAGGCAAAATTTCTTTCCCAAATATGAACGAGTTAAGAAATGTAGATTTGCCACATTTCATTTGCCCAATAACTCCAATTGTTAAAATATCATTATCTATTTTTTCAACTATTGAATTATAGTCATTGTCGCTCAGCCAATTTTTATTTAATGCAGCACTTGCAAATTCTTTCATTTTTGCGCGTTTCTCCTGCAATTGCTGTAGTAAGTGTTGATCCATAATTTTATTTTAATCTTGAATGATATTTTGGGTCCCAATCCTCAACTAATGTATTTAGTTCTCCCTTTAGTTTCCGTAACTCTTTCCTCTGATTTAACTCTGCATTAAATTTTGAAACAGAACGTTCAATTTCTTCAATAAGTTCTCTATCTTTAATTTCAGTATGTAATTCACTTATTTTTTTTCCAGATTCATTTAAGGTTTTTATTTCATCTTCAAGCTCATTTCTTTCATCTTCGGTCATTTTATAATAATCTTTGCCAAGCCATTTATTTTCTTTCTTACCTTTTTCTAATATTTTTTCACTACTGTACTTAATACTTTTAAAATACATATCAATTTGATCTTCTACAATGGATAGTTCGTTTTTAAATAGCTTATTTTTTTTCTTTTCTATCACAGATTGATTAGTGGCTTCAAGAATCTCTTCATCTAGTTTTCTGTATATCAAATCTAATTCATCTATTTTTGAAATATTAGGAATTTCACCTATTTTTTTAAATAAATTTTTAATGTATTCCTTCTGCTCATTTATGGTGCCATTCTGAGAAAACAGAAGACAGTTTTTAATAGCAATAGAATTCTTTTCAAGAGTTTGCCGTATTTGTTTTTCTATATCAGCCAGTTCAGCTGAAGATTTTGTATCAGCTTTATTGATAATAATATATATAGGTATTTCCGTTAAATATTTTTTTATTGCCTCAATAGAAGTTTCGTTTATATCTCCTAAATTCGCATCAAACACCCAGAATAAAGCGTCAGATTCCCTAATCACGTCAGCAGTTCTTTGGGTATCTTCCACATCAGTTGAATTGAAACCAGGAGTATCTAGTATTGAAATATCTTTTAGATTTTCGTTCTTGTAAGAAATAACGAAATATTGAATTAATGATGACAAACTTATCTGAGAAAATAAATCTTTTTTCACATTTTCGAAAACTTCCTGATTAATGTTTTTCAAAACACCATTGTTATCAGTAAACTGACAAAAAAGATTCTCATCGTACGAGATATAAGTTGGAATGGCTGTAGTAGCTTTTGAACTAACTGGTAAGTTAAGGCTATCATGATTGTCATGAGTTAAAATCTTGTTGATTATAGAGGTTTTGCCTGCGGAAAATTCTCCTACAAAAGCGATAACTTTTTTACTTTGCAACCACGATTTTCTCTGTAAATTCGCCCAGGTCCAAATTAATTCGTTGTATTTGCTCTGCTCGCCTTCTTCAAACTCATTAAAGGATTGTAGTTTAGGAAGTAACTGTTTTTCAACAAAATTTTCGATATTTTCTACTGATTTGTAAAACTTTAACTTGTGTTGATTATCGTGCTCTTTAGCGTTTAAAAAGCTGTTTGCATTTTCAATATTTATTAAAGCTTTGTTTAAAGCCTTGTTTAGTTCAATTGAGTTCTCGTCAAGACTTGCAATTGTTTCTTCATGTTGAGAGTTTAAATCTTTGATTTTTGTCTCAAAATCATCTTTTTCTTGCTCAAATTCCGTAATTTTTGAGTTTAATTCTTTTCTCTTTCTACTGCTTTTATTTTCGCTGTTTTCTAAATCTGATTGTAACTCTTCGTACTCTTGCTTTAAAAGTGCTAGTTGATTAGTTAAAGATAAAATCTCGTCAGTAGCAGGTAATTTACTTTCCTCAGTTAAAAAATCATTATTTGCTGGGTTGACATTCTTTTCCTTTTCAATTGGAATACTAATCACGTTTTCAAATTTGTTGTCTTTATCATTTAGTTGGTTCTTTAATTCATGAATTTGCGTATTAAGAAGAATTATTTGATTTTTGTTTTCCTGCTTTGAATCTTGGTTTTGTTCAGTTTTTTCTTTGTTTTTTTGCAGGTATATAACTATAATTCCTATTACCGCAATTATTGTTGTTATAACGAAAAACCATGTTGCTGTTTCCATCAATCTTATTTTTTCAATTGTTGAAGTTCTGCCTTTAACTCATTGATCGTGCTTTCTAGAATTGGATAATTTTTTTTATATCCCACCAAGTCAAATTTTAAATTATCATTTTCTGATTGAATACTCAAGGCTTTTTTCTTCAAATCTTCAAATTCCTCTTGAAGATCGATATATCTCTCTTCGTTATTCCTAAGTCCATCGCGTTGATGCTTGAAATCAACACTTTTTTCCTTTAGTTGCATTTCAAGTTTTGTAGCATTGGTAGTAATTCGTTTGTTTTCATTTTGTAAATCTTCAATTTGTTGATTTATATTTTTATTTTGTGAATTTCCACCGATAAATTTTTTATATAAAATTATACCTATGGCAGCTCCTATAACTGCCCCAATTAAAATATTACCAATGCTAAAATTTGAGCTAGGTGCTGGTTGAGCTTGTATAGGATCTATTTCTGCTATAGCAGTTAATACAGTTAAAATATTCATTTTTTTAATTTTTAATTATTTAAATAACTAATAGCTTCCTTCAATTCTTTGATTTTTTTATCATAGAGTTCAGTTTCTACTTTTCTTTCATCCTCTAATTTAACTATAGTGTCTTCCATTTTGCTTGTTACAATTTCTGCTTCCTCATTTACTAATAACCCAATTGCTCGTTGTAAATCATTGCGAATAGATTCCATTTCCATTTTGAATTGTGGAAGTAAGTCATCCTCTACATAACTATCAATTCTTCTTCTTCTTTGAGGCTTGCCAAAAAAAGAATCAGTGGCTCCACCGACAACTTTCTCAATAATTCCTTTTTTATCAGATGCAGCCCCATGTAAACTTTCAAATTGAGCAATTAATTTTTCAGCTTCTTGCAGTGTTTCTAAATTTTGCTTTTCCTCTCTTTCTTTTTCTGCTACAGTTTCATCCTTATCAGGATTCGCAGTTTCATCATTTGAGGAACGTTTCTTATTGAGTTCTGCTAATCTTGATGCTCTATCTGCACTGTCTTTTGAATCTTTTGAAATTTGCTCTTCTGTCTTGTAAGTATTTGATAGTATTTTTTGCATAACTAATGTTCTAACCGCAGGACTGGAAGTAGTGTTCTTTAAAAAACCTAAAATAACGGCTCCTCCTCCTGTAAAATATAATGTTGCTGCCACTCCCGCCGCAATAACCGCACCTCCAATTATTTTATCATGCTTATGTCCAAGTTCTGACAACTTCATGTTATGGGAGAAGTGACCAAGCGAAAGAGAAGACAAATCCATGGATTCTAATACTTGGAGTGGTACTTCTTCAATTTTTGATTTTCTCTCTCGTGCTAAATTTGTTAAAACATATTGAATGTCTTTTTTAAAATTTTGTAAGATCGTAAGTGCAACTATATTTACAGTTTCATTGACTTCAGTATCACAATCGATATTGTTTTTCACAATATTATCTAATCTTTCAGATATTATTTTTCTAAATTGAGAAATATTATTATTTAATTTTTCTTCGATTTTTGACGAAGAATCATCTAGCCAACGTGTTATATTGTTTTTTGTTATTCTTAGTTTAATTTGCAATTCTTCAATCTGACTTTCTGTAGATGAATTAGAGTTTAAATTTGTCAGTAAATCGTTAATGTATTCGGAGAGATTGATTCCTATATTTTTAATTCTTGCATCAATTGCTTTGTTTACGATTTCGTTTTTCTCCTTTTGAATATTATCGAACAATTGATAAAGCTCCTCTAGATTTTCTCTTGCTGCAGAGATACAGACAATGTTATTAACCTTAATATTTATATTGTCAATAAAGTATTTTTTTACTTCTTCGATTTCCTGTTCAGTTTTTGTATCGCACTTATTAATAATTAGGTATAATGGCTTTTCAGCAAGCTTTGTATTATCAATAAAATCTAGTAATGAACGTGTAACTTGTTGGTTAATATCTAAGACAAGCAAAATTGCATCTGAATATGGCAAATAACTCGTTAATGAGATCTTATGTTGAATATCATTAGATGATAAACCTGGTGTATCCACCAAAACTGTACTACTAGGAACCTTATTAGAAGTGTCAAAAACTCGGACAAGCTTTAAATCTTCTATATCCCCATTTTTTAAGTCCTCTAAATCTTCTATTATTTTTATATTATTTTCTTGATCTACACTCTCGGCATAAAAAGAATCATTTCCAAATTTAATCTCAAAAATAGTTGCGGTGGTAGCTTTTGAAGCTGTTTCGAGCTTTTTATTATCTATTAAGGCATTAATAATTGAAGTTTTTCCAGAGCTAAACTCCCCAACGAGAGGAATTGTAATCTCTTTATCAACTGCATCAGATTTAATTTTTAATAGTTCTAATTCATTGCAAATATCAGCTCTATCAATTATTTTACTTATTTCGATTAAACGGTTAATTTCTATCATATCTAAATTTAAATTAAAAAAAAATGTTTTGTGTCATAACATATAATGCAAATCATATTAATAACATTCAAAAATTAAAACTTTTTCTACAACGCCACCGCATGTTTCCCTTTATTACTTCCACTTGGATGACGATGGCACGAATTTATAACTAAATTTTTAATAGTGGATGCAGAAGTTCCACAATATTTGCAACTGTATTTTGTTTTTTCGCTGCCTTCATAGAGTTTGTGTTTTCCCTTGTTGCTACCATTTGGATGATGTTGGCAAGAACTTGTTGTTAATGTTGCAATGCTGCTTGCTTTTGTACCACAATATTCACAATAAAAATTTGCCATAGTTTTAATTTTTTACAAATATAAATCCTAACACCGTCAAACAAAGTCCGTTTAAAAAAACATATTTACAAAATTTACCTAAATAAGGCAAAATAACTAAAGCGGATACTCAAACTCCATCGGCAAATTCACCAAATTGTAATTTATATCCAGCAAACTACCATTAATAAAGGTAGTTTCGTTTAGAGTTTCTTTTCCATACGCTTCATGGATATGACCAAATAAATGAAATTTTGGTTTCAATTTATTTACGGTTTTCAGTAAATCTTCACAACCTGCATTGATGTTGGAAGTCGTTTTATCTAAAATGCCATTAGGCGGACCATGTGTTACCAAAATGTCGGTGTTTTTCGGAATCTTTTTCCAATATTTTTGAATCGCTTTTCCGCGGTCTTCATTAAATGCCCAATTAAAAAATGTGGGTGTAATTGGCGAACCCCAAATTTTAATTCCTTCTATTTCTACTCCACTATTACACAAATAATGACAGTTGGAAGTCAGTTTTTTCTGAATAAAATCCATAGAATAATCTTCAAAATAAAAATCATGATTTCCGGAGATAAAAATTTTGTGAGCATAGTCTAAACGAAGAAACCAGTGGATAAAATCTTCTATTTCATGTTCTCTGCCCATTTTTGAAACATCTCCACCATGAATGATTATATCTCCTTTTGGAAGATTTTTAAGTTTGCGATGTTGTAAGTGAGTATCGGAAATAAAGACTATTTTCATTGTTAAAATTGATTTTGAAGTAATTTAAATCCTCTAAACTTTTATTCGAAATTAAGTAAAAAATTATGTTTTTATGTTTTCACCAATTTATTTCCGACCATTCTCGACCTTCCGAAATGGAACGGAATCTACCTTTGGAAGTTTTGGCAAAAACAGTGAGATTTCTTTTTCCTAATTCGAAGAACTCACCTAAAACTTCTGAACCATAAAATGTAATCTGCCAAGAAATTCCTGCATTGTCAGAAATTAGCAATTGAAAAGGATTTTCGGGCGATATTTTGATTAATTTAATACCGATGTAAACAATTTGTGACATGTTTTATTTTGAATATTTGTATTCTAAAACCCTATTTTCCCTTTCACTTCCCCACTCCATTTTTCGCTTTTGCACAGGTTTTTAATCGCATCAAAATGAAGTTTTTCACCAGTCAATATTTCTTCCATCGCACATTTTCGGGCGATATTTTCCATTTCACCACCAGAAAAATCAAAAGTATTTGCGAGCGTTTCGCTTTCTTTTTCGGAAAGTTGTGGAAGTTTCTCTCGCCAAATTTTTGCAGAATTTTCTATGGATGGTTGCTCAAATTTTACTTTAAATAAAAAGCGGCGTTCAAAAGCAGCATCCATATTATCGACAAGATTTGTGGTGGCAAATAGGATTCCCTCAAACTTTTCCATCTCTTCTAAAATAATATTTTGAATGGCATTTTCGGTATCTGCAGTATTGCTGCTTCCTGCGGATTTTCGCTTTCCGATAATGGCGTCTGCTTCATTGAAGAGCAAAATAGGACACAATTTTTCTGTCTTTTTCATGTCTTCATATTGCGTGAAAATTTTCTTTACCAATTTCTGACTTTCTCCAAACCACATACTTTTGGTTTCGGAAATATCTACTTTAAAATATTTCGTCCAGAATTTTTTGCCAATTGATACACACTTTCTGTTTTCCCAGTTCCAGGAACTCCGTGGAAAATTGCGGTAATTCCTATTGGCATTGCTTTTTCTGCTAAACGCTTTTGCATTTCTAAAAATTTATCCTCATTAAGAATTGAAGAAATTTGTTCCAATTGGGAATTTTCATCTGTATTAAAATAGAGTTTCTTTGACTTTATATTTTTAGCCAAAATTAATTTAGAATTTTCGCCAGAAACCTCATCAATTAGTAAATCTTGATTGTCCCGAAGAAAATCGGTTACTTTTTTGGTGAGTTTTGCGTGTGGTTTATTGGCAAAATTTTGATTAGACAATTCTATCAATCCCAATTTGTGTAATTTCGTTTCCTTATTTACCAATTTTTTTATGTTGTACAAAGCTTGGCTTTTTTGCTTGAAATAATCATTAATTGTAGATTGTACGTTGGTATTAAAATCATTATCTCCGCAACTGATTGCGTCCCAAATGGCGTCTAAAAAAAAGTAGGTTTCAAACAAATCTAGTTTGTAATTTTTGATTTCCCGAAAAATGGGCATATGCAAATTTTCTTCGCAAAGTGTATTTATATAATCTACAAAATCACATTGATGAATGGTATTTGCATCCACTTGGTCGCTCATTTCATTGAATTCTTCCAGCAAATCCACAAAATTTTTCTCGGTAGCAATTTTCTTATTCTGAAAAATTTTTAAGGCTTCATTTTTGGAAATCGTATTGATTACGGATTGCGAAAGTTCATAGGTAGAAATCTGTCTTTTGCGGCTTTCTTTGTTCATCAAAAGATTTCGAGAATACAAAACCTCGATGGCTTCTCGATATTTCAAAACTTGAAAACTTGTCATACCGAAATACTCAAAAATTTTTGTAAAGGAAGACTCCTCAAACCAAGCCACAAAAGCGTTGGCAAATAGTACTGCTTCTAATTCACTCAGTTGCAAATAGGGACAGAGCAGCGCCAAATCCTGCTTAATAGATTGAAAAAAGGGTTTCCGAAGATGAGAATCTTTAGAAAATTTGTGAATGTTCTCTATACATTCTAACAAGTTGAAAGTGATTTTTGTTTCCATGCTTTGCAATTTATTTCTGCAAAGATGAGAAACCACTACGCCGAAAGGTGGCGTTTTAATTACAAGGGCAAATCATTTAGTATTTTTTTTTGAGTTCGCCAAGAAGGTAAGTAACGATCCATTAGAATAATGAAATTCTTGTTGTGATTTCTTTCTAATAGATGAACCAATTCATGCACAACAATATATTCGATGCATTCGATTGGCTTTTTGATGAGTTCAATATTAAAATTGAGTGTTCTATTTTCGTTATTACAACTTCCCCATTTGGTTTTCATCTTACGCACACTGTAAGCATCAATAGTTAAATTCATGATGGGTAAATGATGCATTAAAAGTTTACCTAAAACAGTATTCAACTCTTTTCGATACCAATTGTCAAGCTGTTTTTGCTTTTGTTCTGTAGTGTAAAGTTCGGGGGAAAATAGCTCTATCACTTGATGGTGAATTTTGACTGTTGCTCTTTTTGCTTCTGTAATTTTTAGCAAATATCTTTTGCCCAGAAAATAATGACTTTCTCTTGTAATCATTAATTTTTCACCTTCTCTTTCCTGATTGGCAATTTTCTTTTGCTCTCGTTTTATCCAGCCAATTTTCGTGGTTAGATAAACACGAACTTTTTCCAAATCAAAGAATTCTGGCGAAGAAACCGTTACTTTTCCGTTCGGTGGATGCACACTTAAGTGCAAGTTTTTAATAGGTTTAAATTTTACCTCAACCTCTAAGCTTCCAATTTGTAAATGCTCAGTTCGCATTTTAATAATCTTCTTTATTCTGTTCTATTATCTGATAAATCTGTTCTGCTAAAGTTTCATCTTCCACAATACGTTTTATGGCGTTTTTCACTTTTCTTTCTTTCATTATATTATCACGGAAGCCTTCTTGCTTTGCATATTGAATTTCTCTATCGCATACCAAAGCCAATTCTTCATTTTCTAAAGTATGATACAATGCCACTTTTCCTCTTGTATTTAATGATGCAGGAACGTCGTCTTTTTTACCTTTATTGACCATTCTAATCAATTCCGCCATTTTCAGTAAATAATCTTGATACAAAATAGAATCCCGTTTCCTTGCCTCAATCAATTCCGTTAAAAGTACCGACATTTCATCAAAATATTTGGGATCGAGCAAATGTTCTTCTACAATTTTGCTTCGTACATTATTTTCAATCACTTCTGCAACGGCTTCTTTGCTTCCTTTCACAGATTTTGGCAAAGAATCTATGGCTTTACCCATATCAGTTTCCATCAAATCTAATAAGGAAATATCTTCAAACGGTGAAATTACTTCAGATTCTTCTGCACGAATATAAGTATCCAAAAGGAAACGCATATCTGCCTCATAAACTTTCAAATCTATGGTTTCATTGCTTGTAATTCTTATTATTTCGCGAACATTCAAATAAAAATCTAAACGGTCTTTGAAATGTTTAATTTCTTTTTCTTTATATCCGGCAACTTCAAAATCGGTAGTCATATTGGCAAAAGCGCGAATATATTCTACAATAGATTTGTACAAAGCCATCCGTTTGTATTCGTGAGATTTCAAATCTTCTGGCATTTCTGTGTTACCGCAAAAATAATGTTGAAATTCTAGATCCGTTTTAGGTAATGGAACATTTTCACACAGAGCTTCTACGGTTTCCAAGGCAACTTCCAATCGGTCTGCTGCTACTTTTAGCCGATCTTTCAATTGTATAGAAACCTCTTCTTTGGTGAAACCTTCGCTATCCAATTCGGAAGTATAGACATCGATTGCATCCGTTACATTTCCAAACAACTCCATATAATCTACAATATAGCCGTAATCTTTATCATCTGTATCCAAACGATTTACACGACAAATGGCTTGAAACAAGGTATGATCTTGCATTCTTTTATCGATGTAAATATAACTGCAAGGTGGCGCATCAAATCCTGTTAAAAGTTTAGAAACTACAATTAAAAGTTTCATTCTCGTCGGTTGCTTGCGGAATAATTCTTTTACATCAGATTCATAGGTTTCAGTTTTAGATTTATTGCCTTTTGCGCTTACCTTTTCTAGTAATTCGGTATAAATTTTATAAATAAATTCTTTGTCTGTTTCCGTTTTTGCACCAGTATCTTCCTTAGAAATATCGCTTGCATTTGGATTGTAAGATGTAACCAAAGCACACTTTCCTTTCAGTTCGGTTTGTAGAAAAAGACTGTAATATTTTGCGGCTTCATAGATGCTTCCTGCAACCAAAATGGCATTTCCATTTTGACTGGCTAAACGAGGTTTTGTGCTAAAATCTACCACAATGTCTGCTACAATCTTCTCCATGCGACCTTTAGAACTCAACACATTTTGCATGGTTCCCCATTTCTTTTTCAACTCATTTCGTTGAAAATCATTCAATCCTTTTGTTTTGATGTTGAACCACTCATCTACTTTCTGCTGGGAAGTTAATTTTTGCTCAATCTGTCTTCCCTCATACATTAAATCTTTTACGACACCATCTTGAACGGCTTCATTAAACTTGTAAGTATGAATATAGCGACCAAAAACATCCATCGTTGTTTTCTTATCTACTTTCAATAAAGGTGTTCCCGTAAAACCAATAAAAACAGCATTATGCAAAATAGCTTTCATGGCTTCATTCAGTTTTCCGCTTTGTGTACGGTGACATTCATCTACAAAAACAAATATTTCGCCTTGTGTGGTGATCGGATTATCTTTTAACTCTTTGATGAAGAGGTCAAAATCTGCTTCTCCTTTGTTCCCGAATTTATGAATCAAAGAACAGATCAATCTCGGTTTCGAAGCCTGCAAATAGTGCATCAGTTCTTTTCCAGATTTAGTTTTTGCAATATCTGTTTCTCCAACATCATTAAAAACCCGTTCAATTTGATCATCCAATTCCGTGCGATCCGTAAGAATTACAATTCTGGAATTGGGAATATTCTCTAAAATCCACTTCCCAATCATCACCATCATCAAGGATTTCCCCGAACCTTGGGTATGCCAAATAATGCCTCCTTCTCTGCGTTTTATAAATTCTTGTGCTGCTTTTAAACCAAAATATTGGTGCGGCCGTGGTAATTTCTTCCAACCCGCGTCAAATATAATTCCGTTGTAGAGCAAATCGATTACGCGAGATTTCTCACATAATTTTTTTAGGTATTTATCCAGTTTGTATTCTTCATTATCTTGCTCATCTTCTTTCCAGGACAGATAATATTTCTCGGGCGTTTCTATGGTTCCGTAGCGTAAACCTTGGGTATTGTTTCCCGCTAAAATTAATTGAACCGTGGTGAAAAATCGCTGCGAAAACAATTCCTGTTGGTTAGATATATTTTGACGAATACTTTCCGCAATATCTACCGTTCCTCTTTTTAATTCTAACACGCCAAAAGCGATTCCGTTGATGTAAAGTACAATATCTGGACGGCGGTTGTGTTTTTGCTTATAAAGCGAAACTTCTTCTGCAATTCCAAAATCATTCTCTTCCCAATTTTTCCAATCGATTGGGAAAATGGTTTCAAACTGTTCACCCAATTCCGGTCTTGCCTTTACACCGTATCGCAAAAGATTGTACATTTTCTGATTCCGGTCATACAAATTTCCTGCGCTAGAACTGGCTAATTGCGTTACTTCTACAATTGCTTTTTCCACCAAAGCATCAGAATATTCTTTCTTTTTCAGAAAATCTCTTAAATAGGATTCTTCTACATTGCTATTATTTAGGCGATCTTCCCAGTTTCCATAATCAATGTAGCCCAATTGCAGAGTAAACAATTGGATGATCCGCTTTTGGGTGATGCGTTCAATTGGGTTAATCATTTTCTTTATTTTTAGAAGTGGCGATGGCAATTGCTTTGTGTAACTTTTCTTTCAATATTTCTGGTGATGGCAACAAGGTGAGATATTCTGCTACTTTTATATTGGCTTGTTCTAACTGCATCAGTTCTATATGCTCTTCGTTTTTTCCACTGCATAAAATTAAACCAATAGGATTATTTTCTCCTTCTATTTGTTCGTTTTTTTGAAGATAGCGCAAGTACAATTCCATCTGACCTTTGAAACCTGCTTCAAATTCGCCTAATTTTAGATCAATCACCACTAAACATTTTAGTCTTCGGTGAAAAAATAGCAGATCTATATAATAATCTCTGTTATCTATCGTAATTCTTTTTTGCCGCGCCATAAAAGCAAAATCGCTGCCCAATTCGTTGATGAATTTTTGTAATTCTACAATGATAGATGTTTCTAAATCTTTTTCTGAATACACATCTTGTAAACCTAAAAAATCAAGAAAATAGGGATCTCTAAAAACCAAATCTGCACTCAATTGATTTTCATCTTTCAATAAACTCAAATCAGATTCAATGGTTTTTTCGGGCATTTTGCTAATGGCAGTTCTTTCATACAGCATAGAATTGATGCGTTCTTGAAAAGTTCTAACACTCCACTTTTCAAGCTTGCACATTTCTATATAAAATTCTCTTTTCAGAGATTCGTTAATAGGAATTAAAATTTTTATATGAGACCAGCTCAATTGTCGTATCAGTGATACGACCATCTTTTCATCTGGAAAAACCTGTGCAAACTGCATCATCCTTCGAAGATTTTTCTCGGAAAATGTGGTTCCGTATTCCGTGGCTAATTGTCGCCACAGTGTAGCGACAATCTGTTTGCCGTAGATTTCGGCACTTTCATATTTTGCTAATTCTTCATTTATTTTCGCACCAATCTGCCAATACAACATGCTCATGGTTGCATTTACAGTTACTGCAACTTGCTGTTTGCTTTCTTCTATCAATTGCTTGATGGTGGAAAATAGCGGGTTATGTTGTGGTTGGTTGGTCATTTTAGTTTCTATTTCAAAATTTTTCACCTTTTTTTAATAACGTTATTCGCTTATGGGTGATGAACTGGTGGAGATTAATTGATAGAATTATTTTCTAATTCTTTCAATTTTGAACAAATTTCTTCTAAAGTTTGTTTCAATTGTTTTGAACAAACATCAATACAAAAATATAATTTATCTTCTTGAATCATTTCTTCAAAATTAAAATCATTTAATACTGCAAGTAAAGATGTAGAAAGTTTTTTCTGTATTTCAGAATATTCGAAAAACTTAATTTCGTACAAGTCGTTTGCATTCAATTTAAAGCGGACTTCTAGTTTATATAATTCATCTTTAAATTTAAAAGTACTTAACTGAAAACCTGGGTGACCTGCAGTATTCTTGTCATCCAAATAATTTAAATTTTTAAATGGTTGAAATTTTTCGGTAGATAAATTTTCTTTAATTTCTTCTAATTTAATGGGACGATTTTCGATATAAAATGAAAAAGTTCGCAATTCGTTATGATAACCAACAATAGTACTTCCTTTTAATAAACGAATATTATATTGATTAAACCATCTTATCGCGCCTTCACTGCAATAGATAAATATTTGTGGATTTTTTACAAAATAATATTTCCAATTTGTGTAATTTTCTTTTTTTAAAAATTTTTTTATTCTCTCATTTAAAAATTTTAAAATTTCAGATTCTTTTAAAGTTTTAATTTCTTTTAATAAACTTAATAAATTTTTATTTTTCTCTACATCATCAAAAAGCAAACGCCAATTTTCATTTCTTGTTCTTAAAGTTCCGGCATCATTAAGACAAAGTTTAAAATTTGACTTGTTTTCTGGAAAATAATCTCCAAAAGTAAGTAAGGCTCTTTGGATTAAAAACTGTGGTATATTTTTTTTAAAATTTCTAATTGTACCAGAAAATAAGATGGATGCACGTTCTGAATAAAAAGAAAATTTATCTAAATTATATTTAAATTCAGAATCTTTACTGAACTCTAATAAAAAGTTTATTTGTCCATAAAAATATTCATGGTTTTCTAATGATAAAATTATTTTAGAAAATTCCACTTCCTTTAAAAGCGGAATTTTATTCTTCTCTTCATCAAATTGGTTTTTATCCCAAAATTTTCGAACAAAATTTACATCTAAAATACTTTGATAAACATCACTTCTACTTTGAATTTTCAAATAATCTAACTGATTTAAAGCATCATAAAAATCACTAGGAGTTTGAATTTGTGTATTATAAATAAGATTTCTAGTGAGTCGCATCCAATTTTTAAATTCAATTTCATCGGATACTTGTCCATCAGTAACAAAATCAAGAAAGGATTTGTAATAAATAACATCCCACAATGACGGCACCGATTCTGCTTTTTTCAGAAATTTATCTGTAATCTTATTCCCTTTATTTGTAAAAGGTGCGCAATAAATTTCTGAAAGTAGACTATCACATAATTCTTTTTTTTCATTATCTAAAAGAAATGTAAAAACCTTCTCTATAAATCGTAAACAATCAATATTAAAAAAAAGTTGCTCATTTGGCAAATGATAATTTTTCAGGGAAATATATTCAATTTTTTCAAGATTAGTATTTCGTATTTTAGAGTATAAACTTGTATTTTCTAAATTAAAAATCAATCCTAAATGTTTAATAAAATTATAATAATAATCATCTAAACGAGAAAAATCATCGTCAAATTCTTGCCAAAAATAATTAAGCCAGTCTGTATCTATTTTTATCCAAAAATTTTCCAGCCAAATTTTATCATTTTCTTTTTTATTTACATCTTGTTCTTTATCATTATTATTTTTTAATTGTTCTTGCAACCATGCTTTAAAATGCTCAAAATCTGTTAATTGCTTTCCTCTTGCATTCATTTTAACATAAAGTTCATCAGATTGATCCAATTCATTTAAATCTAAATAATCAAAAAAAATGGGTATTTTTTTTAAATCTACATTTTTACAATCAACATTTAATTCTAATATTTTTGCATATAAATCATCAAGCATTACAAGCATTCCACGAACGGTCGAATCATTCTTCCATTTAATAAGAAAGAATTTCATATTTTCTAGAACTGTGCTTACTTTTATTTCTTTTTTTGAATTTAAATTTTTCCTAATTTCTTTTATATTTTCAACTTTGGAAATTGCCTCACTAAAATCTTTTGCTGATTTTCTATTGAGATAAAAAAAGTTATTTAACCAATCTGCATTTTCTTCGGAATCACTTTTTAAATAAATAAGCCAAAATAAAAGGTAAAGCGTTGTAAGTCTTTGTTGTCCGTCAAGTGGAATAAATTTATTTTCGCTATTTTCATTATTTTCAGGACTTTTTAAAGATGTATTAAGTTCAAATTGAAACTGATTTGCATAAGATTTCACAGAACCCAAAATATTTTCGATAACTTCTCGGTTCTTTTGGATCAATTTTTTATTATCTCCATCTGTTCTACCATAAACAAAACCTAAATGAAGTTTTTTATTTTCTTTTAAATGTGAAATAAGGTCTTCCACAAAATCTTGCCGAATATCTTTTATTTTTTGAATTTGTCTCCCTTGAGCATATTCTCTTTGTATTATAGGTATTTCTATAATGTTTTTTTCAATTAAATTGTAAAATGATAATTCTTTGACTAAACTCATAATAAAAATTCTTGTATTTTTTCAGAAATAGCATTTCTATAATCTTCTCTGTCGTTTTCACTCCAATATACCATCTGATTAATATTTTCTGATTTCGAAAAACTTTTTTGAAATACTAATCTTGTTGTTAATGGAATGTAGGCGTCTTCACCTAATTCAATTTTATCCATCCCTAACAAAATATTTCTCTTTCTTTTAAATATTTTTTTACCAAATTTAATGTTAGAAACATTATCTAAAAGACAAATATTTTCAATTTCGTGAAGTCTTAAAATTTCAGTTAATTCCTTTGTAATTGCTTTTAAATATTCATTACTGCTTTTTAAATTATCTTTTTCGATTTGCTCATTTAAGTCTGAAAAATATCCACTAATTTTTTCAGATTTTTGACTTTCATCTTTATTTATTTCCGCAACCATTTCCCTTAAATCGTCTCTAAATATTTTCACATCTTTCATCTCATCAAAATCTTCTACATTTTGCGCGAGGATATGCTCCAAAGTCCAAGTTTTAATGTTTTTCAATCTGTTGAAAGGAAATTGATTATAAGGATCTTTTATCTCGGTTACTGCTATATTAAAAAGTATAAGTAATCTCGTAATATTTACATTATCATCACCGTATTTTAATTTATTGGTGTCGTATTTTTCCTTTAAATGATTTCCATTCTCTATAAACTCTGTTGAAAGAATCTTTTTTAATTCCTCTTCAAATTTCTCTTTATTTTCGATTTTTTCAAATTCTTCGTTTAAATTTTCAATATTTTTTAAATCTAAATTAATAATTGCACCAACCAAATGATAAATCCTACGGTTTTGAAACCATTCTTCCAATCTACTATACAAATTACCGATTTCATTCCAACTTGGTTTTTCGTCACTATTTTTAAAAGCGTCATTGTAAAGTCTGTAAGCGTGAAGTCGATCATCATTTATACCTCGTCCTTTTATTATTTCAAATAAAAGATTAATTCTATTTGCTTCTTCGTCACTGTATTTTTTATTACTAACAAAATACCAGAACCTATCATTTTGCAAATTGTGCTCAATTTCATTCCACTCTTCTGCAAAAGTATTAAGTTCATAATTTTGGCGCGTAATATCTTTCTCATTATTTATATCTAAAACGAAAAGCGCCTTAATAAGTTCTGCTTGTTCCAAACTTATTTTACCATCATTGAATTTTAGAAATGAAGAAGCAACACTTTCGTCTTCTTCTTGTAAAACTTTTTCATACCAGATAACTCTAGTGTGATTTAACAAAGTATCCTTGAAGTTTTCAATAAATTCCAAGTCTAAATTCTTTAAATAAATTTTACAAATTTGATAAGCACGAAAAAAATAAAAATTATCTACTGAATTCTCGATTGCATTATTTTCCTCACAGAATTTTTTCCAATAATTGAAAATTTCGTTATCTGTTATACTATAATCTTTATGATTTATAAGAATTTCTTCAGAATATTTATAATTTGAAATTTCATCCAGAAAAATATTTTTACCGTCATCACAATTTCCCCTTGTTGCATAAGAAAGCGTATAGAAATTACGTAAACCTAAAGCACTTAAAATAATATAAAGCGTTGTCGCTCTTTGTTGACCATCTATTAATTCCTTTTGATCGCCTGTTGTTTTCACAACCAATGGTTGTAGACAATAAAAATTCGCAAAAAAATCTTTGGAATTTCTTTGGTCGGTATATTCATTTATATCTTCTAAAAGATCTACAACTTCCTGAATTCCCCATCTGTAACCTCGTTGGTACTTTTCTATTAAAAAATTATAACATTTCAATTCTGCAACTGTCTTTGTAGATGTTTCTTTTTCTTCCATAATCTATTTTTTTATTCCTTAAACCAACCTCACTCTCCCAGTAAGCAATTCCTGCATCATGCCTTGTTTGATTTGGCGGGCTTTGTGTAGTTTTTCTTCCAGCGCTTCGATTTCTAAATCCATATCAGATAAAATCGTGGCGATGCGCGTTTGCTCCGAAAGTGATGGAATAGAAAGTTCTAAACTTTTGACTTTGTTTGGGCTGATTTCCAAAAATGTACTTCCCGAAGCGTTTTTTAATAATTCTTCCTTTTTTGTTGACATCAAATAATAAATAAATTCCACGTTGACGGTTTCTTTGCAAATTATTGATTGAAATCCCTGATTAGTAGATGCTTCGACTTTAAGAATACCCAAGTCTCCAATTCCTGCTCTAGAAGTAAGTAAAATTGTATTTATCGGTAAGATATTAGCGGAAGAATTTTTAAATCCTAAATCACTTATTTTCCTTTTGCTGGAATATAAGTATTTATCATATCCAACTTCTGTTGGTGTGAACCATTCAATATGACCATTCCAATAATTTGAAATAAATGTACTTGGGGTTCCTCCTCCAACAATATCTGCAACTTCCCCCAACTTCTTAACTTCCCAATCCTCTTTCGGCGTCAACAATTCCTGCATCGCACCTTGTTTGATGAGGCGTTTTTTGGCTAAAACTTCTTCGATGCTATCAATCCAGGAATCGCAATCACTTAATGCCATTGCAATGGCTTCTTGCTCCGCGAGTGGTGGAAGTGGAATTTGAAAAGTTTTAATTTCATTAGAATTAATTCCGGGTTGACCACTTCGCATTGAATTAGAAATAATCCAATCTTTGTAAACTTTTGTTTGAGTGTTATAAAATAAATATTCTGCCTTACAGATTTCAATATTTGGCTTTATTCTAATTAAAAATCCTGCAAATACTAAATCTCCATTTGCAACAATATGTAAATATGTTTTACCAACACTTGCGCCCGTTCTTGCAAAAACTATATCACCTTTTTCTAAATAATAATTTTTAGAGTTTATATCGTTTACAGATGACAAATTCTTTTTAATAAATTTTCCATCCTCGTCAATATCAGTTATCCGCAAGTAAGTTGGTAAACCAAGTTTGTATTCTACTGCGGCGGCATTAATACCATAATTAGGATTTTCAATCAATAATTTTCCCAGATTTTCCACTTCCCAATCCTCCGGAATCAAACCAATCTCCGTCTGTTTCATTCCTTTTTCTATATTATTTCCTTTGGTGGAATGGCTTTCCGCTTCGCTCCTATTCATCTTCGTTTCCGTTACCATACCAATCCCATTTTTTCTAAATGTGCCGTCACTTTGGTTTCGGCACTTGCCAATTCCGTTTGAGAATTTGCCAAAGTAGTGGCATATCGTTCTGCCAAAGCATTTATTCTTTGGGTTAAACCCTGGGAAATTTCATCTTGCTCTTGGTGCAAAGTGCTTATTAAATGCGCTTTCCACTTATGGTTGAGAACCAAATCTTTTAATTCGGCTTCGGTTAGTTTTGCATATTTTGCAATTACTTCTTTTTCCAGATCGGTTTGCAAAATTTTAATTTTAGCATTGGCTTTTTTTATGCTTTCTGCTTCTGCCAAATACGTTTCTAAAATTTCAACTTCAGTTTTGGGTGTATTGTTTCCGTAAGAAATAGAAGGTTCTGCCACCATTCTCAATTCTTCTTTCTGTTTTATTTTTAATAATTTAGAAACCTCGCTTGCATTCACTTTTTCCAAATCTGCAAACAAACCTTCTTCACCTTGTGCTGAGCCTGTCGAAGTATGCTCTTCTTCTATTTCTGCCATCGTGGCTTGGGAATTTTCTACGCTTTGTTGTGCCGTTTCTATTTTCTCTAAAAAAGCTGCAAAATAAACTTGGCTCAATAATTCTGGCGAAATCATCCTGCCTTCTACTCCAGCAAGACCTGCCACTTCTTTATCTTTTCCAGGTTTGCCATCCTTGCCTTTTTTTCCTTTAATGATGCTTCGTTCCCATTCGTTTCCGGCTTTCCAACCATCCAAAGAAATAGAATAGACATCGTCTTGCATGGTTTCTTGCCAATAAGACATGGCGTGTTGGTACAAATCATAGCCTTCTACCAAAGTATTATTTTCAAAGGCTTTCAGCAGACTTTCACTCATTTGGGCTATTAAATCTTTGCCGTTGCAATGCTCTTCCAAAGTGTCCCAAATTTCAAATTGCTGGTCTAACCAAGCATTAAAAGTTTGGTTTAAAGTTTCATTAAAAGCCTTAAATTCTGGATGATTAAAAATGGTGGTTTTAATATCGGCAGTTGCTGCATTTAGTTTCACGTAACCTTCTCGCAAAGGTGAGAACAAATCATGTTTCAGTTTTGGGTAAGCGTTCCAGTAGGTTTGCATGGCTTCCAAATCTCGCAACGGAATTCCACCTTGCAAATGCGCCAATAAATCTTGAATATCTTCGCTTTCCTGCGTATCTATATAGCGAGGAATATTGAGATTGTAATCGTTTTTTTCGTCGGCAATTTCAGTTATAGAAACCATTCGGCTGTATTTGGGAACTTCTTGCATTTGGGTAAATACATCGGTAATCTTGCGCAAATCTTGCTCTCGCAATCGGTTTTTGTTGCCATCTTTTAAGAAACCTTTGCTGGCATCCATCATAAAAATACCTTTGCGATGTTCTGCATTTTCTTTATCTAAAACAATAATACACGCCGGAATTCCCGTACCATAAAACAAATTTGCTGGCAAACCGATAATTCCTTTAATATAACCTTTCTTCAAAATATTTTTTCGGATCTCGCCTTCTGCATTTCCACGAAACAAAACACCGTGTGGCAAAACTACCGCGGCTTTTCCTTTGGCTTTCATGGATTGCAAAATATGCAGTAGAAAAGCATAATCTCCATTTTTTTCGGGCGGAACACCCAAAGTAAAGCGTTCAAATTCGTCACTTTCTATATTCACGCCATTGCTCCAACTCTTCAAAGAAAAAGGTGGATTGGCAATCACATAATCAAAACGTTTCAAACTGCCATCTGCTTCTTTGTAGGCTGGTCTTGTCAAGGTATTATCGGCAACAATCGTTCTTGTTTCAGCACCATGCAAAATCATGTTCATGTTGGCTAAATTGGAGGTGGTAGTTTCCTTTTCCTGACCATACAAATCTATCTCTTTTCCAGCCTCATTCATAACTTTCAGCAATAGTGAACCTGATCCGCAAGTAGGATCGTATGCAGTGGTTTGACGGGAAGAATTCCTTGGTGTTATACCAATCACTTTTGCTAAAATCCGAGAAACTTCTGCTGGTGTATAAAACTGACCTTTGGATTTCCCAGATTCTGTAGCAAAATGACGCATCAAATATTCATAAGCATCGCCCAAAATATCATCGCCTTCCGCAGAATTTTTAGAAAAATCTAAAGAATTATCATTAAAAATTCTAACCAAATTGGAAACAGTTTCCACCAGATCTTTTCCTTTGCCTAATTTAGATTCATCGTTAAAATCGGGAAAATCATTCAGACCATTCGCTTCTTTTATAGGATTTAAAATTTGTTTATTGATTTTATCTCCAATTTCGGTATTCCCAATCAAATTCACCATATCTTGAAAGGAAGCACCATCTGGAATTTCGATGGCAAAATCTTGATCAGATTGTGCTTTATCTGAAATATACTTCACGAATAACATCGTGAGTACATAATCTTTGTATTGAGAGGCGTCCATTCCGCCGCGTAATTCGTCGCAACTCGCCCAAAGTGAGCGGTAGAGTTCTGTTTTTTTGATGGCCATATAAATGAAAAAAAAATGATATTAAAGCTAAATTTTTTGAACAGCACAAAGTACGAAATTTTGAAAGTGTAGCATTATGGGAATCCGTAAAATGGGGAAATAAAATGAAAATACTTTTAGAGCCTGTTTAAAATTATATTAAAACCACAAAAGGAACAAAAGTTTCAGAAAATTAAACACTTTTTAAAGTATAAATAAGTGTATTGTGCCTTATTTTCACTTTAAAAAGAATTATTTAAGCTCATTTTTTTGTTCCTTTTGTGGTTAAAATTATTTTTATAAAAAATTTAAACAAGCTCTTAATTATTTATTTTTCGGGATGCTAAAATGCCATTTTTCGATAAGCGCAGTTGCTGGTTTTGCGGCAATTTGAAATTTATCTACGGGTAAAACGTGGCAGATTTCTGCGTCTTCATTTTTCAAAATAATTGCGTTACTAGAAATTTCTAGCGTTCCCGTGAAGGTGAAAGACTCGCCACGAAAGGTAGACCAGGTTTCTACGGTACTTTCTAATTTGAATTTTTGCCCGATTTCTTTGGCATAACTTTCTACAAATTCTTGGTAGAAATATTCGGTGTCTTTGGCTAAAGTTTTCACGGTGATTTCTGAAAAACCTGTTTTGGTAGCAAATTCAGATTGCACAAGTTTCAAGCCCAATATTTTTTCAAAACTTTCTAGTTGATAGTCTTGCCACTCTTCTTCTGGATCATTGAGTTTTTCTAATAATTTTTCTGCGACATATTCGCTAAAATCTTCATCTAGCAAATCCAGTTGAAAATAATGCCAAGGATATTTGGCATGTAGTTCATCAAAAGCATCATAAAATGCCTCATGCATAATTGGCGTTTTTTGGAAATTGTCTTCTTTATCAAGTTCTATATCCTTGATTTCTAAAAAGTAATCATAACCTAAATTTGGACCTTTCCAAATGCTACAAATTTCTACTGTACCCGCATGTTCTAAAAAGCGCAATCTTGTTTCTTTTTGATTTTCCATCATTTTAAATTTTAATATTAAACGTTAATTCTGGGTAAAGATAAATGGCGCTAACGTCAAAATGAGTCGTTTTGAAATTTGTTTTAATTATTTTTTACTATTGAGGAACAAGTGAAGATTATTTTGGGTGGAAAAATTATTTGCTGATAAAAGCCGAAATTTAAAACTAAAGCTCCGAATTTTTGATTCGGTAAGTAGGGGAATATTACATTGACGTTGAAGAATTTAGGGCTTTCTTCAAACAACATAGATAGCATTAATAAATTCCCAAGTAATTCTGAGGATTTAGATAAATAAATGCATCACTCTGAGTGCGAAAACGCAAAAACAAAGTTTTGCTAGATGGAATCTTAAAGATTTTACAAATCGCCATTAATTCTAATTTTACAAAACTTCAATAGAAAGTTTATAGAATTTATATTCTAATAAATCAAAACTTCCAATCTAAAAATATCTATTCAAAAGTTGTAGAATCAATTTACAGTAAGGAAAATTCATTTTGAAAAGAAAAAGAAGTTTTGAGCTTTAAACCAAAATTTAGGTGGTTGATTTGCATTAATAATTGCTTGGCAATTTGCGAGAGGAATTTGCAGATTTAGGTAATTAAATTGAACATCTGCTAATTTGTTTTTGATTTAACCAGATTAAAATATTTAAAATATTCGTCCCATTCATATACATATTCACCGTTTTTTCCGTCTTCACATTTCTTAATTATATAAACATTACTATTATTTTCAAATTCTTGGTCTTCATTATTTGCGCATTTTAAAATTTTGGCTGGAACATCATATATTTGACCATTTCGCAGATCAAGCATTTTTCTTTGCCCTGTTCCATCAATATTTTCTGAATTAATTTCATAAAAATGGCAGAAATTAATTTTTCCTTTAAAAAAACTCATTCCATTATTATTTTCATATGAACCTAAAAACTCAGAAATAGATTTAGGATTTTTTATAATAGCATAATTTGGTGAAATGAATAACTTTTTTGATTTCTTACCCAACCATATAAAATCAGCAACGTCACTTCCATATTTAATAGGAACAAATGGCGAAACTGACAAGGGTTCTGCATTTACTTCATCCACTGTGGGAATTTTAGTTGTAGTGTTGTTTATGTTCGATAGTATTTGTGAAACAGATTTAGTATAATTCGAATTTTTATTTCCGAATTTGCTGATATATTTTGAAGCTTCTGCATTGGTTTTATCTTGCAGATTTTTCAAGAGAGAAAATCTGGAAATGATCTGCATGTAGGAAACTCTATAATCATTTTGATCTGCTTCGCTCAAAATAGTAAGTGCAGTCTGATAATCTTCAGATTTAATATTATTTGCCGCACTTTGCACAATTTTGTCTGTTAAGGTTTGTGAAAAGGATGTAATGGAAATAATGAATATAGAAACTTGTAAAAATTTTCTCATTAGAAATTTGTGTGAATTATGGATATTATTTTCTCTCAAACAACTATTATGTTGCTTCTTTTGTAATTTTTGTTTCGATATCTGTTGGAACTTTTTCAGCATCTTTTTTACATTCCGGAAGTTTATCATCAGTGTAATTTTTAGTATTACTACTCATTTCTGTTATTACTTTTTGGAGGTAAGGAAATGGATACTCTTTTTTCATAGCTGCATATTTTGATGCGATTGCAGCATTATCAACTATATCTATTGCTTTTAACCTATCAAGTTTTAGTTTTAATTCACAGCTCTTTCTTTTATATTCATCAATTTTATTTACTAAATTGTCCCTATCCAAAGCTAATGCATCAAATCCGTTGACCTTTAATAAATTCAAACTTTCTTTGTATTTTTTTGCATCTTCATCAACATATTTTTCAGAGATAAAATCTTTATTTAGTTCATGTAGATTTGAAAACACAATGTATTTTTCATTAAAATCGAATGCTAATTTCGCTAATTCATGTTCATCTTTTGTCTTGGTTTCATCATAAATAATATTAGCCAAAACCACATTGTAATTCTCAAATTTATATACATCAGCAAATTTTTCTAAGCCTGTGATAGAAAAATATTTTGCATTATTCTTATATTTACTTTCAAAAATCTCGTTAAAAAAAACTCTATTATTGTCTGCAATTATTTTTTGAGTTTTTTTATCCGTTGTGTTTTTTGTATTGGGTTCTTTATTTTTGTCTTGGAGTATAGATATCTCTTTAGTTAAAATTTTCAATTTATCATCTTTAGATACTATTTCACTTTTTAACTTATCATTCTCTTTTTTTAATTCTTCTTTGCTTTGAGCGAAAATTGAATTTGCGCAAACTAAAAAAGTAATAAAATAATATTTGTTCATAGTTTTTTGTATTTAGTAATTTACAAACTGTCTATCGCCATTTGATAATCAACATACTCTTGATAATATTTTTTAATTTCTGCTAAAGAGGAAGATCTTACATTCTGCACAGATTTTCGTTTTTTTAAACTCGGATTTCTTGCTGGTAAATCATTAAGTTCAGAACTTAAAGCAGTATATTTTCCTTTATTAAAATAATCAAAGGAACGAGATGTAAATTTATGTACTTCAACTGGTAGAATTTTAGTATAATAATTGATCTCGTTAATTTTTGCTTGTATCCCTTTTAATTCGTTTTGCCCTTTACCCAAAATCTTTAAATGTTGTATTAGTGGTTGCATCGCATTTTCATTTATAGGATCTGCTGCGAAATACTTATTAATTTTTTGCAGAGTAAGATTTGTATATTTTTGTTCTAACTCATTTTCTAGATTCGTTTTCCAAACCTGTGTTATTGTTTTTTGCTCGAGGGAACTGTTTATTTCTGTTCTCAAACTATTATATATTGCAGGTGAAACATTACCAATATTTAAAGCATCTACTTTTGCCTGAAGATCTTTGTTATTAGAAACTGATTTTTCTGTGCCAGTTTGTGAACCGCTGCTTTTTGCGCCACCGCCGGACAAAAAGACAACAATTGCTACCACTATTCCTACTGCGATTGTACCGCCCATGAAATAAAATATTCTATTTTTATCGTTCATTATTTATTTGGTTTACTGTCAACATTAATCTTTGGTTCATCGGTTTTACTTTTACTACCATTTTTTTCATTCGCAGTTTTAATGCTAGACTTTGCCGCGGATTTTGGTGTAGGGTTCGGCTTTTCAGCTGTAACAGGTTTTGGTGAATTTTTCGTCGAGTTCTTTCCTACTTTTGTTGGTTCAGGTGATTTGGTATTATTTGAAGCATTATTTTGCTCTACTGATGGTCCACTTTCTACATTCCCATTATTTAAATTGTCACTTGTTTCTGTTAAATTATTATATGAAATAGTTTTACCTGAAATTTTTTCTAGTGCATTTTTAATTTTCGAAATATCTAAACCTTTCGCTTTCGCAATTTCTCCCAATTTATTTTCATCAAAATTTTCAAATTTACCAGAACCATCATCCAACTGCCAATTTTGAGTTTTAGAATCAAATTTAAATTTAGTTCTTCCAAAATTTTCAATTTTTTCACCGCTAAATACTAAATCACCCAGTTGTCCTTCAATTGTGAAATATAAAGGTTCTTTGTGTTCTAATGTGGTTTTTTCACTTATTAATTTCTCAATATCATTAGACATAAAATAATTGGTAAGAGCCCAACTAACGGCGCTTCCAAAAGCCAAAGCAACAGCTCCACTTATTAGTAATTCTTTCAAAGAAAAATCAGAATTTTTTTTATGACTGTTTTCTGTCTCTCTAATAACAACTGGTTTTGGTTTTGGGATGGGTTTAGAAATATTTAATGTAGTTCCATCAAATGGTTTTTCTTTTTTACTTTCATAATCTTTGTATGTGATCTTATCAGATTTTAAAGCAAAAAAACTAAAATTTGGACTACTAGGAAATCGAAGATTTTCATCATTAATTTTAAGTTCGCTTAAATAACGATCAGGATTACTCACACTAACCTTTTTGAAATGAGAAGAAATAATTTCAAAAGATTTAAAACCCGATTGCTGAATAATTTCATCACTCTTTGATTGATCTTTTGCAAACAAGTATAGTTTTTTGATGAGGTATGCGGAATCTTCATTCATAATATCATCTACATTCTCCGACATATTATATTTTAAATAATATGAATCGTTTTTTTTGCTGCCGATTAAAACTGATTTGTCTAGAAGATAATTAGCACTTATAATCCCAGCCAATATCTGAGAATAATCTAAATTTACAAGATTTTTTTGACTTACATAATGCTCATATCGTTCTTTTATACTTGTAAAAACCTCATCTAAATTTACTAAGATCTTTTCAGTTGAAATTAATATTCTAATCGCATAATATCCCGCTCTTCCAGCATTATCTACTATATTGCTGTTTATATAGGAATAAATCCTGTATTTATTTTGATTTTCCACAGTATAGATTATAGAAGAATTAGCTAACTGTGCAGCATTTTGTTCATCACTAAACATGTTTTCTATATCATTACTATTCAGATTAAGATCAGCTGATTTAAATTCCGTTTTTAAACCATTGAAAGTACGCTGTATTATTATATTTATTTTCATTTTTTTTATTTAAAATAATTTTTTCCAAAATTTACCACCTTTTACTACAAAGCTGTCTGCCATCAAATTATCTGCTAAAATTTCCGAATAAGAGGGTTCAAATCTCTCTAAAATTTCTGAGTAAATAACATCACCAATCGAGTAAGGTAAAATTTTTATTTTAATTTTATTTTTTGTTCGGTCCCTCGCTTCTTTACAATTGTTAATTAATGATTTAAATTCATCTTCTAAATATTTTTGTGCGGTTTCAACATCGCTTTCAGTTCCTACTTTGTGAGTTTCTCGGATTATATCAAATTTATTTAGTGCTAAATATATAGCGTCCGTATTTTCTAATATTCCATTATCTTTAAACATGTTCAGAATATTAGTATAAGCAAGACTTTGATTTAAAGCATCATGCATGTCTGCTTCATGTCGATTTTCATGCGCATGAACATCAATTACGAAAATCAGGATTTTCTTATTTTTATTTTTTATATAATTAATGAAAGGTCTAATAAAATCTCTCTTTTCAGTTCCAGTCGTATTATTTTTATTTTCATTTCCAAAACCGTCATCGCTTATTCGTTGGTAATTTTCACCTGGGACTTCTACTAGATTGAAGGGATGATTATAACCCTCTTTGTCTTTTAATGAAACTGCTAAATAATTATAAGAACCAAGTGCAGTTCTTGTCGGCAATACGCCTCGGTCTATATCGGAAATTAAATCATTTTGATATTTTGTTCCTGCACTATTATACGTATCTGGCATCAAAAATCCGTCGCGATGCATCTTGTTAAGCATACCCCCTAACATTGTTGACTTTCCTGCTTTTGGTACACCTACAAAATATAAATCAGTTCTACCTTCCTGCATCGGTGGCAGATCCTCAATATTTTTTATTAAAGTAACTCTATGTTCACTTGTATAATATCTAATGGAATTTAGAACTTTCTTGCTAATTTCTAGATTTATAAGGTCATCGAAAGTGAAAACATTTTGATTAAGCGATGATGAAATCCTTTGCATGGTAATTTGACCTGAAACAATGTCTTTCAGCGCTGACTCCTTTAATGACAGTGGTTTTTCAATAGAAATGCGAACATTTGGATTATTAGTAGGATTAGGTATGTCTTGACTCTTTGGTCCACCAAAAATGACTGGTTTATCTGGGTCAAATACTATGATATCCGGAATAAGATCCGGATTTGGTTCCTCATGAACATTTTCCCTACTCGCTTTTCGTTTTTTTAGTTCATTTACTTTAGAAATTTCTAAATTATACTGTTGAAATTCTTCAATGGTTATGTAATTTTTAATTACCATTCCATCTAAATCATCTATTTCTATTGTATTACTGTGGCATTCATTTAATATATGCTGCTTCTGATGTCTTTCCATAATATCTTTAATTTATATTTCTATTGTTCCATTTGTTTTCAACTCGCCATTTTTTTTTCCATCGCCATCATTACTCCCCGATTTTGGTTTAACATAAACCCGAATTTTGTGTGTGAAAAACGGTATCAATATAAATAAATGCGTTATCAATACTAAAAGAGCAGGTATTAGATAATTTGGGCTGTAAATTTTGTTGAGCTCTAAAGGATTATTCAGTGGTAATTGATGATTATCCACAGATAATAAAATCGGATTATTATTTAGCGGCAACATTTTAATTTTTTCATTTACCTTCTCATAACTATCTTCTACATATTTGTTTAAGTTTTTATAAGAGCTACTTAGTGACATCCTATCCCAATTTTCAAATGTAGATTTGTACTTTACACTGCCTTTTATTATCTCAGCAATATATTTATTACTAGCTTCTATTTTCAGACGATACGGCTGTAGTTTAGAGTCTACAAGAGAAGACACATCTATAAATTGTGGTGCTGCCAAAACTTGCGCATCAATTTTATAAGGCTCTAAACTAAGTTCATTTCTTAATTGATTACTTTTGCTTGCTTTATAAGATTTTAATTTACCTACAAGTTCGCCCTCATAATTCAATATATCTTCGTCAGATCTTTTGCTATAAATTTCACCTAACATAGAAACTTTTTCAATCTTTTGTTCTGCTTCCTGCTGTATTTGTGCTTTCGCATTCATTTCAATATTTAAAAAATGAGACATTAATATAAAGCTCACAAATCCAAATAAAAGAAATACAAAAAAGAAAAGAGATGAAGGAACTAAGTAAGAATTATTCGCCATGTATTCTTTATTTTTTTTCAGCATTTGTACGATGAAATAGTAGCAAATAACAATAAAAAGGCTAATCAATAAACTGACGGGAAAATTTCCCCCTGTAATGTATAAAAGTCCCATCATGTTTCCCAACATCAAAACGAGGAGGAAAATGGAGGATACTAAATCCACGAATAAAAAGTTGTCTTGTTTCATATTAGTTTAAAGTTTTATATTTTAATATTGGTAAATTATTAACTAATTCAGTGTTTTTGTGAAGTAATGCAAAAATTTCTGCATTGCTTCTTTTTTTATTTTGTGATTTTAAGAGCGCAACAAAACCTGTTATTATCGGCGCAGCCATACTTGTACCCTCTAACATTTCAAACTTATTACCTGGCTTTGCTCCCAAAATATCTTTTCCAGGTGCAAATATTGTAGTATAGGAACCATAATTTGAAAAACTGGTTCTCTGCAAATTCTGGTCTATAGCTCCGACTTTTATCGTTTTGGGTGACCGTTGAAAAGGATCCACCCCTGTTAACATTGCACTATTTCCAGCAGCAAGAACGCAAATTGTATTGTTTTTTTCAGCGTAGGTAAAAACTTCATTCCAAAAAGACTCTTCGTCTTTAGCACCAAATTCCATATAATTTTGCTGTTCTTCAACCGAAATTTTATTTAAACTTTGAAGTCCCAAAGAAAGGTTGATGACATCTGCTTTATTTTTTATCGCATATAGAATTCCTTTGATGATATAAGTAGTTGTCATATATCCATTATCATCTTCAATTTTTATCGGCATTATTTTGGCTGTTTGACAAATCCCATGGAAATTAGCTTCCGATACCTGATTTCCTGCGGCAATTGAAGCGACATGAGTGCCATGATTTTCAGGTCTTGGTTGAACGTTTTCACTTTTATCTATAACGTTGTATGGCAAATATGTTCTACCGATTAAAGCCGGATGATAAATATCAAATCCATTATCAATTATGGCGATAGTAATATCAGAAGCATCTATATTTGCTACTGATCCACTTAAGTTAGTCTCTCTTAAAAACCACTCAAAATCAGGTTTCGAATTTGTTTCATTGCTTGAAAAAAGACTCTCATCCCAAACTAAAAGTTCAAAAGGACTCATCTTTTCCTTTATTTCATTTTTAAAAGCGATTCTTTGATCATCAGGAACTTCAATTTGTATAAAGTTTAAGGTACTATCAGCATAGATAATCTGATAATCAGATTGTTTATAGCTTTTATGAAATTCTGAAATAAAATCTTTCGTCTTTGAAAGCGTATCTTTTACTGCGATATTCACAATATTGGAAATAACTTTTCTATTATTTTCCTTGTCAACTATTATTTTATCAGGATCAATCGGCCGAAATTCATAAATTGATTCGTTATAATTCCCAGCAGTATTTACTTGAATTAAACTTGAATTAAAATCTCTTAATAAAAGCCACCAAAAAATAGTGCTTAATAAAAAAGCAAGGAACAAGATGACGAAATAGTAAGTAGGATATCTATTCATTTTAAATTTATTGGGGACAATTTACTCTGTACTCCCAAGAAGTTTTGGCTGTAGGAGCAGAAACCTCTACAGTGCAGAACTCTGGTTTACCCTGCTCTGCATTGTATTGCCAATTCATTTCCCCTCCATGGGAAACTAAGCCATCAGATGAAGCAACTAGTTGCCCATCATAATATACTTTGAATTCGTCAGGAATATTATTAGCATCAAACTCCACAAGAATATTTCCCGCCTGTTTACCAAGACTGTGATTTGTTGTGGTTGTACCTTGTCCGCCCGAATTTACGGTGGCATTACATTCAATAATTTGCTCAGGTGGTAGTTCAGCAACAATTGAATCATTTTGACATTCCTGTAAATCTGAAATTAATGACTTATTTTTATTCCGAAGATCATTAATCTCGGAGACTAAAGCATTATTTTTACTTTTCAAGTCATTAACTTCTCTAACACAGTTATCTGGTTGCCATTGCAATGCATAAATTAGCCACCCCAAAAGGATAAAAAACACGAGGTAAAACAGCCACCAATTTCGGTAAAAAAAATTTTCTTTCATCATAAAATATTATGGGTAATTTCCTATTGTAATTAAAATGTTTTAATTAGATAAATCAGAGCGATTATTGCAAGTATTATTACCAATAACCACCAATATTTAGCAGCAAACTCTTTTAAAAATTCTAAAAAACCAAGTTTTTCTTTTTCTACGTCAAATAGGTCGTTATCTTCTTCTTGAATAACTACATTTTCTTCTTCTACTAATTCTTCTTCTGCTTCTTCTTCCAGTGGTTCTATCGGTAAATTAACCTCTTTATCGATTGCAGTATCTTCCGTTTCAATGGCAATATCTTGAGGCTCATTAAAAATTCCTTCACTTGTTGGTTCAATAGGTTTAATAGATTCCCTTAAAACAGGTCTATGATTATCATTATTTTCAAATTTCCACCCCCATATGATACAGATATCCTTACCGTTAGTAAATATCAAATTATCTTCTTGATTAAAAACTTTGCGCAGAAGTTCAATCCAATTCTTCGCATCAGAATCCGGATTACCTGAAAGAGCTTCCAATTCTTTATCAAGAAGTGCTCTGAACGACCAATATTCTTGTAAAGCAAATTGGCGACTTGCAGCATTTTCTAGCTGTAAATTATCGAAAATTGAAAACCACTCTACATCGTAATTTCTCTTTATAGGCTTGGCCAAAATATTTTTAAAATTTCCGCCTAATCTCGATTTTATAAAATTATGAACCCGATCATAGTGTGCAAACAAGTAACTGTTATCATGTGATAACGGAACATATTGATCTGTTGATATTTGGTAAAATAAATTCATTGATAGATTAATTTAACTGAAATTCACAATATTGCGAACTCAACTTTTTAAGATTCTCATTTGCAGTTTCATCATAAGTGACAAAACCACTGTTAATCAAGAGTGAGGTTTTTAAAAACTCTATCCATCGTATATATTTTTGAAGAGCAATACTTTGAACATCAAGGTTACTGTTGTCGAATAGTTGCGATATTGTCGCCGGATCTGTCATTGGTTTTCTTTCAAAATAAGAATTACTATTATTTGCATTTATAGTTCTAATTTCCATTTTCTCCTCCTCAGAGATATAATTGATGTCAAGGTTGTAAACAATATCATTAATAATCAGAGAAAATGTCTCAGCAAGAAAAGCCTCATTTCCATGGTTAATATCGATTTCAGAAACTACGTCATTTAATATCATGACCAGTTTATTTCTAATATCTCTTTTATTTAAAATCGTTTTGAAGTGATCGGTAATGAATTCAATATTATTTTTAGTAATACCCTTCTCCGAAAAATGTTGAAAATTACCCTGATTTTCTATTTTTTCTAGCCAATTATTTATAACCAATTCTGTATAAGCTTGCGACTTGGTGTTCGTATTTTTGGGAAGTTTAAATAAATCTTCTTTTTTAACACCATGCGAACTAAGAAATTCTTCTACCAATTCTATGGTTGGTAAAGCAAATCTATCTTTAAGAATTTCTAAGGAGGATTGATATGAAGTTGAAGTTTTAAGTTCTGGATAACTTGTCAATAAAATTGATGCAGAATTGACTTCATAATTTTCCTCCGTAGCTGTATCCATCACAATTTTTTCATTTAAAAGATTGAAAATATCAACGGGCTGAATAGATAGAATTTCGATAAACTCATTGAATAAATTGAAATTTCGGGACAAAGCAGTATTGAATTGAAATTGGAAGTCTGTTACCGTTCTCATGTTCTTTATTCTTAATGCACTTACGTCATCAGAATGAATAAATTTAACCAACTCTATTTTGAGATCAATAATAATTGAGTTAAGCAAATTCAGATAATGATTAATTTTTGCGATATTATTTGAAACGGGAATTAGATTTTGAATAATCATTTCACTTCCATCTTTATTGAGACCAGTAGAATTTTCCCATGAATCAGAAGGATTATCGAAATGATTTTTCACAAAATCATAATTGGTAAAAGAATGTTTCATGGACATTATGAAATCTGATCGCTCCTCTCGTAGATTTGTTTCCTTTCCAGTAGTTTCAAAACCATCATAAGTATCTGTGGAGTATTTGAAATCTCGAAGAAGATAAAAATTCTTAAATTTTGGTGATACATGACTCCAGTTTACATGCCAATCACGAGATTTTGTAACGATCTCGTTTTCAAAAAATCTTACAAATCGATTCTCCCATTTATTTTGCAATTTCTCTGGACTACCCAAAAACCCCTCATCATTAGTAGTATCAAATCGCAATTGATTATTGATAAAAGTAAAAATAACAAATAGCGGTGGAACTGTTAAAGAACCTAACGATTTTGTTCTTTCATCTGCATTCTCTCCAATATTTTTAGAAATCCAGTTAAATAATAAATAAGATAATTCATTAATATTAAGTTGTGCATCGTTGGTACAGAATAACAAATTATTTATACTATAGTCATCTGTATATTTATTAAATAAATATGATACTTTTCCACGAAGTAACATTTGAGGAATATTTCTTTGAATTCCATCGGCTTCAATTCCAAGTCGTGTACGAGCACCTGGAAAATCTAATAAATCCGAATTCTTTAAAAATTCTTTACAGTTTACTAAATCGTCAGGAATAGAAAAGATAAGTTCTGAAATTAATGAAGATAAATAAGCCGTATTAATCTTTACTTCATCCCCATTTTCCTTTTTGAAAACTGTTTCAACTGAACTTTGATTTAAAACCTTTAAATTCTCAACATCTAAAATTGCACCTCCAGTTCGTAGTACATTTTCAAATTGTAAATAGCCAACGGAGTCATATCCTAGTGTATCAAGATTTCGAATAAGATTATTAAACAGAGCTGATAAATCTTCATTCCGATTCCATAGAACACTAAAAATATCGCTCCACACTGTAAAATCGAAATATTCTACTATTCTACTAATCCTTTCAAAAAATCTCGTTTCTTTAATACCTTCGAAAAGAATGGTATGCTTTGATAGATGATTTTCGAAATATTCTTTTATTTCAAGGATATCATATTCATTAAGGAATTTTTGTTTTATCTCTGTTTTGGTAATTTCAAATCTTTTTAGATGAATTTCAAGTTCATTCCGATTTACGAATGTTGATATTTTCTTCAAATCTAAAAAGAAAGAATCTAGGATAATAATTAGAATATCTTTCGGACTTAAAATTTTTATTTTGATAGGGAAATCCTGAAACTTCACAGCATTATCAATCGTAAAACGAGTTACAACTCCAGTACTTTCAGCACCAGTTCCCGGCGGATTTATATCTTTCAAAAAATCATATTCTCTGTCTTGATTTTTAATTACAAAAGGATGACCAGAGGAACTTAGTAAACTTTTAATCAAATATGATTTACCAACCTGACTTGCACCAAATACTGCTATTACTGGTTTGCTATCAATATTTGATGAGATTTTATTTAAGGTGTTAACTGCGCTTTTTAATTGTAACAGCACATCATTTTTATCTTCATATTTTAAGTTATCGTTCACCCATGAAACAGAATGATTAATGAGATTTTTTTTGTCTGCTATATAATTTTTAATCTGGAGTAAATCCTCAGTTGAATAATGTCGCATATTTATTAGTTTTTGACATTTAATGTAAATTCACAGGTATCTAGCCAAAAGCCAGCTTCTTCATGAAGTGTTTGATAATTTAATGAAAAATATTTTATATATTTATCGTTACCATCTGAATCTTCCACATTTACAATATTTATTTTTTCTTTGCTTTCATCAAATTCTCGGCTAAGTGTCACCTTAAGCGGAAGATTGGTGAAAATGCTATTTCTCTCTACATTAATCTGATTTTCATAGTATCGTTCCTCTCTACCTGGATATTTCATACGCACAATTATTTCAATTTCTTTATCATTCACTCCGATACTATATAAATCCGAAAACGGATAATTAGTGGTTAGATATTTTGAATAACCAAACTGAAAGGGAAGTTTATTCACCGTAATTGTATCTTCATTCTTTCTTGGAGTTAATATTTCCTTTTTCACATTTGCTTGATTATCTACAATATAATCAGCGGTAGAAACTAAATTTTGCGCTAAATATGTTGTGTCAATTTTTAAATCGTTGATTCTCATTAATTTCCCTGCCATAACTGCAATAGTTGCTCCTACACAAACAACAGTTTTAGGATCTTCAATATAACCGTTATTATCTGCAAAGGGATACCATCTTCCGATCCAGTAATTATTTAAGTTTACTAAATTATTAGGTGATGTAGAAAGATATTTTTTGAACAAATTTTCGAAACTATTTAATGAAGCAGGCTTTCCTGATAGTACAACATAATCACATTGGTATTGATTCATCACCACACAAATTTGCCTTATTAAACTATCAAATACTGCATTTACAATATTGTTAACTTTCTCCGGTGAAATTTTCCATTTGATTTCAGTAAAATTAAATCCAAAATGACGCTCGAAATAATTTAAAATATCTGTATTTTTGAACTCTTGATCAATAATCTCTTCGAAAGTTTTTATGTAACTCTCTTCATTATTCGCATTATTTAAAAATTCTAATGCAATTGGTACCGCAACCTGATGAATAAAAGCCTTTCTTACTACTTTCGCTTTGAATCCTATTTTATTACTGTCTTCTCCAAAAAATCCGTTGAGTTTTGCAGAAACATCAGGAATATTGATACTTCTAGCATAAGCGCCAATTCCCCCTTCACACTGCACTTCCTGGTTATGATTATAAATTCCTTCAATTATATTTTTTTGAATAATCTCTCTCAGGATATCATCACCTGCATTTTTAAAAGTATCCCAGAAAAGCGGAAATGGTTTAAGTACATCTTCACCGTGGTTTGCTTTTAAAGTGTATTTATTTATCATTATATCAGTTGTACCAGCACCTATATCAATAGATCCTACTGTTATAGAATCTTTATTTTTAAAGAGATAATGGTCAATTACATAATTATTACCTTTTAGTTTTTTCGCAAACAAACTGTAAATAAATACCAACTGACTACTGGTAGCTTCGTCGTAAATCCAGTCTTTTTTCTCTTCGAGTTGACTTAGATTTTTTGAAATATCTTTAATTGAAGGAATAATTTCAGGAAGTTCAAACCATAGATTATTATAATCATTGTCAAAATAAAAATTAACATAATTATTAAGTAATTTACACGCATCTTCCGCTGCCTTTCTTAAAGCAATTTGCTCATGCTGAATCATCCCAGTCGGACAAGAAATTGTAATTCTTTTCAAAGTTCTTGGTATAGTCATATCACCATGTTCCTTTCGAAATGAGTAAGAATTTATCTGGACATAGGCGTGAATAATTAATTCTAAAAATACGAATTTCATTAAAGAACTTCGCGAAAAAAGAGGCTTTGATCCAAAAAGTTCATTTCCAGTAATTAATTCCCCATTTGCTTTTATCTGTTCCGAAATACCGTTTAGATAGACTTTTTTTATACTTTTAATATCTTTTGGATTAAATTCCCATTCTCTTTCTGATGGAGAATTATCCCATAAGTATCTTTTCGGACTTGAGTTATACGTCTTTAATTCATAGCCTAAACTTAGGTCTGTTATAGATTTATTTATCAAACTTTCTGCTTCAAAACCAATTCGTACTAAACTTGGCACTGTGAATTTATTATTATGATACATTTCGTTATTCAGATCCCCAAATTTAGATTCAGAGAAAATCAAATTCATCGGAAAGGGCTTTGAATATTCATTATGCGGATTAGTGTAATCTTGTATCAAAAGCTTCTTCACATTCTTGAATTCAAAAGAACTATCGTCCTTACTTTCGAAAAGAAGCGCACAAGTAGCTGAATTACCTATATCGATCACAAGATCAACTGGTTTTTTCCTTACATTATTTGTGAAAATTTGCAATTCTGGCATATCTACAAGACTAGAGAGCCATTTCATCAACATAATATAACCTCCGGCATATTGCTTTACTGGTTTTTCATATCGTAATTCGTCATTTTTACCATAATAAATGTCTGCAAGATATTTTTCTATCCATGACACAGAAGAATCTCTTTTAAATAAAAATACGCTTAAATTTAACTCATCTGTTTGAATTTTGTAAATATTTTCTTCCGGATTTAAATTAAGAGATGGGCTTGTCTTGTCACTTTCATTTTTTGCTAAAGAAGTATCTATAGCTAAAACAATTTTAACATTCTTAAAATTTTCATCACATTCAAAAAATAGCCGAACCCAATCAGTTGGATAAAGCAAATCTTTATTGATTGAATTTTCTTTAAAAAATGGAAGAGGAATCCACTTTTTTTGAAAATTTTTAAGCACTTTTTTAAGATTATTTTCCTCGAAATTTTGACCATATGAAGATAGTTGAGAAATATCAGTCTCGTCCTTGATTTTTCCATTAACAATAATTTCTTTATCAACTAATTCTTGGACTCTATAAAAAGACTCCTGTCCATCTTTGCTAAATTTAACTAAAGGATCAAGAATAAAGTTGTAACTATTGGAATCATAGGGTTCATGATAGTAAACTTTGTTATTTTTTCCAAAATCCAAATCGATTTCAGCATCAAATTTATGATACTGTATACTAGAATTAGCAATTAATGATATTCTTTTCATCTATTTTATAAAAATGTTACTAGCTACTTTTTTTGATTAATGTATAAATAACTATTTACTTTTTGTTTATCAATAAAAAGTATACTATACTATAAACACATATAAAAAATCTTAAAATTAGGTAAAATAGTTCATCGAATATTGTACAAATTTGTACAATGTAGAAAAAAGAGAAGATTGCATTTTTTACAACTTCTTGCCATTTCACATTAATTTTATAAAACACTTTCTGTATTACGTTATTTATCTCCACTTCAAAATTAATTATTCTATCTATAACAGCCTTACGGGAAACCGTAAAACGAGTTAATAAGCCTTTTTTTTTCTAGTTTTTTTTACAAAACATTGCTTTAAGTAACTGATTTTATTTGTCTTAGAATTTATTTTGTGTGGGAACATTATACTAATAAAAAAATTGAATACGATTACTGAAATTTTAACTGCTAATAAATCTAAAACTGGTTTATAAATCTTCAATTATAAAGTGTTTAAATATTAACATTCATTTTATTTTTTTTCTACATCCCTTCTTTTATAGAACTCTGCAATATCATTTATAAAATTAAAAAAAAACGAGTTCCGAAGTTTTTTCCCCTTTTCGCAGAAAAGGCAAGATCGTCTTCGTAACCAAAACTTACAAAAGTTTGTGGGTACAAAGACACATCTTGCTAAATCTATTCGCTATTTTTTCAGACCTCTGAAAAAGTTGAACTGACTCAGTGTAAAGCATTGGTATTCAAGTAGTAATTGATGCATTTTCTTTTAAAAAAGAAAGAATTGAAGGTGGGTTTATTTTACGCATGTAGATTGATTACCTGTAGCTAATTTATGCAGGTGCTGTATTCATTTTACGCAGGTTCAGGCAAAATGATGGGTCTATTTTACTCAGGTGCGAAAGTTTACCTTATGTTATTTTACGCAGGTTGGAATTATATCCTGCAATTATTTTACCCATGTTAGAAAAATATCCTGTACTAATTGTGCGAAGATTCCTGCATCTTTTTTACGCAGGTTAGAAAAATATCCTGACTTAAATTCACCCAAATTCCTGCATCTTTTTTACGCAGGTTGTTACTCTATTTTTCACTTTTGTATTTGAAATGGGTAAATATCGTTCGTTTATCCATTCACACCTATATTTATTTTACGCAGGTCTGAATTATCTTTTTGCCTTCAAAATCAACTAATGCGATTGTTTTTTTTTCTTTTTAAAGCAAATATCTTTTCGGAAATAAAATCCTAAAATAATTTAAAATTCTAAAAAGTAAAACATCTGTAAATCTGCGCTTTACAGTTCAGTATTTTCGAAATATTTATCCACATCTATTTCTTTTATTATTAAAATTATATTTATTAATAACATTAGTATAATTAAGAGCGAAATTTAAAATCTTCCTAAAGTATTATGGATATTAGGTTTTTCAACTATTTTAGCAAATTAATTTGGAGATAAAATCTTATTTCACGGAAATAAAATGCTTTAATCAAGAGTTAAAACCCAGATTTTCGGAATTAAAAACCTGGACAGCGGAAATAAAATTCTGGTTTTCGGAAATAAAATCACGATTGTTTTTCGAGTAAATTAAAAACCGCTTTTATGTAATGATCACCGCTTAAAGTGGGGTGAATTTTGTTTTTTAATCTGATAGAAAGTTCTTTGTAACCCTTAATTTCAAAGAGTTTTTGCAATGTCCTGACATTAAAGTCATTTAAAGTTCGTTTTCTCTTCAAATATTTTATAGAACGATCTACCTGCAAATCATTAAGCGAAAGAAATTTTTCATTTTTACCGGTTGATTTTGAGGTATAATAAATCGAAAATGTGTATTTGCCTTCTCTATAAGCATAGTTGAAACTCAAATCAATCAAATCCTTCTGTTATGGACCTATTAATATTTAATTTTTTTGATTACGATCAAACCACTTCCGCCGAAACCTCCTGCAGTAGCAGTACCTCCGCCACCACCACCACCAGCACCAGTGTTTAGTACAGCACTTGTACTTGCACCGTTCTTACCACCAGTACCTCCACCATATACACCACCTGCTCGTTTACCGCTAAAGAAGGATCCGCCACCACCACCGGCACCCAAAAGAACAGAAGTTTCTGCAATACCAAAATACCCCGCAAGTGCAGTTTTTATACTTGCATCAGCAGGAGCAATACCATTCGCACCTCTTTGTTCGAGAACAACACCTGCAACTCCATTTGCACGACCTCCTCGAGCATATGATGAATTACCAGCTTGTGAATTAGCAAATCCTGGCGTAGCTATAAGACTGAATAGCTGACTTTTAAATCCATTTTGATTTTTCGTTGTTCCTCTTGCACCAACGATTAGGGTCCTATCTACTTTTAGCAATGGGAGTGCGATTGTGTTTTGCAACACTTGGCCACCACCACCACCACCACCATAACTTACAGAATAACCAGGACCGCCCCCACCAACGATATAATACTCAATGTCTGGAGGCATAATTACCGTTCCTCCATTGTTAATAATATTAGGAAGTTTGATAATAGAAGGAAGTGAAGGAAGAATTGATATTTCATAAGTAATACCTGCCTCTACGACTGTATTATATACTACTCCTGTAGCTCCAAAAGAATACTTAAGTAATGACAAATCAAGAATAGCACCACTCTCCACAGTTATATTTGGTGTGTCAACGCTACCTGTGATATTGAGTCTACCAGCATTTACTGCAGTATTGCCTGTGTATGTATTGTCTCCTGAAAATGTCAATGTTCCGGTGCCGTTTTGTACAACATCTCCTATGCCTTGTATTGTTTGTGAGATTATTGGTGCGGTATCGCTTCTATTAAATACTATGTGGGAGTTGTTTGTTATTGTACCTGAACCTAAAGTTCCGGTTGTTCCGCCATTTCCTACGATCAAAGTACCACCACTGATTGTACTGTTACCTGTATAGGTATTGTCTCCTGAAAGAGTTTGTGTTCCAGTACCTATTTTATTAATAGAGCCCGTTCCAATAATAGCGCCCGAAAAATCAGCCCCTGTTGCATTGCCACAGCCAAAAGCAAAATTAAATCCATTGAGATTGATCGTGCCAGCACCGAGTATTTTACCGTATTTAGTATTTGAATCTCGTAAGCTAAATACATTGGGAGCATCCACAGTTAATACCTTGCAGTCTGAGTTTAACGCCCAAAACATTTTTTGTTCGGATTGAGCATTTACTATTTGGAAGAAATTACAGATTAAGACGATTGTATAAATAAATACCTTCATAATTCTCACTATGTTATTATTTCTTAGTTATAATTGTATCCAACTGTCCACCAATAATTGGCACCATCATAAAAATAAGAAAGCATATCCGCTGCATTACCAACAGCAGTCAGTTCAAGAACACCAGCACCACCATTTATTACTTTTGAGCCAGCAGGAAGCGTTAACTTTCTATTACCAGTAGCATCTTGTTTTACAATAATTAAACCATACATTCCCATTTTTGCATTGGTAATAATAAGAGTAGAATTAGCTGTTAAAGTAACTGAAGCAGTTGACCCTGCATTTTGATTCCAAGTAAAACTTGCACCAGAATTTCCTAAATTAAGGTAGGTAGAAGTATAATTAGTAGAATTAGTAGTACCATCTACTCCTAATGTTGGAGCAGTTGCAGTTGTATTTGTAGCAACTGTAAAAGCTGGTGTTGTAGTATTTACACCAACGTTCCCATTAGCATAAACGTTTACGCCAGATCCTGCAGTGCTATTGGCTTGTATCGTAGCTACTGTTCCTGTACTAGCTCCTGCTGTATTTTGAATATTTAATAAACCTTTCGTTGTTGTAGCTACAACTTGTGCTGTAGCATTTATCAAAGAACCACTTGTTAAAGTTCCTGTTCCTGATAATGACAATAAATTTCCTGTTGTAAGTGCATTTCCGCTTAAAGCCAAAGGGTTTTGGGTGGTTGCTGTACTCCAATTCCATGTTTGAGCAAAGTTGGTATTGTCGATAGTATTTGTGGCTATTGCTGGAGTTATACTTGAAATTGGTACAGTAGCATTTACCCAAGTAGGAGCACCTGCACCGTTACTTTTAAGTATCTGTCCAGCTGTGCCTGCAGCGGTATAGCCTAATGTAGTTGCTGTATTTCCAAAAACAATACTTCCTGGTGTAGCCGCAGTAGAAATGCCGGTTCCACCATTGGCAATTGCAAGAGTACCCCCCAAAGTAACAGCACCTGTTGTGGCTGTATCTGGTGTAAGTCCAGTTGTGCCTCCGCTAAAACTGGCTACAGTAGCTGCTTGTGTGGTAGGTGTCCAATTGGTACCATTATATGAAAGTACTTGATTGCTTGTGGGTGCTGTGCTACTTATTGCTATTCCTTGTAATTGATTAGCATTCCAATAGGCTCCTGTATTATTCACAGTTGAAGTTGTACCAGAAGTAGTAACAGCAGCACGAGTTGTTGCCGTAACTGCACCTATTTTATTGTTAAAAGTATTCCAATCTGTAAAACTTATTATTCCATCTTGCGAAGTAGTGGCAGTAGGAATTGTAACACTTCCACCAGTATTGGATAATGAAATGGTATTACCTGTTATTGATAAAGTTTGTAATTCATTGGTAATACTTCCATCAACTTCAGTTCCTGTAATAATATAAGGAGTTGCTGTTGTTCCGTTTCCAGAAATAGAATTTATTCCTGCTGCGGTTACTTTGGTGTCACTTCCGTCAGAAACAGGAAGGGTAACCGTAGATTCCACACCATTCACAGATGATTTCAAAACTCCAGAAGTAATAGTTAAATTATTAGAATTTACCATTGGAGCAGTTAAAGTTCCGTTAGAATCTGTAATAGAAAGCGTGTTTACAGCACTTGATAAAGCGGTGTTTACTTCATTGGTAATACTTCCATCAACTTCTGTAAAAGTATTATTTACTTTATAAGGATTTGCAGTTGTTCCAGTTCCAATTACGGTTACAGCACCAGTTCCAGCTTCTACTTTGGTATCACTTCCGTCAGAAACAGGAAGAGTAATTGGAGTTCCAGCTACACCATTTACTGTAGTTGTTAATTTTCCTGCAGTAATATCATTTGCAACAGAATTAACCATTGGCGCAGTTAAAGTTCCGTTAGAATCTGTAATAGAAAGTGTGTTTACAGCGCTTGATAAAGCGGTGTTTACTTCATTGGTAACGCTTCCATCAACTTCAGTTCCTGTTATAATATAAGGAGTTGCTGTTGTTCCGTTTCCAGAAATTGCGTTAATTCCTGCAGCAGTAACTTTAGTATCGCTTCCATCAGAAACGGGAAGCGTAATAGCAGTTCCAGCTACACCATTTACTGTAGTTGTTAATTTTCCAGCTGTAATATCATTTGCAACAGAATTTACCATTGGAGCAGTTAAAGTTCCGTTGGAATCTGTGATAGAAAGAGTGTTGACTGCACTTGATAAAGCGGTGTTTACTTCATTGGTAATACTTCCATCAACTTCTGTAAAAGTATTATTTACTTTGTAAGGATTTGCAGTTGTTCCTGTTCCAGTTACGGTTACAGCACCAGTTCCAGCTTCTACCTTGGTGTCACTTCCATCAGAAACGGGAAGAGTGGCAGTAGAATCCACACCATTCACAGATGATTTCAAAATACCAGAAGTAATGCTAAGTGCATTATTATTAATAATATTTACAGTAGTTCCTGTTGTTCCATTTACTGTTGTTGATAATAGATTCGCTGTCGAAGTATTTGAAACAGTGGTAGATAATCCTGCAGCATTTACGGGAAGCCATGTTGTTCCATTCCAAGCTAAAACTTGACCTGAAGTTGCACCTTGTTGCGCCAATCCTAATTCATTTCCTGTGCTTCCATTACCTGTTAAAGTAGAATTGGTGAGCACTTTTGAGCTACCTGCAGTTGCTTGAGAAACCACTTTGTTGGCACTCACATATTTCACAACACCATCTGCATCAAAAACCATTATGGAATCTTTTGCTGATTGATTTGGTCCTATTTGATTTATATTTCTTACTCGTAACGAACCATTTACGTCTAATGTTTCAGTTGGTGTTGTCGTATTTACACCAACTTGCGCACTATAAAAGCCAGAAATAAGCAATAACGAAATAACTAGTAATCTTAAATTCATATTGAATGTTTTAAATTAATAAAAACTATATTTAATTGAAATATTTGCCAAAAAAATATAAAAATATTTGCAAAATTACAAAAAATGCAATTAAAACTAGGATTAATACTTGTTAATTAAGCGATTAATGATAATAATCTACAATATTAATTGTTTTTTTATGAATTTAAAATACGAAATATTATTTCTTGTAGATTTATCTACTTTAAGTAACTGTCTAAATTTTTTCTTTTATTCAATTGATTAGTTGTGGCTAATTTACGCAGGTTAGAAAAATATCCTGACTTGAACTCACCCAAATTCCCGCATATTTTTTACGCAGGTTGTTACTCTATTTTTCACTTTTATATTTGAAATGGGTATCCATATCTTCCGTTAAATTAATTCTCACCTATATTTATTTTACGCAGGTCTGTACAAACAGACTGGCTTCAAAATCAATCTGTTTTTTTACAAAATCAACTAATGCGATTGTTTTTTTTTCTTTTTAAAGCAAATATCTTTTCGGAAATAAAATCCTTAAATAATTTAAAATTCTAAAAAGTAAAACATCTGTAAATCTGTGTTTTACAGTTCAGTATTTTCGAAATATTTATCCACATCTATTTCTTTTATTATTAAAATTATATTTATTAATAACATTAGTATAATTAAGAGCGAAATTTAAAATCTTTCTAAAGTATTATGGATATTAGGTTTTTCAACTATTTTAGCAAATTAATTTGGAGATAAAATCTTATTTCACGGAAATAAAATGCTTTAATCAAGAGTTAAAACCCAGATTTTCGGAATTAAAAACCTAGACAGCGGAAATAAAATTCTGGTTTTCGGAGATAAAATCACGATTGTTTTTCGAGTAAATTAAAAACCGCTTTTATGTAATGATCACCGATTAAATTGGGGTCAATTTTGTTTTTTAATCTGATAGAAAGCTCTTTGTAGCCTCTAATTTCAAAGAGTTTTTGCAATGTCCTGACATTAAAGTCATTTAAAGTTCGTTTTCTCTTCAAATATTTTATAGAACGATCTACCTGCAAATCATTAAGCGAAAGAAATTTTTCATTTTTACCGGTTGATTTTGAGGTATAATAAATCGAAAATGTGTATTTGCCTTCGAAATAGGCGTAGTTGAAACTCAAATCATTAAAAGAATCCAGATCTGCTTTTATATTTTGCAAAAAATCTCTTTCAAATCTGGATCGTCCTTCATATTTATCTTTTGGTATTGAAAACTGTTTTAAAATTTGAGAATATTCCATGGATAAACCGCCAAATTTTTTAAACTTCAGAATCCACATCAAAAATCGCAAAGTATTAGAAGACGAAACTTGATAGGCCAAATCTTTTTTAAGTGGAAAATAATGGCTCATATTTAGCAAACGTTTGAGCACCGTTTTATCCATTTTAAAATACAAATTACCTCTATTCCACTGTGGTTTTAGAATGAAAGGAGCTGCTTTATAATTATTCATGGAATCGTCTTTCAATTGAAGCCAATTACTATCTGTCATATTCATTACGGATGTTTTGATGGTCGCATTTTTCATTCTACTTTTCGGATTCAAAACTTTAAATGGTATCTCAAAATCAACAGTTCCTTGATTTGACCATGCTGCAAAATACTCATCAAAACTACGTTGGATAGGTCCATTTTTATTTAATGGTGATTTTACCGATATAAAAAGCGACTGCTCTTCTTTGATGCAAGAAAGTATTATTGAAAGCACACGTTGTTCTATAATAGAAGTTTCCTGCGCTACTAAAATCTCTCTAAAATCATTAGAAACAAGAACTTTTTTCCTCGGTCTTGGCGAAAAACATTTTCTTTCTTGCATGTCTTTATTTTTCAGCATCAGTTTTTATTTAAATTTGCACCGATCTTCTTAAAGTTTTTGCCGAAATCTAACTTCGCTTCCGCTTCAATTTCCTGCATAGTTTTCTTTCTACCTTGAGAAATCCAGTCTAATAATTCATCTTCGAAAAAGTAGAGTTTCTTCCCATTTTTGTAGCAAGGAATCAATCTTTTTCGAACAAGTGTATAAACTGTAGGTTTTGCTTTTCCGATAATTCTGCAAGCTTCTACAATGTCTATTGGGATTCTTTTTTGAGGGATTTTTACTGCTTCTTTTCTTTCTACTAGAAATTTAATTTTGGCTATTTCGCTCACCAAATGTGCGACTGCTTTTGGCAGATTTTCAAATGAAATTTCATTCGCTTCCATACTAATTGTTTTTAATTGTTATGGTGCAAAGAAAAAAAGTGTTTTCCCTGTGTCGTACTGTACACGGGGAAAACACTTGAAAAACACAGCGTTTTTGTGATTTTTTCTAATCAGATAGAGATTCCTTTATAGTAATTATTCCTTTCATTTCATCGTCTTTTAAATGTCTCTTGATACTTTCGGGTTCTACTTCTTTCAAAGATTCTGAAAAAATGTTTTTTAGAAACACAGCAGTTTCAAATTGATTTCGCACATTAAAATGTTTCCAAATATTCCACCCAAAATGATACAAATCTAGGTTGGATAATTTCTCGATTTTAATTGGTTTTATATTATCCACTTTATTTTTCTCCGAATAGAGCACAACATAATTACAAAGCAATTTTAAATCTTCTTCTGAGGTATATAATGCAAAATGATTATGGATATATTTAATCGCAATATCTTTTTTGTCTTGTTCATTTTGGTCAATTATTTTTTGTTGCTCTTTCTTTATGTTCTCAAGATTTTCAACCGGTTTAAAAACTTCAGCAGAATTTTTTACTTTATTTTTTAGAGGAATTATTTTTTTATTTTTAATAATTCCATCCAAAATTAAAACGATCAATGCATAAGAGATGATGCCCAAAATACTCACGCACCAAAAAATAATATTTGCCGTGTAACTGTCCACGCCTTTGTCTAGAGAAGCAATTCTTACAACTGCTCCTACAGCAAGACAAGCAAAAAGAACTGCAAAATATTTAACGATATGTTCAAAATATTTAGAATTCATTTTATAGATTTTTTAATTGAATAGCTTTTGAAGCTACATTTTTCTTTTCATCCACTACTTTCGCATAAACCTGCGTAGTTTTCACGTTGGTATGACCTAACATTTTGCTGACCGTATAAATATCTGTTCCACTAGAAAGTTGCAAAGTTGCAAACGTGTGTCTAAAATTATGGAAGGTAATTTTCTTGGTAATTCCTGCACTTTCTATCCATTTTTTAAGTGGACGAGATATCCAAGCGGGATTTGTCAAATCTTTAAAAACCAAATCATTTGGCAAACCTTCGTCGCCACAAAGTTGTAATGCTTGTTTAGACATTGGCATATACTCTACTCCTTTGGTCTTTTTTTGAGTGAAATTTATTCGTGCTTGATCATTTTCTACATTAATTTCTTTCCACTTTAATTTTTGAATATCAGAATGGCGCAAACCTGTTAAAGCAGAAAAAAGTGCTGCACGTTTTAGAACATCAAGTTCACACGGAGTTTCTACCAAAATATTGAGTTCTTCAAGTGTTAAATATTCTCGTCTCGATTCTTCGTGCGGAATTGCTTTTATTTTTGCAGAAATATCAGTTGTAAAATAATCATCAATAAATGCTTGCTTTAATGCAGCTTTGAAAACAGAAAAATAAGTTGAAGCCGTATTTTGAGAAATAATCTCTGTCTTATTACTTCCGCTTTTCGCAGTCAACAAATAGGATTTAAAATTTTCGCAGAATTTTGTGTCTATCTGCGAGAACATAATCGTTTCACCAGCGAAATCTTTTAAAAATTCTATAGAACGGTACCAATTGACCTTTATAGATTCAGAGTTATTTTTATGTCGTTTGCTAATAAGCTCTTCAAAATACCTTACAAAATTTTCTTGAGATTTCTCTTTCTGTTCTAATTGAATTTTGTCGAGTTCACTATAAAGCTCAATATTATCATATTCATTCTGTCTCAATTTTCGCAAAGAATCTGCATAAAACATAGTTTCGCGATCGTTTTCACTTTTGCAGACTATAATTCCGTTATCATCTCTTTTAGGTTTAAATGAAACAGAATTTTCCGTTGTTCTTGCAGGTCTTCTCTTATCAAAATCTACAGTTGTAACGCTTCGGTTCAAATATTCTCGAATTCTTTGAACTTTAGCTTTACCAGGAATCATCACTGGATAACTTTCCAAATAAATAAACCATTCTTTTCGGTATTCGGATTTTCGCAATCTTACGGTAACTTTTGTTTTTAATAATTCTTTCATTTTCCTTCAAAAATTTTATCAATTAAATCTTTAGGAACATACACGAAACTTCCAACCTTTTTTGTTGGTATTTTATTTCTTTTAATAATTCTATTAACTGTTGATAGATCTGCATGAAATTTTTCGCCGATTTCTGAAATCGTGTAGCAAGTACCTATCTCAAAAGTAGGTTTGTTTTGTTCAACTTTAGATTCATCTGGAATTTCTACAGATGAAAATAAATCTTCTAAATCAGATCGCTTTACTCGAGTCAATCTTGAACCCAGATTAACTCCAGTTATAATTCCTCTTTTTATATATCTGTGCACTGTATCTTTAGATATCCCAAACATAACAGTTGCCTCAGACACTGAAATAAATTCCCGAGATTGAACTTCTGCGATTTTAATTGCATAATTTTTCAAAAGTGTTAATTTTTCAACCCTTTCTTTTTCGATTGTTTTATTTTCTTTTGCTGCTTTATTGTTGCAGGAAATAGAACAAAAACGGGTCATAACTGTCTTTGCTTCAAATGGTTTTGAACAATACTCACAAACCCTCGGTATTTTTAATTTACTAAATCCCATACTGTAATTACATCTTGCACATTCTCTCTTTTTACGAGTTCAAAATTAAATTACGGCGCATAAGGCGCACATACTATTTAAATATCGCTCGGTACAAGTGAGATACAAAAATACATTAAAAAACGATTAAAATCAACTATTATCAAAAAAAGTTAAAAACAAAAAAATCGCCGTAAACATTGAGTTTACAGCGATTTACTAATTTATTTCAATCGATATTAATCGATGATAATTGCTAATTATTTGACTTCTTCGAAATCTGCATCCTGCACATCTTCGCCACCTGCATTTGCAGATTCTTGTTGTGCACCACCTTGTTCTGCAGCTCCTGCTTGAGCATACATTTCTTCGGTTGCTGCCATCCATGCTGCGTCTAAAGCTTCAGTTTTAGTTTTGATAGATTCTACTTCGCCAGCTTCAAAAGCAGTTTTCAATTCTGCATGTGCGCTTTCTACTGCTGCTTTTTTGTCTGCAGATAGTTTGTCTCCAAATTCTTTCAATTGTTTTTCCGTTTGGAAAAGCAAACCGTCAGCTTTGTTCAATACTTCTACTTCTTCTTTTCTCTTGTTATCAGATACAGAATTTTCTTCAGCTTCACGCTTCATTCTTTCTATTTCTTCCTCAGAAAGTCCAGAACTTGCTTGAATTTTAATAGACTGCTCTTTTCCTGTTCCTTTATCTTTTGCAGAAACATTCATGATTCCGTTTGCATCAATATCAAAAGTTACCTCAATTTGTGGTGTTCCTCTTGGTGCTGGTGGAATATCAGAAAGGTCAAATTTCCCGATTTCTTTGTTATCATTAAACATTGGTCTTTCACCTTGTCCTACTCTAATGCTTACTGCAGGCTGATTGTCGCTTGCTGTAGAGAAAGTTTCAGATTTTTTTGTTGGGATGGTTGTGTTGGCATCAATTAATTTTGTGAACACAGAACCCATTGTTTCAATACCCAAAGAAAGTGGCGTTACGTCTAATAAAAGTACGTCTGTAACGTCTCCTGTCAAAACTCCACCTTGTATTGCTGCTCCTAAAGCTACAACCTCATCCGGATTTACTCCTTTTGATGGTTTTTTGCCAAAGAATTTTTCAACTTCTTCTTGTATTACTGGAATTCTTGTAGAACCACCTACTAAAATCACCTCATCAATATCAGAGATGCTCAAACCAGCATCAGATAATGCTTTTTTACAAGGCTCCATAGAACGTCTAACCAAATCAGAAGCCAATTGCTCAAATTTAGCTTTCGTCAATGTTTTCACCATGTGTTTTGGTCCAGATGCAGTTGCCGTGATGTATGGCAAGTTGATTTCTGTTTGTGGCGCAGAAGACAATTCAATTTTTGCTTTTTCTGCTGCTTCTTTCAATCTTTGTAGCGCGATTGGGTCACCTTTTAAATCTACACCTTCGTCAGATTTAAATTCGTCTGCCATCCAGTTGATAATTACATCATCAAAATCGTCACCACCAAGATGCGTATCTCCGTTGGTAGAAAGTACTTCAAAAACGCCATCACCCAAATCTAAGATAGATACATCAAAAGTACCACCACCAAGATCATAAACAGCAATTTTTTGGTCTTTATGAGATTTATCCATTCCATAAGCTAGTGCTGCTGCAGTAGGCTCATTGATGATTCTTTCTACTTTCAAACCAGCAATTTCTCCTGCTTCTTTGGTAGCTTGTCTTTGGCTATCGTTAAAGTAAGCTGGAACTGTAATTACTGCTCTCGTTACTTCTGTACCCAAATAATCTTCAGCTGTTTTCTTCATTTTTTGAAGAATCATAGCAGAGATTTCTTGTGGCGTATATTCTCTATCGTCTATTTTCACTTTCACGGTATCGTTTGCACCTTTCACTACTTTGTAGGCAACTCTGCTTATTTCAGAAGCATCATCTTTAAAAGAAGTACCGATAAATCTTTTGATAGAATATACCGTTTTTGTAGGGTTCGTAACCGCTTGTCTTTTTGCAGGATCCCCCACTTTTCTTTCGCCATCTTCCGTAAATGCTACGATGGATGGTGTTGTTCTTTTACCTTCACTGTTTGGGATTACTACTGCATCTTTACCTTCCATTACGGCAACGCAAGAATTGGTAGTCCCTAGATCTATTCCAATTATTTTACTCATTTTATTTATTTTTTAGGTTTAATATTATTGTTTGTTGCTTCCCCAATCTCCAATTTTGTACCAACGTTTGAATAGTGACAAAATGACAGAATCAATACGTCTTGTCATTGCGATCCGGATAGTTATCGGGGGAAGCAATCCTCTGCACTGTCATTGCTTTCACGCTGTCGTTGCGATCCCGATAGCTATGGAGAGAAGCAATCTGGGCAGCAAATTGACTTCGTCGAAAGCTAACTTTTTATTTTTGGGGCAGCTTTTCCGCCTTCCGTTCCCGCTTTTTTTCTTCGAAAGAAAAAAGAGCTTCACTTAAGTCGGGCTGCAAAGTTTCGCTTTGTTGATGTATATTTCCTTAAAGACTAATGGCAGAATTATAGAATATCAAACGATCTTCTTCACTAAAATAAACCTCAACAATACGTTGATTATATACAACAGAATAATGCTATTTTTGCTCAGTTTCGATAAGAAAAACTGAGTATATTAATAAGTTGTACGCAATAATCCCACAGAACGATGAAAAAAAATAAAATGGACTTTGAAGAATTTATGGATTATATTATTTTTAAAAACATAAGTGTTAGGAATAAATATCCAAACCTTAATATTCAAGAATCTGATCTAATAACTGTTCTTATGGCATCGTTCTTAGATAAATTTGAATCGAGATTATCACTGGAGTTTTATGATAATTTTATCTCTGAAGAAGAAATTGATTCAGTAGTTGAAAACTACGATTTTAATCAAATAAGAAATGAAGTTACTTTTAATTTTATAATTCCTGAAGAAATTGAAGAATTAGAAACAAAGGTTAAAATAAAAAATAATGGCAAGATATTTATTATTCATAAAAACGACGCAGATCCCTTTCCTTCAAACCCTCACGCCCATTGGCTAGATTCCAATTTGAAAATTGACCTATCAAATGGAAAGTGCTACCATATAAGAAAGCATATTAAAACTCTATCTACAAAAGAATTTAAAGAAATAAGAGAAAAAGCCGATGCTTTGGGTGTTGAACTTCCAAAATTGACATAATTACTTCGTACAATAACTAAGCTTTCGTTTTGTCTGAAAGACAAGAAATGAAAGCCCGTTGAACGGAACCTTCGGTAGCTTTTGCTCCCCACTTGGTAACCTTATG
>NZ_JABSNO010000024.1 GCF_013294015.1 Frigoriflavimonas asaccharolytica
TTCTACAGAATATCAAACCCAGAAGACAAAAAAATCTGGAAATTCCTGGCTACAAAACCAGAATATGAAAACAAAATGAAATTGTATCTGCTGAATTAAAACAATTTTTTTTTTCGAATCTAAAATCTACTCAACAATCCCCAGTGAATTTTGGTGTCACCAAAACGAAATTCATTTCTAAATTGGTTTCCATTAGCTATTTGAAAACTCATTAATCCTATTGGTAGAAAAAAATTAAAACCAATTCCAACGCTATATAATTCTGGATTTACGCCCAAATTTTTATTGTTCAATTTTCCGTATTGGAGAAAAGTATCGAAAAATGCTTGCTCACCAACCAAATATCGATATTCGGCAGATCCATAATAGTAAAAATCTGCATAAAGAGATTCCTCATTAAAGCCCCGTAATGAATTCCAACCACCAAAACGGATCAATTCATTATTAGAAAATTCATTTTTAGAACTCATCAAAGCAGATTCTCCTTTTAAATTTAGATAATGATTCCCAGAAATATGCACATTTCTTTCCGCAGACAGAAAATAGCGCATTTGCTGTCCTTTGCTTTCTTCATCCGCATAATTTATAGTTAAAAAATCTGCTTCTGCACGTATATTGGTTTTATTTTGAAACAACTCTACATCGGATGCTTCTCGAAATTGGTACCACGTTCCAGCGCCGGTTTTCGTGTAATCTCTACCTTGCGTATACAAGGAATCTAGAATCACGGAAGTTTCAAATGTGCCTCGCAAACCAACTTTTTGGCGACTGCTTAAATTATAATAAACGGATGGCAAAAGTTTTACATTGGCAAAAGTAGAGTCTTGCCGAAAAATATTTACATTTACATTCAAACCAATATTCGATTTTAAAAAATATTGAATATCTGTTTGGAGGTTAAATGTCTGCCCTTGATCGGGATTTTTTTGCCAATATAAATTAATCGTTTCAAATCCATTAAAAACATTTCTGAAGTTTACATTGATGGTTCCGTTGAAGGTGAATTTTTCAGTTTTATCATTTCCAAATCCTATGATACCATCAAAGCTATTGGTTTTTTTCTTTTGGGTAAAAAGATATATTTGTGTAGAATCTTTTGTGAATAAGGATTGAGGAGGGCGATCTAATGCCAAAAATGGATGATTTTGCAATTGATTATTTATTGATAATAAATTTTTATCATCATAAATTTTTCCTTGGAATTCTTTATTTAAATTTTTCACAAAACGAGAAGGTAAATTTTCATAACCTTTGAAAACAAAACCATTTATTGTTCGTTTATCATTTTTATTGAAGGTTAATTCAACAATGGGAATTCCATTTTTTGTACCCAAATATTTACTTTGTACTCTACTGAAGGCAAATCCTTTAGCTATAAATTTTTTGTTAATTGTTTTTTTTAATGAATCTAAATTTTTTGTATAAATTTCAGAATCTAGATTAAGTTCTTGCCTGTCGTTATCAGTAATTTGTACATAAGTTTGATTGTAGTTTTTACCTTTATCAAATTGAATTTTGGTAAGATTGCCTTCTTTTTTCACATGGATTACTTGTGCAAAGAAATAGTTACTTTGCGCCAAAGAATCCAAGAATTTTACTGCAGAAGTTGAATCTTTTACAATTTTTATTTTCTGAGTTTGAGTGTCAATCAACCAAAATTCTTTTTTTTGCGCCTGTGCGAAAGTGCAAAATAGTATCAAGAAAAAAAGGTAGAATTTTAATTTCAAATTTTACGAATGTTTATTTATTCTAAACGAATAAAATCTAAGTTTATTGAGAAATTTGTTGTGATTGTATGATTAATAATTAATCTACCTCTAAAATTATACCTGTCATTTTATGAATAGAATTTTAAAATTCGATTTACATTTCAGATATTAATTCATTTTATTGTATTTTTTCATTAGATTTTCATACCAATTTTGGGGTAAAATCCATTTTAAAGGAACTCCAATTTTTTGTCCGAACTTCCCGAAATAATAGTGTGCTTTCCAATTTCTTTTTTTCAGAAGTTTCTGAATATACTCTGCAACCTCTCGCGTTTCTGCACCGTCTTTTACATGAGAATTCATCAAATAATATACTTTGTCAAATACCTTTTTATAAGGTTCAGATACTTCGCTTTTCACTCTACTTTCCGCAATATCTGTTTTAATGTCTCCCAAATGCAAACTACAAACCTGTATATTCCAAGGGTAAACTTCGTAGCGAATGGCTTCCGTTATCTTGTCTAAGGCAGATTTTGATGCGGAATAAAATCCACGAAAAGGCAAACCCATTTCGCTGCCAATACTGGAAATATTGATGATTTTACCATATTTTTGTCGTCGCATATTTGGAAGAACAGCAGACATCATTTGTACAGAACCAACTACATTTAGATTAAATAATTTTAAAATTTCTTCTTGTTTTGCATCTTCTACAGAACCTACCATTCCCATTCCAGCATTGTTGATGAGTACATCTATTTCGGGAACATCATTGTTGATTTTAGAAATTGCATGGTCTATAGAAGCTTTATCTGTAATATCTGTAGAAATAGAAATAAAATGTTTGCTATCAACCACTTTCCTGCTCAATCCAAAAACTTGATGTCCGTTTTTGCCCAAATATTCTGCTAAAGCAAAACCAATTCCTGTAGAAGTTCCTGTGATTATTATGGTCATTTTATTTCAAAATTTATGATTTAAAAAAGAATTTTCGAATTCTAAAAGGAATAATTATTATCCAAATTAATATAGTATTTATAAAACTATATTCAAAAAAAATTTACGTAAAATAAATCTAAATGGTTGCTCGAAAAAATCTGCTAAACTGGTTAGAACTGAAGTATCGTTTTCTAAATGTGAAGTTAGTTCATTATTATAGAAAAAATAAGAATATGAAAAATTGCAAATAAGCAAAAAAGTAGTCGAAAAATAATTCTCAAATTTAATACTCAAAATCAATGAGCATATATAGATAGTTGAAAATATGTTATAACGACGAAATTCAAAATTATTAATTTCATAATTCCAATTATTTCAAAAATATTCATCATAATACAACAAACCAAAACACTTATAATAAAGTTTTTTGAAATTTTGTTTAAACTAGAAAATAAGTTTTTTGAAATATTCATATTTTACGAAACCCAAAACTCAAATTAATACCCAACAACATTTTTCAAAATAACAGAATCTTTTTGTGCTGGTGTCAATTTATAATTAAAACCAGGCATTGCAGATTCCCAATCTCCGTAGCCAGAATTTGGCAGCATAATAAATTTTTTGCCAAATAAATCTGCATTGTTTTCCACGTTTTGATTGCGTTCTGCTTGTGTTTTTTTATAAAACATATTCGCAAAATCCCCTAAATTATCTCCTAAATACAACACGACATTATAGTTTTTCAAAACTGCGTTGCGGCGTTCTTCCTTATCAGAAGTTGTGCTTCTTACGACCACATATTGCTCGTCTGCATTTGGAAAACCGAGGTCTTTCAAATTTTTCAAAGTTCCAGCTTTGTCGTTTTCATTTCTGTTTGTGATATAGAAAATTTTCACATTTTTGGAAGCAGCATATTTGAAAAAATCTAGCGAACCAGGATATGCTTTTGCATTTGCTTTCGCCGTCCAGTTTGCCCATGTTGCATCATTAAAGTCTTTTCCTTTTTCACTTTCTGTAACCGCATAAGGTGAATTATCTAGAAAAGTTTCGTCTACATCTGTGATGATTGCCAAAGGTTTCCCTTTTTTCATTTTTAGAGCTTCGTCTAGTCTGTATGTTGCAATATTGTATGCTTGGTAAGATAAAGCCATAAATTCGCCAGAATTTTGTTGCCAAACTGCGGAGTAGATTTTTCCGTTTAAAGCAATATTTTTTGGGGTAGTTGTAGCAGTTGTTATGGTTGCATTTTCCAGTGCATTAACGGAAATTTTGCAAGATGAAAGCATTAATAATGCGATAGGAAAGAGGTATAATTTTGAGATTTTCATTTATTTATAATTAGAATTGCTAATTTAGGTTTTCTGTAATGGCTTGCAAATCTTTCCAAAAATCTGGATAAGATTTTTCTACAACTATCGAATTTTCAATGGGTAATTCATTTACTAAACAATACGGTGCAAAGCTCATCGCCATTCTATGATCATTGTATGTAGCGATTGAAATATTGTTTTCTGGTTGGCAAAATGCTACAGAACGGATGCTGTTTTCCGTAATTTCTACGATACAACCAATTTTTTTTAGCTCAATTTTCAGTGCTAAAAGGCGGTCGGTTTCTTTTATTTTTAAAGTTTCTAAACCGGTAAAATAAAAAGGTATTTTCAAAATAGCAGCTGTCACGCAAAGCGTTTGTGCTATATCAGGACAATCATTCAAATCTAATTTTATGATTTCTGGATAAGAAAATAAAGAATTCGAAAAGGAAAGCGAAATTTCATTTGAGCCAGAATCTGAAATTGTATTAATGCCAAAATTGTTTAAAAATATTTCTTTCAATCTGGAATCTCCTTGAATACTGTAATTTTTAAAATTTTCTAAAGAAATTGTTTGTCTTCCAACTGCACACAAGGAATAGAAATAGGATGCTGAACTCCAGTCGCTTTCCACTTTGTAAAATATTAATCTTTCTTGTGAATTTTCAGTTTTCTTATCAATAGAGATGATGTTTTCTATCCAATGATAATCAATGCCTACATCTTTCAAAATTTTTGTAGTCATTTCTAAGTAAGGTAAAGAAGTAATTTTACCTTCCAATTCTAGTTTTAAGCCGTTTTCTAATTTTGCGCCAATCAAAAGTAACGAAGTGATGAATTGACTACTAATATTTGCAGAAATTTTTACTTCCGATTTGGTAATTTTTTTTCCGACGATTTTTAATGGTGGAAAACCTTCTTTTTCTAGATATTCTATATCAGCTCCCAAATCTCGTAATGCATTGACCAAATCTTTTATCGGTCGCTTTTTCATACGATCAGAACCCGTGAGAATGGTGGTTTTTCCCTCCATTATTGCAAAATAAGAGCTTAAGAATCGCATTGCCGTTCCTGCATGATGCACATCTACAATCTCCTCGTTTTTCTCTAAAGCTTTTTGTAAAAGAACAGTATCTTCTGCATTAGAAAGATTAGAAATCCGGATGTTTTCATAGAGTTTTTCCAAAATTAATAGTCTATTCGAGATACTTTTCGAACCTGTGATGGTGATGGTTTGATTTGGGATTAGTTTGGATTTTTTTAATATCATTAATTAATTCTTCTGTTGGAAACCTGCTTGATTATTTTATTTTTTTTCTTTCGTAGATTTAAGGAATTTTGGGGCTGCTTTTGTGCAATTCATCCGCATTATATACTCACAAAATCTGCAAAATATTAATTATTTCAATTTTTCATTATTTTGATGCCTGTCTTTATCTCTTTCTGTTTTTACTTTCATTTTTTTGTCAAAAGCTTCTTGCAAATTAACGGCCGTTTGGTTCGCTAAACATAAAGTTACAAAGAGAACATCTGCCAATTCTTCGCCAAGATCTTTCGATTTATCAGATTCTTTTTCGCTTTGTTCGCCATATCTTCTCGCAATTATTCTCGCCACTTCTCCTGTTTCTTCTGTGAGCATTGCCATGTTGGTAAGCTCATTAAAATAGCGAACACCGACGGTTTTTATCCAATCGTCTACTTGTTTTTGAAGTGCTGTGATTTCCATAGAAAAAGATTTTTAGAGAATAGACGGATAGATAATGGAATAAATAAAAATGAAAATTAATCTTCTTTAGTGAATTCGAAATTATAGGTAAATAATTCAATACTATTATTCGTTTTGACGAGTTCTGTCAATTCATTGTTGGTTTTGTGTAAGCAAATTATACCTTTAATTTTTTTATTCAAATGAATAGATAATGCTTCAATATATTTTTCGATCTGCTCAACAACTTCAATACCGCACTCGTTTCTTTTTAATTCTATAATGTACAATTGGTCATTTTCCTTATCAATCAAAAGAAGATCTAAACGACCATTGATTTCAGGTATTACATATTGTCTTCCGAAAATGTTTTCATCTTGATAAATTTCCAAAGATTTATTGAAAACTTTAAAGCCGAATTTTATTTGCTCTACTATCATGTCTTCTAAATTTTTCTCTTTTGAAATTAATTTAGTTGATTGGAACGAAACAATATTAAACGGTTTTTTTGGCTTAAATATTTGATTGAAAACATATTCTGATTCTGATTTAGTAGAAATCTGCAATTGTAAATTTTTTCTCTTTTTTCTATAATAGAATTCTAATGGATATTTGCTTATTATAAAATCGAGAACATTCAAACACTTTTGTAAATCTCTAGTTTTCTCTAATGAAAAGAGATAATTATTTGCAAACAATGTAAACTCATCCACTTTGTCATCTATGAGATGAATATGATTTATTTCGTAATTTGATTCTAAATCGAATATATCCAACGACCGTTTATAACAATTCAATGCGTTTTCTAAATCATTAATTCTATTATAAGCATAGCCTATATCATTATGAATGTTCCACTGTAACGTTAAAATACCAGGGTAATTTAAAAGATTAATACCATTTCCAGGAATAGTAAAAGAACCTAAATATTTTAATAACTGTTCATTTTGTTTTATCGAATTATGATAATTCTCTTCTTCCAAATAGCATATTGCAGTAAAATAACAAGCCACCAAATGATCAATTGAATTGAAATATCCAAGGGCTATTCTAAAATTTCCTTTTTCCAATTGCAACAAACCATTAAGATAGGAAGTTGCGTTTGAGTCGTGAGCAAATTCTAGGGCAGTTTTAAAAAAAACATCATTTGTATATTCATTGAAAAAGTATAGCATTGGTTCCCAAACCATAAAATACATTTCGGGAAATTCATTCAAATCTTGAACGAACTCAAATGCTAATGCGTTATAGAATTCTTCTTGCTGCCCATTTATCGCCTCTCTTATTTTAACCTTCTCTTCTAAAAGATCATTGACGGTTATTTCCTCATTAATACATGTTAAAGTTTTTTCAAGTAAATCCTTGTTATAATTCACTTTAAGTTCTTCAAGTAAATAAATAATTTTATCTATCATTTTAAAATTTCAGGTTTCAAATTCTCTCATCTCTTCATCTCTCATCTTCTCATCTTTTTATTGATACGCTCCTAAAGTTGGAGGAGGATTACTAGAAGCTCTGCTCAATTTCAAAATATCCAAAGGAATGCTCGCTGCAAAAGAAGGATTTCCTTTATTTTTTGCTGGAGAATCAAAAGCTGGTTTCAGATTCATTGCCGGTATATTAAATTCTGTGAAGTAAGGATCTGTATTAATAATAGAAGATACGATTTGCGGATTTCCTGTAAAATTGAAACCTGCAGCAGATGTTTCATATTTCAGCAAAGCATTTTGGACGATGTAGGTGAAAACTTGTCCTACTGTTGGTTTTAGCACTACGGCATTAGATTTATTGTTCCACAGGATAGAATTTTTAATATTTAAATTTAATGCTCCGTTTTCTGTTTGTCCATTCTCATTAATAAATGAATTGCTTGCGAATAATACATTTCCAGTACCAAGATTGTCCCAATAATTAGCTAATGTACAATGTGTGAAATCATAATTTCCTCCTTTTTGAATGGTAACGTCTGCATTTCCGCAATTATTCATCACCAGATTTTTTGCAACAATGGTAGAATTTATGGCAAAAATTCCAGATTCTTGAAAAGTATGAATGATGGTATTATTGATGGTAGCATTGGTTTGGTTCATTTGCAGACCATTTGTACCACCGAAAAGTCTAGCATAGTTCATATTTAAAGTAGAGCCTATTGCAAAATCAATAGAATTCCAATTTTTTGGCAATGTATCGTATTTAGGATCGTTTCTATCTCCTCTCAAAATAACTTCGCTCCCCAAATCACCATTTATATTTAAAGATGCACCGGTGGAAATTTTCATTCCAGAATTTTTAAAGAAATAAACTTTTGTACCAGCTCCAATATTCAGTGTGCTTCCACTGGAAATCGTTAAATCTCCATAAATGATTTTTGCTTTGGTATTATTCCAATTCACATTTCCATTCAAAACATTTGGATTTCCGGGGGTTTCTACAAAAAATTCTGCATCTTGAACCACAGAAAATAAGGTAACTTTCTGCTCTCCAGTAGGAAGTTTAAATAAAACTTGATCTTCTGCTATAGCTTCTGGTACACTTGCGGTTGGTGCAATTTCTACAAAAATGTACAAGCTGTCTTTTTTTCTTAAGGCAACATTATCAAAAGAAAATCCTGATTTTCCATCCACATTAATTTTATATAAAGATCCTGCTCCATCTCTTAAAGAAATATTTGGGATTAAAATATCTTTATCTTCATCGTTAAAAACCTTCACAGCATAAGTTTCTGATCGAACTTGATTGTAAACAGTATCGCAAAAAACAGTGTCTGTAGAAAATCTCAAAGCCTGCGAAGGACTTTCAAAACTGATGTCGTCTCGGTTGCAAGAAACTGCAAATAGGAGAGTCCAGAATGAAAAAGCGAGGATTATTTTATATTTCATTGGGTGCATTAATAATTGAAAACGTAAAGTTAATGAAAATAGTACAGCAAATTTAATTCAAAAATTAAAAAAGTTTATTGTGGTGTCAAAAAATATTCTTATTTTTGCACTCTAAAATTTACCAGAAGAATTAGCCATTACTATTTCTAAAGCAAAATTTATTAAAACAAAAATTATGAGATCGCTGTAAATGATTTAAAATCAAATACAATCATAAGATAAGCGATAACATTTGACAAATAAAAATTTAAAAATTTACAAATGAAACAAGGAATTCACCCAGAAAATTATAGAGAAGTAGTATTCAAAGATATGAGTAACGAAGAAATGTTTGTATGTAAATCTACAGCAGACACGAAAGATACCATAGAATTTGAAGGTAAAGAATATCCATTGATCAAAATGGAGATTTCTTCTAGCTCTCACCCATTCTACACAGGGAAAACAAAATTAGTAGATACAGCAGGTAGAGTAGATAAATTTATGAATAAATACAAAAAATTCACTAAATAATCTTTTACTTCTTGTAAAAAATACAAACCTTTCAAATTTTTTGAGAGGTTTTTTTTGTTTAAATTTGCTGTAAGTTGATATTTTCAAAGTCTATTATCTAAAAATCTTTTATCAAAATGTCTATCAAAATTATATTTTCCGACGCTCAATATTGGGAAGAATTTCTTCCGCTTACTTTCACAAAACCTGTTGCAGAAATGCGATTTGGAATTTTAACTTTCGCAGAACGTTGGAAAAAATTGTTGAATGCAACGGATTGTTTCTATTTAACCCAAGATTATTTGCAAGAAAAATTTCCAGGCACAAAATCTGGCGAAGTTTTATTTTTAGTTCCAAATTTCTTGCCAACGGAAAAAGTCGTTCAAGATATTATTGATTTAAAGTGCGGAGAAGCATTGGTTTATAAAGATGAATTGATTGCTACAAAAATTGATATCGAAAAATTTAGTTTAAACAATATTTCAAAAATGACGGATATTGAAGAAGATTTAATCTTTGTATCCAAACCAGCAGATCTATTCACCTACAATGAAAACGCCATCAATTTCGATTTTGAATTATTAACAAAAAACAAAACATCACAAGAACTTTCCGAGACGAATGGTTTTCTTGGGAACGCAGAAGATTTATTCATAGAAGAAGGTGCGAGTGTAGAATTTTCTACTTTAAATTGTAAAACCGGAAAAATCTACATCGGGAAAGATGCAGAAGTGATGGAAGGTTGCAACCTTCGTGGTCCAATTTCTTTGGGAGATCATTCTAAATTTAATTTGGGCGCAAAAATTTATGGTGCAACAAGCATCGGTCCGCATTGCAAAATTGGCGGAGAAGTAAATAATATTGTAGTTTTTGGCTATTCTAATAAAGGACATGATGGTTTCCTTGGAAATTCTGTGATCGGCGAATGGTGCAATTTGGGAGCAGACACAAATTCTTCCAATCTTAAAAACAACTATGCCGAAGTAAAACTTTGGAATTACAAAGCAAAATCTTACCGAAAAACAGGTTTACAATTTGCAGGTGTAATTATGGGAGATCATTCTAAAACTGCCATCAATACACAATTAAACACTGGAACTGTAGTAGGAATGGCTGCAAATATTTTTAAATCTGGATTTCCACCAAATTTAATAGAGAATTTTACCTGGGGTGGAATGAAAGGCGACGAAAAATTCAGGTTAGACAAAGCCTACGAGGTTGCAGAAATGGCAATGTCTCGTAGAAAAATTGCTTTTACAGATGAAGATAAAAGAATCATGGAGTTTGTTTATGAGAATTATTAATCATAAAAAAGTTAAAAGATTAGCGATTGTGTGAGAATTTCAAATATGAAAAATTAGCGATAATAAAAAGATTCTGCTTATTTCGGTTTTTGCCAAACTGAATTTACGCAGAAAACTTTTGTTTCTTTTGTGGCTAAAAAAGATGTTGAGCTTTGAATTATTCTAAAATAATTTCCAATTCTAATTAAAAAACCTTAATTTCGCAAAGAAAGTGCCTTATGCCAATTCAAGACAAAATTGTAGAACAAGCAATCACATTTGATGATGTTCTATTAATCCCTTCCTATTCAGAGATTTTACCTAATCAGGTTTCTTTAAAATCTCGACTAACAGATAAAATTACCTTAAATATTCCCATCGTTTCTGCAGCAATGGATACCGTAACAGAAGCAGATCTTTCGATTGCGATTGCAAGAGTTGGAGGTATTGGCTTTATCCATAAAAATATGACGATTGCAGAACAGGCTGCACAAGTAAACAAAGTAAAACGTTCGGAAAATGGGATGATTGCAGATCCTATCACACTTTCCAAGGATCATACTTTGGGCGAAGCAAAAGCATTGATGGCGAATTACAAAATTTCTGGATTGCCAGTTGTAGATTCGGATAATTATTTAATAGGAATCATCACCAATCGTGACGTAAAATACCAAGAAAATTTAGATATAAAGGTAGAAGCATTGATGTCTACCAAAGATTTGGTAACTTCTGATAAGCATACAACTTTAGAAACGGCAAAGCAAATTCTGCTAGAAAATAGAATTGAAAAATTACCAATAGTAGACGAAAATTTTAAATTAGTTGGCTTAATTACCATAAAAGATATAGATAATCAACTAGAATATCCGAATGCTAACAAAGACGAAGACGGTAGATTAATAGTTGGTGCAGGAGTTGGAGTTGGCGAAGATACCTTGGATAGAATTGCCGCTTTAGTAGATGCGGGAGTAGATATTATTGCGATAGATTCTGCACACGGACATTCTATAGGTGTTTTAGATAAAATAAGAGAAATAAGAAAAGCCTATCCAGATTTGGACTTGATAGGTGGAAACATCGTAACAGCAGAAGCTGCAAAAGATTTAATAGAAGCTGGCGCAAACGTTTTGAAAGTTGGTGTTGGTCCTGGTTCTATTTGTACAACAAGAGTTGTAGCCGGAGTTGGAGTTCCGCAATTGTCTGCAATTTATAATGTGTATGAATATGCCAAAACAAAAAATGTAACCGTAATTGCAGATGGAGGAATTAAATTATCTGGTGATATCGTAAAAGCAATCGCAAGTGGAGCAGGAGCAGTGATGCTCGGTTCGCTTTTGGCAGGAACAGATGAATCTCCGGGTGAAGAAATATTGTATCAAGGTAGAAAATTTAAAGCTTACCAAGGAATGGGAAGTCTTTCTGCTATGAAACGTGGTGGAAAAGAAAGATATTTTCAATCTGAAGCCAAGAAATTTGTACCAGAAGGTATAGAAGGAAGAGTGCCACACAAAGGAAAATTAGAGGAAGTTATTTTTCAATTAATTGGCGGACTTCGCGCTGGAATGGGATATTGCGGCACAAAAGATATTTCTACCCTTCAAAATGACGGAAAAATGGTGCAGATTACTGGAAGTGGTTTGAAGGAATCTCATCCTCATGATGTAATCATCACACAAGAAGCACCGAATTATTCCATATAAATTTGAGGAAATATTTTATATTTTTAATGATGCTAGTTCTTTCAATTTTAAATAGTTGCGAGTCGGTTTCTTATCCATACAGAGCAGATCCAATTTCACAAGAGGAGAGCTTTGAAGAATTGATGATAATAGATGCGGTAGATAGAAAAGCTAGAGCAATTGCCGCCGCAAATCAGTTTTTAAATGATGGTCCAGAAGATACGGTTGCAGCTATTTTAATTGAAAATGAAAGCAATTGCGATGTAATTATTAAAATATTTGGGATTAAAAATTACACGTTACCAATACCAAAAAATGGCAAAAATTTCTTAGTTGTTCCAAAAGGAAATTATAGTTTAAAAGGTGAAGTCTGCAATACAATTTATAATTCTACAAAAAATATTACGCAAAGTATTAATTTGAAATTATCTGTAAATTAAAATATTTCTTTCAAATCTATTTTAAATTTTTCTTAAAATCCTCAATCCGAAAATCCGTTAAAGTATTCCCTTTCTCAATTTTTTCTTTTGCATAAAGTCGAAAATCATTTTCGGTTTTTTCTAAAAGATGATCATAAGGTCCAACTGCAGATATTAGCTTCACCAAAACGGGCGAAATTTCTAATGCTATAAATAATCCTAAAATAAACATAGAAGCAACTGCCATTATCGGCGTCTCTTTTCCAAGCTCATCCAAAGCTTGCAGTCTTGCTGCAAAACCATTGAATCCATCTTCAAATTTTTCGGTTTTATTTCGTTCAGATTCAATATTTGTGTAGACTTTAGAAATTTCTTTGTCTAAATAATCTTGGCGAGGTTGCATTGTTTTTCGGTAGTTTTCCAAATCTTGTAAGCGTTGATTTTTTAATTCCGCTTTTCGTTTTGCGTTGGTTCCAAAGCCAACTTTACCAGAAGTTAATCCGCTTTGCTTTCCCAGAATTTCTTTTTCTAATTCTACACTTGCGCTATCATAAGACATTTGATAGGCTGCAATTTTTTCAGAAATTTGCTTTTTTTCTGTTTCAAAAGGTGTAGATTGTTGTAGAATTCTGCCATTCATTTCCTTCTGAAGTTGTGTTTTATTTCTTTGGATAATGGTATTTAATTGTTTGTTAACTTCTTTTTCAAAAATTTTCAACTCCAAAGGTTTAGAAATCACAATTCCCAGAAAACCGGCTAATATCAACCTCGGAATTGCCATCAATAGCTGATTCCACCAAGTTCCAGTTTTCTTTATGGATGAAACAATGTATCTATCCAAATTAAAAATCATCAATCCCCACAAAATTGCAAATACAACAGATGCCAAGACGCTATCAAAAATTGTAAACATTGCATAGCCTGCAGAAAGCGTGGCAAATACCGCGGTAAACAGAATTATACCACCAATTCCCGCGAACTTATTCCATTCACTTGGTGTTTTTCTTAGAATGTGCAGATTACCACCACTAAAAATTAATAGTGATTTTTGAAACCAATATATTTTATGATTTATTTTAATTTTCGAGTTTTCCATCTTGTACATATTATCAATTGGTGTTCCATTTTACAACAATGTTACAAATAGTATTAGGTTTTGCCAAGTAATAGTAAATTATTTTAGCAAAAAAAAATATATCTGGAAAATATTGAGCGTTTATTTTATTTTATCGGGGTTTTGCTTCACAAAACTTTCCCAACCAGTATAAGATTTTTCCGTAGAAACGGTGCCAGAATTAAAGTGATGACAAACTGCAACAGCCAATCCATCAGAAGCGTCCAAATTTTTTGTGGCAAATTCTTTTAGTTGAAAAAGATTCAACAACATACCTGCAACTTGTTCTTTGCTCGCATTTCCGTTTCCGGTGATGGCCATTTTTATTTTTTTTGGAGAATATTCTGTAATCGGGATGTCTCTATGCAGAGATGCTGCCATTGCAACTCCTTGCGCTCTGCCCAATTTTAGCATAGATTGCACGTTTTTGCCAAAGAATGGTGCTTCAAGCGCCACTTCATCTGGATGAAATTCGTCTATCAATGCCAAGGTTTTATCAAAAATAACTTTAAGTTTCGTCTCGTGGTTTGGATATTTTTTCAAAATCAATTCATGCATAGAAATTAATTTCATTTCTTTTTTAATGATTGAAATTAAACCAAATCCCATGATGGAAGTTCCTGGATCTATTCCCAAAATTATTTTTTCTATTTGCATTCGGTAAAAATAAGGATTTATAACAGCATTTAAATTCAACAAAGGAAAATTAATGATATTTAACTTTTTTCTTATCTTTAATAAATACTTAAAACCTACAGATGAAAAATCCAATTGCTCTGCTTTTGCTAATCCTGAGTTTCCAATTTTCTTTTGCGCAAATACCTATTATAGAAACTCCTCTCAAAGGTGGAGACTATCAAGTAAGTAATAATGTAGTACTGCAAAAATTATCTTATGACGTGAAAATAACGGGCAATATTTCTACTACAATAGCAACCATGGTTTTTCGGAATAATACCAGCAGAATAATGGAAGGAAGATTAACTTTTCCTCTGCCAGAAGGCGTTTCTGTGAGCGGATATGCTTTGGATATCAATGGAAAATTACGAAATGCAGTTCCTGTAGAGAAGGCGAAAGCGAAAGAGGTTTTTGAAAGTATTGAAAAAAGAAATGTAGATCCAGGAATTCTGGAAAAAGTAGAAGGCAATAATTTCCGTACCAGAATTTACCCCATCAATCCGAATAGCGAGCGTACTGTTCAGATTACTTATAATCAAATATTAAAAAAAGTTGAAAATAATCTGCAATATTATTTGCCTCTGGATTATACATCTGCAATTCCCAATTTCAATTTAAAAACATCTGTGTTTGAAAAAATAAATACTCCAAAATTGGAAGAGAAACCAGATGGCAGTTTTGATTTCGTTAAAAATGGAAACGTTTGGGTGGCAGAAATTTCTAAATCAAATTATAAAACAACAGGCAATTTAAAAATAAATCTTCCGCAAAATGAAAACGAAAGTTCTGTTTTAATGCAAAAAGCGAGCGGAAATAATTTTTATTTTTTGGCAAATGTTCCTGTGAATTCTATTTCAAAAGCGAAGAAAATGCCAGAAACGCTGGGAATTATTTGGGACAATTCTTTAAGTGGTTTGCAAAGAGATCATGCAAAAGAATTCGAACTTTTGGATGAATATTTTAAAGCTGCAAAGAATATCACTGTGCAATTGGCCTTTATTAATAATGAATTTGAAGAGCGTAAAACATTCAAAATAAATAATGGAAATTGGCAAGAATTAAAAACCTATTTAAACAATGTAAATTATGATGGTGGAACAGATTTCAGTCAATTAAAAAATTTAAATGTTGATGAATATCTGCTTTTTTCCGATGGACTTTCATCTTTTGGAGACTTCAATTTTAACTTTAATAAGCCAGTTTATACGATTGTTTCTTCCCCAAAAGCCAATTTTAGCCAACTGAAATTTATAAGTTTAAAATCAGGTGGTGAATTATTAAATATCCATCAAAACCATCCAAATCAGGAAGTTAGAAAATTGCTTTTTCAAAATTTAAAGTTTTTAGGTATTAAAGACAATCATAATTTAGCAGAAGTATATCCAAAATTGCCACAAAATGCAGAAGATAATCTAGTGATTACTGGAATTTCTGATACTGATGAAACATCGGTAAATTTGCTTTTCGGCTATGGAAATACGCCAGTTGTGGAAAAAATGATATTTCTTAATAGTAAAGAATCTACGACCAAAGATTGGGATATTTCCAAATTTTGGGCACAAAAAAAGATTTCTGAATTAGAATTATTTGAAGATGTAAATAAAGAAGAAATCAATAATCTCGGAAAACAATTTGGAATTGCAACCAACAATACGAGTTTGATCGTTATGGAAAATGTGCAAGATTATGCGCGTTATGAAATTTTGCCTCCAGCAGAATTGCGAAAAGAATATGATGTGATGATGAAATCTGGTGCCGATTTGCGAGATAAGCGAATGACAGATTTGATGAAACAAGCCGAAAACATGACGGAAAATTTAAAAAAATGGTGGAATACAGAATTTAAAAATGAAAAAAAATATCCGCAACCTAAGTCAAAAATAATTTTGAATGATAGTGTTAGAACGCAAAATATTGAAGAAATGGTTGTATATTCTAGTGATGCAGATTATAGCTCTAGTCCACCACCACCACCTTCTGTAGATAGAGTGACAGAAAATGAAAGTCGTGCCGAATTGCAAGAAGTTGTGGTACAGGGTTATACTAGATCTGAAAGCAGGCGCCAAACAGCTTCTGCTTCTAGAACAGTTTCTAGTGAAATAACTATGAGCAGACCAAATGCGAATGTACTAAATGTAATGGAGGGAAAAATTGGAGGTGTGAATGTTTCTATTGCCAAAGGAAAAATCACAACCATTGATGTAAAATCTGATCAAGAATACATGAAATCTTTTGAGAAATTAAATACTGCTGAAAGTATTTACGCAGAATATTTAATTCAAAGAAAAAATTACCTTCAAACGCCAAGTTATTATTTAGATATTTCTAAAATTTTGTTTCAAGCAAAGGACAAAAAATTAGGATTAAAAGTGTTGAGTTCCGTGGCAGATTTGGATATAGAAAATGAAGAATTGTATAAACTTCTCTATTACAAATTAAAGGAGCAAAATATCAACGATAAACAAGTTTGGATTTCTAAAAAAATTCTAGATTGGAGACCAATGGATCCGCAAAGTTACAGAGATTACGCTTTGGCTTTGGAAGACGATGGAAAACCGCAGGAAGCCTTGGATTATCTTTACCAAATTCTCACAAAATCTTACACTCAAGAATTGGCAAATCGTGATGATGGAATAGAAGAAACCATCATTATGGAACTCAATTCTTTAATTTCCAGAAACAAAGGCAAATTAAATTTAAGCAAAATAAACCCAAAATTGATTGCAGATTTGCCTGTAAACATCCGTGTAGTATTGAATTGGAACAAAGATAATACGGATATTGATCTCTGGGTTACAGATCCGAACGGAGAAAAATGCATGTACTCTCATAAACAAACTGCAATTGGTGGAAGATTGAGTGACGATTTTACTGGTGGTTTCGGTCCAGAACAGTTTTTACTGAAAAAAGCCATTAAGGGAAAATATAAGATAGAAACCAATTTCTTTGGCGAAAATCAAGTCAGTATTTCTGGTCCAACAGCAATATTGGCGGAGATTTACATCAATTATGCAACTGGAAAACAAGAAAGAAAACTGGTAGTTTTTCAAAAGCAAAAAAAATCTAAAGAAGGAAATGGTGATGGAGTTTTGATCGGGGAGTTTGAGTTTTAATGAAAAATATACGCTAATTTTAAGAGCTTGTTTAAAATTGTATCAAAACCACAAAAGGAACAAAAGATAATTATTGAAAATAAGAAAAATCAAAGCTAACATAATATAAAGTGCTTATGTCGTGTAACTTATGGTAATTTTTAAGTATTGTAGAGCAGTACCTATTGTTTCTTTTGTGTTAAAAAAAACAGACAATTGCCACGTATAAATTAATAAAAATGGAACAGGAAATAAGAGAAATTTTAGTTAATCCAATATTCGGGAAATTTGTGGCGGTATTTATTGGAGTCGCATTGATTTGGGCGATTCTCAATTTTATTCAGAAAAAAATCATTTCAAAAATTCAAAATAATGACAGTCTTTACCGCACGAAAAAAGCGGCCACTTTTTTGGGTTACTTTTTAACGATTATACTTCTCACTGTAATTTTCAGCGATAAATTGGGCGGATTAACCGTAACTCTTGGTGTTGCAGGTGCAGGAATTGCTTTTGCGTTGCAAGAAGTAATTGCATCTTTTGCAGGTTGGCTCGGCATTATGTTTGGTGGTTTTTACAAAACTGGAGATCGTGTACAATTAGGCGGTATAAAAGGCGATGTGATGGATATTGGCGTTTTGCGAACCACCATTATGGAAACCGGACAATGGGTAGATGGAGATTTGTACAACGGGAGAATTGTGATGATTGCCAATAGTTATGTTTTCAAAGAACCCGTTTTCAATTATTCTGGAGATTTTCCGTTTTTATGGGACGAGATAAAAATCCCCATTCAATACGGTAGTAATTATGATAAAACCACACAAATTTTAGAAAATATTGGGGTTGAAATAGCGGGAGATCTTACCGAACAAAGTAAAATAAAATGGAAAAGCTTGCAAAAAACATTCAAATTAGAAGACTCGCAAACAGAACCAATGGTTTCCTTAATTGCGAATGATAATTGGGTAGAATTTACCTTGAGATACGTGGTGAGTTACAAAAAAAGGCGGGCAACAAAAACGCTGCTTTTTACGAAAATTTTAAAGGAAATAGAAGCTACAAATGGCGAAATTGGTTTTGCATCTACGACAATTCAGTTGGTTAATCCTCCAAAATTTAAAGTGGAAGTTGAGGGAAAATGATAGAAGTATTTTGATGAAACTATGGTAATTATTCTGTAGAATTCTTTTTTAGCAAATCTTTTTTAAGTTCGATTATTGAAATTTGAATTGCATCTGTAATTTGTTTAATCTCTTTATGTGGTTTAAAAATGAAAAATTTGCCTTTGCTTTTATCGGCGATATTAGATAATATAATGACGGATGTTTGAGTTTCTGGATAATAGATATTTAGAGAAGGCGAGCCTTTCACATAACCTGTATGAAAGTACGCTTCTGGCTTTCCTAAATTCATCATAATTCCGAAACCGTAACCCATTTTCCCTAGAATCTGATGCTTTCTATCTGAAGATTTTTCCATGAATTTTTTTAAAGATGCTGGTTTTAAAATTTTGCCAGAATATAAAGCCGAATTCCACAGATGCAAATCTGAAACGGTCGATAAAATTCCTCCTGCAGGAACAGAAATTTCTTTTTTTGCCAATCTTTTCGGCATATTTTCCACTTCTTGAAAGTTTTTAGAATTTCCTGTAAACGCACTTGCAAAATTTTTTCCGTTAAAATTATTTGCGGTGAAAGAATTCTTCATACGTACTTTTTCAAAAAGTTCTTGTACATTTTCATCATAAGATTTACCCGAAACCTTTTCGATGATTTCTCCTAATAAACGAAATCCTTTGTTGGAATACTTGAATTTTTCTCCAGGTTTAGAATGTAGACCGTTTCCAAAATCACTCAATCCAGAAGTATGGTTGAGTAGTTGCTGAATGGTAATATTTTGAAATTCTTTGGTTTGAAAATCACTCAAATATGTAGAAACTTGATCTTCTGTTGACAATTTCCCTTGATCTTCTTGCAACAAAACTAAAGCAGCGGTAAACTGTTTGCTTAAAGAAGCGATTGCAAAAACAGAATTTTCATCGAGTTTCTTTTTAGAATTAAAATCCTCGAAACCATTTTCTTTTTGATAGAGAATTTCATCATTTTTAATAACGGAAACTGAACCATTAAATTGATATTTTGAAAACACAGAATCGATTTGGGTCTGCAATAATTTTTTTTGAAAACTGTTGACGGTAGAATCAATTATTGCGGATCGAGATATGGTTTTTTGGGCAATTTTTTCTGTTTCAGATTTGCAGGAAAAAAAAGCGCAAATTAAAAATAGAAAATACAACGGATGGATTTTTTGAAACACTGATTGGATTTTTGATTAAAATAGATAATTTAATTGAAATAAAAAACCATCAAGCTTTATAATCTTGATGGTTTAGGTTTATTGTATGTTTGTGTGTAATTTATTTACCACAATTGCAATTCTCGCAAGTACAATTGGTACAAGTGCAGTTTCTGCATTCTCCAGTTTTGCAACCTTCACAGTTGCATGTGCATTTATTTGTATTTTCCATAATGGTAATATTTTGGTTAATGAATTAATGAATAGTAAAGGTACGGAAAGTATTATTTATTTAGAAAGTAAATAAATATTAAACAACATTAAATATTTCATATAAAGATTTGTATAATTTTAATTTAGTTAATTTTTAAACTACAAATTTTTTTTATACCTAACAAAATTATGCATACATTTGTTATGCATAAGAAAATTAGGCATGAAAAAAAAGAACGAATTATACAAAGGAACGCTTCAAAATATTATTTTGAAATTGCTCGCTTCAGAAGTGAAAATGTACGGTTATCAACTCACGCAACGTGCAAAAGAACTAACTGCAGGCGAACTAGAAATGACGGAAGGTGCGCTTTATCCGCTTTTGCACAAACTCGAAAGTGACGACATCATCTATTCTCAGATGCAAAATGTAAACGGACGAGATCGCAAATATTATCTGCTCACAGAAAAAGGAAAACGCCAGCAAATTTCGCAAGAGCAAGAAATGAAAAGTTATCTATTTAATTTACAAACTATTTTTAATATTTAAAACGATGATTACAGAAGCACAAATAAGAGACATTAGAAATTTCCTAGCCTCAAAAAAACTACAGTCGGATTTATTTTTAGAAGTAAGTGATCATTTCGTGGTGCAAATATCACAATTGATGCTTTCTAAAAATATAGATTTTGAAGAAGCATTTCTACAAACCAAAATACTTTGGATGGGAGAATTGAGAATGGTAAAAGCGGATATTCTATCTTTCAAAAAAATAACTGTAATTGAAAAGAGAATTGTAAATAAGAGGCTTAATAAAGTTTTATTAAATTCGATATTATTTCTACCCATCATATTAGGAATAAATTTTATCTTTCCAGATTTGGGAGTTTTCTTCGTGATATTTTTAAGTGCGATTCTACTTTTTCTTTTCGGTTTATCTTTGATTAAGAAAAAATTGAAATTTAGAGATTATTTATTCATTGGTTTTCATCCTTTAATTTTGAAAATAATATTGATAGGTTATATTCTTCCATTTCTAATATTTTCTATGTTACCTGCAAATTTTACTGTACCAGAATTAATTTTAGGTTTGAGTAAAAACATTTCACTTGCGGCTTTCGCTGTAGTTACACAAATTCAATTGCTATATTCCAATTTCAACAATAAAAAAGTATTATTATCATGAACGATCCCCAAAAATCCGAAATCACCCAATATCTTTTAGCCAAGAAATTGCCGATTGATATTCTTATTGAAGTGCAAGATCATTTTATATCGCAGATTTTGGATTTGCAGAAAGAGCAGAGTTATAGTTTTGAGAAAAGTTTTGAGAGCGTGAAAGAATCTTGGAGAAAAGAACTCACGCTATCTTGGAAAGGCGAAACGAGTTTGATGGATTCTACAGATTTTATGCGGAAAATGAGTAAACAAATTGTGAGGTCTAATATACTAGAAAGTATGAAGATTCTTGTTCCTTATGTTTTGGTAATAATTTTTCTGGCAAATTTTGCCAATAAAACAATTTTTCAAATTGTATTTATAGTACTAATTTCTCTACCGATTTTATATTGCATTATCAATTATATCAAAAATTACCAAGATTTTCGCTTGCCAAAGAACAATCCAGCTCATATTTTAACCTTGCATCAAGACGGAATTATGTGGTTCGTCATTACACTTTCGCCATTCATCAATATTTTCAGATATATCTTTGATGATTCTGTTTCTTTACAAAACATGCTTGTTTATAATTTTAATGGGATGGAAACTTTGAATATTGTTCTAGGATTTTTATTCTTAGTATTTCTTTTCAGTGGACTTGCATATTCTGTAATTTGCCAAAAAAATTATCTAAAACAAGTAGGTAAAGTGAAAATATTTTTGGAAGATCATAAGTTCGTTAAATAATATATTTTTAATTGAATGATTTACCCTCTTAAACTACAAAGAAAAATAGCAACTGATTAAAGTTGCTATTTTCTTTCTGCTTTTAGAGAAACTTACTTCTCACACTTGCAATTCTCGCAAGTACAATTGGTACAAGTGCAGTTTTTGCAGTTTCCAGTTTTGCAACCTTCACAGTTGCATGTGCATTTATTGGTGTTTTCCATTTAAATTAAATTTGTGGTTAATACATTATTGAATAGTAAAGATACGGAAAATATAATATTTATTTAGAATGATAATAAATATCAATAAATTAGATTTATTTATTAGAAAAAGTTGCATAATTTTAATTTAGTCACTTATTAACCAGCAAATATTTTTATTATGAAAAAATTATTATTAATCGCAGTTTTAGGAATTGCTGGTACGATGAGTGCAAGTAATGCAGATCTTGTTTTACCTACACAGAACGATAATTCTGATGCTATTTGGTGCACATGGTGTGTAGTAGCAGGAGGAAATCAATACTGTGCAGAAGCTGCAAATTGTGGCGAAGCTAAAGATACTGCAAGAGCAATGGCAATTGATGAGTTGAAAAAAGCGGAAGATGCTCAAAAGAAGGAAGCAACAATATCAGCATTGTAATTGCTAATATTTATTTTAAGCCGTTTTAATATTTAAAACGGTTTTTTTAAATTTAAATTCTATGGACTTGAGAAGTGTTAAATGTGTACTACTTGTTGTTTTAAATTTTGTTGGAGTATTACATGCCCAACAAATATTAAATGTAAAATATCAAACAAAATACTTTGATGACACTTTTCCGAGTGAATTAAAGTATAAAGTTGATACAAAAAAATCTTTATTTATAAATTATACAAAAGAAATTGATCCAAAAACTGCAAAGATTAGCGAAAAGAATCAAATAGGAGGTGTGTTTACAGATTATAAAGAGGAATTTGTAAAAGATTTTAACGAAAATGTAGTTTATTCCAATTCAAACATTAGTTATGTTAAAAAAACTGTGGTTAAAGAAAATTTAGAATTTGATTGGAAAATTGATTACACAGTTTTTAAAACAATTTTAAATTATAAATGTTATATGGCAAAAACATTTTTCAAAGGAAGGGATTATACTGTATATTTTACTACTGAAATTAATATACCTGATGGGCCACGTAAATTCGCTAATTTGCCAGGCTTAATATTAGAAGTTTCTGAAGACAGTGGGATACTAAAAATTATTGCTAAAGATTTACAGTATATTGATGATCAACCTTATTTTAATTTAGATATAAAAAATGCAATTTCTTGGAATGATGCCATCATTAAAGCAAAAGTGATTTTTAACGAAAGTAGAAATGAAATTGAAAATAAATATAATAGTAGAGTAAAGACAGATTTTAGCAATCACCTAGAAAAATTTGATTTAAATAATTAGCAATGAGAACTTATCTAATATTTGTAATATTTTTTAGTGCTTTAGTGAATGCGCAAAATTTTAAAGTATTTTTTGAACTTAAATACCAGCCACAAGAAAAAAATGATAGTATAAAAAAGTCTGAAATAATGGTTCTTAATGTTGACATAGTAAAGAAAACTACAACGTTTTTTAATTACAATGCTATTAAATCAGATTCAATATATGTTTTAATAAATAATTCTTCACAGATTCAAAGAGAGCAACTACTAAATATTGCTCCTGAACAATCATTTTTTTTTAATATAAAAAAAAATATTGGTGGAAGTGATATAGAGCATACTGAAAGATTTAATACAGAAAACTATGTTTATGATCAAAGATTAGTGCATAATTGGAAATTATTGGATATTTCTAAAAATATACTCGGACACTATTGCAAAGCAGCAACAGTAAATTTTGCTGGTAGATTGTGGACTGCGTGGTATACATTGGATATTCCAATTCCGGAAGGACCGTATAAATTTCACGGTTTACCTGGTTTTATTTTAAATGTGGAAAGTGCTGACAATGAATATAAATTTGAGGCGATATCTATAAGTAAAGAACTATACCCTTTAACCGATTCCAAGAATGTGATTAAAGTAAAAAATGAAAATTTCCTGCGTAATTTAAAAAAAAAATATATTAAAGATCCAAGTGGAAAATCAAGATTAGAAGATTTGTCGTACGGATTTTCTGGAAGTTCTATAGTTAACGGTGTAAAATATAGTTCTGAAGATTCATATAAATTATTAAATAAAGAATTAAGGGATTGGATGAAAACGCATAATAACCCGATTGAAAAGAATGATATATGGGTTAGATAAATTATCTCCATTATTACTGAACACTAAATAATTAAAGATTCCAAATTTATAATTGGAATCTTTTTTTAATATCGGCTACATATTCCTCCTATACATCCCACCAACTTCAAAAAGCGCATTGGTAATTTGCCCAAGAGAACAATATTTCACAGCTTCCATCATTACCTCAAAAAGATTTTCTTGGTTGATGGCTGCATGTTGCAAAATTCTTAAAGATTCATCTATTTTCGACTCGTTTGCTTCTTGATACACTTTTAGATTTTTTATTTGAGATTGCTTTTCTTCTTCCGTAGAACGAATTACTTCTCCTGGCAAAACTGTTGGCGAACCATCTTTTCCAAGGAAAGTATTTACTCCAACAATTGGAAATTCACCTGTGTGTTTCAGCCATTCGTAATGCATGCTTTCTTCCTGAATTTTAGAACGTTGATACATGGTTTCCATCGCTCCTAAAACTCCGCCACGTTCCGTGATTTTGTCAAATTCTGCATAAACTGCTTCTTCTACCAAGTCTGTTAATTCTTCTATTATAAATGAACCTTGCAATGGATTTTCATTTTTCGTTAAGCCTAATTCTTTGTTAATAATCAATTGAATTGCCATTGCTCGTCGCACAGAATTTTCTGTAGGTGTGGTGATTGCTTCATCGTAAGCGTTCGTATGCAGCGAGTTACAGTTGTCATAGATTGCATATAATGCTTGTAACGTAGTTCTGATATCATTAAAATCAATTTCCTGCGCATGCAAAGATCTTCCCGAAGTTTGAATGTGGTATTTCAACATCTGACTTCTTTCGTTGGCGTTGTATTTCAATTTCATAGCTTTTGCCCAAATTCTACGCGCAACTCTACCAATTACAGCGTATTCTGGATCAATTCCATTAGAAAAGAAGAAGGATAAATTTGGTGCAAAATCGTTGATGTCCATTCCTCTCGCCAAATAATATTCCACATAAGTGAAACCGTTGGAAAGGGTAAATGCCAATTGAGAAATCGGATTTGCACCCGCTTCTGCAATGTGATACCCAGAAATAGAAACCGAATAGAAATTCCGAACTTTCTCTTTAATAAAGTATTCCTGAACATCGCCCATCAATCTCAAAGCAAATTCTGTAGAAAAAATACAGGTGTTTTGTGCCTGATCTTCTTTCAAAATATCTGCTTGAACCGTTCCACGAACAGTTGCAATTGTTTTTGCTTTGATGTCTGCATAAATTTCTTTATCTAAAATTTCATCGCCCGTTAAACCTAAAAGTTGCAAACCAAGACCATTATTTCCTTTTGGCAAATCTCCGCTGTAGGTTGGTCTGGCTAAATTTTTATCGTCGAATTTTTCTTTTAATGCTTTTTCTACTAAATTTTCTAGACCATTATCAGCGATGTATTTTTCACAATTTTGATCGATGGCTGCATTCATAAAAAACGCCAGCAACATTGGTGCAGGTCCATTGATCGTCATAGAAACCGAACACATTGCATTCACTAAATCAAAACCAGAATACAATTTTTTGGCATCATCCAAAGTAGCGATAGAAACTCCCGCATTTCCAATTTTACCAAAAATATCTGGTGGAAAAGCTGGATCTTGTCCGTATAAAGTTACAGAATCAAAGGCTGTAGAAAGTCTTTTGGCATCCATATCTGCAGAAACGTAATGGAATCTACGGTTCGTACGTTCTGGTCCACCTTCTCCGGCAAACATTCTCGTAGGATCTTCGCCTGTTCTTTTGAAAGGGAAAAGTCCTGCAGTAAACGGGAATTGTCCTGGTACATTTTCTTGCCCTTTCCATTGAATGAGATCTCCCCAATCTTGAAATTTTGGTAAAGAAATTTTTGGAATGTCTAATCCAGACAAACTTTTGGATGAGGTTTCTACTTTTATTTCCTTTCCACGAACAAAATAAGAGTAAGAATCTCCTTTCATTTCTTCTTTAAATTTTCTCCAACCGTTTAGGAAAAAAGTGTTCTCTTCAGAAAGTTCTTTTTTAGTTTTAATGAAAGCTTTTTCTAATTTTTCAGTAGTATGTTCATCGTCCGTAATCAAAACTTTTGCACCATCCAAAAGGTACATATTTTTTGCGATCAAGGCTTGTTTGCGAACATCTGCATCGTAGTTTCTATTATTTTCTACAATTTCTGATAGATAACGAACCCTTCTTGGTGGAATAATGGTCGTATCTTCCAATACGTTTTGTTCCACATATTCGCTTAAATTTAATGCTGGAAAACGTTCATTTGTTAATTGTATTAACGAATTGTAAAGTGAAGTAGTTCCGGCATCATTGAACTGGCTTGCTTTTGTAGAAAAAATTGGCATTTCGTCCAAAGTTTTTTCAAAAGCAACATGATTTCTTTGATATTGCTTTTGCACGGCTCTCATTGCATCTAATGCTCCGTTTTTGTCAGATTTATTTAAGGCAACCAAATCTGCAAAATCCAGCATGTCAATTTTTTCCAATTGCGTTGCAGCGCCAAATTCTGGTGTCATCACATACATAGAAACATCCGCAATTTCTGTAATTTCTGACCCAGATTGACCAATTCCAGAAGTTTCTAGAATAATGATGTCTGGTTTTGCTAATTTTAAAATATTTAAAGCGGAATGAATGTACGGCGAAACGGAAACATTGTTTTCTCTGGTCGCCATAGAACGCATATACACTCTTTTATCATCAATAGAATTCATGCGAATACGATCTCCGAGAAGTGCGCCTCCAGTTTTCTTTTTTGATGGATCTATAGAAATAATAGCCACTTTGCTATTTGAATTTGAGCGTAGAAATCTTCGCACCAATTCATCCGTCAACGAAGATTTTCCTGCTCCTCCAGTTCCCGTAATTCCGATGATTGGAATGGTAGAATCTTTTGCTTTTTCGTCTATAGTTTTTACTAAATCTTGCTTTTCATCAGAAAAATTTTCTACGGCAGATATAATTTCCGCGATGGATTTAGAATTCTCAAAATTGATTTTATCAAGATCAGAAACTTCAACCTCTTTTCCAGTTGCGAAATCAGATTTTTGCACCAAATCGTCTATCATACCTTGCAATCCCATTGCTCTACCATCATCTGGACTGTAGATTCTGGTAATTCCATAGTCCATTAAATCCTTTATTTCTTCAGGTAAAATAACACCACCACCACCACCAAAAATCTTGATGTGTGAGGAATTTCTTTCTTTTAAAAGGTCAAAAATATATTTAAAATATTCGTTGTGTCCACCTTGATAAGAGGTCAAAGCAATTGCATTCGCATCTTCTTGTATGGCGCAATTCACTACTTCTTCGGCAGATTTATCATGCCCAAGATGTATCACTTCGCAACCAGTAGCTTGTATCACTCTTCTCATCACGTTGATTGCTGCATCATGACCGTCAAACAATGCTGCTGCGGTTACAATTCTTACTTTATTTTTCGGGGTATATTTTTGGGTTTCCATAGAATTTTTTACAATTGTTTCAAAGGTAAGAAATTTTGAGATTTTGAGGAAAGGAAATACAGATAATGCTTTTTATTTAAAATAAAGTTTAGAAAAAAATTTTATCTAAAAGTTTTGTTCAGTATTTTAGTAAAATTCAATTTCTTATCTTTGTTGGATGTTACAAATTCAAACTTTTACCCCAGAAAATAAACCTTCCGAAAAGGAAAAAGACAATATTGCAGAATTTTTATTCAAAAGCTTAGAGGAATACGGAGATCCCAAAAGCGATATTCTTAAATGTATGGAATACGCGATGAAAGAAACTGAATCTTTTGGTGGTTCCATCAATGTGGCAACTTTGGATTCTGAAATTGTAGGTGCAGTAATCATTAATAAAACTGGAATGAAGGATTATATTCCAGAAAATATTTTGGTTTATATTGCAACAGATGCTACTAAAAGAGGACAAGGAATCGGCAGAAAATTAATGGAAAAAGCTATTGAAACTTCTGATGGAAACATTGCTCTTCATGTAGAGGCAGACAATCCTGCAAAAATATTATACGAAAAACTAGGATTTACAAATAAATATCTAGAAATGCGACTTGTAAAATAAGATATGGCATTTATAACTTTACATAGAGAACGCTTAAAATATAATTTTGAGAGGCTAGAATATTATTTTAAATCTAAGGATATTCATTGGTCTGTAGTTACAAAAATCTTGTGCGGAAATGAACTTTTTCTGCAAGAAATTCTCAATTTGAAACCTTTTCAAGTTTGCGATTCTAGAATTAGTAATTTGGAAACAATAAAAATGTTGGATCCAAATGTAGAAACAATTTACATAAAACCTACCCCAAAAAGATTGGTAGAAAGTGTAGTGAAATTCGCAGATATCAGCATGAATACTGAATTGGAAACTATAAAAACACTTTCTCATGAAGCAGTGCGACAAGGAAAATTGCACAAAATAATCATCATGATAGAGCTTGGAGAGTTGCGAGAAGGCGTAATGCGAGAAGATTTTGTAGAATTTTATAATTCAGTTTTTGAATTGCCAAATATAAAAGTGGTTGGCATTGGCGCCAATCTTTCTTGTCTTTATGGAGTTTTACCAAATACAGACAAATTGATTCAATTGTGTTTATATGAACAATTAATTGAAGCAAAATTCAACCAAGAAATTCCATTTGTTTCCGGTGGAAGTTCGGTTACAATTCCTTTAATTTTTAGAAATATGCTGCCTTCGGGAATTAATCATTTTCGAGTGGGAGAAACATTGTATCAAGGAACGGATGTTTATAAAGATGAACCAAGCAGTCTTTTGCAACAAGATATTTTTACATTAAGTGCAGAAATTATTGAGCTATCTGAAAAACCAATGGTTCCGGAAGGAGATTTTGGGACGAATTTGGAAGGCGAAACGTTCACTTTTGATCAAACGAATGTAGGGAAAACATCATTTCGTGCCATTTTAGATATTGGAATTTTGGATGTAGATCGTGTGAATATTTTCCCGAAAGATGGCGAAATTGGCTATTTTGGAGCGAGTTCGGACATGATTATTCTAGACTTAAAAGACAACCCGAAAAATTATAAGGTGGGAGATTATTTAGAATTTTCTCTCAATTATATGGGGACTTTGCGCGCTATGAATTCTAATTATATTGAGAAGAGAGTAGGATAGACTTATAGATGATAGACGGATAGACAATAGATGTTGATATATTAAATTTTAAAATGAAAAGAGCGTTAATGTATTTTGTATTTGGAACTTTGGTGAGTTTTCTATTGCAATATTTTCTGATTGGTAGCCAAGGTTGGGCTTTAGATTTATACTATGCAGCAGCTTTTGGAGCAGCATGGGGAATTGCATTTTATTTAGATACGCCAAGAATTTCTTTACCAAAAAAACTGGGATTTTCTTTTTTGGCAATGGCAATTCTCGCTGGTATTGGCACTTTAATTTTCAATTTAGAAATGGCGATACCTTCCATTATGAAATTTTCTATCGTTTTTGTGGCATATTATCTCCTAGCAAGTTTTAAAGGGAGTAAGAGTTTGCGAAGGTAATTACTAGATTATCCTATGTATTATATTAATGTTATAAATGAATAGGAATTCAAAACAAATTGATTTTCTAATCATTTTAAATTTAAAAATACCGAAAGTAAAAAACTTTACCTAAAACTTCCCTAATCAAATATATTTATGTACCTTTGCACACCCGTAAAGGGAAAGATATGTTTAATCTTTAACAATAAATTGTGAATACATTAAGTTACAAAACTGTATCAGCAAGTAAAGAAACCGCAAATAAAGAATGGGTTGTGGTGGATGCTGAAGGACAGCCATTAGGAAGATTTGCTTCCGAGGTTGCCAAAATTTTGAGAGGTAAGCACAAAACAAATTTCACGCCTCACGCAGATTGCGGAGACAACGTAATTGTTTTGAATGCTGGAAAATGCACTCTATCTGGAAATAAATGGGCGGATAAAACCTACATTTGGCATACTGGTTATCCAGGTGGCCAGAAATTTATGACTGCAGAAGAGCTGAAAAAGAAAGATGCTCCAAAAGTTTTAGAAAGATCCATAAAAGGGATGCTTCCGAAAAACAAATTGGGATCTGCTTTGTTCAAAAATCTTTATTTATATGAAGGTACAGAGCACAAGCACGAAGCACAGCAGCCGAAAGAAATTAATTTTAATAAATCTAAATAATTAATATGGCTACAATTCATAAAATAGGACGTAGAAAAACTTCTGTAGCAAGAATTTACATGAAACCAGGTTCTGGGAACATCACTGTAAATAAAAAAGATGCTAAAGAATATTTCTCTACAGATGTGATGGTTTACAAAGTGAATCAACCTTTCTTACTTACAGAAACTGCAGGACAGTATGACGTTACCGTAAATGTTTTCGGTGGTGGAAATACAGGACAAGCAGATGCTATAAGAATGGCGATTTCTAGAGCACTTTGCGAAGTGAATGCAGAATACAGATTGGCTCTTAAGCCAGAAGGTCTTCTTACAAGAGATGCTAGAATGGTGGAAAGAAAAAAACCAGGACAGAAAAAAGCAAGAAAGAAATTCCAATTCTCGAAACGTTAAGAATTGCAATTGGCTTAAAGCTATATGCTGTAAGCTTTTTACAAAAACACTTTTATTTAATCCGCTTAAAAGCCCAAAGCTTATTGCTTAAAGCCTAAAGCAAAAATTTGCCCGTTACGTTTAGCATCCAAACTTTACTCCCAATCATAGTAAAGTTGACTGCCAAAATGCGGAAAGTAAACTAACTAAAAAAAAAGACATGGCAAAAGCAAATGTAAAAGACCTTTTAGAGGCAGGTGTACACTTTGGTCACATGACCAGAAAGTGGAACCCAAATATGGCTCCGTACATTTTTATGGAGAAAAATGGTATTCACATTGTAGATTTACATAAAACCGCAGTAAAATTGGACGAAGCTTGTAGCGCTTTGGAAAAACTAACTTCTGCTGGTAAAAAAATACTTTTCGTAGCAACTAAGAAACAAGCGAAAGAAGTTGTAGCAAAACATGCTGCAGATCTTAATATGCCTTACATCACTGAAAGATGGCCAGGTGGAATGCTTACGAATTTTGTAACTATTCGTAAAGCTGTAAAGAAAATGAACCACATCGATAAGATGAAAAAAGATGGTACATTTGAAACTTTATCAAAAAAAGAAAGACTACAAGTAGATAGACAAAGAGCTAATCTTGAAAAGAATTTAGGTTCTATTTCAGATATGGTGCGTCTTCCTTCTGCACTTTTTGTAGTAGATATAATGAGAGAGCACATCGCTGTAACAGAAGCAAAGAAATTGGGTATTCCAGTTTTTGCAATCGTAGATACAAATTCTGATCCAAGAAAAGTAGAATACGTAATTCCTGGAAATGATGATGCTTCTAAATCTGTAGATATGATCTTAACTTTGGTTTCAGATTCTATCAAAGAAGGTTTGTCTCAAAGAAAAGCGGATAAAGAAAAATCTAAAGAAACAGACGAGAAAGTAACTGCTGATGCAGATGCTGACTTTGACGAAAAATAAGATTTTTTCTATCTAAATATAAAAAACCGAATGATTTTAAAATTATTCGGTTTTTTCTTTGATTTAATTTTTAAAGCAACGGAGTAATTCTTTATCAAAAGATTTTCCGTATATACTACTATAAAATAATAACCAAAATTACTTAATAATGAAAAAGATATTTTTATTAATTTTTATATCAATTTTTAGTTTTGATTTTGCCCAAGTAGGAAATGTAGGAATTAACACCAGTTCACCACATTCTTCTTCTGTTTTAGACGTCAATTCTTCATCGAAAGGTTTGCTCTTGCCTAGACTTACAAGTGCTGCAATTTCTACTTTGTCTGCAACTGCTGCGGAAGGTTTGGTTGTGTACGATAAAGATAAAAAGCTCTTTCTTGGTTGGGATGGAACAAGATGGCAAATACTTGGAAATGCTTTGGCATTAAGTACAGTAAGCATTGGTGCTTGGGAAGTTGGCGGATATACAAGTTATGGAAATTCTCCCGTTGCAGCATCGTCATCAAATCCAATCGTTACATCTGCAATATTAGAAAGAGGATCCGGTCTTGCAACTTCAGGAACTGGTGCTGCTGCAACATGGGGCGGTACAAATTGGACCCAAGTAGATTTGCCAACTGCAGCAGCAGCCAATGAATTTGCACTTATAACCCTAAATTTTGCGCCAGGAAATACAATTTCTTTTACTAAAATAAATGCAAATAATCTTCGAAGAACAGGCACAGGTCCTACAAAATCTCAGTATCAATTTTCTGTAAATAATGGTATTTCGTATGTGAATATTGGTGCCGCAATAGATTTGTCTAGTTCTGCACCATCAGGAAATAACATCGCAGACATAGATTTAAGCTTATATTATGATTTGCAAAACATTAATACTACTACAGTTTCTAATGTTAAATTTAGAATCGTATCCTATTCAGCATCTGGTTCCACAGGAAATTGGTATATCAATAATATTACGGGCAACGATCTAGAATTTACAGGGATTGTAAACTAAATCATCTTTGAGATTTATAAGCACTATTTTTGATTCCTGCCTTGTCCACAATGGTAGGGTTACCTAGTGTGACCATCATATTTTTGTTTATCTTTTTAGTGGAAACATACTTTACATCGCATACATTGCTGGAAAGTTTGTAATCACCTTTTGGCAATACCAAAGTATTTTCACCTTTGCTTGGTATTGCTAAATTATAAAAAGAATTACCTTCAATGCGCAAAATCATATTGCAATCAGATTTATTTTGAATCATCAAGATGGTTTCTTTGCTAGTAATATCTTGATCAAACATTGCATTTAATAGCTTCACTGTTTTTTTTTGATGTTCAGAAGAGGTGTTTTCTGTCATCAGTTTTTTAAATTCCTCAGATTCTGATGAGGTGGGATTTTTCGAAAAGTTTTTAGGAATATCCGTAAAAGTTGGCTTCGCAATGAATTGTCTAGCTTTTATGGTTTTCTGTTCCAATTCTGCATTCCTTAAAGCAATAACTCGAGATTTTAAAATCGCCCATTTTGGATCATTCTTTTTAGAATTTTGCAAATAATTTTCTATTAAAGAAATGTCTTTAGTTTCTAGAATATGAGCATATTTAGAATTCGATTCAGTTTTGCAAGATTGTAGTGAATATGAAATCGTGAAAAATAAAACTAAAAAAGAGATTTTTTTCATTGGCTATTTAATTTAATCTAAATTTAATGTAAGTGATTGTTTTCCCTTTGGATGAAAATAACTCTTCGTAGTAAGTCTGTACTTCCCTCAGAAGTGGTGTATCTGCAATGTATTCTGGTGCTCCATAGATATCATGATGCGCAGTAATTATTTCGCAACCACTACCTTGCAACATTCCCAAAGTATAGCCATGCAAAAATTCAGAATCTGTTTTTAAATGCATGATGCCATCTTTTTTTAATATTTTTCTATATCTATTAAGAAAATCCGGATTCGTCATCCTATGTTTTGTACGTCGGTATTTTATTTGTGGATCAGGAAATGTGATCCAAATTTCATCTACCTCATTCCCTGCGAAAAGATTGTCTATAAGTTCTATTTGAGTACGAAGAAAACCTGCGTTTGTAAGATTTTTCTCGATCGCTTCTTTTGCACCGAACCAAAATCTTGCACCTTTAATATCAATTCCTAAAAAATTTTTATTTGGAAATGCTGCAGCAAGATTTACAGTATATTCTCCTTTTCCACAACCTAATTCTAAAACTAATGGATTATCATTTTTAAAAAATTGAGAATGCCACTTACCTTTCAAAGCAAAATCACCTGTTGCCTCTTCTCTGGTAGGTTGTACTACGTTTGGCAATATTTTATTTTCGTTGAATCTTGCTAGTTTATTTTTACCCATATTATTTTTGACCTTCAAATATAAGAAAAATCTTTTCTTTTAAAATGTTTAATTTCATATTTGAATCTTAACAATAAAAAAACTCAATCTAATCAAGATTGAGTTTAAATATAAATTTCTAAAAAATTTTATTTTGGGTTGGAAAGAGATACCATTATCGCCTTTTGTACAGTCTTTTGAGATGCATATTGCGCACCACATACTACACTTGTGAAGAGATAATCTCCTTTTTGCACTACAATGGAATTTTCGTTATGTGCTGGGACTGCAAGTCTATATTTGGTATTACCAACGCCTTCAATGCGCACAATCATATCACAATCAGATTTGTTTTCTATCATCACAATGCAATCTTTGCTGGAAGGGTCGTTATCAAATAATTTATTTAATAATTGTACGGTTTTATTTTTATGTTCGACTGGAGAATCATTCATTAATAAAGCGAATTCAGCTTCTTCCCCTTTTCCCATCATAGCACTTGAAGCAGAATAATTTGGTGTCGCAACTGCAGATGCTTTACCAGAAGATGGAGAATATGATTTTGCTTTTGTTAATGCATCTGAGTAAGATGAAGTGTTTACATTACTTGTTCCCGCTGTACTGGGAGCCTTATTTGCAACATATCTAGAAGTGTTGTTTATTTCTTTCAATCTATTTTCATAAACGATTCTTTGCTTTTTCTTAATAGTCTCCGTCATTTCTTCAAACGAAATTTTTGTTGAAGGATTTTTTTTCAAAAGCGCCAATTTTTCTTGAAGTTTTGGAACTCTTTGATCGTCTGGATAAGCATCTTTTATGTATTTCCCAATTAAATCCATTAATCTTGGTTTCAAGATTTTTCTTCTAGGATCATTGTCGTGTGCATCTCGTAAAAACGCATCTATTTCGTAGATGTTTTTACTCGCCATTATTTTGTCATAATTTTTATCTCTACTTTGCGCTGGAGCCAGCATAAATAGGATCATGGTACAAAAGAATAATAGTTTTTTCATATTTAAATTATATATTTATAAAGTACAATTGGCTATAAAGTTTTACAAAATTACGTACTTTATTTGTATTTAAATATTCACCTTGCAAAAGTCATTCCGAAAATTCTAGAGCTTATTCTGCAATATTCTGTATATTAGACACTTCTATTCTTTTAAGATAAATTGGTAGATATTTTTCTACAAAAACTTTTACAATTTCCAGATTTCCAGATTCTATGTATGGCGATAAATTTTCTGATGTATAAATAAATTGTAAAAAATTCTGAATAAGATTTTTAGGAATTTTTATTTTTGTGAAATATTCATCCCCGAAATAATTTTTAATAATAAGTGTCTCTTTGCTCATTTTTTCATAAGCATACAATCTTTGCTTTCTTTTTCTATCACCAGAAATGATATCATAAATACTATTAACACTTATGGACAATCCGCCATCTGCGAAAGAAGCTACTGGAGCAATTGGCGATTGCCCATTTCCTTTTGGTACGGGAAGTCCAATCATTTTTTGCAATCGCATTTCTTTTTCACCTATTTTTATTTTGGCAACGTCTGCTCTCAAATTTTTTGTAGGTTTAAATCTTGCGATTACAACTTCTTCAATATCGTAGTAAGAAATTTTCAACTCGAAAAGATTTTTCTGTCCTGCAAGCATTTCGCTGGTTACTTTAATGTCTTTTCTTTCGGTGATGATGGATGTAAACCTTATTGTTTCCCCAACTTTTGCCTCAATTGTAAATTCACCATTATAGTTGCTGAGCACCGTTTTTTGCGCATTCAAATTTGTTACGAATAATTGATTTAAATAAATATTAGAATCATCTCTAAGAAATACTGCTCCAGAGAAGAGTTGTGCATTCACTTTGATGCAAATCGCGACTAATAAAAATAGGAAAATTGTCTTTTTCATTGTAGTTGCAAAAATATTGAGAATAATATACTTTTGCTCTATATTGGATAAGGAAATCAGGTTAAAGTTTGGTTAAATAAAATAGCAATTGCTGTAAAGTTTGTTATAAATAGTTAAAAAACAACAATTAATCTTTAAAAAATTGATCATTTCTATTTTTCACCAAAAGCCAGCTAGTGTATTTCACTCTAGTATTGCTACCAAATTCTGTCCATTCTAGAATATACCAATATGTAGCAGTATTTACTGCTCTACCGTTGGAAAATTTCCCATCCCAAGTATATCTGTTTGAAGGCGAACCGCGGAAAATCTCTGCACCATATCTATCAAATATTCTAAAAACGATATCTTGTTTGGAACTTAAATCGGAGTAATTAATTTCATCATTAATTCCGTCAAAATTTGGGGTGATAGCATTGATTAAATTAATGATGGCAAAGGGTTTTTTTACGGGTTCGCAAGCCAATTTATCTCGCACATACGCAATAAATTGCCCTCTCTGTAAATCATTAAAAATATTAGAACTTTGCCAAACGATGCCGTCTAAAGAATATTCATACGGTGGAGTTCCTCCTGTTGCCGTGATGGTTACAACACCATTATTGATATCTATTGCGGTAATTTCTGGTAAAGAATTTGCAGAAACTACCACGTTCTGTCTGTAAACACAACCATTGAAAGTAAGATCTACAAAATAAGATCCTACGGCAATATTGCTAATAGAAGAAGATGTTGCACCTGTGCTCCATAGATAACTTTCAAAGTTGGGACCAGCATCCAATGTAATTCTTGCGCTTCCACAAATAATTACATCTTTTAAAATATCTGATTTTTTTGGAGTTTTGATATTTATCGTAATACTTGCAACAATTGGGCAAATTCCAGCTTTTTGAAACCTTATGAAATAAGTTTGTGTACCCGTTGCATTTATAGAATTTTGAATTGGGCTCACATTATTTTGAGCATTAGCTAAAGTTCCAAAAAATGTAGCAGCAACGAAGGTATCTGTAGTATATTGTAAAATATAGTCGGAAAGATTAATTAATTTCTGACCATCCAAATTGTCATCACAAATATTTTGAGTAGATGTATTGATTAATAATGGAATTTTTGCGCCAAAATTTAGTATCAACGATTTTATAACTGGTGCACAACCATCTGGAGATTCCACTCGGATGAAAATAGTGGTAGTTGCCGTGAATGTAAAATTATTTGGTAATGTAATTGTGTTTCCTGCAACAGCATCTGCATTATTTGCATAATATTTTACGATAAAATAAGTGGAATTTGGCAATATTGTAGGTGTAATTGTAGAAAGAACTACCGAAATACTTCCGTCTAAATTATCATCACAAAAAGCTTGTGGAATATCTGCGACTATAGCTAGTGGAAAAAAGTTCAGCGTGATTTGCGCAATTTTTGTACACCCGATTGGAGAAGTTATTAGTGCAAATACGATAGTTCCAGCTGGAGCATTAAATGCAGTAGCATTCGTTATTTCTGCAGCAGCATTTTGCGTTTGAGCATCTAAAAGTGTAGGATAGTATTTTACTACAACAGGATTTTGCGTAGTCACATTTGCGGTAGTTAAATTGTAAGTACCTGTTCCGTTTACATTGCAAGCAAAAATTGTAGGGTTCGTAATTGGTATTTCTTGAATGAGGATAGTAACCGTTACCGTTTCACATTCTGGGAAGTCTACATTGGAACCACAAAAATTGTAAGTAAAAGTATCAGTAGCAGCTACACCTGGATTGTTTGCTGTGTATGTTATCAAACCAGTAGTTGGATTAATATTTACACTTCCCATAGTAGGAGGTGTGACAATATTAATAGAGGCAACAACAATTGGCTGAACAATGGAAGGTGCAGAAAAAGCTGGTGTAATATTTTGAGAAGTACAAATTGTATAGGTAGCCGTAGAGTTTACGAGGCATTTCAAAACTTTAAAAGGGACGGAAACCAATGGAGCGCAGCTTCCTAATGTTACACTTGCAACATAATTTCCTGGAGTTGTAGGGTTGAAGGAACTGGATGTAGCACCAGGTATTGGATTTCCGTTTAAAAACCATTGGTAAGAATCGTAGATGATAGGATCTACAGTTAAAGTAATACCAGGAGCACAGCTTCCACCAGAAGTTAAAATTTCTGGTGTAGTAGGAAATCCTGCGAAAAATCCACCGTATCCTACAGCATCACTACCTGCATTAATTCCAGCGGTGATAGCTTTGGAAGAATTTACGGTAATATTTCCTGTTACGTTTGGAATTCCATAAGTTACCCAATTTGCGCTACCCGTCATCGCGAAAGGTCCAGTTCCAGCTGGTGGAGGAGTTCCGTTTACCAATACTACAGCACCAGTTTCTGTGATAAGATTTAGTTTTGTAGGGATATTCAGAATTCCTGCAGGATTTCCGTTAGAGATTACTTCGTTCTCGTCTATCAAACCCAGCTCGTCTATTTGCTTTGGCAAATAGCAATTTAATGATGGTATAAAATTAAAACCTCCAGTAGCTACAGAACTTGCATTGTTGATACCTGCAAGAAGTTGATAAACATAGGCGTTTTGGCTGGTACGTATAAATAAATTATAATGCTCATTACCTTGCAAAATATATTTTGAATCTGGTACTGTGTAATATTGTCCCTCGTTTAGTGTTGCAGCGGGTAGAGTTTCATTATTCAAAAATACTTGCGTATTGTTGGTGGTAGCAACTATTATTGCACCTTCCATATTAATGCCGATGGCGCCGTTTCCCTTTACGAGAGCAAATTCATTTCCCAGTCTATTTACAGGAACAGATTGATCCATCAAAATGTCTGAAGCGGTAGCAATATTTCCGGCATATTGTCCATTAAAGTTTCCGTTTGTTACATTCACTGGTTTTGTGGCAACAATTTTTGCACCGATAAAAGTATCTGAGTTGGTCGCAATATTTCCACTACCATCTATGATGTAAGATTGTCCTTTGTTTAATGTGAAAGTAATCGTTGGATTTGTAGCGCCAGTCGTTCCATTAGAAAATACAACTGTTGGACTATAACCAGAAACGGTGACGGAAGTATTGTCTTGGGTAGCCAAAATACTCGTCATGAAATTAAGAATAGGATTTGTAACCGTGATTGGTGCCATTGCCGTGTAGAAAGTAGTTCCAGTAGATGGTAAACCTTTGGATGTCACAATTTCAGCATGGTTTAATACAGAAAATCTCAAATTGGCATAAAAAGGAAATTCAGCTTTCACGTATAAACCTTTCGTGATGGGTGTAAAAAGATCTGCTTGTTGTGTGGTGATGATTAAATTTCTTGCCACATCAAATTTTTGTGGATTTCCTTTGCTGATGGTTACGGTACCAATAGCAATATTATTATTAAAAATAGTAACCTGAAAAGGAGTTGTTCTATTAGTAGAAAGATATATTTTTTGAAAAGGATTTGGATTTCCAGTTCTATCGATCATCGGGGCAAAATAGTGCTCTCTATCTAGCTGAGCAAAGCTGGTAGAGTAGAAGGTAATAAATAGAAGGAAAAAGATAAATTTTTTCAGCATATTATATTTAATATCGAATTTTTAATTAATAAAAGTACGTATTAATATTTAAATAGAACTAAAAAATAAATGATTGCGTTTGTAAATATGATGCGCTCTAGGTTTTTGTAAAATTTTAAATCTCACATCTTTCTCTTTCATTTTTAGATTCGTTATTTTCAGAAATATTGCTACTCGGGCTTTATTTAATTATAAAGATAAGAGGATGGAAAATAGTACTATTTAAAAAATTTATTAATATCGTGAGTTTCTAATCAACTATTATTGCTAGTCTTACTTGGTAAGCAGCATTAAATTTTAATCGAAGTTTTCAAAAACAAATTGGTTTAAGATTATTAATGATTGGAAAAAATGCGCTTTTACATTTAAATATAAACAAAAAAAAAGCACGACCGTAAAGTCGTGCTTAATAAAGTATTTTAAATTTAGTAATTCGTGTTTTTCACCATTATCCAACCAGAATAGGCAACTGGTGTACCGTTTACATCTAGTTCGTTCCAAGTGATGCTGTACCAATAATTTCCGGTAGATACTTTTCTATCATTTACTTTTCCGTCCCATTTGTAACCGTTGTCTTTATTGGCTTGGAAAATTTTATTTCCATAACGATCATAAATATCTACAATTAAATTTTTCTTGTAGGCCAACTCGCTATAATCTACAAAATCATTGATGTTGTCTCCATTTGGCGTTATCGCATTGATGAGGTTTGGAATTGTAAGTTCTAAGATAACTGGTAGACAATTGAAAGAATCTTTAATATAAAATATATTTGATCCTCTTGGTAGATTTGTAAAAACATTAGAGTTTTGAAACGTGGAATTATCTAAAGAATACTGATAAGGAGGATTGCCACCAATTGCAGTAATCGTTGCGGAGTTGTTAGAAATTTCTACATTATTAACCAATAAATCTGGCACTTTAAATACCTTAACTTTTTGTCTGGTAATACAATTGTTTATTCCTAAATCTACCCAATATTCACCAACAGAAACATTACTAATTGTAGCTGTAGTTTCGCCTGTACTCCATAGATAAGAATCAAAACCTCCGCCTGCATCTAGTGTAGTAGTATTTTCTATACAAATGTATTGATCTGGTAGCGTAGTGCTAAATCTTTGTGGAGTAACTACCAAAGTTATTTTGGCAATTTTGAAACATCCACCATTATTGGTTACTTTCACATAAACCAAAGAACTAGGAACGGTGTAGTTTGTAGGATTTAATATTTCATTAGTTCCATTTTGCGCATCTGCTAAACCAGGATAATATTGAAAAGTAGCTCCTGCCGTTGTTGTAACTACTGCCGAAGTTAAATCAAAAGTTGCTGTAGTTGGATTGGCTGCAATAAAACATTCCGTTAGCGTTACGTTGATTACATCTGGATAAGTTGGTACATCAAAATTGACCGTTACTTGTTCACAATCTATAAATTCTGCAGCATCTCCACAGAAAGAAAACACCATAGAATCATTACCTATAAAACCAGGATTTGGTGTATATGTGATTACTCCTGTACCAGAATCTATAGAAGCTATACCATTTGCTGGTGGTGTAACGATAGTAACGGTAGAAGGTACTGGTATTTGAGTTGAATTTGTGAATGCAGGAAAGATTGCTAATGGTGCACAAGCTACTAAATTCTGGGTAGAAGTTGCAAGACATGTGAACACTTTAAATACAGGTGTAATAGCTGGTGCACAAGATCCTACGGTAACTGTACAAGTAAAATTACCACCAACTAATGGCGTGTAAGAATTATTTGTAGCTCCTGGAATTGCCACACCATTTAAATTCCATTGATAGGTATCATAACTATCATCTACTTCCAAAACAAGACCAGGAATACAGTCTCCTGTTTGTTTAGAAATTAATGGAATACTAGAAAATCCTGCAAAATATCCTCCGTATCCTACTACACCACTTCCACCTGCAATACCTGCAGTTACGGCTTTTGTAGAATTTACAGTAATGTTCCCCGTTACACTTGGTAGTGAGTAAGATACCCAGTTTGTACTACCCGTCACAGGAAATGGACCTTGTGCTGCGGTTGGTACAACACCATTCACAGTAACAGCGGCACCAACTTCGGTAAGAATATTTAATTTTATCGTTGGGTTTAATGTAGTGTAATAAGGTAGCTGATTAATAAGACCAATTTCATCAATTTTTCTAGGTAAGAAACAGTTCAAAGGAGGTATGTAATTAAATCCAATTGTAGCATTACTAGTAGCAACACCAGCTAAAAGTTGATAAACATATACATTTTTTGAAGTTCGGATGTGCATATTGTAATGCCCACTTCCTTGGTTGATGTATGGAGCAGAAGTTACTCTGTAGTATTGTCCTTCATTAATAGTAGCAACCGGTAGTGCAGCACCATTTAAAAAAATTTGTGTTCCACTTTCAGTACCTACTATCACGGCACCTTCCATTCCCTCATCAATATTTCCAAAACCTTTTACCATCACAAATTCATCGCCCAATCTATCTGTTGGTACAGATTGATCCATTACAATATCTTCTCCATCAAAAGAACTTGTAATTGCGAATTGTCCGTCAAAATTTCCATTGGTTACAGAGATGTTTTTATCTGCCTCTATTTTTGCACCTATAAAGCCATCTCTATTTGCGAGAATGTTGGTTCTACCTTCCATTATGTAAGATTGTCCCTTCATCAACGTAAAAGTCGTCACAGGATTTGTAGCTCCAGTAGTACCATTGCTAAATTGCACATTTGCATTGTAGCCAGAAACAGTAACTGTGGTATTATCTTCGGTGGCCAACATTCCAAGAGTGAAATTTTGCCCAGATCCACTAGTAGTTAATGGTGCATGTACAGAGTAAAACTTTTTACCTATACCAGCTTTCCCTTTGGAGGTGAGAATTTCACCATGAGAAGTTATAGAAAATCTTAATGTTGCGTAATAAGGTTTGTCTGCTTTTGTGTATAGTCCTAAATTTTTTACAGTAAAAAGGTCTGATTGAGAACTTGTAATAATATTATTTAAAGGAACATCAAAAAACTGTGGACTTCCTTTACTGATAGTAACGGTGCCAATAACAACATTATTACTAAAAATAGATACCGGAAAAGGTGTTACAGAATCTGTAGAGAAAAATAGTGCTTGCCTATTATTTGCAGGACCTCTAGACATCATCGGTGCAAACCAATGATCTGTATCTCTTTGCGCAGAAAATTCGCTGGTAGTAACAAAGAATAAAACTAAAATTAGTAGAAGTTTTTTCATAGATAAATGTTATTAATGATGAGTAATATTTTTTTTTCGAGCATAAAGATAGTATTTTATTTCCACTTTTATTATCAACTCAATTTTCTGCTCTGTTAAAGATATTTTTTGTAATAATTTTTAAAATTAGAAGTTTATTTCAGCTTTTTCAAATAAAGAAAAGCACGGTAAAATACCGTGCTTCATCATTTTAATATTAAAATTCTTTTATTCTATATTTTTAATAAGAATCCAACCTGAATAGGTGATGGCTGTATTTTCTGCAGTTGATTCATTCCAATTTATATGATACCAATATGTACCCGTGTAAATTTTTCTATCATTTAATTTTCCATCCCATCTGTAGCCATTATTTTTATCAGCTGTAAATAATTTGTTGCCATATCTATCATACACAATGAAATTTAGGTTTCTTTTGTATGAAAGCTCGCTATAATCTATATAATCGTTTTTGTTATCGCCATTTGGGGTGATTACGTTTGTAAGATTCGGTACCGTAACTTCTAAAACAACAGGCAAACAATTAAATGAATCTTTCACATAGAATGTATTTTGTCCTCTTGGTAAGTTTGTAAATACATTTGAATTTTGCCAAGTTACATTATCAATTGAATATTGATAAGGTGCATTTCCAGAAGTAACTGTAAGAGTTGCAGTATTGTTTGTAATTTCTATATTGGTAATAACTGGCTCTATGGATTTTAAAACTTTCACAGTTTGTAATGTGCTGCAGCCGTTTGAGGTAAGTAAAACCGTATAAACTCCAATCCCAACACCTGTGATAGAAGATGTAGTAGCTCCTGTACTCCAAAGATAAGCATCAAACCCAGGACCTGCGTCTAAAGTTGTTCTGCTTTCTACACAAATATATTTATCTACTAATATTTGAGAGAATTTCTGTGGTGTCACAATTAAAGTAATCTTTGCAATTCGGAAACATCCATCTGTGGAGATTACTCTTACGTAAAGTTCTCTATTTGGTGAAATGTAAACATTAGGATTTGCAATGAAATTCGTTCCGTTTTGAGCATCTAGCAATGTAGGGTAAAATATTTTTGTAATGCCAAGAGTAGAAGTTACATTAGCATCGTTTAAATCGAAGGCTCCAGTTGTAGGTGCAGTTGGTATAAAACATACTGTTATGCTTGCATCTTGCACAATTGGCGCAGCAAAAAACGTTAAGGTAATAAGCGCATTTTTTGTACATCCTTCTGGTGTAGTAATAAATGCATGTACCGTTCCTTCCCCAGATTGATATGTGGTTGGGTTGTTGATTTGGTTTGTATTATTATTTAAATCATTTAAGGTTGGATAATATTTTATTGTAGAACCTACAAACGTAGTAAGTACAGCATCCGTAAGATTAAATATTCCAACATTATTATAACTACAAGCAAATACAGTGTCATCCGTAGTCGTTAAAAGGACAACATTTAGATTTACCGTTACTGTTTCACTATCAAAAAATATTGGAGTTGTACCCTGAAAATAATAACTAAATGTATCTGGTCCTAAATATCCTGGATTTGGTGTATATGTAATAGCTCCCGTTGCAGGATTAATAACTGCCGTTCCATTTGCTGGTGGAGTTGTAATCACTACACTTGGTATAGAAACTGTTTGTGTAGAAGATGTAAAAGTAGGTGTAAATACTTTTATTCCACATGCGTCTAAGGTATTTATTGTGGTTGCTGGACAAGCAAAAACTACAAATATAGGAGTAGTAACTGGTGCACAACTTCCTGCCGTAATGGTACAAGTGTAGTTTCCAGCTACAAGCGGAGTATAGGTATTGCTCGTTGCTCCAGGAATTGCAACGCCGTTCAAATTCCATTGGTAAGATGCATATCCTGTATCTACTTCTAAAACGATACCAGGGATACAATCTCCTGTTACTTTGGTGATTAATGGTGTACTTGCAAATCCTGCGAAATACCCACCATATCCTGCAGTCCCAAAACCACCGTTTATACCCGCAGTTACGGCTTTATCAGACACAATGGTTAAATTTCCTGTTACTCCCTCAATTCCATAAGTTACCCAAGCAGTATTACCTGTAACAGGGAAAGGACCAGATGTTGCAGCAGGCGTTACACCATTTACTGTAACAGCAGCTCCAGCTTCTGTTAAAATATTTAATTTCACAAGTGTTCCGGAAGATGTTTGGCTGGCACCACTTAATGTAGGCATTTCAGATACCCTACCTATTTCGTCTATTTTTCTTGGTAAATAGCAATTCAATGGTGGGATATAATTAAAACCTCCTGTTGCACTACTATTATTTACAGAAACAAGTTGATATAAATAAACATTCTTTGTCGTGCTCACAAACATATTGAAATGGTTGGATCCTTGATTTACATAATCATTACCAGAAATACGGTACCATTGCCCATTATTGATTGTCGCTGCTGCTACAGTAGATCCATTTAAAAATATTTGAGTGTTATCTTCAGTTGCTATTACAATACCTCCTTCTAAATCTGCTGATGTAGATCTAGTTCTAACCATAGCAAAAGTACTTCCTAGTTGGTTAACCGGAACAGATTGATCCATAATGATATCGGAACCAGAATTTGATACCAATCCAAAATTCCCATTATTATTTCCGTTCGTTAATGTAATAGGTTTATTAGAAACTATTTTCGCTCCAATGAAAGTTTCTATGTTAGAAGCATTTGCACCATTACCAGCGAAAATAAAAGATTGCCCCTTATTTAAAGTAAACGTTTGGGTGTTTCCAGTTGGATTTCCATTAATGAATATAGGGTTTGTCGTGGTTGGCCAAGTAGCAGTAACGGTTGTATTATCTTCGGTTGCTAAAACACCTGCCGTAAAATTAAATAGAGTAGAGCCTGAGTAAATTGATGGTGTATTTGCAACAAAAAATTCATTTCCAAGTCCTGCTCTTCCTTTGCTTGTTAAAATTTCTGCATGTGTGGTACTGCTAGCTAATCTTAATGTACAGTAAAATGGTTGACTTCCTAATAAATGCAAACCAAAGTTTTTGACTGTAAAAGCATCAGAAGAAGTTGAGGTTGCAATATATTGTTGTGCAACTGGAAAAACTTGTGGACTTCCTTTACTTATTGTTGTCGTTCCGATCACAACGTTATTACTACTTATGGTAACAACAAACGGAGTTACGGAATCCGTAGACAAATATAGAGACCTGCCATTATTGCTACTGGTTTCGAAAAATGGTGCAATCCAGTGTTCTGTATCTCTCTGTGCAAATAAATTTGTTGCACTAAATAGGGTGCAAAATAGAATAAGTAGAAGTTTCTTCATAGTTAAAAGTTTTAATCCGAATTGAAATTTATTTTTTACAATGCTAAAGATAGTATTTTATTTTTACTTTTAATTACGATTCTTTAGCAAAACCCAACCACTGTAATTCACAGGATTTTTAGTATCTGGTTCTGTCCATTTGATAATATACCAATAGGTTCCTGTAGGAAGAGGATTTCCTAATTGTTTACCATCCCAAACATACTTGTTTTTTTCAGATTTATAAATCGTAGTTCCATATCTATCAAAAATTTCTATGGAAACATTTTCCTTAATGTTTAGATCAGAATAATCCAAAACATCATTCACTCCATCAGCATTTGGGGTAATCACATTGGTAAGGCCTAGAATCAAAAATTCTCCAACAACAGGCTCACATCTATCTGCAGAAAGCACATATACTTTGTAAACACCTCTTGCCAAAGCTGTAAAAGTATTAGATGCTTGGTAATTTACTCCATCCAAAGAATATTGGTAAGGACCTGTGCCACCCGAAACCGAAACAACTGCCGTTGTTCCATTCACGTCTATTTTTATTATTTGTGGCAATTCCGCCGCAAAAACCGTCACAGATTGACGGTAGGTACAACCATTAAAACCTAAATCTACGTAATAAGTGCCCACTCCAACATTTACCGATGGAGTAGTAGCGCCATTGCTCCAAAGATAACTTGTGAAACCTGGTCCTGCGTTTAAAATAGTTGTGTCCCTTTTACAAATTGTGGCATTCATCAAAATATCAGATTTCTTTCCTGCCTTCAAACTTACTGTTATCTGTGCTGTACTTGGGCATTCTGTTGCACTTTCAAATCTTATAAAATAAGTTTGAACACCCGTAATATTTTGTGATCCTGCAATTGCGTTTGTACTATTTTGTGCGTTGGCTAATGTGCTATAAAACGTTAAATTTACATTGGGATTTGCCGTAAATAATGCCTTGTAATCATTTAAATTAACGGTTTCTCCTCCGCTTAAATCGCTATCACAAACTTGTTCATTTGCAACAGCCGTAAGTAATGGAATGCGAGCTCCAGCAGAAAAAGTAATTTGACCAAAAGCGGATGGACAATTATTGTTAATACTATCAACTCTCACATAGACGATAGTTGTATTGGTATACGTCCAGTTGTTCGGTAGATTGTTATTATTCCCTGCATTTGCATCTGCTTGATTCAAATAATATCTTACATTAAAAATGGCAGAGTTGGTAACAATCTGTAGTGTAATATTGCTGAACGTAATTGGAATAATACCATCAAAATTAACATCACAATTAGATCCGTTAAAATTTGCTGTATTTATATTAGGTGATGGAATTACGGTAAGCGAAATTTGCGCCGTCTTTGTACAACCAAAAGATGATCTTACACTCACATAAACAATTCCTGCGGGTCCTACGTAAGCTGTAGGATTGCTAATTGCTGAGGTTAGTGCTGCATCGGAATAATAGGTAGCAGTAGTTCCTGTATCTGGCGAAGAAGAAACACTCGTTAAATTATAAGTTCCATTTCCTGCGGTATTTGCGCAAGAAGATAGCGTTCCATTGGTAGTTTGTAGAACATCAATATTCACATTTGCCCGGAAATACTCAAAATCTGCAGGATTTCCTGTTCCTTGAATATAGTAAACAAATGTATCTTGTGTATCTACCGTCAATCCTGGGTTTGGAGTATAGGTAATTGCGCCAGTTGCACTATTCACACTAGTAGTACCAGAAGTTGGCGGTGCAATAATGGCAGTATTTGCAAAATTTATTGCTTGTGTGGAATTTGTAAAAACCGGATTTATAATTAAATTTTTACAAGATCCAATATTATAAATAGTGGTCGTAATTGGCGGACAAAGTGTGTAAGTGTACGGATCTGTAAGTTTAGATTCACAATTTATTTTTGTAATTAAAACGGTATAAATTCCAGCACCGTAGACTTCCGGATTGATGCTGAAAGATGTGGCTCCTGGAATAGCAACTCCATTCAAAAACCATTGGTAAGCATCATAAGAATTATCTACTTGTAGCAAAATACCTGCATAGCAATCGCCGGTTTTCACAATCAAAGGTACAGAAGAAAATCCTGCAAAATAGCCACCATATCCAACTGCGCCATTACCTGCAGCTATACCTGCAGTTACAGATTTTGTAGAATTTACGGTAATATTTCCCGACACATTTGGTACAGAATACGTTACCCATCCAGAATTTCCCGTTATAGGAAAAGGTCCAGTAGAAGCAGCTAGTGCAGCTCCATTTAAAGTAACGGCTGCCCCAGTTTGTGTGATGATGTTTAATTTTGTTTCGTAAAAATCTACACCAATTCTGTTGATAAAGCCAATTTCATCTATTTTGTTGGGCAAAAAACAACTTAATGGTGGTATATAATTAAAGCCTCCAGCTGGATATACATTCCCGACAGAAGTTCCGGATAAAAGTTGATACACGTAAATGTTTTTATTTCCATTGATGCTTACATTATAGTGGCTTCCTCCTTGGTTCACGTATTCTGTGCCAGGAATTACGACATATTGCCCTTCATTCAATGGCGAACCGTAGGGATTTCCATTCACAAGTAATGTTGTATTATTTTCTGTAGCTACTACCAAAACAGCTTCCATTCCAGAAGTTACAGGACCATTTCCTTTTACTACGGCAAAATCTTTCCCAAGTCTATCAATTGGTACAGCTTGGTCCATCAAAATATCATTATTGGTTAAATTTTGAGTGGTGTATATTCCGTTGAAGTTTCCATTGGTTACGCTTATTGGTTTTGTTGCAACTATTTTTGCGCCTATCAAACCAGTAAGATTGTTGGGAGAGTCTTGGCTTGCAACATCTACTATATAAGATTGCCCTTTATTTAAAGTAAATGTTTTGGTGGCAGATGAGCTTCCATCAGAAAAAACGACAAGAGGATTATACCCAGAAATTGTTACTATTGTGTTGTCTTCTGTAGCCAACACACCGATATTAGAACTTACGTAGCTTGTAGCAGTAGTATTGGGTGCCATTGCAGCATAGAAGGTAGTTCCTATTCCTGCTAAACCTTTGGAGGTGATTATTTCTGCATGACTGGTAACGGAAAAACGATAATTTGCATAAAATTTCTTCGCTCCCTTCACGTATATTCCTTTATTAGAAACAGTAAAAAGGTCAAATTGATTTGGAGCCAACATGTAATCTCCAGGAATATCTACCGTTGTAGGATTTCCTTTACTTACCTGCGCGGTGGTATAAAGTCCGTTGTTATTAAAAATTTGTACCGTAAAAGGAGTAGTTTCGTTGGTAGAAAGATACAATACACTTTGCAAATTATTAATTCCAGCTCTTGCAGACATCGGTGCAAACCAATGGTCTGTATCCAATTGCGCATTTCCGAATAGATAGAAAATAGTGAATAATAATGTAAATATTTTTTTCATGTAAGAGAATTCTGGAAATAAGAAGGCAAATTTAATCATTAATTATCAAATTCATTATTAAAATATTTTTCACAAAAAAAAACTGCTTCAAAAAAATTGAAGCAGTTTAAATTTTAGTTTTAAAAAATAGGTCTTATCCTAAAGCTATTCTTGCAAAACCTTGTACTTTCAAATCTTTGTTCACAGATTCTACATAGCTTGCTACAGACATACTGCTATCTTTAATGAAAGCTTGGTGTACCAAAGTATTGTCTTTGTAGAATTTTTGCATTTTTCCTTTTAAGATATTATCAATAATAGCTTCTGGTTTCCCTTCTTTTATCAATATTTCTTTTTCAATTTCCAATTCTTTATCAATAGTATCTTGGGAAACTTGAGTTTCATCTAAAGCAATTGGGTTCATAGCTGCTACTTGCATAGAAACTGCTTTTGCAACCTCATCTCCACCATCTACTTTTGCAGAAAGTGCAGTGATAGCAGCAATCTTGTTTCCAGCGTGAATGTAAGCACCTAAATAAGTTCCCTGCATTCTTTCGAAAGCACCGATTTCTATTTTTTCTCCAATTACACCTGTTTGCTCAATTAATTTATCATGCACAGTTTGTCCATGGAAATCAGATGCTAAAAATTCTTCTTTTGTAGAATAAAACATTGCTTGTTCAGCTAATTCGTGAGCAAGTAGAACGAAACTTTCGTTTTTTGCAACAAAATCAGTCTCACAATTCAAAGCGATGATTGCACCCAAAGTATTATCTTCGTTTACTTTTGCAATTACTGCACCTTCTGCAGAATCTCTATCCGCTCTGTTTGCAGCAACTTTTTGTCCTTTCTTACGTAGAATGTCAATCGCTTGATCAAAATCTCCGTTTGCTTCTACCAAAGCTTTTTTGCAGTCCATCATACCTGCACCTGTCGTGTTTCTTAATTTCGCTACATCTGCAGCAACTGGTGAATACATATAATTCTTATTTTTTTATTAAATTTAGTCCTTTATTAGGCTCTATTTTTGAGCGATGCAAAGATATGAAATTTAATGGAAACTAAAAAGCAACTTTTTTCCGTTATAGTTTAAATTACGAAACATTAATATTTTAAAATAAATAAATTTACAGGTATGCGGAAATTATTATTATCCTTTTTTCTTTTCAGTTTTCTTTTCAGTTTTTCTCAAATTTACACCATAGAACAAGTCGAAAACACCACAGATCCAAAGGTGATTGCCTCTTGGTTGAAAGCAAATCCGGATAATGCTAGAAACAATGAATTTAAAATAAAACTGGTAAAATTAATTACAAAAGATAATGATCCTTTTGCAAAACCGACCGTAAAACCCTTAAAAAAAGGAAAATTAGTAAGAGATTTAAGCAGAGGGAAAACACCAGAAAATAGCAATAGCAAACAAACGGCAAATGTTCTTAATGAATTATTTAATAATGATCCCAATAAAAAAACGGTTGTAGTCCAAATTAAAAATAATTCGGATTGCAGTTTGATTGTAAAATTTACGGGCAAAGATTTTTATAATCTAAGCGTGCCAGCAAAAAACCACAACTTTGTGGTGGTGAACAAAGGAAAATACATTCTTACTACCATGGTTTGCGATGCAAAATACAGCTCTACAAAAAATCTTACCCAAGATATAGCGATAAGTTTGAATTCGAAATAATATTCTCATTTTAAATTGTGAAAGCAAAAAAAAGCTATTTCAAAATTTTGAAATAGCTTTTTATGTTTCTATAAAATAAGTTATTTATATATCTAAATAATTAAAATTACTTATCCCTTAAATTGTCCCATCGCTATAAATTTATCTTGCCTTTGAGTTTCCAATTCTTTGCCTGTAAATTTAGAGAAGGCTTTTATATTTTTTAAGATAGATTGTTTCACGTTTTCAAACGCAACAGCAGAATCGTTGTGCGCTCCGCCTAATGGTTCTGGAATGATGCCGTCTATAATTTTATTGTCTAGTGCATCTTTTGGTGTTAATTTCAATGCATTTGCAGCATCTTCTTTATGATCCCAATTTCTCCAAAGTATGGATGAGCAGCTTTCTGGTGCAATTACCGTGTACCAAGTATTTTCTAGCATATATACTTTGTTTCCTACACCAATTCCTAATGCGCCACCACTTGCTCCTTCACCAATAATGTAAGTAATGATGGGTGTTTTTAGTTGCACCATTTCAAAAATATTTCTTGCAATAGCTTCTCCTTGTCCACGTTCTTCAGCTTCCAAACCTGGGTAAGCTCCTGGAGTATCAATTAAAGTAATCACAGGAATGCTAAATTTTTCTGCCAATTTCATCAATCTTAATGCCTTTCTATATCCTTCTGGATTGGGCATTCCAAATCTGCGATACTGTCTATCTTTGGTAGAGCGTCCTTTTTGCGTACCGATGATCATCACTTTTTTTCCGTCGATTTTTGCCATTCCGCCAATCATGGCTTTATCATCTGCAAAATTTCTATCGCCGTGCAATTCTATAAAACTATCTTTATCTGTGATGCCCGCAATGTAATCCAAAGTATACGGACGTTGCGGATGACGAGAAAGTTGCACTCTTTCCCACGGAGAAAGGTTGCCATATATTTGTTTTTTTTTCTCCAGTATTTTATCCTCAATTTGTGCGCAAGCCAATTTCACGTCTACACCGCTTTCTTCGCCCACCAAACTGCAATTGTCATACTGCTCCATTAAGTCTTGTATCGGCTTTTCAAATTCTAGGTATTCCATATTATGATATTATATTTTCAAATTTATAAAAAATAAAAGAGTTTTAGTGAATATTATTTACTGCATTTAAAATTCTTTGCTCACTTTCAGCTTTTCCCAATACTTCAAAAATATCTGGAACATCGGTGCCTTTTAGTTCTCCAACCAAAGCTAGACGCAATGGCATCATCACTTTTCCCATTCCAATAGCATTGCTTTCGCAAAATTCTGAAATTTTATTTTTAATATTTTCCGCAGAATAATCTGCTTCGGAAACATCATTTAATAAAGATGAAAATTGCGAAAGAATAGTTGCAGAGTCTTCTTTCCAAGCTTTTTTCACAGATTTTTCGTCGTAGGAAGTTGGTCTTTCAAAGAAAAATTTTCCGCCTTCGTTGTCATTTACTGCATCTTTTACAAAACTCCATCTTTCCTTCATCAAAGAAATTATTTTTTGCAAAGTTTTTTTATCTAAATTAGCTTTCTGCACCAATTCTTTATTTTGCAAACGTTCTAGAAGTTCTTCGTCCGATTTGGATTGAAGATATTGATGATTGAACCATTCTGCTTTTTCTTTGCTAAATCTAGCTCCCGCTTTATGCACTTTATTTAAATCAAATTCAGCAATCATATCTTCCAAGCTGATTATTTCTACATCATCTGCAGGAGACCAACCCAAAAGTGCAAGAAAATTTATAAATGCTTCTGGAAAATAACCTTCTTCTCTGTAACCTTTGTAAATAGAATCTGATGCTTTATCATGAAATTCCAATGGGAAAACAGGAAATCCAAATTGATCGCCATCTCTTTTGCTCAGTTTTCCTTTGCCTTCTGGTTTTAAAATCAGAGATAAATGTGCGAATTCTGGTTTTTCCCAGCCAAAAGCTTCATACAAAAGGTAGTGCAAAGCCAAAGATGGCAACCATTCTTCGCCACGTATGACGTGAGAGATTTCCATTTTGTAATCATCGATTACGTTTGCGAAATGATAGGTTGGCATTCCATCGTTTTTCACCAAAACTTTATCATCTAAAGTATCTGTGTTTACAGAAAATTTTCCACGGATGATGTCTTCCAAATTCACATCTCTATTGAAAGGCATTTTGAAACGAACCACAGAAGGTACTTTTTCTTCTATTAGTTTTGCAATTTCTTCTGCAGAAAGTGCAATGCTATTTTTAAGATTGTTTCTGGTTTTGTTGTTGTAAGAAAACACTTCTCCCTTTTCTTCGTATTCTTTTCGCAAGGCATCCAATTCTTCTGGAGTATCAAAAGCGAGGTAGGCAAAATCTGTTTTTAGTATTTCTGCTGTGTAGTTGTCATAAATATCTCTACGTTCAGATTGGCGATAAGGTCCGTAGTTTCCGCCATGTGTTGGGCTTTCGTCCGGTATTATTCCACACCATTCTAGTGCTTCTTGTATATAATCTTCTGCGCCTTCTACATATCTTGCAGTATCTGTATCTTCTATTCTCAAAATGAAATCTCCGCCATTCTTTTTGGCAAAAAGATAATCATACAATGCGGTTCTAATTCCTCCTAAATGCAATGCCCCGGTTGGACTTGGCGCAAAACGTACTCTAACTTTTTTCATAACTATTATTAATGCAGGCAAATTTAATGAAAAAACTATGCTTTTTTCTATATTTGCGTAATTTCTATTTAATGGCAAGAATTTTTAAACAAAATAAATTTCTTTTTTATGTAAAAGGTTATTCTCAAAGATTTTTGAGCGGTAAAAATGTGGAAGTTGAAATTAAAAATTTATCTAAAAATTTAAGTCAAAAACAGAAACAAGAAGTTGATTTTCGGGTAGATTATTACAACAAAATTTCTGAAAAAATAGAGTTTAGCGATGCAAAACATACTGTTTCAGATTTATTACATCCTAAAACGCCAAAAGCCTATTATTTTGATACGTATGAGTTTGCCAAATATTTCCCGAAAAATTGGGTAATTGATTATGAATTTGGTGACGTAAATTCAATTCTAAAAAGACCTGCAATCTGCAAAAGCCGACCGATATTTGGAAATAATGAAAATAATATTTTGCTGAATTTGGATAAAGCGCGGCATTTCGTTACTGTAAAAGATGAGCTTAAATTTTCGGACAAGAAAGATATATTAATTGGAAGAGCTGCTATACACCAGCAGCATCGGATGGTTTTTTATCAAAAATATTTCGGTTCAAAATTTTGTGATTTGGGGCAAGTAAATATCATTGGCGGAAATCCAGATTGGATAAAGCCAAAAATTTCTATTTGCGAACATTTAAAAAATAAATTTATTTTGAGTTTGGAAGGAAATGATGTTGCGACGAACTTAAAATGGATCATGTCTTCCAATTCCATCGCGGTTTCTCCGCCTTTGAAAATGGAAACTTGGTATATGGAAGGAACTTTGAAGCCAGATGAACATTACATCGGTTTGAGTGAAAACTATGACAATCTAGAAGAGCAGATTCAATATTATCTAGACCATCCGAAAGAATGCTTAGAAATAATTGAAAACGCAAATAGATATCGTGGAAAATTTAATAATGAAAATATAGAAAAACTGATTTCTTTGTTGGTTTTGAAGAAATATTTTAATTATATTCACTAAAAATTATAGAGCATGTTAGAAATTGGTGAAAGACCTTGGGGAAAATACTTTGTGTTGGCAGATGAACCACACTATAAATTGAAGAGAATCGAAGTGAATCCTGGTCAGAGATTGTCATATCAATACCATCATCATCGGCAAGAAAATTGGACTATAATAGAAGGTAGTGCAACGGTAATATTAAATGATGAAGAAATAAAACTATCTTACGGGGAAAGTATATTTATAGCACAAGGTGCAAAACATCGCATTATGAATCTTACAGATTTTCCGCTCATTTTTATAGAAGTGCAAACAGGAAAATATTTTGGAGAAGATGATATTGTGAGGTTGCAAGATGATTTTGAAAGATAAATATAATAAAAGTTTAAATTTTTCTTAAAGACTAGTGTTTTTTTTGATGGTAATTTTTTTGAAGTTAATATCAAAAAATGCATATGCAAAAAAATATCTGCTAAAAATTTTTAGCAGATATTTTTTTTTTAATAAATTCTGTGATTTATTTATTTGTATTTTCTATAAATTTGGAATTTCCACCTTAAACAAATCATACAATTCTATACCATCTGTAGAAACAATGCCTCTTATATAGTGCGTTCTATAAGCCAAAATTTCAGTTTTTGCTTCTTCTAAAACTAGTGTAAAATTTGGATTATTGATATAAGCACCCACTCGATTTGCTTGCCAAAGTGGATTTATAAAAGGAGATTTATATATCACAGCATTCTATAATACCCTTGAAAAACTGGACCACTATTTAAGTTGAAATTATTAACTTTAAATAGTCGGAAAAAACATGAGAAAAACGAGAAGAAAATT